>NZ_JBAIYU010000026.1:0-48656 GCF_036763085.1 Dendrosporobacter sp. 1207_IL3150
AATACAACATTCGGTATTAGCGTCCCTTTCGGAACGTTGTCCCCATCTAGAAGGCAGGTTGTCTACGCGTTACTCACCCGTTCGCCACTAGGTTCCATTCAGCACTCAGTGTTCTTTTAAATTGAAGTTTGTGTTAGTCACTTTATAGGGCGTAATGCTACTCCGGATTGTTCACTATCGTTCACAATCCTCCGCAGCATATGCGCTGTCTATATCCCTCAATCAAAAGCACTCAGTGCTGAATGTAACCCCGTTCGACTTGCATGTGTTAGGCACGCCGCCAGCGTTCGTCCTGAGCCAGGATCAAACTCTCCATAAAATTTATTTATGAAGAACCTTGATGGCTCTTTATAATTCGAAATTGCTTTGTTAATTCGTTTGCACGATTAACGTTTTGTGCTCAATGAGCACCGCACATCTGGCATTAATTCTTCTTACATTGTTTAGTTTTCAGGGAACACTGGTTGTTCTTGCGTTCAACCTTATTTGACTCGCTGCCATCTGACAGCTTATCTATATTAACACAACCAATTCATCATGTCAATATGTTTCTTTTGGTATTTTGTGCCACCGTTTAACGACGACTTAACTAGGTTACCACATATGATGACCACTGTCAATCAAACTCCAATTGTAAATAATACCATAAAACCTAAAAAGCACTGGCTAGAAATAAGACACCTTATTTCTAGCCAGTGAAAACTACTATATAGTTAATGGGCACTGCCGTTACCTGGGTCATTACCACTGAATTCATGTGGAAGAGGGAAAGGAAACTGCACATATGTACTTGGCACTTCACCAACAACTACATATTCGGCTATAGGAACTTGAGTGTTTACGCTGACGCTCTTACTAACTAGCGGTACAACTATTTTAACATCAGTCGTCGCGACTAAGTAAACCATATGCCTCGTCTGGTTTATACCTGCTTGCTCGAACTTATCAATAACGTTTACTTGAACAGTTCCGATCGGTATTATCGTTACGGTTATTTTAGGCCCCATACTCGCTAAAAACTGACTGCCCAATACTTGACCAATTGGTATAGCAATTTTTTCTTCAGCAATACCTTTCAATGCCTCTTGTACTTTAATTGTAGTATCCGCAGCTAGTTTGTTAAATTCCATTGTATTAGGCTGAATAAGAACAACTCTGCCTCTGCTATCTACTTTCACTGTGACCAAAGTTTGTGGATCAATACTTTGGCTCACTTTATTATTTATAACATTATTAATTGCTTCAGTAGCAATTAATCTTGAACGTGCCTCCGCTATAGCAAGCAATGTTGGCTTTAGGTGTATTTCCATTATCCAAAGGGTATATGAGATTAGCGTAATCAGTATCGCAATTATGACTGTTACTGATGGTATCCTTCGCTTTCGTCGCACTGTGAACCTCATGGGTTTTCCTCCCCAATCAAAAATTAACCAAATCGGGATATTTGTCATGTATTATATGGAAGCATATGAAAATTGGTGCTTATTTTAGAATTAATAAACATTAACGCTATTACAAACTCCTGTCGATCTTTAATAATTCTCCTACCAATTTATTTTTTTATGATATAATGTTTGTCATATGGTAATTAGCAAGGAGGTTGTCAATGAAGAACTCCAACAGTGACGTTCCCAACAAACGAAAGGACTCAAAGAAGGGATATACTAAACCAATAGCTATTATACTAATCGTATTTATTGTAATGATTACCGGAGCAGGCTTAGGTTTTTTAACAGCTAGCCTTAACACAAAGCCTGGTCTCACAAACGATATAAGACCACCTGCGTCATCGCAGATTTACGATATAAACGGTAATTTAATTACAACAGTCCACTCGGTAGAAAACCGCGTCCCAGTTACACTAAACAAGGTACCTAAAAATCTTCAGAATGCTTTTATCGCGGCAGAAGACGCACGTTTTTATCAGCATATGGGCATTGATCCCCGTGGGATTCTGAGAGCTGTTTGGTCAAATATTATGGACCGAGGCGTATCTGAGGGCGGTAGTACTATCACCCAACAGTTGGCTAAGAATGCTTATCTATCACAAGAAAGGACCTTACAGCGAAAGATTCAAGAAGCCTTTCTAGCTTTGCAAATAGAACGACAATACACAAAAAATGAAATATTAGAGCTCTATCTAAATCAGATTTATTTCGGGCAAGGCGCTTACGGCGTACAGGCAGCGGCGCATTTATACTTTGGTAAAAATGTAGAAGATCTTAATTTAGCTGAATGTGCAATGCTTGCAGGTATCCCTAAAAGCCCTAACTATTATTCACCGCTAAATAATCTTAAAGCCGCAACCGAAAGACAAAATACCGTCATCGAGCAAATGGTTAAATATGAGTATATTGATCAATCGTCGGCAACAAAAGCTAAAAATACTAAAATCGCTCTTGCTACACGCCAAGTTAATTCTTCAGGCGGTAAGATTGCCTCCTATTTTGTCGATTATGTGACCCAAATACTTATAGATAAATATGGTGCTGATGCTGTATATAAAGATGGTTTGAAAATCTACACTTCGTTAGATCTCGATATGCAGCATGCCGCTGAACGAGCAATGGGTAAATTGCCTGCAGTATATACTGATTCAAGTGGAATTAAGCAACCTCAAGGTGCCCTAGTTGCGATCGATCCGCGAACTGGTCACATTAAAGCAATGGTAGGCGGACGAGGCAATGACCAGTTTAACCGTGCTGTTATGGCAGAACGTCAGCCAGGTTCAGCCTTTAAACCATTTGTGTACTTGGCTGCAATTGAGAATGGAATGAGTCCTTCAACGGTAATTGAAGACTCTCCAATTAGCTTCGGAAGCTGGTCCCCTGTCAATTATGATGGGAAACTACATGGTAAAGTAACTCTACGCACAGCACTTGAAAATTCTCTAAATATCCCAACAGTAAAACTTGCAAATCAAGTAGGAGTAGATAAACCACTTTATTACGCACAACAAATGGGTATATCTACTTTAGTATTACACGGTTCAACAAATGATAGAAATCTTGCAATGTCATTAGGGGGCCTTACAAAAGGTGTTACTCCTCTTGAACTCGCCAGTGCCTATGGCGTGTTTGCAAATAACGGCATTAAAGTCGAACCGATTGTAATAGTAAAAATAGTTGACCGTAATGGTAAGGTACTAGAGCAAAACAACTCACGAGAAAAAGCTGTAGTTAGTGAAAAAAGCGCTTATATAGTAACTGATATGATGCGCGGGGTATTAACCCATGGTACAGGAGCTGCAGCTAATATCGGAAGGCCAGCGGCAGGTAAAACTGGCACTACAAGTGATTACAAAGACGCTTGGTTTGTTGGCTTCACGCCTGATCTAGTTGCTTCTGTTTGGCTAGGCAATGATAATGACGGCTATTTGAACGGTATAACCGGAGGTAGTATACCAGCCCAAATTTGGCGCAGTTTTATGACCGAAGCCACTTCCAAAATTCCTTATCGGGATTTCATTAGGCCTTCTGGCGTTACAATTGATAATACCCCTCCAGAAGATTTGAATAAGACTGATCCAAATAAGCCAAATGATGCTGATGAAAAAAACAAAGACAAGGAAAAAGATAAGGATAAAGACAAAGCAACTGACAAAGATAAAAGTGATCCTTCTATCCCTTCTTCAACTGAACCTAAACCTACTGACAAAACTCTGCCTCCGCCACCTAAGTCCGAAAAAGGAGAATCACAGTCAGTCGCTCCACCTCCACCAAAATCTGATAAAGATAAAAAAAATAATTAGTAATATAAAAAAACACGCGTTTTTTACGCGTGTTTTCTTTTTTGGTGCATATACATTACTAGAGAGTTGTGTCAAAAGTATCATCGTTAAAGAAGAACAATAATATGATAATTATAATTATAATCCAAATAGCACTATTTCCGCCACCACAGCCAAATCCACGACCCATACTTTATCCCCCTTTCTCATTAGCTTCAGCTTTATTTGCTTCCGTTAGTTTGATTTTAGGGTTGACTTAGCATTGTGTCCTCTTTGCCTACAAATGAAGAAATTGTTTAGTTATAACTTAAGTATGATTAGGAAAATGTAGTGTCATCTTCAAAGAAGAACAGTAAGATGATGATTATGATGATTATCCACAAAGAACTTGAACCACCGAATCCGCCACAACCTCTTGCCATCGAATACTACCTCCTTAAAAATGTATCTTTTTGAGGGCAGCTGTTTAAATATGTGCTGCTAGACCACATTTTTAAGTACCGCCCGCCCTTCTACTTCAATATATGGCTAATTCTGTCGAAGTGTTACTCGTCAAAAATCTACTTTAACTAAAATAGCATTATTCTAAAAGACGTCTAATGGTCTTAGGGGCTTCGGCGGCAACCTTTACTGAATTCATTGTATTGTTTATTACTTCTGCAATGCTCCTTATGCGGTCTACCGTTGATGTCATCCCTTCAATTCTCCTATCCATCTGAACATTCTCTGATGCCAATGTTAATATAATTACCATTAATTGAAAACTAAAATTGGGATTATCTAAAACCTTTCTAATAAACCTCAATGGCGAATTCAACATTTTTTCAGGCTTTGCAATTTTAACGTCTTTATCCTGATTTGAGTGTATATTAGAATTTGGTGACTCGCTAGATTCGCTAACCGCCCCAGGATTAACCTCTTCTATTGTTCTTCTATTCCTGCGTAAGCGCATCCCGACCCCTCCTCACAAAATCATGATCTATCTTAATATATGTTAGATAGTTAAATTAGGTATCATTAAAATTGGACACTCACAAAATTATTCTGCTAGCATAGTGTGGCATAAAAATTATCGGAGGTGTTGTTTTAATGTTTGAAAATCTTGGCAATATGATGGAAATGGTTAAGAAGGTACAGCAAAACGTTCAAACAATTCAAGAACAGTTAAAAAATGAACGTATTGATGTTTCAAGTGGTGACGTTATCAAAGTAAGTGTTAACGGGCAGCAGGATATCATGTCTATTGAACTAAATAGTAAATATCTGTCTCCAGATAATTCAGCTCTTCTGCAAGATTTACTGGTAGCGACTATTAATAACGCCATGGCAAAATCTCGGGAACTCAATCAGACGGCTATGAATAAATTGACTTCTGATTTAAACATCCCTAAGATTCCTGGCTTATTTTAAGGGGGGGCCTTTATGTCTAACGGATCCTCTGACAAGACAATGCTGCAAAGTATTATAAGGATGCTGGATACAACTGAGGGAAATTATGATAGCTTAATAAACTTACTATCTCTATTATGTATTATTACAATATTAAATAAGAATCAATCTCACACCGTCAACTCAGCGGTACCTACTACGACAGCCGGCAGCCCAATTCAAAAACTTCTCGGCGAATTGACTAAAGGGGACGGTGGTGGTGGTGGTGGCGGTCCATCTATGGATACTCTTATGTCTTTGCTGCCGCTTCTCAATAGTCCACAATTAAAATCAAAGCTAAACCCATCAAATATGTCTTCTATATTAGGTCTAATCAACACCTTAGGTGGCAGTGGCGGCAGCCACAGCTCAAATAATAGCAATGAAAAAAATGATACCTCTAAGCCGGAAAAACAAGAAAAAATAGACACTAAACCTGAAGTAAAATCAGAGACAAAAAAGGAATCCCCCGCAGCAGCTATTACTGAAGCAATGCCAATACCGCCTAATTCAACTATTAATGAGACTGAGGAAGAATCAAAGAGATCTACAGGCCGATTTCTTAACTGGAAAACAAGCTTCTAAAAGCAAAGAGGTGTGAGCTAATCAGCTCACACCTCTTGTTTTTTTTCATTTAGCCTCGATCATGGAAAGGACTCTTTCCTGACACACTTAATGGAATACCGTATGCAATTGCTACATTTTCCTCGAATAAATCTAAATTTAAAGCTGCACGGCCAATACTAAACATAATTCTATTATCAACATGATTATGGGCTGCAATACTTACGGCCGATCCCATTGCAATACCTAAATCGCCAATACTTATAGCACACAAGCCTGACTTCTTGGCGTTTTCCTCACAATTTGCATAACCACAGTAGCCGCAATTAGGCACTCCGTTCGGTCTGACCTTTTGGCCCATCAACACTACTAGTGACGCCTTCTCAACACAGTTCGCATCACGTTCAAAAAACTGAGCTCCAGATGATTTAGCAATTCTACGCATTTCGTCAACGAGTTGATTTTTAATGCCGCCTTTAACCGTCATTGTTACTAAATTATCAATTCCCTTACCTTTTGGAGCTGTTCTAGCTGCAACACACATTGAATCAGCAACTCTTTCAATTGCACGTTCTTCAATCTCTTTGCTCTTAGTTATCATTATTCTCCTCCATCCTATCCTCTAATCATTTTTATGTATTATGTCAGGCGCACTACGGTAGCACCATCACCACCTTCGTTTAACTCACCAATACTAATATCTCTTACATGATGATGATTTTTCAGATAAGTTCTAACACCTTTTCTTAAGGCTCCAGTTCCTTTTCCATGAATAACTATTACTTGAGTTAAGCCGGCCAAAATAGCATCATCAAGGTATTTTTCCAACAGCATCTCTGCTTCTTCTACAGTCGTTCCCCGTACGTCAATTTGTCTTTGAACATCATAAACTTTGGCAAAATTAACAGTTTTCGTTTTTGATTTTTCTCGCGTAATATGTTCTTCCCCTACTAATCGGCACGAACTGATTGGCACATTTACTTTCATAAGTCCAATTTGCACCGTGACCTGATCTGAGCTAGTAGAAATAACGGTCCCTTTCTGATTTAAGTTAGTCACGTAAACTGTACTTCCTTGACTTAGAGAGCCAATATGTGCTGGAATGAAAGAACTTACATCTGTTTCAACAACAAGTTCCGCCAGCCCATCTTTTATCCTTTTGCGAGCAGAATCTATCGCTTGCTGCCTGTCTTTAGCGTTATTGTTGTTAAATTGTGCTTTAAGATCACTTATTATGGTTTCAGATTCACGCCTTGCTTGCCTAATTAATGAGGAAGCGTCATTTTGGGCTTGAGCCAATATTTTTTCTTTTTTATGCTTAAATTCTTGTTGCTCAATGCTTAATCTGTTTTGCAGAGTAATTAAGTTTTGCTCCTGAGCTCTTATTTCCCTAGTAAGATTTTCATATTTAATTTTTTGGGCTTCAAGCTCATTTAATACACTATCAAGCTCTGCATGGTCTGTACTAATAAGTTGTTTGGCTCTTTCGATAATATTATCTGCCAGTCCTAATCGTCTGCTGATTGCGAAAGCATTACTACTGCCAGGTATACCTATTAGCAGCCGATACGTAGGACGAAGAGTTTGTATATCAAATTCTACGCTGGCGTTTTCTATTCCATGTCTAGAATAAGCAAATGTTTTTAACTCACTATAGTGCGTTGTTGCTATTGTCTTAGCGTCTTTATTAATTAGATGTTCTAGTATTGCCATAGCCAAAGCAGCTCCCTCTTCCGGATCAGTCCCTGCTCCAACTTCATCAATTAAAACTAGATCACCCTGAGAAACACGATTTAGTATTCGCACTATGTTTGTCATATGTGCTGAAAATGTACTTAAGCTTTGTTCAATACTTTGCTCGTCGCCAATGTCAGCGTAAATATTGTTAAAAATCGTCATTTGTGAACCGCTAGAGGCAGGTATAAATAATCCCGACTGATTCATTAAAGCAAATAAGCCGACAGTTTTCATTGTCACCGTTTTGCCACCTGTATTTGGCCCTGTAATTAAAAGGGTGTTAAACTTTTTACCTAAATTAATATCAATCGGAACTACATTCTCATCCGGTATCAGTGGGTGACGAGCCTGCTTTAAATCAATAACCCCTTTATCATTTATATGTGGCATATCAGCCTTCATTTCAAAAGCTAATCGAGCTTTTGCAAATGCAAAATCGAGCTGAGCCAATATTTCACAGTTAAAATGAATTATTGGCGCACTATTAGCAATTTGCCCTGAAAGCATTTGAAGAATCCGTTCAATTTCATTTTTTTCTGCTGCCATCAATTGTTTTATATCGTTGTTTAAGTTTACAACTGCCATTGGCTCAATAAAAACTGTTGCTCCACTTGCTGATTGGTCATGTACTATTCCAGGGAAATTGTGTCGATATTCCTGTTTGATAGGTACAACGTATCTATCACCCCGCATAGTTACCAAAACATCTTGGAATAGCTTCTGATATTCCGTTGAGCGCAATATTGCGTCTAGTTTTTCTTTTATCTTAATTTGCGAATTTTTTATTTCCCGCCTAATCCGCTGCAGTTCAACACTCGCATCATCACGAATTGTTCCTTGTTCACTAATGGTGTTGTCTATCAAAGTTTCAATATTACGTAAGACCTCAATGTTAGCAGCCATACCTGAAAGTATTGGCACTGTTACAGTCAGGTCATTAAAAAATGCCTTTGCTCTCCGTGCAGCATATAAATTACTGCCAACACTTACAATTTCGTGTGGCTCTAATATGCCGCCAACTTGCGCCTTTTTGAGAGATGATCTAATATCACGAATCCCTCCTAATGGTGCATTTATAGCGACACTTAGAATATCGAACGCTTCCTTTGTTTCGGCAATATTATGCCTAACTTGAGTAAGATCACTTACTGGCTCTAGAGCTTCAGCCAACTCTCTTCCAAGCGAAGAACTTGTGCGCTGTGCCAACATATCTCGTATTTTATCAAACTCCAAAGTGCGTGAAACTGATAAATCCATTTCAATCTCCCTTTACAATACACCCCTGAAATAATGTCCTCTAGTAATGTTTTCATGTTCTAACATATTAATCCGGTCTTGCTCAAACAGCGGGTGCTTTTCTCCCTTAGTAATAAGTTCACTATAGAGTTTAGTAATTCGCCCTATTGTTTCGACACTACTATACTTGCCTTCTATCCTTATTCTTGCAACGCCAAGTTTAGTAAGCCTTGGAACATGGGGCAGTAAACTTAATTCTTTTGCATTTAATACATGCATTCTGCAAAACTGGTCTGTAACAATTGGGAATTGCTCATTCTTTCGATCTTTAAGCCAAAATTTATGGTTCACGCAAGCGTTACTGCATTTGCCTGTATGCAGATCTCCGAGATAACTTCCTAACGTACAATACTCGGATATCATTAATGTTAAATAGCCGTGAACAATACATTCCGTACCTAAAACACTCCTATTTATGATATCCTCGATCTGAGAAAAGTTGAGCTCAGGTGAAAGTGTAACACTATCAACAGACTGCTGAGCCAAAAACTGAATCGTCGCGTTATTGTATATATTTAGCTGATAATCACCATGGATTGGTAAATTAATCATTTTATTTGCCAAATGCAGTGTTCCTAAGTTTCCAATACTTACAGCATCGGGCTTTAGTTCATTAAATAATTCTAGCTCCACCTTGAGTATATTAGTTTGCCATTCCTTTACAAGTCGCGGCGTACTTAGGATTATTTTTCGGTTATACTTACGAACTAACTCAACGGCCTTACGATAGTCTTCGGCAGTAATAGGCTGATGACTAAAGTTTTCCCCGCCAAACATTATTATGTCAGCCCCGCTTGTTAGTGCTTTTTCGACCTTTTGAATATTATCAACGTTAACAACTAACTCTGTTAATGATTCATTACTCACTGTCTTATTTTTACTTTTTCCGAAAATTTGCTCTGACAGCCGGTGATCGAAGCTCTTTTTTACCAAACCTTCTCGGCTAAATTTAGCTAGTCTCGCATTTTCTAAAGCCTCTATCGCTCTTCGACGTGTATCATTTATCTCACTTATAGGAACCATTACTTCTCCCTGAACTACGCAATTTAAATTACCTAATTCAAAAATAGTTGTCCCGAGACGCTCAATCTGTTTACTGATAGTTTCATAATTAAGCGGACGTTTTAACGCCTTTTCCGCTAAAAAGCTGCTCTGAGCCTGCCCATAAAAACCCTCTGAGTCACGTATTTCAATATTAAGCGGCATGCCTTCTGAAACCTCGACTTGGATATCTACCGGAATACGCCGCACTGCACTTGAACCAGCAAAAAAAGCCCTAGCACGCTCCATCAATCTTGAGTCAAAGACTTTGAAAACTCTATCATTTACTCTTACAGGCGACTGCACAGGTATTGTTACACTTGTCCCCGCTGGTGCAGTGCTTACCTCTTGGTCATAAACTTTCATATTTGAAATCGTTGCACTAACACGTCCGCCGACTTTAACCCAAAATTCAACTATGTCATTTATATTTAAAGCCTCATCCAGCTTAATCGTAGCTAATCTCTTATCAGCATTGTAACTCATAACACGCCCAATGCGAACTCCTCGATTATTAGGACGCCGATCGCTCATCATAGTGCGCCCAGGCCTATGCTTCAAATACGCAGTAGTAAAATCGCGGTTAAATATTTGGGCTAGATCTTTTCTTTCTTGGTCGTCAATTTTGAATTGGTCTTGATAAGCCAAATGCCCGTCTATTGATCGTCGATATATGTCAACAACAGTTGCTACATACTCCGGTCTCTTCATTCGTCCTTCAATTTTAAACGATTTCACGCCAGCCTCAATTAATTCAGGAATTAAATCAATAGTATTCAGGTCTTTAGGACTAAGTAAGTATTCACCAGCATCTTTATTTTCTAAAGCATCCATTCCATTACTATCAACCAGTGTATAAGGTAAACGGCAAGGCTGTGCACAACGTCCACGATTACCGCTTCTTCCTCCTATCATTCCACTCATTAAACATTGACCAGAATAACTGATGCACAGCGCACCATGGATGAAAACTTCAATTTCTGCTTCAGTATTGCTGCAAATATATTTAATGTCTTCCAGTGATACTTCCCGCGCTAATACAATTCTACTAAACCCTATGCTATGTAAAAACTGTACACCCTCAAGATTGTGCACTGTCATCTGAGTACTAGCATGTATTGGAAGTCCAGGTACGACTTTGCGAGCAACATAAGCAACACCGATGTCTTGAACAATTATACCGTCGGCCCCTGCTTCATATAGAAATTCTAAATAGTCAATAAGCTGTCTCATTTCACTATTATCTACTAATGTGTTAACTGCCACATAAACATAAACTCCGCGCAAATGTGCATTTCTAATAGCTTCAACAAGTTGCTCATCGTCAAAGTTAGGTGCATACGCTCTGGCTCCAAACATTTTTCCAGCTAAATATACTGCATCTGCCCCACCTTCTAGAGCAGCATTTAAGGCTTCTTTACTTCCAACCGGAGCTAGTAATTCGATCAAAATGTTCATTCCTTTCAAACCATAATAAATCATATATAGTTAAAGAAAACACGGCTTGCGCCGAGCCTTAGCGATGGCGGAAGCCGATACTTATCTCCTTATGCATGTAAGAAAGTTGATACTTTCTTATCGTATAAAAAAGAAAGGGCGCCCCCTTCCTCTTTCTAATGCAGCTCTTCCGTTTTCTGCGGTTTTTCAATTACTTTCTGTTCGGTACTGGCTTGTTGTTCTTTAAGTACTTTTGTGAGATATTGTAAATCATTTGATATTTGCTCTATTTTTGACCAGTGTTGTCCAAATGGGCTAAGAGGGTTATCGTGAACACTATTTAGAAACTCCTCAAAGTCACGTTTGGTGAGCGGCTCCTTATCCTCAATTTTAATTACTGAGAATACTCCGCAACTTTCCAATCGAGCCAATTTTATATCTTTAATATCAGTCATATCCATACCCTGTCTATGCAATTCCTGACGAAAATCATCATAATTAAAATAGGTTTTCGAAAAATTTTCTTCTAATAGTCTGCCATCTTTTATTAACGTAACTGGTGTTCCCTCAAACCACTTACGTAAAGTATTATTTTTAAGCGATAGGTAAGAAAGTATTTGCTGCAAAACTAGTAGAGCTACTAGACCCTCTACTCCATTTAATATACTAAGCGACGGGTCCATAGCAGCCGACACGATAATGTCACCAATACCTACCATTATTACAAAATCAAATGGCGACAATTGTCCAACTGTTCGATTTCCCATTAACCGAACAGTTATCAATGCTATAGCACACAGGGCGATTATATGTATAAATACCCTGCCAAGTTCTGTAGCTTCAAACACACTATCACTCCTTTTGTTTGTTATTATAAACAAACAAAAGGAGTTTATTCTACAGCTATTTATCCTTTAACATCTCTATAAGCTGATTATAGTCCTGTTCCAATTTGGTATATTCGTCCGCTAAATTAAGCGCTGCTAAAACTGCAACTTTTAAGGGTGGCAGCTGTGAGTTAGTCTTAGCAATAGTTTTCATACGTTTATCAACCACTGCAGCCAATTTTATAACTCTCTCAGGCTTGATATCACCCTTTAGAGCATATAACTCGCCGAAAATTTCAACCGTCACTCTATTTTTACTATCCATAACTTCACCTATTCGTTAGCTTCTAACCCATTATTTTTAAATTTTATTCTATCAAATAATATAGAAATCCTGCTAATCTTAGAAAAGACTTGGTATTAGTGACCATATAATTAAAAAATGGGTTATGTTTAAACATAACCCATCAATAAACATATTATTCTATAGTATTGGACTTATTCATAGCACTATTACGGTAACTATAAGCAAAATAAACTAGAAACCCAATACCACTCCAAATAAAGAAACGAATCCATGTTTCACTCGGAAGATTATACATTAAATAACCGCATGAAATCACAGCTAAAGGTGCAATAATTGAGACTGCAGGGCATCTAAACGGTCGATGCAGCTCAGGTTTAGTAATTCTAAGAACCCAAACTCCGATTGCTGAAACTACAAAAGCAAAAAGTGTACCTATATTTGTAAGTTCTGCAATTATTCCGATTGGTGTAAAGCCAGCAATCAATGCCACAGCAATACCAGCAACTATCGTTATAATATGCGGAGTACCATATTTCGGATGAATTTTGCATACTCCAGCAGGAATTAAACCGTCACGGGACATTGCAAAAAACACTCGAGTCTGACCATACATCAAGACTAAAAGTACTGTGGTAATACCTGCAATTGCACCAGTCCCTACCAAAGCAGAACCAATATTATATCCAATTGCACGAAGAGCGTAAGCAACAGGTTCGGCATTATTAAGCTCAGTATATGGTACAACACCAGTTAACACACCTGCTACAACTATATAAAGGATAGTACAAACTACTAGTGAGCCAACTATACCAATTGGTAAATCACGATTTGGGTTACGGCATTCTTCTGCCGCCGTGGCTACAGCGTCAAATCCAATATAAGCGAAGAATATAATTGCAGCACCGCTTGCCACACCCGCAAATCCATATGGCATTAATGGAGACCAATTTGCAGGATTAACTTTAGGTCCGGCTAAGGCTAAGAAAATAAAGACTGCTGCAAGCTTAACTACTACTAAAATCTTATTTAGGGTAACACTTTCTTTTGTACCACGTACCAACAGCATACTTAAAAACAATGAGATAAGCACTGCTGGTAGATTCACAATACCACCATCTGCTGGAACTGCCGTGAAGGCCTTTGGTAGTTCGATACCACCCGTTTTAAGTAATCCTACAACATAACCTGACCATCCAGCAGCAACCGCACTAGAGCCTACTGAATACTCCAGGATAAGATTCCACCCAACAATCCAGGCAACAATCTCACCTAACGCCGCATAGGTATAAGTATAAGCACTGCCTGCTACTGGAACCATTGCGGCTAATTCAGCGTATGCTAATGCTGCGAAAGCACATGCTAAACCGGATAATACGAATGAAAGCATGATACCAGGACCTGCATATTTAGCTGCAGCAACCCCTGTGAGTACAAAAATTCCAGTACCGATAATACAACCTATACCCAGTAAAATCAAGTCCGATGCACCAAGGGTCTTTTTTAAGGATTTAGCCTCTGCTACTTCTTTAAGCATACTGATACTTTTAGTACGAAAAATACCTGTCATTTTGCCACCTCTCTCAATTTACAATGCTACAAAAACAGTAACACTAGAACTTACCCTCATCAGCAGATAAATTCCTAATATGCTACAGCATTTATTATGCTATATGTCTACTCCAGATAGCATAGTAACATAAAAAACGATCAAGGTAAAGCCCCCTGTGCAACATAAACGGACATTTTTTTGATTAACTACGTAGTTTAGCCGCTAAAGTACTTTCTAGGTGTACAACAGTGTTCTTGTAGTGTCCATCAACCTCATTATCAGTTAATGTCTTATCTTGTGACTGGAAGGTTAACGAAAAGGCTAAACTTTTCGAACCAGCTGGAACTTGTTCACCAGTATAGACATCAAACAAGCGCACTTCAGTTAACAAAGGACCAGCGCTTTCCTTTATAGCAATATTTACCTGGCTGGAAGTTATATCCTCAGGTAAGACAATAGCTAAATCACGTGTAATTGCCGGATATTTAGGTAAGTATTGGTAATTAGTAATTAATGCTGCATACTTAACTAAAGTCTCAACATTTAACTCAAAAACGTAGACTTTTCTACTAAGATCAAATGCTTCTAAAACCTCTGGATGTACTTCCCCAACATAACCTAGTAATTCACCATTGACATTAAATGAGGCAGTTTTTCCTGGATGAAGCGAATGATGCTGACTTGGATTAACATCGTAATTGGAAATACCAAGTGCAAGTAATAATGTTTCTACTACACCTTTGGCATCATAAAAATCAATATTTTCTTTCGCCTGATTCCACGCAATTTCATTGCGCTTACCAGTTAATGCACCGCATAACATGAGTGGCTCACTAGGCAATGTTTCTATCGGCAGTTTTTCTGGTAAATAGACTGAACCCAATTCATAAATTTTTATATCTTCGTTTTTCCGTGATAGATTACGAGCAACAACCTCTAAAATACCACCTAACAGAGTTGTGCGGAGAATTGGGAAATCATCAGTTATTGGATTCATAACAGGAACAGATGTTCTTTCAATACCTTGTTCTGGCGTATTTAATTTCTCAATAGTTTGTGGATGTGTAAAACTAAATGATATTACCTCATCCAGCCCCGAACTTGTTAATATATTTTTTATTCGGTCTACAATAGTCTGAACATAGCTTTGTCCGCCGCTCATCATGTTTCCTGCGGGAGTAGTAGATGGGATGTTGTTAAAGCCGTAAATACGCGCAATTTCTTCAGCTATATCAGCAGGGCCAGTTACATCGCCACGCCACGTTGGCACGGTTACGACGATTTTAGCACCAGTTGTATCTACTTCAAATTCAAGCCTTTTTAATATATCTACCATCGTGCTTACCGGAACATTAGTTCCTAAATGTGTGTTAATTTCTTCCGGAGTAAAACTTACTTGATTCGGTAAAGAGAAGCCAGGATATACATCAACAATGTCAGGACAAACCTTACACGCACCCATCTCTTCAAGTAATTTTGCTGCTCTATCAAGAGCCCGAGTAATATTAGCTGTATCAACGCCTCGTTCAAAACGACCTGAAGCCTCTGAGCGCAATCCTAAAGCTCTAGCCGTACGCCTAATGCTAACATTATTAAATGACGCTGCTTCCAACATGACATTTTGTGTATTATCTGTAACTTCAGTAGCCAATCCTCCCATAACACCTGCTACGCCAACTGCTTGTACAGCGTCAGCAATTACAAGCATATCTGGTGATAATTCGCGCTTTACTCCATCTAATGTTGTAATACGTTCGCCAGGTTGTGCTTTACGTACAACAATGCTGTGACGGGACAACAAATTATAGTCATAGGCATGCATCGGCTGGCCTAACTCTAGCATAACAAAGTTTGTTACATCGACAACATTATTTATTGCTCGCATACCAGCAGCTTGTATGCGATGTTTCAGCCACGCAGGAGACGGGCCAACTTTAATATTCTTTAATATTCTTCCTGCAAAGCGAGAACAAAGCGAAGGATCTGCTATTTTGATCTGAATCATACCTGCCGCTTTTTCATCGCAATTTTCTTTTAGGTTTAGCATTGGTTTTTTTAGTGGATTTCCTGTTAATACAGATACTTCACGAGCTAAACCCAAGACACTAAAACAATCAGCTCTATTGGCAGTGAGCTCAAATTCAAGAACAACATCATCCAGACCTAATACTTCTTTTATGTCTACCCCAATAGGAGTCTCTTTAGCTAAAATCAAAATGCCTTCTTTTTCTTCGGCCGATAGCATTTTAGAATCAAGATTTAATTCAGCAGCAGAACATAACATGCCGCTCGACATAACTCCGCGCAACTTACTTTGCTCAATCTTCATACCGTTAGGCAGCTTAGCTCCGACTAACGCAACAGGAACAATTTGTCCCACTTCAACGTTTGTAGCCCCAGTTACTATAGTCAGTGTTTCATTGCCAATATCCAGTTTACAAACGGACAGTCTATCAGCATTAGGATGACATTCAATCTCTGTAATTTTACCTGTAACAACCTTTTCAATGCCATTACCTAAATATTCTATTCCCTCAACAGGGACACCAGCCATTGTTAGCATTTCTGCAAGCTTTTCAGGTGTTTCTTTGAAGTCCACATAATCTTTGAGCCATTTTATTGATGCACGCATATTCTTCCCCCTTCGTGGTAATTATTCTTAAAATTGCCGTAAAAAGCGTAAATCATTATCATAAAACAATCGCAAGTCATCAATGCCATAAATTAGCATTGCAATCCGTTCTACACCCATTCCAAAAGCAAATCCGCTCACTTGGCTCGGGTCATAATTACTCATTTCCAGAACACGAGGATGTACCATACCTGAACCTAGTATTTCAAGCCAGCCAGTACCTTTACATACCCGGCAGCCTTTGCCGCTGCACATTACACATGATATATCTACCTCAGCACTTGGCTCAGTAAATGGAAAAAAGCTTGGACGGAAACGAACGCCGACATTGTCACCAAACATTTGATGTATAAACAATTCTAATGTGCCCTTAAGATCAGCGAAGCTTATTCCTTTGCCAATTACGAGCCCCTCTACTTGATGGAACATCGGAGAATGCGTAGCATCATAATCCCTCCGATAAACTTTGCCGGGCGCAATTATTCTAATAGGCTGATTAGGCTTTGCATTTTGCATTGTGCGTACTTGCACTGGTGAAGTGTGGGTACGTAGAAGAATTTCATCGGTAATATAAAACGAATCTTGCATGTCACGGGCTGGATGGTCCTTTGGCAAATTGAGAGCTTCAAAATTATAGTAATCTTTCTCTACTTCAGGCCCTTCCGCTATTTCAAAGCCTAACTGCATAAATATCGACTTAATTCGGTCAAGTGTTATAGTAAGTGGATGTTTATGTCCTAAATTCTCTTTTCTTCCTGGCAATGTAACATCAATTTTTTCTGAAGCCAAACGTAGCGAAAGTTCAGCTTGTTTCAGTTCATTGTTTTTCAAGTCTATTAGCTGTTCTAACTCTGTTCTAATTTCGTTTACAACTTGTCCTACTCTTGGTCTTTCTTCCGGAGTTAAGGAACCTAATCCTCTCAGAACGCTAGTTAGACTACCTTTTTTTCCCAGGTATTTGACTCTTAATTCATTAAGCTTGTCAACAGTTGCAACATGTAATAATTCCTCTGCAGCATGCTGCCTAAGCTCTTTTAATTGCTGTTCCATACATACCTCCAATGTTAAAATTAGATATAAAAAAACTTTCGCCCCTGTAGGGGCGAAAGTTTACTTCCGCGGTACCACCCTGATTGATACTCAGCTTCCTTAACGCGGAATAACGTCCAGCCTACACAAAATAACTCTTCAGCAGGAAACTCTGGAGTGAACTTCTGCTAGGCGTTTTTAGAATCGCTCTCAATCTACGGCGATATCCTCCCTGTGAAAACAGCTTCTAACGTACTCTCTCCGTCATCGCAATTGGCATTATTGTAACATTAACTTCTTATACAATAAATATGCAGCAATAGAACCAGTGGCCTCAAATACTCTCCAAATGAATTCGGCGGTCACCATATGACCACATCCTCCCAGCTTATTCTTGGAATTAAAAGGGTCATTGCTAGCGTCATTATAACATATCAAAATGTAAAATACAAGAAAGTGCTAACACCGCTGCCTAACAGCCTCATATAGAATAACTGCGGCTGAAGCGGCTACATTCAACGATTCAGCTGCTCCAAAAATTGGTATAAAAACCTTATTATTGGATGCATCTAATAGCCTATCACTTACTCCTCGGCCTTCGTTGCCGAAAACTATCGCAACTGGTTTACTAAAATCAGCTTCAAAGTAAACACTGGAAGAACTTAATGATGTCGCTGTTAAATTAATAGAGTTATCAGACACAAAACTGATTAAATCATCCTGGTTAACTCCTGAAACAACTGGTAGATGAAACAGTGAGCCCATAGTTGCTCGTACAGCCTTACTAGCATAAACATCAGTGCATCCTTTAGTTAATACTACACTTGTAGCTCCCGCTGCATCGGCAGTACGAATCACTGTTCCTAAATTTCCAGGGTCCTGTAATGAATCTAAAACTACAATCAGCGGGTTGTCCGAAGCAAGCATATGATTTAATGTATAGCTTCTTTTTTTTATTATAATCATAATCCCTTGAGGTTGCTCCGTATCAGAAATCTTATCAAAGACACTTTCTGATACTTTAATCATTTTGCAAGCCTTATCTTCAAGCGAATTAATAATCCCTTTAACTCTGTCATTATTTAACGAATGCTCTGTATATAAGCATGTCTCAATGATCCAATCTGAAGACACCGCTTCTTCAATTAGCCTGACTCCTTCAGCTGTAAATAACCCCATCTCATCTCGTTTTTTTTTCTGCTTTAAAGATACAACTAATTTAACCGTTGTATTTTGGAGACTTGTTACAAGTTCACTCACTCAAGTTCCTCCAATCGCTGTACACCTTCATTTGTACCCACTACAACGAGAATATCCTTATCGAGGAAATTCTCAGTCGGTAACGGAGGAACAATTAAATCTTCGCCTCTTTTGATTGCAACAACATTTATCCCATATTTCGCACGAATATTAGATCCAACCAAACTTTTCCCTACTAAGATTTTGGGCGCATTAATCTCCGCTATACTAAATTTCGGAGATAGCTCTATATAATCTAAAACATTCGTTGATATTAGGTTATGTGCGACACGCTGGGCCATATCGCGCTCTGGATAAACAACCCTATCAGCACCAATTTTTTGCAGCATTTTGCCATGAAGTGGATTGCGCGCCTTCGCAACAATATACTTTACACCAATTTCTTTTAGCTGAAGCGTAGTTAAAACATTAGACTGAATATCTTCTCCTATTGCAACAACAACTACGTCAAAATTACGAATACCTAATGCCAAAAGAGCATCCTCATCCGTGGTATCAGCTTGTACCACGTGAGTTACCTCATCGCTAACTTCCTGAACCCTCTGCCCATCTTTATCAATAGCTAAAACATCATAGCCCATTTTATGTAAGGCACTAGCCATGCTGGTACCAAAGCGACCTAACCCGATAATAGCAAATTGCTTTTTCTTCATTTTCGCACTCCCTAACCTATAGTAATTTTACCTACTGGGTATTGAATAGCTTGTTTCTTATTTTTTAAAGCCAAAGCTAAGGCTAGCGTAACCGGTCCGACTCGTCCAGCAAACATTGTTAAAATAATCCACAGTTTACCTACTTCAGTAAGCGAAGGTGTAATTCCTGTCGATAATCCTACAGTACCAAACGCTGAAACCACTTCAAAAAGAATACTCATAAATGGGAAGTTTTCACTAATACTCAACATCATAGCGATAAATATCACCAAGGCTGCAGCTATAAATACTACAGAAAAAGATTTATAAATTATTTCTTGTGAAATCCGGCGTTGAAATAGTTCAGCATCGTTTTTGCCTCTGATAAGAGACCAAATAGCTGAAGTAAGTACTGCAAAAGTAGTCGTTTTTACTCCACCGCCCGTAGATGCTGGTGATGCCCCGATAAACATTAAAATAATAACAAAAAACAAAGTCGCAACTCGTAGATCAGGAATATTTACTGTATTATACCCTGCCGTACGAGTAGATACTGACTGGAAAAAACTTGCCAGAATTTTACCCTTTAAGCTCAAATCACCCATTGTTGCAGAGTTGTTATACTCTAGCACAAATATAACAATAGTCCCAAAAACAATTAGAAACATAGACGTAACTAATACTACTTTAGTATGAAGGGAGAAAGCGTTAAATTTTCTGTTTTCCCAAATATCAGCTACTACTGCAAATCCAATACCGCCGAGGATTATCAATATACCTACCGTAACATTAATCGTAATGTCATCAACGTAGCCAGTTAAACTCCGGTACTCCCCAAATAAATCAAAACCAGCATTACAGAACGCAGATACTGCATGCCAATATCCAAAGTATATGCCTTTTAGTCCATAGTCTAGATACCATTTGAAGGCTAAAATAGTGCCTCCGATAAATTCAATAACTAAAGAAGCTTGGATTACATACTTAGTTAATCTTACAATCCCGGCAACGGTCAATTGATTTAGGGCTTCCTGCATCACTAAACGTTCTCGCAATTGAATTTTTTTCCGCATTAGTAATGCCATTAGAGTTGCCATAGTCATGATGCCCAATCCACCAACTTGAATCAGAAGAATTATAACTAATTGGCCAAATTGTGAAAAATATGTTCCTGTATCCACTACAACCAAACCTGTAACGCAAACTGCAGATGTTGCAGTAAATAAAGCATCGATAAAATCAAGCGTTTCCCCTGTAGCAGATGCAGCTGGAGTCATCAGTAATAAAGACCCAACTAGTATAATTCCGGCAAATCCCAAAGCTAGAATTTGGTAGGGCGTCAGACGCCAACTACTAAGATCCATCATATTAGACAAATTCGATTCTGTTTTCAATATATACACTCCAACAATATATTTAACATGACTATTATAATGGTACAAATATCCTTAGTCTACTATTAACCTTTATTTTGCCAAATAATTCAATAAAAAAACACCCGTCTAAGACAGATGTTTTTTTATTGAATTATATTATATTGCTACAGCTTTGGAGATACAGCCAAAATTCAGCATGTAATTACGTACTGAGTCTTTAACGCCCCGCTTAACAACTGACATTAGGTGAATGTAGTTTGAGGTTGGGGTTTTGGTTAATTCTGATCTTAGCCTTTCAGCCGCTGCTAGTGACATATCTGTAGCAATATTTACTTTCGATATTCCTGAGCTTATGGAATTGCGATAATCTTCATTAGCTAGTTTGGAGCCGCCATGCATGACAAGAGGTATATCTATTGTGTTGTTTAGCTCACTCAACCGAGAAAAATTCAGTCTTGGGCTTCCTCTATAAGATCCATGATTATTCCCTATTGCTACAGCTAGAGCATCAACCTTTGTTTTATCTACAAACTCAGATGCCATATCCGGACTCACCATATTTGCATCTGTTATTGTATCAATTTGGCCGCAACTACCAATATAGCCCAATTCTCCTTCGACTGTTATACCGAGAGAATGGGCTATTCGACAAATTTCTTTAGTCTTATTCAAATTTTCACCAAAAGACAAACTCGACCCATCAAACATAACTGAGGTAAATCCCCAGTTAATAGCTTTCATTATTCCATCATAGGTATATCCATGGTCCAGATGTAACGCGATAGGAACTGTAGATTTTTGAGCACTACGTACCATCGCCGCACTCAATGTATCTACATCTACAAACCGAAATAAACGTTCAGGAATTCCAATAACTAGGGGAGTTTTAAGCTCTTCTGCCACCTCTACAACAGCGCCAAGCGTCTCGAGATTAAATACGTTAAAGCCTCCAACCGCGTATTTCCTTTTCCGTGCATCCTGAAGTATTTCTCGCATATTTACCAAGGCCAAGGGAAACTCCTCCTTTGGGTTCAATTTGGTCTATAGTTTGATCCGTTTGATATATATTATTCTAAAACTTCCAAAAAAAACCTGCAAAATAGTGACTTAATTTTCACAATAGTGAAAATTTTATGAACCAAAGCAACAAAAAAGGATTTCGGCAATTTTACCGAAATCCATTTTTTCATAATATTAGAGTTGTTCTTTTGCAGTAGCAACAAGTTGGCCAAATGCTGCACTATCGCTAATAGCTAAATCAGCAAGCATTTTACGGTTTACTTCTACGCCAGCTTTCTTTAAGCCGTTGATTAATTGGCTATAAGAAATACCATTGATGCGGGCTGCCGCATTAATACGAGCAATCCATAATTTGCGGAATTCGCCTTTTTTAGCACGACGGTCACGACGAGCATAGTAAAGAGCTTTCATTACTACTTCATTAGCTTTTTTGAACTGCTTGCTTCTTGCACCTCTGTAACCTTTAGCTAACTTTAAAATCTTTTTATGACGTCTATGTGCAGTCACGCCTTTTTTAACTCTTGGCATGTTCGTTACCTCCTATTTAATAAGTATTGTTCTTAGGCGTAAGGAAGCATTCTAGCTACGCGCTCGTGATCGGACTTGCTCACAAGGCTAGCCTTACGCAGATTACGTTTACGGGATGGTGATTTTTTCTCAAGAATATGACTTTTAAATGCTTTTGAACGTTTAAATTCGCCTGTACCGGTTGCTTTAAAACGTTTAGCGGCGGCTTTACGAGTTTTCATTTTAGGCATGGTTGTTCCTCCTTTAGTTATGCGGCTTCGGTGATAGAATCATTATCATATTTTTACCTTCAAGCTTAGGTTCACGCTCAATTGTTACCAAATCTTTAAGTTCAGCTGCCATTTTAACTAGAACTTGTCTACCTAGTTCTGGATGGGAAAGTTCCCGTCCGCGGAACATAATAGTTACTTTAACTTTATCGCCATCTTCGATAAACCTAAGAGCATTCTTTAGCTTGACGTTAAAATCGTGATCTTCAATATTTGGACGAAGTTTTACTTCCTTTACAGTAACAACTTTTTGCTTTTTCTTCGCCTCTTTATCGCGCTTTTGCTGTTCGAATTTAAATTTTCCATAGTCCATAATACGGCAAACGGGTGGCTTAGCCATAGGAGCTACTTCAACTAAATCCAGTTGCTGCTCTGCAGCTAACCGTAGTGCATCCCTTGATAACATGATCCCCAACTGCTCACCGGTTGAACTTGTTACACGAACCTCTCTTGCGCGAATTTCCTCATTGATCTTTAAAGTTTCTTTACTAATTGAGATTCACCTCCTGAAATTTTCGAGATAAAAATAATAAAAGCGGGTGGACATAAGCCACCCGCACCAATAGTAAAATAAAACTATGGCAATATCAACCTTACCAACTTCAGCGCTGCAAGGTGAGAAGCGGATGGCTTCTACTTAATCATTAATGTTACCTTGTAATATTAGCATCCTATTCCAATAAAGTCAAGCACCGTTTAGGATTTTTCCGCAATTTTTACCAAAATATCCGAAATAAATTGATCTACTGCCTGAGCGCCAATATCACCTTCACCGCGTTTTCGTACTGCGACGCTATAGGTCTCAGCTTCCTTATCACCTACAACTAAAATATACGGTGTTTTTTCTAGCTGACCCTCACGTATTTTATAGCCGATTTTCTCATTACGATCATCAACTGTAACTCGAATATCTTTATCACGCATAACAGCTGCCAGCTTATTGGCATATTCTACATGTCGATCGGTGATTGGCAATATTTTAACCTGGACAGGTGCCAACCATACTGGGAACGCTCCTGCATAATGTTCGATTAAGATTCCAATAAAGCGCTCAAGACTTCCATAAACAACCCGATGAATCATTACCGGACGATGTTTCTGTCCATCCTCCCCAATATAATTCAAGTCAAATTTTTCTGGTAGCATCATATCCAACTGAATTGTACCGCATTGCCAAGTACGACCTATAGAATCTTTCAGATGAAAGTCAATTTTAGGGCCATAGAAAGCACCATCGCCTTCATTAACCTTATAATTCATTCCACGTTCCTCGAGTGATTCACGAAGAGCGTTTGTTGCAGTTTCCCAAACTTCATCAGATCCCATGGCTTTTTCCGGTTTAGTGCTCAATTCAGCATGATAACTTAACCCAAAAGTACGATACACAGTATCAAACAAATCGATTACACCATTAATTTCAGACTTAATTTGCGATGGGAGCATAAAGATATGGGCATCATCCTGAGTAAAGCTACGTACTCTCATTAGTCCATGTAACGCACCAGAAAGCTCGTGGCGATGTACTAAGCCCATTTCGGCAGTGCGCAGAGGCAAATCACGATAACTGTGGTGCTGAGTTTTATATATTAGAATACCACCTGGACAGTTCATCGGCTTTACTGCATAACCTTCTTCATCGATGTTGGTGAAATACATGTTTTCACGGTAATGATCCCAGTGACCAGACATCTGCCATAATTTTTGATTTAGAATAATAGGTGTTTTAATTTCCTGATAGCCATACTTAACATGAAGTTTGCGCCAGAAGTTTTCCAGTTCGTTGCGAATTATCATTCCTTTGGGATGAAAAAACGGAAACCCGGGACCTTCTTCTTGAATACTGAATAGATCTAATTCACGACCCAACTTGCGGTGATCACGCTTAGCCGCCTCTTCTAACATTAACAAATATGCGTCAAGTTCAGCTTTTTTCTCAAACGCAGTTCCATATATACGCTGAAGCATTTTGCGTTTTTCATCACCACGCCAATAAGCACCTGCAATACTTTGGAGTTTGACAGCTTTTACGCGGCCCGTTGACGGAGCATGGGGACCAGCGCATAAATCGCTGAATTCGCCTTGCTTATATAACGAAATTGTAACATCTTCAGGCAAGTCCTTAATCAACTCTATTTTATAAGTCTCACCTTGTTCTTCAAACATTCTTAATGCTTGTTCTCGCGATAACTCAACACGTTCGATAGGAAGATTTTCTTGTACAATCTTCTCCATTTCAGTCTGAATCTTTGCTAAATCCTCTGGGCTAAATGGCTGAGGAGTATCGAAATCGTAATAAAAACCATTTGTTATAGATGGTCCGATAGCTAGTTTCACATCACTATACAAACGCTTAACGGCTTGAGCAAGAATGTGCGAAGCACTATGACGCAAAACTTCTTTTCCTTCGCCATCTTCGAAAGTTATGAATTCTACACTGCCATCGCGCTCCAATTTATAATTCAAATCCACCGGCCTGCCATCAAACTTTGCAGCTAAAGCACTTTTAGCTAAACTGCGACTTAATGACTGTGCAAATTCGGCCAAAGTAATACCATGATCAACTTCACGGATTGCCCCATCTTTAAGTGTAATTTTTAGTTTTTCCACTTATATAACCTCCTGACAATAAATAAAAAAACTCTCATTCCCAAATAGGGACGAGAGTTCTACCCGCGGTTCCACCCTGATTGACTTTAATAAAGTCCATCTTAATTTTTATAACGGGAACTACCCCGGCTAGGCTTACTATATTTCAGCCGCGCAGTTTAGAGGTGGTAATAATAGCTTACGCGTAAAATGCTTGCAGCCTGTGGCATTTTCTCTCTGTAACGCTTTAAAATCTATTATCGTGTCCTCTGCATTACTTTTTAAATAATTAATTTTTTATTAATTATATATTTATCCATTCGAACTGTCAAGATTCAACACTCTTTAAACAGAACTCACATCCGTTGCAAGTTATTACACGCCCCTCAAAAACATTGTTAATAGTTTCCACTACATTAGAGATACCATTAAAATTGTCATTGTGTAATATTATACTATATGGAGCTATCGTTATTAATGCTGTAATTAGTAGATCTTCATAGTTTATGTCAGAAAAACTGCTTATTGTGCAGTTTTCAAGATATTGGCTGCTTATTGCTTTACCTTGGTTATCTAATACTTTATAAGTACCACTATTATCAATTACTACGTGTACTTCTTCAGTTCGAGTCTCTTGAACATCTACAAAATATCTAAGTACGCCGATAAATTCTTTATACTCCATCTCCATCATGAAATCATCCACTGCTTTATCAACTAAATCTACAAGCTTTTCACGATAATCTTTCAGCCTAAAGTTTATAAAGCCTTCAACTACGAGCTCGTGGTGGTTATCAAGATACTCAAGAATCTTGGATGCTACATTATCACGACGTGCATTATAGCTGAAAGCAGGGTCGATTATATCTGTACATTTAAGCAGTTTTATAGCATTGCAATAAATTTCATCTCGCTCCAACTGGCTAAAATAATAATAATTTTGCTCAATAATCCTTTTAATTATTTTCTTTTCTTCATGCATTACTATCAATTCGGCTAAAATATTAGCAACCTGGTTTTTAAGTAAGTTTTTTATACGTTCATAGTTCCGAAAAGATAGTTCGCCTTCTATAACGTTGCAGCCAATGAATCTATAATCCCCTTTAATAATTTCATCTAGTGCAATTCGGAAGCCTTCTTTATTTAATGATATACAATCATTTTGCAACCTTGTCCGCACATCGTCTGTTGTATCATTTAAACCAACAGAAAGTAGTTTCACGAGCCTCACTCCCTTCTAGGTCTATTATATGTTTTACATCTTGATTGCATACAAAACAATTACTGCAAGAAAAACAAGCCATATGCGTTAGCAAAACTAATCGCATATGGCTTGTTTTTCAAAACGTATCTAATGTAATTGTTGACAACAGATGCTAGCATTCTATAGTTTGTTGATTTCTTCTAAAATCTTAGAGTACCACTTATCTCTCTTACTAATAATAAACTTCAAATTGCGCTCTTTTAT
The DNA here is from genome assembly GCF_036763085.1 of Dendrosporobacter sp. 1207_IL3150. Taxonomy (NCBI): domain Bacteria; kingdom Bacillati; phylum Bacillota; class Negativicutes; order Selenomonadales; family Sporomusaceae; genus Dendrosporobacter; species Dendrosporobacter sp. 1207_IL3150. The sequence continues at coordinate 26,717 of NZ_JBAIYU010000026.1, forward strand.
AGTCTCAACCAGTAAACAATTAGGGATAACAAAGAACGTCTTATCCTTTTTTATCTCCTTGATATGTACCAATGGTATCTCCTCAATATATTTGTTATTAATATCAAGAAGATACCCTACAAAAACAATTCTTTCATTTGTTAAATATAAAGCCCCATTAAAAGCATCGCCATCACAATATAAATTAGCAAAATCTTTGTTTAAGATTTGTTCACTTTCTGCTAAAGGAAAACTATACACATTAATCGCTCCTAGTCCCTTTTTAGCATACTATTCTCTCAATTTAGTCAAGAATCCTAGTTATGATGAAGAAAAGATAATAGCTCTAACTATAATATTATCTTACGAAGGCGGTAATTCGGGGGAGTATTCATAAATTTGTCCGATTTTCATTCCAGGAGTCCATCCTTCCATTTCCGTTTTCACCGCAACTTCGCTGTTTAACGCATTAACCAAAACACCAACAATTTCGGCCATATCTTCGATCGAAAACTTAGTACGACCAACGGCATATGCATGTTCATCACTGTTTTCATTTTTTATTCTGTAAACTAGCAGCGCTGCATCAATCTTATCACCTTCGCGGCATCTTATACTGTCAAAATGATGGTTCAATTCTTCAAAATCAACATTTCTTAAGTAAATAGACATAATTAACCTCCTTCTATCCTGTCGTTTGTAGGATGTCCGTTAAGACATATACAATACCTGCCTAAACGAGTCATATACGTAAATCACTCAAATTTGTTAATAAGTATCCTTTGCTCTTTAAATCAGGAATTATTGTATCTAGAGCCTCTGCAGTATTTTTGCCATGTATGTGAAACAGGATAATCGATCCTTTTAATGCATTCTTCTCTACATTGGTGATTATCTCGGCAGCAGATACACCACTCCAATCCATAGTATCTACATCCCATAAAACCACTGCCTCGTACCCAATATTTTCCAAAACCTTACTAACACGATCATTATAATCCCCATATGGCGGTCTGAAATATTTGACAGGTGGTTTTCCTGTAGCTTCAATAATAGCCTGCTCGGTTTTTTTTATTTCAATTTCAATTTCCCGATTGTCCAAACGCGTGAAAACAGCATGTGAATAACTATGGTTAGCGATTTCATGACCGTCTGCGGCAATCGCTCTTACCAACTCAGGGCTTTGTAAAGCCCATTCACCAGAAACAAAAAAAGTCCCTGTTATGAAATTCTTCTTTAAGACACTTAACAGTTTTGTCACTTGATAATAGCTGCCACTATCGTCGAAAGTAAGAGATATCGCAGGCTTATGCGGATTGTCAACTCGACTAATCACTTCGAAATAGCGTTGATTTTTAACAACTTCCTCTTTCGGGGGTTTTACAGAAGATATCATTTCACTAACCGTTAAAAATCTATACCCATTTGCCTTTGCTTGTTGTATTACCATCGGTAAGGCATCTAATGATGACTGTTTATACAAGTTTATATTAATAATTCCTCCATTGCTCAGTGAGGAAACTACCTTATCTGCAATATATTGCGCATTAGTTACAGGCCAGTCACCAGTACTAATGCCACGAACCAAAATGTAACGGCGGTCTTCCTCCTCCATTACGCGGATAAGCTTATTATTATAATAGCCAAAAGGAGGTCGCACTAGCCTTGCGGAACTGCCTATCGCGTTGCTAAGTGCAGCATCTGCTTGCTCAATATCCTTAATGATATCTTCATAACTAAGCGCTTCCCAACTCTGCCTTTTTGTACCACTAACACCAAATTCTATTCCCATTGCCTGTGCACGTTTTATTATTTCAATATTATCAGTAATAAAACTGCTTGCACTAAAGACAGTAAGGTGTATATCTTCTTTTTTGCATATATCTAATATTTGCTCTAGCTTCTGAGTTGTAACAACTTCCTCGACTGTTAAAGCGATTATTTTTGCATTGGTATCGACTTTATCAAGCACCAAAACCGCAGCGCTAACAGGAGCAGTCAAAAAGGCCCACAGCAGTAATACAACAAAAACTCTCACAAATTCTCCCCCAATCTAGCTTCATATCTAAAATCTATAGCCAGCTTGGCCAAATTAGTACACTATTTACTAAATTAATTTTCATACGATTACTAGGTGAAATTTGGGGAATTATATATAAGCAAGAAATTGAGAGAAATGTTGTATTTCCTAAGTGCCGCTATATTTCCTAATTATTGAAAGGGATGACTATTCATGGACCTCAGTATCATAATTCCATCATTTAACGAGAGAAATAATGTTAGACTATTAGTAAATAAAATACGCAAAACTCTAAATCAGATTGATTGCCAATACGAGATCTTCTTTGTTGACGACAGCCGCGATGATACCCCCGCTATACTCGAAGATCTAGCAAATAAATTTAGCGAGGTTAGATATATCCATCGTGAAAATGAAAGAGGATTAGCCTCCGCCGTTGTAAAGGGTTTTGAGAACTCATCCGGTAGAAAAATTATTATAATGGATGCTGACTTACAACACCCGCCCGAGCTATTACCTTTGCTTTTCAGTCGCCTGGATAATGCGGATATCGTAATTCCTAGCCGTTTCGTTCCTGGAGGGTCTGATGGAGGTCTAAACACATTCCGTAAAATTATCTCGTGGACCGCACGAGTTTTAGGCCAAGCTGCTTTGAAAAAGTTGCGGCGAATTTCGGACTGCACTAGCGGATTCTTTGCAATTAACCGGTCTGTTATAGCAAATGCTAAATTAGATCCTATTGGCTGGAAAATCCTAATGGAAGTGTTAGCTAAAGGAAACTATCAAGCAGTACACGAAATTCCCTATTCATTTGTTGCTAGAGATGCAGGGGAATCGAAGATGAGCATTAAAGAGCAGTGGAATTATTTAAAGCATATAGCAAAATTGATCGCTGGCAGTCCAGAAGACCGTAGATTTTATTTATACGGTTTTATTGGATTCCTAGGTGTATTCGTAAATATGATCAGTTTAAAATTCTTGCTCAGCATATTTTATGTCGATGGTTTAATTGCTTCTATTTTGGCTTCATGTATTGCAATGGTACATAATTTTGCGCTTAATGATGCGGTTACATGGAAGCGAAATGACAAGACCACTCTATGGGCAAATATGGTTAAATTCCCGCAGTTTGCCTTAGTCTGCAGTGTAGGTATATTAATAACAGCTTTGATCACACAGCTATTCATCTTCCTAAACTTAAGCATATATCTAGGACAACTTACAGGAATAGTTATTGCCTTCTATTGGGGATTCTTAGCTAATAATAAATGGACTTGGTCGCCACAATCCCGAAACTTAGATTACCAAGACAATAATCTTATTGTCACACAAGAAAGTCCCAGCAAGTTTTCATAGTAGGTGCATTTAATGATTAAGTTCCCGGATCGAGCCGTATGGTTTTCATTTGCTATTCATACAATCCTTGTAAGTATATCTTATCTACTGTCCGTTAAATTGCCAGTAAACAACGTGCAGCTTCCCTTTATTAATGACGAACTGACCACGCTCACTCCTATCATGGATGCGCTTATTAGATGGGATGCCCACTGGTATACATTTATCGCCCAAAATGGCTACGATATGCGATCAATAGTTTTTTTTCCTTTGCTAATATACATGGTCAAAATCCCTACCTATCTTGGTTTCAGCTATGCCGCTTCAGGTTTAATTGTATGCAATTTATTTGCATTTTTAAGTTTTTGGATAATGCATACTACTCTAAAGCTTGACTTTAATGAACGAGAAGTAAACTTCGCCCTCATTTCATACGCTGTAATACCAACCTCATTTTTTCTAAACAGTATTTACACTGAGCCAATATTTCTCTTTTTTTCACTGCTCTGTGTATATTTTTCAAGAACAGAACAGTGGTGGTTTGCTGGGATATCTGGAGCGTTAGCGACACTAACTAGGAATATTGGAGTATGTTTGTTTTTACTTCTCATTTACGAATTTTATAGAAAAAATCCATATAACAGAAACTCGTTTTTTAAGATATTACCTCTATCTTTTCCGCCAATTGCCCTTATTTGTTTTTCTGCTTATAATTTTGTCTTAGTTGGAGATCCTCTTGCTTTTGTCCATTCTCAACAGGAGTGGGGCCGGCGCTTTGGGGTACCTTGGGAGAATTTTGTGCGAAATCTTCCTCATACATTTTCACCTGATCTTTACATCCAGCCTGGTGCCACTTTGGATACATTTATGGTAACTCTTTGTTTTATCGCTCTGTGCTATTTGACGATTTTTCAAAAGACAATATCCGTTCCCACATGTTATCTTATAATTGGCTGGCTATGGTTTTTAATACCACTGACTTCTACTGCACCTTGGCTCCCACTGTACAGTATGTCACGGTTTGCTCTAGTAATATTTCCTATATACATATTTATCGGCAAGCTTCCTAAAAGCCTATTTTATTTATTCATAACGATTAGTGCTGTAATCATGACTCTATGCACTGCGCTTTTTTTTAATTGGTTTTGGGTTGGATAGACGACGATATATAGCTAACCTAAAAACACTGCAGCTAATTTTAGCTGCAGTGTTTTTAGGTTCAAAATTCATCAGCCATACATTGCAATTCCTAGAGGTGTAACTAACAGCGGATGGGGTGGAACATTAACTTCCCTGCCAAATGCCTTGCCGAACTCGTCGCCAAAACCAGTTAAATATGCAGTCCCTCCTACAACATAAACTGGATATTCATCATATTCATCATGACCAGCTAACATATTCTTTACAATAGTAGCCATCTTCTCTATTACTGGTATGATAACCGGCATAATCCTTCTATGGTTTGCAGGTTCTTTTTTTAATTCTTCAGCTTGCTCAAATGTTATTTTGTAAGCTCCGGCAATAACAAGTGATACATGCGTACCACCTGTAGGTTCATCTGCAGTAAGTACCAATTCACCATTTTTAAGCACTGCAATCCCAGTAGTGCCACCGCCTATATCTACAACAATTCCATGCGATATATTCAAAGCTTTGGCAGCTGCCACCGGCTCGTCTATTTGACATACAGGTTCAAGACCCGCCCCCGCAATTACATGTCCACAGGCAAGAGCATTACGTCCTACAGTACCTGGCGGAATAGCAGTGGCACCCTTATCCAATTCAATACCCAATACCAGTTCAACTTCCTTTTTTAACTCTTCTACAATTGTCGTAGCACCGCTAAAATCTACGACTAGACCATCTTTGACAACTGAGGCCCATCTCATGCTTCCGGCTACCGGATTGCCATCAGCATCTGTCACAACTAATACAACATCAGCCGTTCCAAGGTCAACCCCAACCCTGTAGGGACCAGGCAATTTTTCTGCCACATTATTTTGAATTAGGTAATATAAGCGATTGATCTTTTCATATGCTTCCATTTTAATCCCCCCAGATACGATTCCGGCAAAAATTTTGAGTTTAAATAAATCTTCCCCTAACAAACTATATAATCCTGTTGTTCTAATCCTAATATAATAGCATCTTATTTTAAAATATTGCTCAAATAGGCTGTACCTATATTTATAAGAAATCATAATCCAGATAGACAAATTAAAAAGCTGCTCCCCCAAGGGCAGCAGCCTTCTCATAAGTAATAACAGAGCACTAACAGGTTATTGAACAATCATCTTCACAGAAGAAGCATAATAGGATGATAATTATAATAATTATCCAAACGCAATTATTATTTCGTCCACCAAAGCCGCCAAAGCCCATAATATCTTCCTCCTTAGTAAGTACTTTTCGGTAGGCTACTCTATACTATGCACTGCTAATTCATATTGACACTTGCAAATAAAAAACGACCAGCCGTATCTTTTCGATGCGGAGGTCGTATCATTCTTTAATATAAACTAATCTTTGACATCTTTACTTTGCCTAAGCGCTCCCGGGCCATCCTGAGCTACAGCTACTTCAGCTTCACCAAAAGTTTTCATGTCGTTTATCACGTGTAATGAGGCATTAATAAGAGACATTCCAAGAACAGCTCCAGTGCCTTCGCCTAGTCGCATATCCAATTTTAGATATGCAGGTACACCAATAACTTCTAAAACTTCGGCATGAGCAGGTTCTACTGAAAAATGCGAACCAACTAGGTAATCTTTTACTTGCGGCGCAATTTTAACCGCTATTAATGCTGCTGCGCTTGTTATTAAACCATCTAAAACAACTGCCGCACCGCTGGATGCCGCACCTAATATTACTCCAACCAAGCCAGCAATTTCAAATCCTCCAACTTTAGACAATACATCGATAGGATCATTCTTATCTGGTGAATTAACCTCAATTGCTCTTTTTAATACACTTACTTTTCTATCTAGTATTTCATCACTAATGCCGGTACCACGTCCAGTTAATTCTTCTAATGTCTTTTTACTATAACAAGCAACAATCGCCGTACTAGGGGTTGTATTAGCTATACCCATTTCACCTAGACCGATTACACGAGAGCCTTTAAAAGCCTCACCCTGGGCTATTTTTATACCTGTTTCAATTGCTTGCTGAGTCTGCTCGCGAGTCATCGCCGGCTCTTTTGCAATGTTCTTTGTGCCACAAGCTATTTTTTCTTGATGTATATTTGTAAGCTGTGATAAATCTGCCGCTACACCAATATCCACAAGAACAAGACGAGCACCAATATGTTCGGCGAAAACATTAATAGCAGCTCCGCCTTGGCAAAAATTCTGAACCATCTGGGCTGTTACTTCCTTAGGATAGGCACTAACTCCTTCATCGGCCACACCATGATCGCCGGCCATTAAAATTACGCTTTTTTCAAGCTTTTTTGGCCTTGGATTACCAGTAATGCCAGCCATTTGTCGAGCTATATGTTCAAACGAATGTAAACTTCCGAGCGGCTTAGTTAAATTATCAAGTCTTAATTGACACCTATCCATAGCAGCATTGTCTAATGGTTTAATTAAAGAAATTATATCTTCAAACATGCTCATGTCCCCCTCGTTTTGGCAGTGTACTATACCTGCTTCGAAACCCCTGCATTTTCAAAAGTTGCCATATTGTTTAGCATCTTAATTGAAACACTTAGCATGTCAACTACCATCGAAGCACCAATGGCTTCTCCTAAGCGAACTCCCATGTCTAAACATGCCTTCAAATTGAGTTTGTCCAATGCAATAACATGCGCTGGCTCACCCGAAAGATGTGAAGCAAATATGTAGTTTTTACTTAATGGGTGAATAGCATTAGCGATTAATGCGGCGGCAGTAGTATTTAGGCCATCTATAACTACAGCACATCTATTTGCCGCACAACCAAGAACTACCCCTGCCAATGCACCAATCTCAAAACCGCCGACCTTTGCTAACACGTCAATTCCGTCTGCTCTATCAGGCTCGTTCACTCTTAAGGCTTCACGGACAATATCGATCTTAATTTTCATCCTGCTGTCAGATATACCAGTTCCCCTGCCAGTAACTATTTCGGGAGCAAGTCCAGTAAACGCTGCAACAATAGCAGCACTTGATGTTGTGTTTCCTATTCCCATTTCGCCAAGACTGAAACATGTATATCCTTTCTGAACTCGGTCATTAACAATTTCGATGCCAGTTTCTATTGCCTGTATAGCCTGTTCACGTGTCATTGCTGGTCCTTGCGTAAAATCTTGGGTGCCATACGCAATCTTTCTGTGCCATAATTCTGGTACATGAGATAAATCTCCAGCAACCCCCATATCAACTACAACCATATCAGCACCACAGAAGTTAGCAAAAGCATTAGCACTTGCCCCCTTAGAAACAAGATAGTTGGCAGTCATGTGAATTGTTGTTTCTACTGGATAAGCACTAATACCATGCCTTGCTACGCCATGGTCCGCCGAAGTCACTACCATACAGCAGCGTGGAACTTGTGGCACGATCTCTCCCGACACCCCAGCATACTGCCTTACCATTTGTTCAAGTCTCCCTAAACTACCGATAGGTTTTGTAAGATTATCCAATCGATTTTGCACTTCTCTCATAACATCAGTATTTAACGGAGAAATTCTGGCTAATGTTTCTTTCAATAAACTCATAGTATCCCCCATTTTAGACTTATATCATTTAAAAATAAAGACGGCTTACTCAGTCTCAAAGGACGGCGCAAGCCAGTGTAAAAAATAAAACGACGACCTTTTTGAAAATAATACCAAAAAAGCCGACGAAAATACTCTTTGTGTATTACACCAACCTTTCCTCGAAGGTTTGTAATAACGGTGAAGGCAGGTCTCCTGGCTCCCAGTTCATCGACTATTACGCCTTCCTCTAATGAGTGGCATTGTAATGTCTTCCTGGTACAGTGGCGGGACCGCGCTATCAGCAAATTGCTTAGACTTCCCTATTATCCTCCAGCTGACTGGAGGCACCTTGACCGTATATTTTTTATTAAATTGTTGTCATTATAACAAATTTTTACCACTATCGTCAATTATAGACTTATCAATTATATATAAACTCATCTCTATCGAATCTATTAAAATTTAACAGTTATTAATTTATATGAGTACGGAGAAAATAATTATTGCGGAGAAGAGATGAAAAGGCTTGATTTATACGCAAAGCGCCAATAAGGGAATACGAAGCTATTAATATGCTCGGACTCCATTCGGATGCACTTGCGTATAGCTAAAGGCCAGTCATACTCTTAATCCTTTCAATACGACGGTCCTAGGGCCGTCGTTATTTTTTCATAAAATCATTATCATCAGTTTACCATCTAAGGATAAAAACTCAGTTCTGGAAAAAGTGCGGCAAATGATGTCTCATATACTAATTCAGGAAAAAAAACAAATTGAACTCGAGAATTGTGTCTATAAAGATGACTTGACTTACATACATACTTAAACCGACACCAATCGCAACGATTCTGTTTATAGTAAAGCTTGCCCCTCATACAAAAACCTCCCGTTAGTTTTACTATAAAGTATGCATTAACATAATAGGTTGTTCCTTTGTACTCGGTAAACTTATCAGGTATTAACTAATTATTTCTAGGTATTTTACTGCTGTAAAAAAAATAGTTATAGGAGTGATTAGTAAAAAACCTTGGAGGCGATGCCAATGATTATTTTTAGGAAAAAACATTTACTATTAATAGCACTCTTAGCTTTAGCTATCCCAATAGTTTTGATATCGGGTCGTGTTACAAATAAGATAATGATAAATAAAATAAATGTTTTACCGGCTCCTAAACTAGAATCACATGATTTAAAGAATGAAGATTTAAAGACATATACTAAAAGATTAATGTCATTAGAACGCGATATTGAACGACTTTATACTGAAGTAAGAATAGAAAAGCAATCTACAGAAGAGGTATATGATAAGTATCAGCAAATCAGAGTAAAATTACGGAAATTGCATGTGCATAATAGTGATACAGATAAATTTAGACTATGGCAAGAGCTTGCATATGCTAACTCAAACATCATAATGCTTGTTCAATCCTTAGACGCAACTAACCCAAACTCTAAAGAAAGTGAACAACTTGAAAAAAGAATATCATTTACACTAGAAGCATTTAAGTCCTCGGCTGACGATATTATTAACGATAGAATTGAAAAACAGCAGCTAAATACAGATATTCAGGCTATTTTCGAAATTGAAGATTAAGTTTTATTACCTCGATTTTAAAAACAGTACTTATTTATTTTATACATCTAAATAAAATACCACTGCAAGACTTTATCTTGCAGTGGTATTTTAAATTCAGTCGATAAGTAGATTAGCAATCTGTGACGTCGTCTCCGCAACAGAAGAAAAATAACAGGATAATAATGATTACGATAACGATACCACTATTACCGCGTCCTCCACATCCACCAAAACCGCCGAATCCCATTATAACTCCTCCTTGTAATTTGATTTTCTTGGGTGCACGGTATCCTATGATCAATGTAATAAATTTGCTACATACCAATACAAAAAAATTAATTTATATCGCTTTTTATCCATAATTTTAACATTACGTATTAGGCATAATGAGCTAGTTACGGCTAAAAAATACTACAACCAATGAATTATTATCGGATAAGTAAGCCTGAATTCCTTAACTACTGCATTATAGCTTTCGTAACTCCAGTATTACTGTCGCATTATACTCATAAACTGCTGATATGTTGGCTCGGAATGATAAACTTTCCGCATTGTCACAAAAATAATGTAGGATCGAAGGAGTTGCTATGTCTGCTTTTTTAATTAAATATATCATCGCCGTATTTACTCTTTGGGTAATATCATCCAACCATGATGAGCTCTACTATCCAAAAATATACCATTTTTTTATTACAAGCTTAATTATCGCCGTGACTGGAATATTAATGTCACGAATCCCGTTAGTTACACAAACGATTTGGATGAATACTACTTATTATGTGTTTGTAGCTGCACTTGCTATTTTTTTAATCTCATTCTTTTTGCCAAACAGCTACGTTACCTTGCATGGTGCCTTTTTCACCGCATCAATAGTTGGACTCCTAGAGTTAATCATTTATTTAGTAGTACGCCGTCATAGAAAACTAACAAACGGAGAATAGCGAAAAGAAAAAAACTCATAGACATAATAGAGTTGAGTTGCATATACTTTCCTTACTTGTTTTATCACCGTCAAATAGATCAATCTGAAAATTGCCATTTGCGGTAACTAATCCAGCTCCTCTAACACCTAAACTGCGGATTGGCTTATCCCATTTATAGCTAGCATTGAATAAGGCAGTTCCTATGAGTAAAGAGGAAATAACTGCCGCTTGATTTGGGTTATAATTCTATATCACAGTTGTGTTGCCGTTAAAAAAATATAAGAAATTAGGCATGTTAGAATCCCTTTAAAGATTCTAGCATGCCTTTTTTATGTCTTATATTCCCTATTAGCTGACTTTATGTTAAAGTTCGCAGTAAATTCATAAGAGAATTTGCTTATTTTATTTATGTTGTTTTAAAAAAAGTAGTACCACTTAAAGCTTTAATAATCGCAAAATATTCACGAATCGAATAATTCAGCCTAACTAATATAGGGCTAATACTAGATTTACCATCATAATCTAACTTTAAATGTTGAGCTAATAATTTTGCCCTTAACATATGATAGTCACTAGTGATAATTAAGAATCTTGGTTTTTTATCGGAAAGTGACAAGGCTATATTATTACTAAATTTGAGATTTTGCATAGTTGTCGTAGATTTATCTTCATAGATTATTCTTTCAGCATCAATACCTTTATATATAAGGTATTGGCCCATAGCTTCTGCTTCTGATATGGTTTCACCTTGCCCACGCCCTCCTGAGACTATTACCTTAGATGTTTTGATTTTTACAAGATAATCGTATCCCGCATCTAGTCGACTTATTACAGTATTTGAAACTTTATCGCCATCTAGTCCTGCCCCTAGAATTACTGCATAATCAACATTACCATCAGTATCTGAGTTCCATTCACTTATAATTAATGCTTCAATACAAATAAAGGAACTATAGAATAAAACTATCCCTACTAATGCCAATTTACGCAAATTTTTAACCCTTTTACCTGAAGTGTAATTTAACACATAATGGTTTAAGGAATATATCATAACTAGAGATATCCATGTACCTAAAATAAATAAAGTTCCATATGTAAATCCTAAGAATAACATAAGCACTATGACAATTGCTAAATAGATTAAAATAGAAACTAACATAGTTTTATTAATTGTTGCTTTCATATTCGCATAACACTCCAAATTTATCTTGTGAAACCTTAATATAAGATTATAGGATAATGCTCGAAACCCTTTATTTTATTAAACATCCTCCATATGAGGGTTGCGCCGACTATAAAAAACCATTATTACTGCTTATCACTATTTTACTGGGTAAACTTTATTATCAGATTTACACACAGAGCATATTCGAAAGCTAGTTAACGCTGGACTTGTATTTCAAGAACAAAAAATGGCAAATTTTAATTTACAAAAGAACCGCTTCCACAATATGCACTACATAAAAAGACCGAATTATGAGAAGCGCTTATTACCTAGAAATATATTGATATATTTGTTTGAAAATGTCTTGATTTGTTTTTTGAATACGTCGCTAAGTTGTTTGTAAAATTAGAATTAACTTTTATAAACAAAAACTCCCAGCAAATAAGCCGGTAGTTTTTTTTATTATGCGTTATTTTTCGTTTGAGCCTTACCTATAATCGCACTTTGTATTTAGATAAATTTCTATTTGTTCTGAAAATCGATAAACAATGATATCTATTCCACATCTCATAAACTCAATAGAAAAAGAAACCGCCGCTATTATAGCTAACTTTATCCAAAACACAACTTCAATATTTGCCGTTATTGGTACTTGTTTTTAGTAGTTAAGGGACAAAACAAGGGAGAGTTTATATAAATAAAAAAAGACTTGCACATCGGCAAGCCTTGAATTTACTGGTGGGGTTAGGCAGACTCGAACTGCAGACCTCTTCGATGTCAACGAAGCGCTCTAACCAACTGAGCTATAACCCCAAATGTATTTCGCAGCCGATTGCTCAGCTGCGAATATTATTATATTACGGTTATCCTGTAATGTCAATACCAATTTAGTATTAGCATGTAATTTAGCTTTGTGTGAAGATACTTTATGTATCCTTATATCACGTATTTTCAAAGTACATATAAAAATAGAGCACAATTAGCGAAGTGCTCTTTAATTATAGCGTTTACTTCTTTACTGCAAGATTTAGGCATGAATAAGTTATAATATCCTAAAAACATAAACCTCCCATTTAGAAGGTTTATTTAAGCGGAAACGTTCTTTCAGCTTAATAGGATGTTGCTCTATCCCCTGAAACAGGGGTTACTAGCTTTCATTCATTATGTGGTAAGTAAACTATTTAAAATCGTCTTTAAAGGCTTTTTCCCTTCGTACAAATCATCGCGTATCACGTGCAAATCGTTAACACTACTGAGTCCAGTTAATTGCAGTTGAAATAGAAACCCAACCGTTGATTCAATGCGAGATAACTCTGAGTTAAGCATCGTCATAATCAAGTTCCTCAAATTCGCAGTAAACATAGCGAAGCGAAGAAATCTATCTAATTCGTAAAACTCGAGAACTGATCCCGAATAGTAGTTTCTGCAGTTCCAACCAACTTCTTTTGTTGCTGTAGCAAAAGCTATCTCTTTACTTCTGCTTAGCTCACTCTGATTAAAGCTTACACCACTCTCTCCACGCCAACTAGCTGACACAAAGTCAGGTATCTCTACCTTCCCAACAATAGATAAATTCTCCAATGTATGTCTTATGATATCTCGTATATTTCGGGGGAGTTTCAAAACCACGAGTCGTTCAGAAGTCAGCTCGATTCTGGAAGCTACTTTAAACTCGTTTGCTATTTCATCTGGAATGTATTGAACCCATTTCGTTAGTCTTTTCTTCACTGTTAACGGCGGAATGCGCCGAAGTTCAAAACCCACATAAGAATTATCTTTTGTACTATGACATACAACTACGTCAAAGAAGACTTGCTCATATTTTAATAAATCAAATGAACTATTTCGAATAAACTTTTCAGCCGCTTCCGTAAGGCTTGCATCAGGGCTTAAAAAAGCAGACGCTAATCGTATCTCTTGTATTTCATTAGGTGTTGTAAGCGTAAATTTATATCCTCCTTTATATGGAATAATTTTGTTTACTACATCTTGCAAGAACATATCAGGATAAGGGTTTTCGGCATCTCGATCAAGTGAATCTAATCTTTTCCTTAGTGAACTATGTATATCCAAATCGTGTTTGTTAAAGAAAATTGCTTGGGCTTTATAAACCATGTCTTCATCGTGGAAAGATCGCCTACGCATCTACATCACCTTCTTGCAACTCCTGTTTTAATCTCTTGATATATTGCATTGTCTGCCAATTTACGCTACTATCGTTAAATTCTGTTCTCTCCAACAAGTATTTCGCAACAAAGACATCCGTTGCGGTAAAAACAATATCCCATTCAGAGGCTACGGAACGAATTATTGGACTTTTACGAGCGACCTCATCCTCTCCTGTATAAACGTATTCCGAAAACCTATCTCGAATTACGCCGATTTGAACGAACTTTCTGCGCAACTTCATAGACCAATCAGTTCGTAATGTATCACGAGAAGGCATTGAGAGTTGTCCAGCACAAGCTTCAATAGTTGCCATTAGCAGTAACATCAAGGCGTTAGGATCTTGTGCTTCATCAAATAACTTATCCCAAATGGGTTTCACTTCTGACCAATAGTTTTTGTTTTCCAGTTCACTATAAATAAGAGCATATCCTGATAGCTCAATCATATCAACAGTAGGACTGGATATTATTCCAACTCTCGAGGTAGTATTTAGATCTGTTGTTTCTTTTATTAATCGTTCTCTAGCAAGAAGGCTTGCAAGAAATAAAGGTTTCCATAATCTAATAAATAAATTTTCTTGTCCATCGTATAGACTGTTATAGCAACGCTGTAAAAGTATAGTATAGGAAAACCCAAAGTAATCAGGGAAAGCCTTATCTAAATTGATAGGTGCTAAGGATGGCAATACAATTCCTAGGTCAATTAATACTTCCTCTTCACATTCTCCAAGCTTTTTCTTGATTTTGTCCCATTCGATGGAAGGCCACGGTATGTCTTCGACAGTTTTTAGTTTTGAAATATTATTGTAGCTACTCCTCATGACGGGTAAATGACTATCAAATTTTCTGCATATTTCTAACCCTCGATGTAGTGCTTGGGTCGCTACTAGAATCTTGCTACCCGATATCATACTACCTATGTCTTTAGATACGAACGTTTCAAAACCTCGGACTAATGTATCACTTATTTCTTTAATTACGGTAGCAACTTCACTTGCGACTATTTGATTAATATACCATTGCGGAGTAATCCGCTTACCTTCAGCCTCATATTCAAAGGCTATTTTTTTTCTAATATCCTCTAAACAATTTATAATAGGTGTAGGCAAATCAATACCAAATACATCGTCACTTTTAGTCCATTTTACATTAGTAATGATATTACTTATATATTTGTCGTCAACAACTTTAAGTCTTTTAGAAACGCCTAATAAGATACTTAATATTGTATAGAAATACATATCCGCCATCGTAATAGAGACAGACACTTCCTCTGGTTTATAAGAAACTTGAGTATCTTGAGCATTTATATAACGCAATGATATCCTTCGGAGAGTATCAAGGAGTAAGGTCGCTTCACCATTAGCCAGTTTTTCTCCTATTAGTATTGCACTTCTTCCAACTAAGTCGGATATACTTGATACGTAAATATCTTTTCTATCTAACAGCTTGTCTAGTGCTATTTCAAATATTTCTAAAATTTCTTTCTCAAACCATATATAATCAATAATTTGTTCCGGCTGTAAAGGAACGTTTGCATTTAGACTTATCACCTGCATAGAAGAGTTTGCACGGAACCAACTTTGGTTTTGATGCTCTCTATTAAACCAATAGCTATCAATAGGAATACTGCTTTTCTCGTTCATATACCATTGAATAAGCTCAAGACAGCTTTCACATATTTTATAAAGCGACCTGGAATCAATATAATTAAAATCCTCGCGGTTTACCAATAATGTAATGTTTCTAAAAGTGGTGATATAACCAATCGTTTCTAATCTGTAATGGTTTTGAAATAACTGTTTACGCCAAAACGGGCCTTGAGGAGTTACATTTTGTACTCGTACGTGAATTTCATTTGTTACAAAATCAGTTAACCTGGTAGGATCAAAGTAATTGAATGCGCGTGCTGCCAATATGCTAAATCCTATCATCGAGACAAGGAAAAGAGCAATTACTACTATAATTGGTAATACTCCAGTCAAAAAGCCAAATACATTTAAGGTAAGCAATAAAGTCGATGAAACTCCAAACATTACGACAATGTCAAAGTATGTATTATTAATTTTTTCAGCAAATAAAGCAGTACGAACATCTGAAGGTACTTTAGAATAAATAGTACTTGCTAACACAGTAATAGCAGTGAAATAAAGTCCTAAAAATACGCCAGCTAATTGTGCAAGCACTCCTAATAAATTCAAGTATGCGTCCGGTTTTAAATCAATTCTTGAAATATAATTGCTTAGGCTTTCCGGCAGATAGGATTCAATTATCGGTTGATTAGCAAATAGAAACTTATCAACTTTTATTATCACAACCATAAATAAAAAAATTAGTATTACTTGTGTTAAAATACTAATCCAGATATCCCAAAATACCCTTGCAGCTTGATATTTTGCGTCGTAGAAGTTTCTTAATTTGTAAATTTTATTAAAAACCCTGAAACGAAGACATATAATTTTTTCGCGAATTATCCAAAACATCTTTAATTGCCTTATAACATAACCACACGCGGGTTTAAGCGATCCAAAAACAAGTTTTAAAGCATATTTGACACTATCCCAAGATAACACAAGTCCCCTTCTTTCACTATTTAATTGTTTAACTAATCTTAATTATACAACTAGTCAGTATTATTTGTAACAAATATAGCTAACGTATTTTTATAGGTAATGATAAAACACTAAAAAATGTTATTTTTGAAATGATCGAAAAGAAAGGAATTGTAAATTACTCGATAATGCAACTACACTCTCGATTCCGGTAGGTCTAATAATCGCCTTCGTAATAAACAAAAACTGGATTTATAATATTCTCGTTAAGTACACAAAAAAACATAGTTAGTGATGATGTTTGGCTTAGTACTATGACTAGAACATCTTCTCGGTCTGTTGAAGTAACTGACTTCAATTACAATCGAACATATATCGGTTGGGTTGAAGGTTTTTCTGAGTACGGAATTCAACGAGAGGTATATCTACGATATGTTATAGTTGAGCAATTAAAACCCAAGTCTTCTCTGTTTAAAACAGCTGCTATTTACTTAGTGTTAATGATGATTAAGAATAGATTTTCAGTGTTAAATATCAGGATGAACCAATTATATCTGAAAGGAGAATAAACCATGAAAGACCAACAGCGACCTCCTCAACCAGCGCAGCCTCACCCCTTGAAGCAGCAGCCACAAAGCCCACCTGCACCCTCCCGCCGAGACGGTCTAAACAATCACCCTCCGCCTAGTTCAAGACCACCACGAACAAAATAACTTTATGCACGCTGGCGCAAAAGAAAAAAGCCAGGGTTTTCTATCCCTACCTAAAAAATTGTCTTCATTATCCCAACGTTCAAAGATATAATACCTTCCAGCTCTTCTGACTATAGACTATTAAAACTATTTATTGAAAAAATCTTATTAAAGACGAATAATCGTAATACCTCGGGGCTTTCACTAGGGAAAAGGCGTTTTGGTATAGCTAAACATACGCCTAACCTCTTAATAGCTTGTGTGTATTAGGTTCGGAGCAACTTAACATACGAGTTGTTATCGGATCGAAACATATGTTTGTATCGCTATCATTGTACATTACTAACCAAAATGTATTTAATAGGTGGGTAAATTGTATTTTAATTCAACATAACAGCAGTATACATACATTTTTGCTATCTTGTTTTACTTTAGAACAAATTGTATAAATATGACTTACATCAGTAACAGACAAAGAGGCAACCTTAAGTTGCCTCTTTTGTAACATTGTTCCTAATTCCCTCTAGCAGATCTTGCAATAAGTTGTTGATGATTTTTTAATACATCTATATAAATATGAACCATTAAAACATCAGCGCCATTATTATTATTCTTATGCCTCGTGCAATAAACCCATTTGTTTTGAATACAGTTTTGAATAAATGTATTATTTTTAAATATATCCAAATCGTTAGCATTAGAATGGGCATAAACTTTATAATTAGTCTTATTACAATCGATAATGAATTCATTTTCTAAATAATCACAATAGCCTTTCCATAAATCAACAGGTGTCTCGCTAGTTCCGTAAACCAATGCATACATTACCTTACAGTTATGAATATCATAACCAAAAAGTTTATTCACATGTGAGAAGATAACTTTTTTGTTTACTGTTTCTAAACGAACAGCTTCAACTAGTGAAATTATTTGGTCGTCATATTTTATTATTAGATCGTTTTCGCCCATGCCGGCTCTCTTTTGCGCAGTAATAGTTCCTGTAAATCCACTTTTAGGTTGATCAACCATGCTAAAATTTAATAAATATGAAAACCTAAAATTAAAAAACTCTTTAAATAATATACTATATCTATCCTCCTCGCATGGCTGCTTATTAAATATTAAATGAGGAGAATAAAAGTTAATCTTGTCACAAGTATCTAATACCATCTTAGTTAGCAGCAATTCTATAGAACCTGATGAGTGTTCACCAATAACAACATTGCATAACTCGTATAAGCTAACACATTTTAGTTGATTCAAAAAATAACGAAGTTCTACTGATTGTGATTGGATTGATGTCAACTTCGGAATTATGAGCTTATCAATATCGTTTTCAAAATCGATTATATCTTGATCTTTTCCATATATATTATAGAGTACTGTAACTATATTTTTAACTTCGCTATCTTTGCCTTCCTTTTTTAGCATTGAAGCTATATAGAATGCACATTTTTTTGTATGCTTTAATGTAGAAGGCATTTTATTATAGTACCACCAAAATTCGCCTTTTTTATCAAGCTCAAGATATAAAAATAAAACATTTGAGTAAAAGATCTCTTCATCAAATAAAATACTTTCACTACTAATTGAATCTTCAATATCTAGCATTAATGTTTCCGCTTTTGTCAAAACTTCCGAGTAATCTATATTATCTTTTTTTAATTCCATTATTCTTAGTGCAAAAGCATGTAACAAATTTTGTTTTATAGATAATCTAGGCTCATTTATTAAAAGTTTTTGGTAGACAGAAATAGCCTTCTGATAATCTTTATACTTATCGGATTTTAAATGAACCAGACCTATATAAAATAAATTACCAGACGATAATATACTATCATAATCACCTTTAAGAAGAGCAATCCTCATTCGAACGCTATCTATCCATTTCTTTCTCTCTTCATAAAAACGCTCACCTTTCACCTTAACTATTGAAATATAATTATTTAGTATATCCTCTGCTTTCTCCAAAAAATTTATATTTTCTAAACAAATTAATGAATCGATATATTTTTCAATGCGAGGTATATAAAATATATTGTCTGTATTAATGTGTTTTATATTTAAAAGCACCTTATCTTCTAATCTTTTTCGATCATTGAGATTTTTTATATGTTTTAGCATTAATACCAGTTTATCAGCGTCTACACCCTCTAAATAGCTAATAATTAATTCTTTATTATTTTGCTTTATATACTCCAAACATTCTAGTACTTCTTCTAGAATGTAATCAGAATTAATTGTATCAAGGCTATTAACCTCAAAAATATCTAATTCTCGAGTAGATTGGAATGTTATAAAGCATTCCGTAAATACAGCTTCTATAATTTGAATAGTCCCGTTATCTATATTAACTAAGTTTTTAAAAGGATTTTTAATTAATCTTGAAAGAAATAATAAATGTAACGCAGCTTTCTTTTTTATAAGAAAACTTCTATTATTCATTTGATTATTTAATTCCAAGGGATTTAACACTGCTACTAACTTTTTAATATCATTTTTTTTGCGACTAACTACTTCTTTCCAAATTGGGTTTTGTATGATGTCTGTTTTAATTCCGCTAAAAATATAAGTGTCCTCACCTGTGTATGTCATGGATTTTATATATGCCTCGTAAAGAATATCTAGACATCGATTAAAAAACTCTTGAATAATCTTACTTGATTCTTTATGTGTCATTACTATATCTATTAAATCCAGCAAAAAGAAAAACTCTTTCAATACCAATGGTACTTCATTTTGGTTAAAACGGCTTTCGATATTATCCAACATATAATCAAGACAGTCTAAAACATCATATACACTGGTTTCCAGTAGTCTAATAAATGCTTTATAGATTTCCAAATAGTGAATATCTTGTTTGGATTTGCTTATAAATGTCTGTTCCCGATAGAAATGACCTTTATTAATTAAATAAAGACTTATGTTAAAAACTAGATTACTTTTTTCAGAGCCATCCATCAGGGCAAGTTTATGTTTTATAAGCTTAAGTCCCTGATTCCATAAATCTATAGGCGGAACCGGTTTATACACTTCTAAGTTATGTTCCGCTAATAGAATACACCCTAAGAACAGTGTCTCGTTGTTTTTTAATAGATCTATTATGAATTTACTTCTTTTCTTCCAAAAAGGGCGATGCATAATCGCTAGTATAACAAACGGCTTTTGGAGCAGATTAAAGAGAATATCCCGAATATCTGCATCAATTTGATCATAATAGTTAAAATATAAATCAAGTAATAAAAATACCCTTTTTCTAGGCTCTGCAATATAATGAAAGAAGTGACCATAATGCATTTCTAAAAAAATTAACCGTTCAATCTTATCAATTGGGAAAATACTATTACATTCATTTAAGGATAAGTTTTCTGGATTATCTAATAATAGCTTCTTTAAAGCAATACATTCTTCATCAATCCAATCTCCTAAATTGCTATCGGTAACTATCCACTGTAAACCTACTTGTATGAGTTGATTTAACTGTCCACTATCTAAAAATTCGCCAAATTCATTTCCATCCACAAACAGTTCATAGTATTCGATCCACCATTGTAATTTCTCTTGAAGTGAACAGAATGGTTTTATAGTTTGTGACCATAGCTTAGCAAATAAATAATTTAAAAAAGGTCTAATAATGGGATTTCGGTGATTTAACACCCAAGAACCATCATGAAATTTTAAGATTTCCATACTTTCAAACCAAGAAATATCAGGCGTATTGGTAAAATAACTTTTATGCTTATTTATTACTTCTTCTAGATCCTTAACCTTTATTTTCCTTTCGTCTTTATACTCAACCGCTGAAAGTTCACTTATAAATTTAACTTTTTGCTTTATGCTTTCACATTGGATATTACTACTATCTATATGTTTCTTATAAATCGAATTAAAGTGCCACTCTCCCAAAACATTAATTAGCCACTTTTCTGTGAATAAATCATTTAATGTGAAATATACATTCGAATTTTTCTCTAAATAATCCTGATATCTATCTTCTAAGTACTTTATCGTATAGAAGTTTTGACTAAGCTTTGAATTCATTATTATTGAAACCAACAATACATCAAATGAAAAATCATTTATCAATAGCTCAGCGTTGATATTTAGATCATTGATATAACTATCATTATTCGTACAATCCAATAGCTGTTTTAGTAACTCCGCATCTCTATTTAGTTCATAATACATGTGTTTCTCCCCCTATTGTTACTCCAATAAGATTCAACATAACAATTTCCATCTTTGTTTCAAAATTCCTTGAATTTAATAATACTTTAGTTAATCTAAGAAAAAAAGTAACGAGCTGTTAGACAGGGATAGGCCTCCTGCCCCTTCACAGCTCGTTAAATTATTTTAAAATTCAGCACGCTAACTAGTGTATCTAAA
This sequence comes from Dendrosporobacter sp. 1207_IL3150, assembly GCF_036763085.1. Classification (NCBI taxonomy): domain Bacteria; kingdom Bacillati; phylum Bacillota; class Negativicutes; order Selenomonadales; family Sporomusaceae; genus Dendrosporobacter; species Dendrosporobacter sp. 1207_IL3150. Next base: position 48,194 of record NZ_JBAIYU010000026.1, read on the forward strand.
TATCATGCCATTAAAGATATATATTGAAAGCAAAAAAAAACACCCTTAACGGTGTTTTACCTATGGAGGATGAAAAGCTCATAACTCATCCTCTATATATAATGTTTTGAAAAGGTAGTTTTGATATCCTATTATTTAATATCATTTGTAAAATATTTGTAAAACATTATAGTTAATATGCCCAATCCTTATTATCCAATGGATTATATTTGGCATGCTGCAACTTCATCTCTTTATCATTTAGAGCCATTTTTTCTTGTCATCGTAACATTGGTATGCCCTAGAATCTGCTGGATGCTAAAAATGTTGCCACCATTAAGTAAAAACGTTTTTGCGTGTTTTTGCTAACATAAAAGTTGACCACCTAAGTGCCAAATGATAACAAAAAAGTTGACCACCTTCACAACATTTCCTGTAAGCTAGAATTGACGAGAAACTGGCTTACGGGAGGAAAGGCGTTGTT
>NZ_JBAIYU010000027.1:0-4567 GCF_036763085.1 Dendrosporobacter sp. 1207_IL3150
GATTCGAACTCGCGACCCTCGCCTTGGCAAGGCGATGCTCTACCACTGAGCTATTTCCGCACACATGTTTTGTGCTCATTGAGCACCGCACATCTGGCATTTTTCTTCTTACATTGTTTAGTTTTCAGGGAACACATTTTGTCGCCTACGAGGCGATGGATACGACACTAGATTAACTCTTACTTAAAAGTTTTGTTGATCTGCATCGGCCACAACATCGTCATGACAGTTATTTATTTTACCACTTCAATTCATGTTTGTCAACACTTTATTCATGGTATATTCAGCTATTTATAAAGATTCAATAACATTTTTGTACCTCGTAAGTACTCATATTATTGTGTCTCTGTAACAGCGACTTTTATATAATATCATCATGATTAAGTTATGTCAACTGGTATTTATTCCATAAATACTTTTTATGATTTATAGGAAAATCCTTTTTCGAACAGTGTTATACATGCTTTCACTACACTATCATCATAGAGTATTCCCCTATTGAGATTTATCTCAGTAATCGCTTGAACAACGCCTAAACTGGGGCGATAAGGTCTGTGTGAAGACATTGCTTCAACTACATCGGCTACTGCGACTATTTTAGCCTCGAGTAGCATCTCCGAAGATTTAAGACCATTAGGATAACCTGATCCATCAATTCTTTCGTGGTGCTGATGCACTATATCAGCTACTGGCCATGGAAAATCAATTGTTTTTAGAATTTCGTAACCTATATTGGAATGATTTCTTACAATGCCGAACTCGTGGACACTGAGTTTACCAGGTTTAGTAAGTATCTCTGCAGGAACTGCAATCTTCCCAATATCGTGAAGCATCCCTGCAACTTGGATAGCTGTTACAGATTCATTATCAAGTCCCATCTCTATAGCTATTCCTACTGCTAGTTCTGATACTCGCTTTTGATGACCGGCGGTGTACATATCTCTTATTTCTGCTATCGACGACATCGCCTGCACAGTTTGCCCTAATATAATCTTTAGCTTTTCAGAGCTTTCTTGCAGAGCTCTTTCCGCCTTTTTGGGTTCTGTAATATCTGTTATAACACCAACTATACCCGCTATGTTCATACTAGTATCAGTAAATGTAGCTTTATTAAAAATAACATCGTGCTCACTGCCATCGGCATACATTACACGATTTTCATAAATTTGTATCCCAGTTTGCTCAAGCAATTCATTGTCCTTTTTCTGATAGATTTCAGCCAAACTTCCTGGGGCTAAATCGTAGACAGAACTACCGACAATTTTTTCTTTCTTCAGCCCGATATATTCTTCAAAAGATTTATTACACCCCTTATACTTCCCGTTAGCATCTTTATAGAAAATTGGAGCAGGAATAACATCAATTAAAGTCTGTAAGAAATGTACTTGTTCACTTAATTCTCGATCTTTGCCAGCAAGTTCCGATTTAAGTTGAAGGTATCGTGATAGCCCACAGCCTTTGATTCGTCCCTTATTTTTATCTAATTTTGCCATTTAGCCGCTCCCATTAAATTAAACTAATCATAAGTCATTTTGATTTTTCTATCTAATAGTAAGAAAAATACACCAATTTCAAAAATATTTTATCCTCTTTATTCTATGACATTTGTTATTTCCCTTTTATTTAAACAGCTTTATTAGAACTGTATTTTATAGGGGTAATTTGGGTAACTTGCTAATTCTTTTGCCGTATTTCATATTTGGATACATACCATATTTTTCTTGCCTATCAAGATTATTTTCTTTATACTCTCGATTACTCAATCGAAGCATTAAGTAATATACCTCCTGCTGTGCAAAGCCAAGGTTCTCCAAAATTTCTTGTTTTGCTATGGAATCATTATAAATAGTTGTGCTAACACTCCCTTTTCTATACTTTTCTGCTAAACCCATTAAAGCCTTACTCAAAATAGTCTTTCTGTATTTCTCATATCTAGGATGCAGTATCATACTTAGTACATGAAATGTCGCCTTTGGATAACTCCGAACGTCAACAGATGCTATAATCCTTTCTCCTATACGGACTACATATGCTTGAGCTTCATTATGCATCAGTCGATTTTTAAGCCAATTGAGATTTCTGATAAATAAGCTTGGATTGAATTCTTGATATTCACGTCTGACTACCTGCTGTAATCTACACGGAATACTTGCACGATAAAGCCTATATATTTGTAAACGATCATTTTCTTTTACAGGCTGTAGTTTTAATTCAGAGGAAGTTTCTGTATCTAAAACTGCCTCTGAACTAAAACTTTTTTCGTAATGGAGAACTTGAGCTTGCGTAACAAAGCCAAGCCGCTCGTATAAGCGTTTAGCAGGATTATCACTTCTTACTTCTAATATCACATCATAATTATTTTTTTCGGCAATATTCTCAAGTAGCGCTCTTAAAACAACAGAACCTATACCTTTACCTCTATACTTTTTGCTGATTGCGATATAATCCAGATGAATCTGTTTCTCAGATAAGTATGATACCTGAATAAACCCAGCAAGATTTAGGCCAACCCGAATGATGTAGATATTAAAAAGATTTTTAACCCAAAGTGAAACATTACTAAGCGGTCGAAGAATGTAATAAAATTGGCGTACCCGATGTACTCTTTGTTTTATAATTTCTGAATTGACCTCTTCGCCAAACTCCTTTGTGAAAATATTTTCTAGATCCCTAAGATCATTATAATGGACTTTTTCAATAGTTACTTCAGCCCCATCTATATTCATAATTAATCACACCCACTTCATTTATTGTTTATAGTATATGGGATTGTGATTGAAGTAAAATTTGTAATTTATACCAAAAAAAATAAAGTTAGCTCACAATAATGCTAACTTTATTTTTATACTCAATTCGAATGTATACCTTGGATTTAATTCTTCATAGTATTGCTACTTTTTATATAACCTGAATTACGGAGAATAGGGACAACTCTTACTGCAGTCAAAGCGATTAACAGACTCATAATAAGGTCCGAGGTTATATAAGGTAATAAGCCTACGGCCAAAGCTTTATTAAATGGCATCTGTTTATGTAGATAAAAATTAACGATGAGATATAAGTAAGATACACCGATTGTATAAACAAAAGCAAGTCCAGTCAAAGCAGCGGCTAATGTTTTATAAAATGTTATTTTTTTGTATCTCTCAACAAATCGCCCAATTATATAGGAGCAAAAAATAAATCCAATGAGATATCCAAAAGTAGGTTGAAGTACATAAGCTGGCCCTCCTCCATTCGCAAAAACTGGGATACCTAATAAGCCAATGCCTACATACAGTAACTGAGAATATAAACCGTTACGGGCACCAAGAAAAACACCAGAATAAGCACAAAATAGATATTGCAATGTAAACGGTACCAAAGGAGTCGGTATCTTAACAAATGCTCCGACAGCAGTTAACGCTGCGAACATAGATATTAGAAGCATTTCGCGCAACTGTAATTTCACTATAAAAATCCCCTCTCTGCATATGCTGCCACGGGCTCTATTATATAATTTTCGACATTTTAGGTCAATTGTCATACTTATAATTGGTTAACAATTAAACCTAACCATGTCTTATTCACTTAAACAAAAACAGCTTAATTGATTATTAATCAAATTAAGCTGTTATAATTTATTGTTTAATGGTGGAGGGAGCTGGATTCGAACCAGCGAAGGCAGAGCCGGCAGATTTACAGTCTGCTCCCTTTAGCCACTCGGGAACCCCTCCGAGTTATAATGGCGACCCCGGCAGGATTCGAACCTGCGACCTTTTGATTCGTAGTCAAACGCTCTATCCAGCTGAGCTACGGAGTCATGATATATGGTGGGCCCACCTGGGTTCGAACCAGGGACCAGCCGGTTATGAGCCGGCTGCTCTACCACTGAGCTATAGGCCCATTGTTTGTAAAATTGGTTGCGGGAGCAGGACTTGAACCTACGACCTTCGGGTTATGAGCCCGACGAGCTACCAACTGCTCCATCCCGCGATATAAAATCAGCAGTTTTCTATCCTCCCAGGCCGTTTCCAGCCAAGTACTTTCGACGTATACGAGCTTAACTACCGTGTTCGGTATGGGAACGGGTGGAACCTCGTAGCTATCACCACTGAATATGAAACTTTAAAATAAATTGGTTGCGGGAGCAGGACTTGAACCTACGACCTTCGGGTTATGAGCCCGACGAGCTACCAACTTCTCCATCCCGCGATAAAAAACTGGCATCTACTTATCCTCCCAGGCCGTTTCACATATCGCTATGCCATCCGTGGCGCGATATGCACTTGGTCCATCCGGGACCATCGCCAGCCAAGTACTTTCAGCGTATAAGGGCTTAACTACTGTTACGATGTAAATAGTTCATAACATCTTGTAAGCACCTTCATGCCTAGTGAGTCGCATAGGTAACGGTGGTATGGGAACATGTGGAACCCATATACTACCTATGGCAATTAGAATCAGCAGCTTTCTATCCTCCCAGGCCGTTTCCAGCCAAGTACTTTCGACGTATACGAGCTTAACTACTGTGTTCGGTATGGGAACAGGTGGAGCCTCGCAGCTATCGCCACTGAATATGAGGTGA
>NZ_JBAIYU010000028.1:0-17068 GCF_036763085.1 Dendrosporobacter sp. 1207_IL3150
CCCATATACTACTGTTTGAAGGTGAGTCTTACCGTTTTAAACAACGGTCACAGAATAATTAGCTTAGTATATGGTGGTCAACTTTTACGCTATCAAAGTGGTCAACTTTTTAGTTGCTAAAAACATTTGCGAAAGTATGTCTCCATGTATGAGCAGATACTCTATCACCTTGCATTTTTAAGCTTTCCTTCAATCCTCGAAACAAAATATTAATACCTGAATAAGTTAGTTGCCTCTTGCGCCGACTGATAATCAGATAGTTGCATTGTGGATCTTCTATAAACTCTTCTCTTTCTTGCATATATTGAATTAACACCTTACGCAGCGTCCGACTAAATTGGTACAGACCTTTCCTTATTCCCCTTACCACGAACCTTAATCATGTCAACAGTTATGTTTACATCTTGTGTTTTTATTCCTATAAACTCTGCCTTTCGCATACCATTGGAGAAAAGTAAAGCTATAATAACAAAATTTCTAAGTCCAATAAATTCAGTTCGATCGAAATATTTCAACATCTTTTCGATTTCTTGCTTACCAAAGGTACGCATTACTTTTTGTTCTACTTTAGGCTGTCTCATATTCTTCATAGGGTTTCTTGGGATATACTCTTCATCAAATAAGAAATTAAAAAATGTCCGCAGAGCCACAAAATTATCTTTAAGAGTTCTATCACTAATCTCTCTTCTGATACTAATCATAAATTCTTCAATATTATGGGATTTTATTGCTTCGATATTATTTTTATTAATTTTTTGGCAATATAAAATAAATTTATCTGTTGTAAGTTTATACCAGAATATTGTATTTTTAGACAGATTCCTTGCCTTTCTACTGATCAAAAATATGTCTTGCGCTTGTGTTACGTCCACTTTAAATACCTCCTAATTATCATGTACAAGCTAACGAAGCATTCTAGCGCAAAACAAAAAGACCTTGCCCTATGGGGCAAAGCCATTAAATTCAATATTCTCAGGGTATTATACCATTGGTTTGTTAACATAATAGAGATGTCAACGAAGCGCTCTAACCAACTGAGCTATAACCCCTTATTATTACTTTTATATTATATAACATAATATAGCTAAACGCAAGTACAAGTAACTTAAACTCCAAGTAGAGGATTTAAACTACTTAACCTTAGATGCAATAGCCCTAAAACAGTATACTAGGTTTTCTTTCTCACGATGAAAATTGACACATAAACAGCATTTTCCATGCCTTTCACAGTCTACTTTAGGACAGGTACATTTTTCTTTATTGCAGCTTGCCACATTTTTCCCTCCCATAATCATATATCTATAATTATTACACGCACTCTATTTAAATTCAATAAAATAACAGCAAAAAACCTTATGCTTAGGCATAAGGTAAATTTACTACGTTAAATACTTTACTATGGCTATACTCCTCGAAAAAGCAGTTTAGCACCGATAGCCAGTAACGCTACTCCAGCAAGTTGACTCCATCCCCATGCCATTTGCTTAAGTCCAAATGCACCGAAATAATCAATTGCAACTGCTGTCAATACTTGACCAACAATTATAGCCGTTGTCGCATTTGCTACCCCAACTTGCGGGATGCTGGCACATACAAGGTAAATTATAAAAACACTTACGACACCGCCTAAATATGTGTACCATGGTGCTTGCGAAATGGCCGCCATATTGCCCTTTCCGAGCTTAAAAACGAATAGTAAAACTGCTAAAATTACAGTACCAACTATATGCACAATAAAAGTTGTTTCTAGTACACCAACAACCTTTCCCAGCGCTGCATTGAGCGAACCTTGTACCGCCATAAAAACCCCAGAAATCATAGCGAGTATTAATGCCAGCAAGTCAACCGAAATATTACTTATATTCAATATTTCACGCCCCTTAAAGCATAGTACGCCCTATAACGGGGCGTTTTTTCGACTCGCATTTAGTATTTACTGAATGTCTTTTTATATTCAAAATAGACAACCGCTCACACAGCACTACCATAAAACTAAGGATAGTTAGCCTACAAAATATCTACTAATCCAACTAATTACAGCATCCATTGCTTCCTTTGAGTGATCTGCTAATTGGTGATTACCATCATTTATTATTATTTTTTCCTTTGGTCCTGATAATGTGTTATAAATTTGCTCAGCTTGCTTTAGTGGAACAATTTCATCTTTCGAACCGTGTAAGATTAAAACAGGTACATCATTTAGTCTAGAAGCATAATCAATGAGATTGAAGTTATCAAAGTCCAGAATAAAGTCAGCTTCTAATTGCAGTATCCCGTACGTGTCTTGCATCTTTAAGCTTCCACCATTTTCGAGTATTTTATAATTTTCCCCGAGTGCTAACCTAAAAGTTTCATGTAAGCTCCAAGGAGTCGCCCACAAACACAAGCCTTTAATATTACTAGATTGTGCTGCATACGCCAACGAAGCACTTCCACCCATACTTCGCCCCAATAATATAATGTTATTAGAAATATTTTTTTTGCAATAGTCTACAATCGAATCAATCTCCCGCACTTGCCAAGTGAGATTCTGAAGAGGCGTAAAGTCAAACCGCATAACAGATATCCCCATCGAAGCAATCTTATCAGCCATTATAGCGGCTTGTCCGCCCCCTTCTTTTGACCCTCGAAATCCATGGCACATAACTAGCACAAATCTATTTTCAACATAACAAGTAGTATGTAACACAGCTTGAAGCCTATTACCATCACACTCAATAATTATTTCTCTCATGGTACCCTCCTTATTATCAAAGGTACGGCTTAAGCCGAGATATAGTGAAAGTGTAAATCGCTGTTGCTCTTAGTCTATTTTATAAACTTATATTTCTATTAGGAAAAAAAAGAAACAGGCGTTTGCCTGTTATTCAACTACATGAACAGTTATTGTTTGTCTACCAAACTTTAACGCTTCACTACGACTTTCAAATGCCAGATCAATTCTGTTACCCTTAATTGCACCGCCAATGTCATCGGCGATTGCATATCCATATCCTGGTATATATAGGCGTGTTCCAAGTGGAATAACTGATGGATCAACTGCAACTAATCCCTTGCGAACTAGATTCCCGCGATAAGTATAGTGTGAATTTCCGTCATCGTAAGCAGTATAAGCAGAAGCACTCATTGTGAGTGATCTTGAATATCTGCTGCCTTCGGAGTCAGAACGATTTAAGTAGCGAAACGTTTCTTGGCCAACAATTCCATCAGGTTCTAGTCCATATTTGACTTGGAATTCACGTACTGCCTGTAGTGTACCATTGCCAAATACACCATCAATAGATCCGGAATATACTCCTGATTTGGCCAGCAATCTTTGAACAATTTCTACGCTTTCGCCACGCATGCCATGTTTTACCGGAAGTTCAGGCGATGCAAAAGCTACAGCGCAGGTTAGCAGCATTACACTGAATAATGCCACAACTGCTTTAAATACTCTCTTCAATTGGGTCACCTCTCTTTTAAGGCGCCTCCGAGGTTAGCTGTCGGGTTAGGGTCAAAGAGAAGATTGAGAAATAACCCCTCCGCAATGCGGATTCACCCCTATATCTTTATTGGTTCCCCCGTACCTGTTAGGATTCGGCATTATATTAATTTTACAACAAATTGTCCACGTAGTCAAAGTATGAATTATCCAACAAATTATATATCAAGTTTCCCAATCAATTCTTTATCTACACTGCCGGTAGCTTCAAGTCCATTTGCAGTTTGAAAAGCCTTGACCGCCTCAACAGTTACTTTCCCATATATACCATCAGCCCTAGTGTTAAGATATCCTAGTTCCTTTAGCTTCATCTGAACAAGAACAACATCGGCACCAGTACTCTGATACTTTAAGTTGCGCTGAACCTTAATCTTCCTTCCCTCAATTCTAACTGGCGTTCCTATTGGGACCCATTCAAATAGCTCTTCCACATCTTTATTTCTCATACGAATACAACCATGACTAGCAAATTGCCCAATTGACCAGGGTTTATTCGTACCGTGAATACCGTATATGCCCCAAGGGACGTTTAGTCCCATCCACCTAGTTCCAAATCCGGTACCCCAATTGTAGTCTTTCCATACAACATTCCATTCTCCGATTGGCGTCGGTGTTTCGCTCTTACCCACAGCTACCCGATATTTTTTATATACCTGTTCGTCATTATATAATTCTAATGTACGCTTGGATACATTTATCACAATGCTTTGCGCTCCTTGCGGCTTAGTCGTCGGCTGGTTCTCAATAGCGGCGAGTTCCTTCTCATCCATATACTCAAAACCGATGACCCCAAAGAGCACGCTCATAATTAAAAAGACTGCCATACTAAATAACAGTCGGCTTCTTTTTAATTTAAGTGATAATAAATTAATCACCTTATACTCCTCCAATCAACCAAACTCATTAATTATATGATTGGAGTATAAAAGGTATTATAATATTTATTTCTCTTTTAATAAAAATGCAGTGATAAAGGCAGTAAGCGGAATAGCACAAATTAAGCCTATGCTCCCTGTTAAAGCTCTAGCTATCTCAGTTACTATCATATTAAGGTTAAGTATTTTGAGCATTGATACTTGTTGCTGTGATGCGATCAGCAACATTAACGGCAAAGAACTGCCTGCATATGCAAGTATAAGCGTGTTTGACATAGTGCCCATAATATCGCGTCCAACGTTCATCCCAGTTATAAACAGCTCCTTCATACTAATGTTAGGCCGCACTGTCTTAACCTCATATAGAGCTGAAGCTATTGATATAGTAACATCCATGACTGCACCTAAAGCCCCTAATACCATCCCCGCAAAAAGTACACCTTGAAAATCTATTGAAGACAACATAGATGCCTTTAACATCATTGCTTCTTCAGAATCCAGACCTGTTAAATGCATCAATTTAATCGATAGCATCGACAAAGCACCTGCTACGGCAACACCACCGACAGTCCCGATTATAGCTGCAAAACTTTTGGGATTCCAACCGCTTATTGTTATTTGGGTTAACATTGCAATTACCGCACTAACTAGTAAGGTTAGCATTGTAATACTAATTTTAGATACTAAAACTTGTCCTATGAAAACATCAAATATAATAAATGTTGACGCGGCAATAACAAAAACCGATTTAACGCCAACAATCCCACCAAATACAACTAAACATGCTATGAAAATTGCTAATAAAACATAAACGTAATCGAATCTATCGAAATCACTGACGTGATATGTAGTCTTTCCTAAGTCGTGGCTTACTGCAACAATGATTTTATCGCCAGGGTTTACTTTTATCTCAAATGGAGATTTGCCAGAAACATAATTAAATGAATCTACTACTTTTCCTGACTCAGGCCCTGAGGTTAATTTAATAGTAACAAGTTCGCCCTGAGACATAAAATATTGCTTTTGCATGGAATTATCCAAAGAACCAACGTTTAGAACAACCCCTTTTTCATATTGAACCGTTTGATTCTTTCCTTCTCCTGGGGCTGCAGATACTACTCCTAGAGATAACAAGAATATAAAAACTATGGCAATTATTTTCTGAATCAATTTATCTACCTCCTAAGCACATTGCGACACTATTCTACAACACATTATATATATCCTTGTTTATCGAACTAAAAATAAGAAAGGCTGTACACAAGCACAAAGCTTAGAAGTACAGCCTTTTTACTTATTCGATTAATTTAGGACATACACTTTAGCATTTTGAATTCCATAATCTAAAGCCTGCTGACGGTCATTAAAAGCTAAATCAATACGATTGCCTTTAATTGCACTTCCTTGATCTTCTGCAATAGCTTCACCATAGCCTTCAATCCAAAGTTTTGATCCCATTGGTATAACCTTTGGATCAACTGCTGCTACGCCCTTACGAACAGTCCCTCCCATATAGGTGAGGTTACCCCATTTACCATTATCCAAAACACCTGGGCCATAAGCGGTAGCTGTCATATTAAGAACTTGTTTATAGTTCTGAGGGGCTCCAGTCAACGAATTGTTTTCTCTAGATGCTTGAGGTGTTAGTAAGTTATTCCCCTTAAGCAATAGCGAAACAATAGCCATTTCTTTTTCATAAGAAGAAAGACTATCTGTTATATTTTGGTTAATCTTTTGGCTTACTACCTCTTGAGCAACCTTCTTTATATCGCCAGTTGCTACAACATTCATTATACTAGTTGGCTGCATCTTTACTAGACTAGCTTGAGCCAAGGATTCTAAAATAGCCTTTTTATCCTCTTGCTTCAAATCTTTAGCAAACTTAAGAACATCAGAAACTTGGGAGATACCACTTATTCCGTTATTGCTTATTATCGATTGTAATAGCTGCTCTTCTATGGCCGCTGCCTTTACATGGGGCATGAGCGGTGAAAAAAGGTTAAAAACTACGGTTGCAATTGTAATCGCGATAATCTTATTCATACAAGTCTCCTTCCACAAAACTCATACCCCATTGTATCACATACTTAACATAATATATCGAGGTAATTATTGCAAAAATAAAAAGCCGACCTTTCGGTTCGGCTTAAGTACATTACCAGGCAATTAAATCAATTATATCTTAATTGTTCCATTCTGAAATACTGGTACTACATCCAATATATCGTGTTTTAAGCAGTAATCAATATCTTTATCAAAACCTATTCTTTTTAAGTATTTTGCATGTGATGATTCAGATACCCTGTTTTCAAAATCATCCTTATAGCCTTGATACATTGCTTGTGCGGCTTGCGCAGTATCAGACAACACTGCAACCTTATTAAGTCGATCACTAATCAGACCGGCACATAGGGTATCTTCTACCGAAAAACGACCTTCAGTTCCCGAGCAAATAATTACTATATCACGATCTTCTTGTTCTAGCTTTTGGCAGACCGCTGCACAATTAACAAAGCTTGCTGTATATACCTTTTCAGTATTTGCTGCACATTTTAAGGCAAATGTTCCATTTGTAGTAGTCATAATAACTGTTTTTCCGCCTATATTACTATTACTATATTCAAATGGTGAATTGCCCAAATTGAATCCATTGATTAATATGCCTTCACGCTCACCAGCAAGTAAAGCATCTGGATACAGTTCCAACATTTTAAAAGCTTCATCAATTTTTTCAACAGGAATTAGCTCTTTACATCCATTAGCAAAAGCAGTGGCAATTGAAGTTGTTGCCCTGAAAACATCAATAACTACAGCATTATACCCTTTATATAGTTCTGGTATAAAGTCTGCTGGCTTAAAACAAACGTGAATGTTCAATGCACCGCCTCCTATTTCGCTAATTGATATAGTGTTTCCACAAGTACTTCCACGCCGATTTGGATATCCTCTGCACTGGCAAACTCGTCTGGATTATGACTTATTCCGTTCTTGCAAGGTATAAAAATCAGACCAGCTTTAGTAATTTTCGCTATATTCATTGCATCATGACCAGCACCGCTATTCATACGCCGATACCTTATACCTTTTTCGCGGCAAATATCGCTAACTAATTTAATAATATCCCGATCCATACTTACAGGACGTTCTGATGAGAGCATCTCAATTGACACAGCAGTATTTTGTCGTTCAGTAATTTCGCTTACGGCATCCTTGATTTCTTGCAAACATTCCACAATACTCTGGTGATCTACACCTCTAATATCTACCCACATCTCGACTAATCCAGGTACTACATTAATTGCACCTGGATGAACTTTCATTGCGCCAACCGTACCAACAATGCCACGAGCCGAACGTTCTAAAGCGATTTCGTTAATTGCCACAATTATCATCGCTGCACTTACTAATGCATCTTGACGGTCATCCATTGGGGTTGTACCAGAGTGAGCCGCTGTGCCCTCTACAATGATTTTACATCTTGCAGGTGCTGCTACTGCTTCCACTACACCAATTTTATTACTATCTTGATCTAGAACAGCTCCCTGTTCAATATGTAATTCAATAAAAGCTTTTATATCTGAATTAGACCGTACGGCTTTACTGATATTATTTATATCAAAACCTTGATCATTAAGAAGTTGCGATAATGATATCCCATTCTGATCTTTAAGTTTTCTAAGTGAGTGGATATTATTTAATCCAGCCATTACCCGGCTGCCTATTGTTGCTACGCCAAATCGACTAGACTCTTCGCCTGCAAATACTATTATCTCGACTGGGTGTGTTAGAGGGCCACGACTTTGTAGCTCTCTTAATGCCGCAATACCACCAATCACTCCGACAACTCCATCAAACTTACCAGCTTGTGGTACAGTATCTAAATGAGAGCCTGTCACTACTGCAGCAGCTTGAGGATCAGTCCCTTCTAATCTCCCAATAACATTACCAATCTCGTCTATACGAACTGTAAGACCGTTTTCACGCATTAGATTAACTACATATTCACGTGCTGCAATATCATCTGGACTAAAAGCTAAGCGTGTAACTCCGTGACCATCTTGCCCAATTGTTGCAATCTTGTCAATTTCGTCAACTATCCAGTTCTTTTCCATGCTGGAACGCCCCTTTCTTCATAGCTGAAAAATATAATATATAGCTAGTATTTGTTATACTGTCAGTATAAACCATAATCTTAAATAATTCCATATATATGCAAATATATAAATAAGATAAAGAAACGCTTGGAATTCCAAGCGTCAAATTACTACTTCAATATTTCTTCTTTCACTATATCAAATCCTATACGATCAATCATCATACCAAGGCGTTCGTAATTGCGGGCATTATTTTTATAATACTCAACAATTTTATCTACTATATTCATCACTTCATCTTGTGGAACTTGTTGTAACAATACATTAGCTAAGCGCGGCTTAACTCCTGCATTTCCACCAATCATAATTGTATATCCTTTAGGAGCTCCCATAATTCCAAGATCTTTTACTGCCGGTTCAGTACAGGAATTAGGACAGCCACATACCGCCATTTTAAACTTAGACGGCAGTTCCATTCCATGGTATTTCTTGTCCAACTCCAAACCTAACGACACGGCATCTTGTTGCGCTCTCTTACAAAAAGCAGTTGATGGGCATATTCTAACGCTGCGTACACACAGTCCTACGGCACTGCCTTTATCCATGTCCAACTCGTTCCAGATTGCATCAAGCTGCTCCTCTTGAACACCTACTATAGCAATACGCTGAGCAGTTGTAAGTTTTAGGGCCTTAGCACCATACTTATCAGCAACATCAGCCAGTTTTCTTAATACATTAGAGTCGAAAATAATTCCACCTGGAATATGTGGAGCTATTGCGTAAGTTTCCTTATCCCTTTGTAAAATAGCACCTTTATCTAATAAATCACGTTTAATTTCCATTTATATTGCCTCCCATAAAATTAATTATTATCCTCTATTTGGACAAATGGTATCAACTTTCCTGCAGATTAAGTAAGCTTGTCAAATAACACTTATAGAAGTGCACTATGTTTGATAATGGAAAAAAGCGTCTTTACGACGCTTTTTTCCATTATTCTGCTGGAGCTTCGATTTTTAGGTATCTTTTCTAAATATAAAGTTCTTTTTGCACTCTGGGCATTCTATTAGCTCACCATTGACAGCCTTATACATCGGAACTTCAATAAGTCTATTACACAATGGACAAATTACCTTTAGCAACTTTTTGATCTGACATTGAGATCGCCCAAACTTTTTGAACAAAGCATAGCCCTCCCTACATATAAGCTTATAATATAATATGCAGGATACCGACTTAGGAGAAAGTGTTCCTCCAAGCATTATATTAATGCTTGGTATTTAATACTACGCCCATCCATGAAGCATTTCGCGAAGCTTTACAACGTGAGTTTGCTCTTCTGCTTTAAGTATAGTAAAAATCTTCCTTGAATCTTCGAATTTAGCCTTTAAGGACAATTCATCATAAAATATAATTGAGTCTTTTTCAGCTTGAATCGCCATACGCAAAATCTCATCAATCGTTGTAAGCTTATTAATTATAGCATCAGCGTTTTCAGATTTAGGAAAGATATGATCTTCCGCTAAGACAGTAAGATAGCGTGAAGTTTCTTGATCAAATAAATATTCCGCAGAATCTGCTTCCTTGTTTTCTTTAATTTTATTAAATATCTTGGTAAACTTCTCTAAGTGATGAAGCTCTTCATTTTTTAATAACATAAAAGCGTTTTTGTGTTCTTCTTTCTCAACTTTGTTATAAGCCGCTTGGTAAAAATCTCGTCCGCGAGCTTCAATCTCTATTGCAATACGTAAGCCTTCTAAATCGCTAAATAAATTCTCTTTCATAAGAATATTCCTCCTTAATACTAATTATTATATTTTACTTTCGACATTATATGGTAAATTCCTTTTATTACGCTATTTATAAACTGATAAAAACGGAACTTACCTTAATAAATATATTTAATAAAAATTTTACTTATGATAATTCGATCAAAAATAAAACAACTCTCTTTCAAACAAGAGAGTTGTTTTATTTAATTAAATTATATTATGTTTATACTGAATATATAGAGTTCTTAATTCTTGTACTTTATCATACATCTCGACTTGAAGTCCTGATGCTGTATCATAATCACCTGTATCAATAGCATTAGCAATTAAAGTAAAGATCGATTTTTGATCAATGGAATCTTTTGCTAAGTACATGCGGAGTGAGTTTACTCTTTCCCAGTTATAGATATCCTGATCAGTTGCGTCACTATCATGTAGACGTTTGCAAGCTCTTACTATAGCAAGGTTTTCAGGTATTATGCGGTGTAACAGTTCCGTTTTCCAACGTATTAATGCTCCAGCCACAAAAGCGTCTATAAGCTCAGAACGAAGAGCATTTCCAGCCATGAGTACTAGTTTTTTCTCTGGGTATTTAGTTAGTGCCTGCATGTTTTCCCATACAGTTGCAGGCGGTTGGCCAAATAAGCGATCACGTTCCTCCTCTGTATAGTCTTCAAACACATCATGCTCGCTGCGATAAGCTCGCTCAGTTTCTAAGTAGAATCCAGGTGTTCCAGGGTCTTTAGATAATTCAGCTAAAAGCTCAGCAGTAGTTTTACGAGACTCAACTGCTGCTCTGATACCATCTAGCATAGTTAAATATATTGCAGCTATAGCAATATACGTATTGGTATATGGATTGGTTGCACGAACTTCAAATCTTGTAGCAAGAGGATTCGATACATCACGTACAAGACCAGCCAAAATAGTACGATTACGTGAAGGGACTTCAGGTGTATGACCCAAAGAAGTTACTATGCAAACTGGAGCCTCGAAACCAGGCTTAAGACGGTTAAGTGAGTCGTTTGTGGAAGATATGAACGGATTTACAACTTCATAATTTTTAAGCAGACCCATTATCGCGCCATAACCAATAGCGCTTAAGAAGTCTTCTTTCATTTTCTCGGGAGCAAATAGGTTTACGAATTTTCCGGATTTTAGAGTTGCAGCGATACCCACATGTGTATGCTCACCATTACCAGCTAAACCAATCATAGGCTTAGCTTTAAATGTTACTTCTAACCCATTAGCTCTAAATACTTCTTTAACTACGATACGCGCAAGAAGCTCATTATCAGCGCATTGCATTGCGTTAGCAAAACGCCAGTCGATTTCAAGCTGCTCACATACATGAGTAAGGTTACCTGCTTCGTCGATATGTGCCTTAAGACCGCCCACTTCTTTATGCCCCATCTCAGCATGCAAACCATAATTATCTAACATAATGATTGCTTGCTCCATCGCGGTACGAACAGCACCACGAGTACGTTGCCAATACTGCTCTTGCAGCACTTGTGAAGCAGACATTTCTGCAATTTCGGCTTCATCTAACGGTGTTTTTACCCAAAACTCAAGTTCAGTCGCAGAAGTGAATATGATTTCCTCGACATCATTGCCATCAATATGCTCTAGTCCGGCAATTTTCGGATACTTTTTAAACAGCTTCATGAGTTCATCTTGAACATGCTGCATGCTGTTTTCAAGTATAGCGCGTGAATCTACCCTAACTCCGTTATGTACAAGAAAAGCAGGAATACGCAGGGTACCAACAGGTTTACCTGTTTCTTCGTCAAAATGCTCAAAATTGTAATCTACTACCCAGTTAACTTTGGGGTCAGCAGGCATATCAATCTTTGCATTATTTAATGTAGCTATTCCGGTTAGAACAACCGACGAACCGTCTGTCTGAACGGCCGATCCAGTATAGAAATCTTCCATATCTTTAATGAATATACGAACTGGTATTTTTTCATCAGTATCGTTACCAGCCAAGTCTATTCCTACTAATGATACAAATTTAATCTCAGGATGGCTCTTAAGTATGTCGACTATTTCTTCTTTACTTTTACCAGCAGGAATTACATACAATAAATCGTTTATCATTTAACTTCACCTCATCATATATAATTTTAGAAATACAAAGTATATGTATTCCACATTTACTACATTTATCCTTCATGAATATATAATTTTTGCGATTGTATTCCTTAAATGGAACTTTTTTCGTTGGTTTTTGTAAATATATTTACAATACGAGTCATATATAGGGTTATTTTTAAGTAGCATCCAAATAATTTGAATTTAGTTTTACCGAACCTAATAACTTTGATACTCTGCTTGAATATTTGCAACAAATTCACAAGTATTCAAGTACTACCTATCTTATTCAAGTACGTTGCAATTATGTAATAATTATTACATAACTCAAAAAGGTCTGGCGCATGCGCCAGACCTTTTGCTTTAGATATTAAATAGTAACTCACCATATGTTGGCATTGGCCAGAACTCTTTATCTACTAGAGTTTCAAGTGTGTCAGCAACTTCTCGAAGCGCACCCATTTTTTCAAATACATCAAATCTGAATAGTGAGGCTTGCTCATAAGTATCGCCGTGAACATTTGATGCTTTTTCTACAGCTTCCTCAAGAACACCAATATTCTTCTTTAAAGCTGCTGATAGTGCAGATACTTCTGTTAACAATTCAATTTGAGCTGATAGATCAGCAGCAACGCCAGTTGCTTTGATTGTATTAATTGAAGCAGCTAGACTAGTAGCGAACTTAATAGTAGAAGGAAGAATTTGACGCTTAGCCATCTCTATCATTGTTAAAGCTTCAATATTAATTGTCTTGATGTAGTTTTCAAGTTCTATTTCATAGCGTGAATGCATTTCAACTCTGCTTAATACACCGTGTTTTTCCATTACTGCTAAATTCTTTTCAGCAACTAATGCTTTGATAGCTTCAACAGTAGTTTTTAAGTTCGGAAGACCTCTCTTTTCTGCTTCCACTACCCATTCGTCTGAATATCCATTTCCGTTGAAAACAACTCTCTTATGTTTAGTTACGTATTCAACAAGAATTGCTTTTACTTCTTCTTGGACATCATCAGCCTTTTCTAATCTATCAGCAACTTCGCTTAATACTTCAGCTACTATTGTGTTTGTAATGTAGTTTGGTGCTGCGATTGAAGCAGAAGAAGGTACCATTCTGAACTCAAACTTATTGCCAGTAAAGGCAAATGGTGATGTTCTGTTTCTGTCAGTTGCATCTTTAGGCAAAGCTGGAAGTGTATTAACACCGATATCCATTAGACCGCCAGTTTTAGAGGAAGTTGCTCCTCCCTTTTCAATCTGTTCTAAAATATCTTGTAACTGATCGCCTAAGAATATCGAAATTATAGCTGGAGGAGCTTCGTTAGCACCTAGTCTATGATCATTTCCTGGGTTTGCGGCCGACACTCTTAATAGATCCGAATATTCATCAACCGCTTTTATCACGGCACATAAGAATACAAGAAATTGTTCGTTTTCATGAGGCGTATGACCAGGATCAAGAAGGTTCACTCCGTCATCTGTTCCCATTGACCAGTTATTGTGCTTACCTGAGCCATTGATACCAGCAAAAGGTTTTTCGTGCAGTAAGCAAACTAAATCGTGTCTTAAAGCAACTTTTTTCATAGTATCCATAGTAAGCTGGTTATGATCAGTTGCAATATTTGTAGTAGTGAATATAGGAGCTAACTCATGCTGCGCAGGAGCAACTTCGTTATGTTTAGTTTTGGCTGAAACTCCAAGCTTCCAAAGTTCTTCATCTACTTCTTTCATGTATGCCGAAATCTTTTCTTTAATTGAACCGAAGTAATGATCCTCCAACTCCTGTCCTTTTGGTGGCTTAGCACCGAAAAGAGTTCTTCCTGTGAATATCAAATCTTTTCTTTGTTCAAATGTTTTTTTATCAACAAGGAAATACTCTTGCTCTGGTCCAACAGTAGTAATAACTTTTTGAGCTGTTGTATTGCCAAGAGCTCTTAATACGCGAAGTGCTTGTTTTGATATAGCTTCCATTGAACGAAGTAATGGCGTCTTCTTATCTAAAGCCTCACCTGTATAGGAGCAGAAAGCTGTTGGTATGCATAATGAATCGTCTTTTACAAAGGCTGGAGAAGTACAATCCCAGGCAGTATAACCTCTAGCTTCAAAAGTAGCTCTAAGTCCGCCAGATGGGAATGAAGAAGCATCTGGCTCTCCCTTGATAAGTTCTTTTCCGGAGAACTCCATGATTGCCTTCCCATCAGAGGTAGGTGAAATAAAAGCATCATGTTTTTCAGCAGTTATACCTGTCATTGGTTGGAACCAGTGAGTAAAATGCGTAGCACCTTTTTCAACAGCCCAATCTTTCATTGCAGTTGCAACAACATCAGCAACTGCTGGATCTAAAGAACGTCCTTCTTCGATTGTTTTCTTTAGAGCTTTGTATGTTGCTTTCGGAAGACGCTCCTTCATAACAGCATCATTAAATACATTCGATCCAAATATCACCATGTAAAAAACCCCTCTCAACTTTAATATTAATTAAAAAACCTATGAATATTTACGTTAATAACCGCCTTATAAGCGCAAAAAAAAAATAGACTCCCCCCACTAACATGTGGTTGGAGTCGTCATTGACTCAGTAATATTAATATGTTTTTATTATAGCACAAAAGTATTTTTTGTCTAGATATTTTATTACTTTTTTTTGAATTTTGATACGCATGGTAGCAGAAGCAGATAGAACCGCCTTAGAATAAATAAAAAAGCACTCATTAAGCATGAAGTGCACCCAGGTTAAGGAAGGTTAAATAAAACCACCTTGCATAGGATTGCTTAAAATTACGCCGACTGGCACCGTTTTAGATACGGTGTCAGTTTTGTTTTTAGATTACATCGTTCATAGTTGTAGTAGTGAATATACTGATCTACTGCACGTCTGGCTTCATCAATTGAAGTAAATTTACGTCGTTGAATCCATTCACTTTTAAGCATTCCGAAGAAGTTTTCCATACATGCATTATCTAAACAGTTACCTCTCCTTGACATTGAAGGAGTAATATCATACTCTTGGGTTAGGCGAAAATACGCGTGAGAGCTGTATTGAAAGCCTTGGTCGCTGTGGAGTGCTAGTCCACCGGCGACCTTTTCCTTTTTGAGCGCTTCCTGGACTGTCATAGTTACTAGTTTTATGCTCTGGTCTGTGCCCGTTTTATAGTGCACGATATAGCCATCATAGAGGTCCTTGATTGCTGAAAGATATAGGACCCCTTGCTTCGTGTGTATATAGGTTATATCTGTAACCCATTTCTGGTTGGGCTTGTCCGCTTTAAAGTCACGATTTAATACATTCTCATAGCGATGAACGGCATCACTATATCGAATATAGGGACGCAAGCGACGTGATACGGATTGTATACCGAATTTCTTCGTAATTCGATATATCGCCTTATGATTAATTCTTAAGCCATAGTGTATTCGAAGTTGATCAGTAATTTGGCGATATCCTGCACTATTGTTAGATATCTTGTAGCGCTCTTGAATTAGATTAAGACCCCAGGTATCACGATCCGGTTTTTGCTGACGTTTTCTCCATTTATAATAACCAGAGTAAGACACCTTAAAAAATCTACACATCTCACCTAAGGGATACTTCCCTTCAAATCGGAAAATTGTGCGATAGCACAGTCCAATTCTCACCGCCTTTCCGCCTCGTATCGAAAATTTCTTAACAAATCGTTCTCCATTCTTAAGCGCTTAAGCTCATCTTCTAAATGTTCTGGGTCAGACTGTTTACGTTTTCTAGGCCTACCTTTAGGGCGGAGCAATCCCGGCATCCCATCTTTGCGATACATTGCACACCATTTTTTAACACGGTCTTTGTCAACAATCCCGAGGAGAGTAGTAACTTGCCTTATAGTTAACCCATCTTCAATATGTAGTTTTACAGCCTGTTGCTTAATATCGATGGAATAGTGTTTCATTCCTATTTTTCCGGACATAACAAAACCTCCTGTGATAGTTATCTTTATCCTATCACAGGAGGTCTTTTCTTTCACCTTCCCCAAACGGGGGCTACTTCAGCAATGAGTGCTTTTTAACCGGCATCTACTTATCCTCCCAGGCCGTTTCACATATCGCTATGCCATCCGTGGCGCGATATATGTACTTGGTCCATCCGGGACCATCGGTCGTTCACTAAGCCGTCCATGGCGCTTCCGACACTTGGCCCATCCAGGGCCATCGCCAGCCAAGTACTTTCAGCGTATAAGGGCTTAACTACTGTTACGATGCTGACTTAGTTATTTTTGTATAACAGAGATAGCATATCTCACTTAGACATTCTCATTGGCGACGACGATGCTGTTTAAGATAACATATATATTATCGAACATCCTTATTCTGCTAGCTGGTTTCATAGGAAACGAGGTATGGGAACAGGTTGAACCCAGGTCTTAACATAGCAAAAAGCACTTACCATTGGTAAGTGCTTTTCTAATCAGCAGCTTTCTATCCTCCCAGGCCGTTTCCAGCCAAGTACTTTCGACGTATACGAGCTTAACTACTGTTACGATGCTGACTTAGTTAAATCTCTATGAAAGAGATAGTATATCTCACGCTTAGACAGTCTCATAGGCGACGGTTGTATGGGAACAGGTGGAGCCTACGCTTACTTATAAAATAATAAAAGCACTCATCAAGCAATGAGTGCTTTTAAACCGGCATCTACTTATCCTCCCAGGCCGTTTCCAGCCAAGTACTTTCAGCGTATAAGGGCTTAACTACTGTGTTCGGTATGGGAACAGGTGGAAC
>NZ_JBAIYU010000029.1:0-1230 GCF_036763085.1 Dendrosporobacter sp. 1207_IL3150
ACCACTCTCCTAGACAAATTTCGTCTATTCTTTTTGCATAGGAGAGAACATTATGAGTGGACAACGATACACCCCAGAATTTAAAGATGAAGCTGTTAAATTGATTACCGAACGTGGATATTCTGTCACTGATGTGGCTGAACGTTTAGGTGTATCACAGCACAGCATTTATAAATGGCTAAAGGCCGTACAGCCTTTACGCAACAACCCTGATGAACATGAACTACTCGAAGCAAAGAAAGAGATCCTTCGTCTTAAAAGTCAGCTTAAGCAAACTGAAGAAGAGCGAGATATCTTAAAAAAGGCCGCAAGGTACTTTGCAAGCCTGCCCGAGTAAAGTATCAGTTTATCCTTGAGTACAGCCATCAATTTAAGATTAAAACGATGTGTCGGGTTCTTAAGATTGCTCGTGCTGGCTATTACGCCTGGCTACATGAACCCGAATCAGGCAGAACAATTGAAGACAAACGGTTATTACAACTGATCCGCTCTTCTTATGATGCCAGTTATGGCATCTATGGTTATCGTCGCATCACGCTGGATCTTAAAGAGCTAGGTGAAAGCTGTGGCCCCAATCGTGTGCTGAAGATCATGAAGAACAATGGCATTGCCGCTGTTCGAGGATATAAAAAGCATAAAAGTTATGGTTGTGGCCGTCCTCCGATTGTGCCACCAAATCACTTAAATCGAGAGTTCGCTGTGAGCACCCCTGATACTTCCTGGGTGACTGATATTACCTACATCCGTACTTGGCAAGGCTGGTTATATCTGGCTGTGGTTCTCGATTTATATTCAAGGAAAGTCATCGGTTGGTCAATGAAACCTACGCTTGCCAAGGATATCGTTTTGGATGCACTTTTAATGGCGGTATGGCGACGCAGACCCAATGAACCTGTGATCATACACTCAGACCAAGGCTCACAATACAGTAGCGGAGACTGGCAGAAATTCTGTCAAAAGCATAATTTAGTTCCGAGTATGTATGAGTCGTCGTGGAAACTGTTGGGACAATGCTGTTGCTGAATCCTTTTTTAGTAGTTTAAAGAAGGAAAGAATTAAAAAGAGGATCTATAAAACACGAGAAATGGCCCGTGCGGATGTGTTTGATTATATCGAGATGTTTTACAATCGAATCAGGCGTCATTCGCATCTCGATGGGATGAGCCCAGAAGCATTTGAGACAGCTTCAAAATGAGGCGGTCTCATGTCTAGGATACTGGGAGCAGTCCA
>NZ_JBAIYU010000030.1:0-186550 GCF_036763085.1 Dendrosporobacter sp. 1207_IL3150
GGGAGGATAGAAAGCTGCTGATTAAAAAAGCACTTACCATCACGGTAAGTGCTTTTTGCTATGTTAAGACCTGGGTTCCACCTGTTCCCATACCTCGTTTCCTATGAAACCAGCTAAGCAGAATAAGTATGTTCGATAATTATAGGTTATCTTAACAGCATCGTCGTCGACTATGAGACTATCCAAGTGAAATATAACTATCTCCTTTGTAGAAACTAACTAAGTCAGCATCGTAACAGTGTTAAGGTCACGTAGATTATACATGTTTATATTATAAAGCTACTTAAGCAGAACGTTATACGTCGAAAGTACTTGGCTGGCGAAGGCCCCGGATGGGTCAAGTGTCGGGAGCGCCATGGAAGGCTCGGCGAGCGACCGATGGTCCCGGATGGACCAAGTACATATCGTGCCATGGATGGCATAGCGATATGTGAAACGGCCTGGGAGGATAGAAAGCTGCTGATTAGAAAAGCACTTACCATTGGTAAGTGCTTTTTGTTTTAGGATTATTGGTTGTTCATAAATAAAGTAGACTTATCTAAATTGATAAGTCTACTTTATTTGCATAGAAACAGCTTTAAATGATTTTCATCGCTAAGGCTAAGAATAGTGTATTCGGGAAAAATAAAGGAGTATATCAAATTATATTTCATAATTTTGTAAGGAGGCATTTAATGATAGAATCTCTGCTGATATCTCAATTAGGAACAGCATTAACGATTGTTGGCGGTGCTGTTTTGATCGGATACTTAATTGAGAGATTCTTACTTACTAAGTTAAAGAAATACGCTGAATCTACGCATTGGGAATGTGATGATATTATTGTTTGTGCGCTTCGGGGGCGATTGATTAGATGGATGCTTTTTGGCGGGTTATATAGCGCTTTAATAGCAATACCGCTTCCTTACGGAATTACTGGGTATTCAAAAAATATATTAATTGTATTATTTGTATTATCTGCTACTGCCGCAGCATCTGATATAGCTGTCGGAATAATAAATATTTATGCTAAAAAAAGCCGCAGAGCATTTCCGTCTACCTCTATTTTTACAAATCTGACAATAAGTTTGCTTTTCATTATTGGCGCTATAATAATTATGCAGTCGCTAGGTATTTCGATTACTCCAATACTAACAGCATTAGGCGTTGGTGGTCTCGCAGTAGCATTAGCCTTGCAGGATACCTTATCAAACTTTTTTGCTGGTCTTCACATATTGTTTTCTCGGCCAATAAGACCAAGTGATTACGTAAGGCTAGATACTGGTGAGGAAGGATATGTTGTTGATATTACGTGGCGTAATACATCTATTAAGGATCTAACAGAAAATATGATCATTGTTCCAAATTCAAAAATGGCAGCGGCAAAAGTAACAAACTTTGCCCTTCCATCTAAAACTGTTATTATTCTCGTACCTATAGGAGTTAGTTATGAGAGTGATCTTGATAAGGTAGAAGAGATTACGGCAGCGGTGGCGAAGGAAGTAATGGTGGAAGTCTCTGGTGGGGTCTCCGACTATGAACCTGTAGTTAGATTTTATAAGTTTGGAGAATTTAGTGTATTATTCAATGTTGTGATGTGTGTACAAGAATTTGCTGCTCAATTTCTTGTAAAACATGAGTTTGTGAAACGTCTTCATAAAAGGTTTCAGGATGAAGGTATTGAGGTGGCCTATCCTGCGCAAACAGTTTATTTAAAAAACGAAAAAAATATTATTGATTAGTTTTAGTTTCCAAATATAGGATTTTAGTTATGTGACGTAGAAGGATAAAGATATCAATTATTGGGGGGGTTAGATATGGATTACGACTCACTAAAATACCCATATCCTTCTCAGCGAAATGTTATTTATGCCGAAAATGGTATGGTAGCTACGTCACAGCCATTGGCAGCTCAGGCAGGCTTGGACATTTTAAAAAGTGGCGGCAATGCAATTGATGCAGCAGTTGCAATGGCTGCATGTCTAACGGTCGTAGAGCCTACGTCTAATGGTATAGGCGGAGATGCGTTCGCCTTAGTATGGACAAACGGAAAGCTGCATGGCTTAAATGCTAGCGGATATGCACCAAAGAATCTTTTGGTTGAGGCTATAACCGCAAAGGGATTTTTAGAAATTCCTCAGTTTGGATGGTTTCCCGTTACAGTTCCAGGCGGCCCAGCTGCCTGGGCAGAATTGGCATCTCGTTTTGGCAAATTACCCTTGAAGGACTCAATGCGGCCTGCAATAGAATACGCTTTCAATGGTTACCCAGTTTCACCTACTACTGCGAAGTGCTGGAAAGATGCAGTAATCAACTATAAATGCTCTTTAACAGACCCGATATTTGAACCATGGTTTAATACCTTTTGCATAGCTGGTGAGGCACCAAAACCTGGACAGATCTGGCGCTCGGTCGATATGGCCAAATCGCTGCAGATTATTGCTGAAACAAATGCTGAGGGATTATATATAGGAGAACTAGCTGAGCGAATTGATCAGTTCTCACGGCAGACTGGAGGCTATCTTCGAGGAGATGATCTAGCAGCTTACAAACCAGAGTGGGTTGAGCCGATCAGTGTAAACTATAGAGGGTATGATATTTGGGAGATACCACCAAATGGACATGGTTTAGTAGCACTGTTAGCTTTAAATATACTAGAAGGCTTTAAATTTGAGAATAGAGATTGCCCTGAGACATATCATAAGCAGATTGAAGCAATGAAATTGGCATTTGCTGATGGGCAGAAGTATATAACTGACAGTAGCAAAATGACTATTAAGCTAGAGGATATTCTGTCAAAAGCTTATGCTTATGAAAGGAGTGCATTAATAGGAAAAGAGGCTAATATTCCCCAGCCTGGAAAGCCTGAGAGCGGGGGAACAGTATACTTAGCTGCAGCCGATAATTATGGCAATATGGTATCTTATATTCAAAGTAACTATATGGGTTTCGGGTCAGGTATTGTTGTACCTGGTACAGGAATTAGTCTCCATAATCGCGGAAAAAACTTTTCACTTGATATGCAGCATGTCAATTGTTTAGAATCAGGCAAAAAACCATATCATACTATAATCCCAGGATTTATTACCAAAAATAATAAGGCCATAGGTCCATTTGGCGTGATGGGTGCATTTATGCAGCCTCAAGGTCATGTACAGATGGTTATGAATTCGATCGACTTTCATTTGAATCCGCAAGCAGCACTGGATGCGCCTCGTTGGCAATGGATATCTGGAAAGACGATCGAAATTGAGAAAGGTACATCTGAGAAAATTATTGATGGCTTAAGAAAGGCCGGACACCATGTACGGATAGTATCTGAGCCTAGTGGCTTTGGCAGGGGACAAATAATCTGGCGTGATAATTACGGTATTTTTTCTGGAGGTACTGAACCAAGAACTGACGGAACAATAGCATGTTGGTAGGATGAATGTGGCACCAATAATTGGTGCCATTTTTTATTTACACGGATTAAACAGATGCTTAAACAGTAATAAATTACCAAGATAATGTATATTTAATAAAAAAAGAAAAAAACAGAGCAAAATTAGGATAATATGGAGGGCTTATGCGGCATTTAGCGAATAATAGCTACATAGTAATAATGATTTTTGTTACTATTATAGTAACAGGGTGTTTTTCACAAAAGCAGTATAAGGAAACTCGTTTTATGATGGATACTATAGTAGAGGTAACGGCATATGGTCCCAACTCGGAACAAGCCGTTAAAGCTGCTTTTAATGAATTTCAGCGGATTCATGATTTAGCGAACAGCTTCGATGAAGAAAGTACAATTTCAAATATTAATAAAAGCGCAGGCATAAAGCCTGTCAATGCTGATCCTGAAATTATTTATATGATAAAACGTGCCAATAGTATGTCTGATAAGCTAGATGGAGTATTTGATGTGACCATTGGTTCGTTAAGTCACCTTTGGGGCATAGGTAAAAAAGGCGAATATGTACCCGCTCTTGGAGAAGTGTCAGCTATTCTGCAAAAGGTAAATTATCAGTTGATAGAGATTAATGAAACTCAAAACTCTGTTTTTCTACCTAAAAGTGGTATGATGCTTGACCTTGGAGGAATAGCGAAAGGTTATGCTGTTGACAAGGCGCTGGAGATATTAAAGCAGAATGGAATAACCTCAGCATTAATTAACGCTGGCGGTGATGTAAGAGTAATTGGCAAAAAGCCGGACGGACAGCCATGGCGTATTGGGGTGCAGCATCCAAGAAATAGCGAGGGAATTAGTGCGAAGCTGGCTCTAACAGAATGGGATACTATGGAGACCTCTGGTGATTATCAACGATATTTAATAAAAGATGGTGTTCGTTATTCACATATTCTAGACCCGAGAACAGGGTATCAACCTAGGCAGTTAGCTAGTGTCACAATAGTAAATAATAATTCTGGCGATGGTGATATACTTAGTACAGCAGTGTTTATTTTAGGAGCTGAGCGTGGCATAGAGTTACTTAAACAGTTTCCAGGAAATGAAGCAATTATAGTTACTGCCGAAGGAAAGACTATTGTGACACCTGGGCTAGAAGGAAGAGTCGAACTATCAGTAAACTAACCAAGGAGAAGATATGAGTAAGCAACTATTGAGCAGAATAAAAAGGGTATTGTCCAATGAAAAAAGAGAGATTAAAACAGTCGGTATGGGTTTTTTCCGTGCAGCTGTTTTGATCCCTTTAATTATAGAAAAAGATAAAGAATCGATATTGTTTGAGGTTAGAGCAAGTGAAATGGCGTGGCAGCCTGGCGAAATTTGCTTCCCCGGTGGGAAGGTCGAGCCTAGAGATGCGAATGAAAAAGAGGCTGCAATCCGTGAGACTGTTGAAGAACTTGGTATAAATGCTAAAAACATTGAAGTTATAGGTGAAATGGGAGAAGTAGTTAGTCCAATAGGCGTTATTCTTAAGCCATATATCGGTATAATCGAAGTGACTGACTATAAACTTAGTAAAAAAGAAGTTGCGCAGGTGTTTAAAGTCCCTCTTGCAATGCTATTAGATATGAAGCCAATCAAAGCACATATGGAAATGGGTAATCGCCCATTAGATGACTTTCCGTTTGAATTGGTTCCGCATTATAACGATGAATGGAAAAGACGCCGCACCTATGAAGTGCTTTTTTATAAGTTCGAAGATAGGGTAATTTGGGGACTTACGGCACAGGTATTAAGTGATTTTATTGATATTTGCCGTAATTAAGAAATTTAAATAGAACCCGTTGCTCTCTAAATAGAGGCAACGGGTTCTTCTGTACTATACGCCTGCGTATTGTATGCGCCAAACAGTTCCATGGACTAAGTGATTATAAATTTCCGTTATCGTTTCGTAAATTGCCGAACGCTTTATTGTTCGCTTCTTAGTAAGCTGTGAGAATTTAAACCAGCGTCCTTCGCGTGTAAGCTGATACACGCTGTTGTTTATTTCCAGCATAATCGTCTTGGTGGGTGAGTTTAAGATCGCGTCCTCGATTAATTTAACAGATGGACCATCAAGTGGTGGAGTTTGAATAAAGTCTTTAGTGTCGTTCATATAACGCGCCCCCCTTTAGTACTAGAAATCTGTCTTAACCCGAAATAAATATATTCTGCTTCTAAGTAAGTGATGACAGTGGTTATACCAATGTCTATAGCAATAATTATATACTGGTAGACAAAAAAATGCTCTCATTAAAGAGTTTAAAATAAAGCGATTATATCAGATTTGCGATTATAAATGCGAATCTGCTCAATCAGACGTAATATTTCGAATATTTGTCCAATAGTAATATCGAAATGGAACTATTAGCTGTTGTATAAGTTATTTTTTCGACATATAATATAAGATATGTTATAAATCTAAGCAATGCCTCGGGGTTTCCCGAGGCATTATATTCGCAGGTGGACGAAGTGTTACGACAATGGTACTATCAAAATAAACTTATAATAAATTCCGTGTTTCTTGTAACTCTTACCGGAATGGTTTTTTTATACCCGTTCTATCAGAGTCATTTTCGGGTTACTCTTGGTGTGCCGGTTTTGGCTGCACTGTTAATGTATTTCCCAAAGCTACCGATAATAAAAACTGCTGTTTTAAGCGGAATTGCCATTTTTGCTGGTCGAAGCGCAATATTTCTTTTTCTAGGTACAAGTGAATTTTTCGATGCTGTTTACCACAATCTACCAGCAATTGTGTATTACTTAGTTTTTGGAATATGTTTCACTGTTTTTAATATTAGGGGATTTTTGCAGCAAGTACCTGTTTTGATTTTATTATTGAGTACTACAGACATTATAAGTAATTGTATAGAACTATTAATACGTTCCGAGCCAGTTCCTAAAAATATTGAAACTATGTTAGTTACGATCGCTACAATTGCAGTAATACGTTCAGGTATAGCAATTTTGGGGTATTACGCACTTAAGCAGTATCGAGACTTTGCGTTAGCTGAGGACAGGCTGTCGCGCTACGCTGAGTTAACTGTAATGATAGCGCAACTCAAATCGGAATTATATTACTTACAAAAATCTTCACAAGATATAGAAAATGTTATGGCTCAAAGCTATTCACTCTATCAGGAATTAAGCCGTAACCACGATAAAAAAAATAAAGAGAAGGCAAGACAAGCCTTAACTGTAGCTCGTGAAATTCATGAAGTAAAAAAGGACTATTACCGTGTATCTAAAGGAATTGAAAAAGTATTAGAGCCGTCTGCAATTGAAAATGGGATGCGCTTATCTGAAATATTTTTTATTATCGAGCAAAATGCACGGCGTAGTTTACGTGATGCTACTAAGCAGCTAAATTTACATATGAGCCTTGAAAATGACTTTTTGACAGACAAGCATTATACTATTGTTTCGATTTTAAATAATCTAATTATTAATGCAATAGAAGCTTGTGATAATGACTGTAATATAGCGGTAACTCAAGAGAAGATAGGAAATGATATTAAGTTTACAGTCAGTGATAATGGACATGGGATCAAAGAG
This sequence comes from Dendrosporobacter sp. 1207_IL3150, assembly GCF_036763085.1. Lineage (NCBI taxonomy): Bacteria > Bacillati > Bacillota > Negativicutes > Selenomonadales > Sporomusaceae > Dendrosporobacter > Dendrosporobacter sp. 1207_IL3150. The sequence goes on from NZ_JBAIYU010000030.1 coordinate 6,965, forward strand.
CAGGATTATGAATTAATTTTTGAGCCCGGCTATTCTACGAAATACTGCCCTCATACAGGCCAAATGTCTACCGGATTAGGATTATCGCATGTGAAAAATTTGGTGAATTATCTTGATGGAAAGGTAAATATTAGAGCTAATCAGGGGAAAGGGACTCAATTTATAATAATGTTACCCCTTGATAGTATTGTAATTAAGATTTAATAAAGCAGAGTATTGAAAAAAGGATGGATGTTAGTTGTCACTTCAGTTTATCGTAGTAGATGATGATATAAGTGTTAGGAAGATTATTCAAAATATAGTTGAACAAGCTGAGCTAGGGAAAGTTGTTGCGGACTGTGATAATGGTCTGACGGCGGAAAAAACGATATTAGAGCTTAAACCGGATATAGTACTTGTTGATTTGTTAATGCCAGGGCAAGATGGGGTAACTCTTATTAAGAAGCTTCATGATAAGACGTCAGCCTCATTTATAATGATTTCCGAAAGCAATAATCAGAAAATGATAACCCAAGCCTATGAAAATGGTATTGAGTTTTTTATACATAAGCCAGTAAATGTTATAGAAATAGTGGCGGTTGTTAATAGGGTGCAGGAAAGCCGCAGACTAAAACAAATTATATCAATGATTTCGCAAACAACGGCTCAGTACTCAGGTCAATCAGTACCCTCTGGTCAAGGCTTCGAAATTAGTAAAAAACCTAAAATATATAAAGCATTTTCAGATATGGGGATTATTGGGGAATCGGGAGCAAAAAATATATACCAAATGGCACAAATTATCGATAAGTTAGTACATAGTCCAGAGGAAAACTATCAACTACACGAAGTTTATCAGCAACTATCATCTGTAATAAATATTGATGTCAAAACTATAGAACAGCGAGTGCGTCGATCGATAACTAAAGCACTGCAAAACTTAGCTAACTTGGGTGTAGATGATTACCATAATGAAAAGTTTCAGCTATATAGTACAGCCTTGTTTGATTTTAAAGAAGTGCGCCAGGAAATGAATTTTATTCATGGCAAAAGTCAGTATCATGGAAAAATAAATGTCAAGAAGTTTATTGAAGGCTTGCTCTTTTTAGCCGAAGAGTAACTTTTTTTGAAAAACCCGCTGATCAGGCGGGTTTTTATTTTAGCAAGAAGAGGGTGAGCTTCCTATTATAGACAAGTTATTATGTTTTATTAGAAATATTGAGAAATTTTAGTAACTGGTACAATGTATACAAAGCAACATTGCGTATTATTATGTAGTTTTTTATACTTTGGCTAGTATATTTACCTAGTATTAGTATTCTGTTTGCTCGAAACGAGCGTTTTAATATTATATAAGGAGGTATATAAAAATGGCAACTGAGAAAAAAGGTATTGGAATTTCAACACAAATTTTTATTGGTCTAATTTTAGGTATTGCTTTTGGTTATGTTTTTCCACAGTACGGAGTTGCATTGAAGCCGGTAGGCGATATGTTTATCCGTATGATCAAAATGATTGTAGTACCATTGGTATTCAGTTCATTGATCATGGGTATTGCTGGAACGGGTGACTTTAAAAAGTTAGGTAGATTGGGTGTAAAATCAATTATTTGGTTCGAGATCGCAACTACTTTAGCTTTATTCGTTGGTCTTGCAGTAGTAAATATTCTTAAGCCTGGTGTAGGCGTTAACGTAGTAGCTGCTGATGCAAGCAGCGTAGCTACTGCAGCCAAAAAGTCCATTGATATGATGCAAATGGTTGTAAATATCGTTCCAACAAACGTTGTTGATGCTGCCGCTCGCGGTGACATGCTTCAAATTATCCTGTTCTCAACTTTCTTTGGTGTAGCTGCTGCTGCTATGGGTCCTGTTGGTAAGCCGGTAGTTGACCTTTCCAAGAGTGTTGCGGAAATAATGTTCAAAGTAACTTGGTATGTAATGAAACTAGCTCCTATCGGCGTTTTTGCATTAATCGCCTTTACTGTTGGTAAATTCGGTTTGGGTATGCTCATCCCATTGGCTAAACTGATTGGTTCCTTGTATTTCGCTCTTGTTCTATTTATCGCGCTGTTGCTTTTAGGTGCAACTGCAGTCTTCCGCATTAACTTCTTCCATCTATTCAGAGCGATTAAAGAGCCTGTAATGATCGCGTTCTCCACTGCAGCAAGTGAAGCTGCTCTTCCAATTGCTATGGAAAAACTTGAGAAGTTCGGTGTACCTAAGCATATCGTAACTTTCGTATTGCCTACAGGTTACACTTTTAACTTAGATGGTTCTACTCTCTATAGTGCACTTGCGGTTGTATTCATTGCCCAAGTGTATGGTGTTCCATTCGACTTATCTCAGCAGTTAATCATGGTATTAACACTAATGCTTTCAACTAAAGGTATTGCCGCAGTACCAGGTGCTTCACTAATTGTTATTGCAGGTACAGCTGCAGCATTCGGGTTGCCTGTTGAAGGTATCGCGATAATCCTTGGTGTTGACCGTATTCTTGATATGGCACGTACTGCTTGTAACGTTATTGGTAACTGTGTAGCAGCGGTTGTAGTAGCACGTTGGGAAGGCGAACTTCCAGACGCCACATTACAACAAGCTTATACTCAAAACTACGAAGCATAAATATTAGATTTAAACCTGGAGGTTATAACCTCCAGGTTTTTTGTTTTGTGAGGAAAAAAAATAAAAGCTTTTGGCAACAGATTTACTTTGCCAAAAGCTTTTATTTTTTGTAACAGCTGCATAAAGTTAATACTTCTGATTCATCAAGTACTTTGTAGACGAATTTATTTGAGCAATGTTCAAGCTCAATGATTTCGCCATTGTGAATACTTGCTTTATTGCGATCAGCGATAAGTTTAACGGCTGGCTTAAATGGCAGCCCTTCCGGGACTGAAATTACAACCCCGAAGTCACCAGTACTTAACTGGACGGTAGAACCAACTGGATAAACTGCAATATGATAGATAAAGCTTTTTAGTATATCGCTATCAAAATGCGTACCAGCAGATTTGAGAAGAATATCATAAGCCTGATGTGGCAGCATTGCTTTACGATATGGACGATCAGATGTAAGCGCATCATAAACATCGGCTATTGCAACAATCCTTGCGTACTCATGAATATCGTAAGATGCCAAACCACGAGGATAACCGCTCCCATCAAACTTTTCTTGATGCTGATAAGCGACGTGCATAGGTACAACTGACATGTCAGCACATGATTTACGCAGCAGCTCGAAGCCGACTTCTGAGTGGCTTTGCATAACAGTTAGTTCATCGCCATCAAGTTTCCCAGGCTTGTTCAGGACATCTAGTGGAATTACCGTCTTACCTATATCATGCAGCAATGCACCAAGTGCCAATTCTTCAATTCTAGTCTGGCTATAGCCTCTAGTAACAGCGATCATTGTCGCTAATGCACATACATTTACAGAGTGGGCAAAAGTATAGTCATCGTATAGTCGTATATCTGTTAAATGAATCATCGCGCTGCGGTTTTTAATAATCTCAGCAACAATTGATTTAACTACAGGCTGTACTGCTTCTACATCAACCTTGTGTGATAAGCGCACATTTTCAAATGCTTTTTGAATATTTTTGACTGCTTGTACTCTAGTTTGTTCGCATAATAATTCGGGGATCTCAATATCGGGAAAGTTTTCAGCTTTGATATAGATTGAAGGAATATCAAGCTGATGTAACCTTCTGATATAAGCGGCAGTCAAAGCAACACCTGCACAAAGTAAAAGTTGACCGTCTGCACTATAAATATTTTTGGCTACAATCATGCCGGGTCGTAGATTATTCGTTGAAATTCGCTGCATTACTGGTTCCTCTTCTGTGATCAAATATATGTTAACTCAAATTCAAACACTGATTTACTTTTTGATTCTGTATTTCAAACAGATATTACTATAGGATTACGGGCTAGCGAAGAAGGTCGGCTCCTGTCGATTTTCTACCCAGGATATTATTCGGCAGATAATGGCCAAAACCTGCCGAATATTTGTAGTTTATGAAGCAAAATTACATATTTTCTATAGACACGATGATTGAATAATAAAGTTTGGCGTGACAATACTAAAATAAAATAATGGAAGAGGTGACAAAGTTGCGTAATAGTAAAATACTAACTATTGCAATATTGGTAATATTTATTGCAAGCATAGCATGGCTAGCAGGCTGCAGTAAGAGCCCGGCTCCCAAGCCGTCATTACCAGGACCTAATGACTATCAAAATAACAATGCTGTGCCAATGCCTCCTCGATTGGTAATCGGATACTATGAGAATCCTTGGCCAGGAACACCTGATCAATCGGGGTCGTTTCCTAGTATGAAAACTTTTGCGAAGAGCATGTCAGCGGTTGGACCTTTCTGGTATAAGGCAACTAAAGATGGGACGTTAGAAGCAAAGGATAGTCAGTTAGTTTATGATACAGCACGAAGTCTTGGCTTGAAAATGTATCCTTTGATAACGAACAAAACTGGCTCGACTGATGAAGTGCTAGGTAATCCGGCCATAAGAACCAAGGTAATTGATAATATTGTAAAACTTACCCAGGAGAAGAACTATGATGGAGTGAATATTGATTTTGAGCTGCTCCCGCCCAACCATCGTGACAATCTTACAGCATTTATGGCTGAACTTTATCCTAAAATAAAAGCCATAAATAAAACGGTTATTATATCAGTATTTCCAAGAGTAGATGTTGCAGAAGATGTATCTGGGGCATATGATTATCCTAAATTAGCTCCAAACACAGATTTTCTTCAAATAATGACTTATGATAAACATTGGTCTACTTCGAAGCCGGGAGCTATTGCTCCAGTTGATTGGTATGAAAAGAACATCAAGTATGCTATTGAACAAGCTGGCGGCCCACATAAAGTCATAATTGGAATAAGTGCGTATGGATACGATTGGCCGAAAAAAGGGGCTGGTGAAACGGTAACCTACACATCGGCTATTGTAAAGGCTGAGCAAAAGGGTGTTAAAATACAATACGACGAAGTGACACAGGCACCTAACTATAAATATGATGATCATGAAGTATGGTTCGAAAATGCAAAGAGTACAGCCGCAAAACTTGATATAGTCGCTAAATATAATCCAGCTGGTATTGCTATTTGGCGTATTGGACAAGAACAGCCGGAAGTATGGGCTGAGATTGATAAACGTTTCCCAAAAGGGCAATAAGAAAATGTTAAAAGACTTGATCAGCTCAAGTCTTTTAACATTGGTAACAGGAATTTTTGTAATATACTGCGAATTAAAGAGAGTGTTATTTTAAAATCTAGCCAGTTAGGTGGCAACAGGAGGCTTGTTTTATATGGAAAAGCAAATCCTAAAAGTAGAAGGTATGAGCTGCGGACATTGCAAAAATGCAGTTGAAAAAGCAGTAGGATCTCTACCGGGTGTTGCAGCTGCAGAGGTAGATCTTGCCGCAAAGCAGTTAACTGTGGAATTTGATTCTTCTAAACTTAGCCTAAATCAGATTAAGGAAGCAGTTGAAGAGCAAGGGTTTGATGTTGTCTAGTAACTTGACGAAAAGTGTAGTATTTTGTTATACTATTACAAGCCCCCGATATGGGGGTTTGTTTATTATTTAGCTTATATTTAATGTGAAAGATATAAAAGAAAGAGGTGCAATTATGAGTCGTCTAGAAAAGCGCCTTTCTCAGCAAAAGCATATTCAGACCAAGCGAATTCTTTTTATTTTAGCAGCGCTTTTTGTATTTTTAGTTGCAACCAGTTCCTCATACTATTGGTTCAGCACGAATTTTTCTGACCGCACTAAACGGACTGCGGGTCTAATGACAGCTCAAAATAAGATGAATATTATGGTTCTTGGTGTAGATGAAAGATCGGACGATGTTGGTCGATCAGATACATTATTTGTAGTAACAGTTGATACAAACACTAAGGAAGTAGCTATGCTGTCAATACCGCGTGATACGCGTGTAAAGATTCCAGGCCACGGCTACGATAAGATAAACCATGCTTATTCTCAGGGTGGTCATAAGCTTTCTCAAGAAGCTGTGGAAGGTTTATTAGGTATACCAATTGACCATTACATCAAGATTAACTTCAGCGCCTTTAATAAAATAGTAGATGCCGTAGGCGGCGTTGAAATTGACGTAGAAAAAAGGATGTATTACGAAGATCCATACGACGGCACTGATGGGTTAGTTATAGATTTGAAACCCGGTCTTCAGCAAATGGATGGTAATACTGCAATAAAATACGTTCGCTATCGTGATGAAGAAGGCGATATTGGACGTGTCCAACGCCAGCAAAAATTTATTAAAGCATTAATGAAAGAGGTTGCCAGCCCTACTGTAATTCCTCGAATTCCCGCAATTATCCAGCGAGTAAGTGCAGCTATTGAGACAGATATGTCGACAACTGATATGCTGAGTATGGCCAAAATCCTAAATGATGCTTACAAGAACGGTTTAAAGACGGACATGGTTCCAGGAAAGCCAGCTTTTATAAATGAGGTTAGTTATTGGCTTCCAGATGTCATAGCGCTTAGGCAGCATCTTGCCCAAACACTTGGTGTAACGATGGAAGAAAAATATGTTGTAACCACTAAGCAAGAGGCAACAGATTATGAAACATCGATCCCCAAAGAAATGAAAATTGTAGAAGTACCTAAAGTCGTAAAGACTGAAGATAGTACTAAACAGGCTGTAGACAAGAATAAAAGTGTAGAAAAGCCTACAGCTCCAACTCAGCCTAATATTAATAAGCCAAACACTGCGAAAATTAAGGTAGAAATTCTGAATGCCAGTGGTTCTGACGATGCTGGTGCAGAAATGGCTGCTATTTTAAAAAAACAAGGGTTTGAAGTAGTTGGAGTTTCAAGTCTTACTGCAGCATATAAAAATACGGTGGTTATATCAAATACTACTAATAGTGGTGTCATTAACAAATTGACTGGTCTTCCTTTCTCTTATTCTTTACAAGTAACTAAAGATGAGAGCAAAGGTGCGCAGGCTACAGTCGTAATTGGTAAAGATTACGCGACAAAAAAACAATAACAAGCTAAAATCCGGTAGGCAAATATTGCCTGCCGGATTTTTCTTTTCTAGATATAAACGTATGGGCAAATACATTAAGAAAAGAGATTTATTTGTGTTTATTTAGAAGCTGAAAGTCAACTAGATTTAAGCTAAGAGACGGATTTTTTTGGCGGTTCTAGCAATAATAAGGATGATATGGAAAGGAGTATTTTAGATGTGGGTTACCGAGCAATCGAGAAGAATTAAGGTACTAGTTATAATAGTTTCTTTAGTTATAGCTAGTTTGATAATTAGACTTGTGTGGATGCAATTGCTTCAAGGACCTCAGTATAAGAAAGTTGCTGATGAAAATCGAATTCGTCAAATTGTGTCTCAAGCTCCGCGCGGTACTATATATGACAAAAATGGAGCCGTCATAGTAAGCACTCGCCCAGCGTTTGCGATATCTGTAATTCCCTCCGAATATACCAACCCGGAAGAGGCTACAGTCATATTAGCTAATATTCTAGGAATCAGCAGCGAAAAAATCGATAAACTTGTGAAGGAAGCAAATGACAATCCGTTTACACCTGTACGGATAAAGCGCGACGTCGATGCTGCGATAATTGCTAAGATCCAGGAACGCAAATATTATTTACCCGGAGTTATCGTTGAAGCTATACCAATTCGCCACTATGTTTATAAAGAATTGGCGGCACATGTGCTTGGTTATATTGGAGGAATTAGTGAGGCGGAATATCAAAAAAGAAAGCATCAAGGATATAGTTCTACTGACTTAGTTGGAAAAGACGGTCTTGAAAAAATACTGGAAGAGGATCTTCGTGGCAAAGATGGAGGACTTCAGGTTGAAGTAAACGCAATGGGCGAGGAAGTACAGGTAGTAGGTAATAAACCCGCAGTGCCAGGTAAGGGAATTGTTTTAACGCTTGATGCAAATTTGCAAAAGGCTGCTGAAGAAGCCCTGAATAATCAAATTAACATCGCCCGGCAAATTGGCCACCCTGCAAAAGGAGGCAGTGTTATAGTTTTGGATGTAAATGCTGGCAGAATATTAGCCATGGCCAGCAGTCCAAGCTTTGATCCAAATTTATTTGCAAGCGGGATTAGCACCAAGGATTGGAATAAGCTTATAAATGATCCTGATTTCCCTTTAACTAACAAAGCCATTCAGAATGCCTATCCTCCTGGATCGGTTTTTAAAATAGTTACTGCTGCAGCAGCTCTTGATATGGGATATACTACCCCTAAAGAAATATTTGATGACAGAGGGGTATATGTTTTAAATGGCTGGAGTTTCTATGGGTGGAATACAAAGGGACTAGGTAAATTAGATATAGCTGGAGCCTTATCATGGTCTAGTGATCCCGCCTTTTACGAATTGGGCCATCGTATGGGGATTGATAATCTAGCAAGCTATGCCTTAACCTTTGGCTATGGCAAACTGACAGGAATAAAACTATTTGGTGAGGATGCAGGTTTAGTTCCAACTCAGCAGTGGAAGACGGATACATATGGTCAAGAGTGGTATCCTGGTGAAACGCTAATTGCAGCAATCGGACAAGGTTATTACTTAGCTACTCCTATACAGCAAGCCGTACTTTTAATGGCTGTGGCTAATGGCGGTATTATGTATAGGCCAATGATAGTAGATAAAATTCTAAATCCTGATAGCATTATAGTGCTGGAGCAAGCTCAGCCTGAGGTGGTTCGGACTGTATATCTTAGCCCTGAGATTTGGGATACAATAAGAAAAGGACTAATACAAGTAACAACAGAAGGTACAGGTGCGTCTGTGTTTAAAGGTATGAGTATTCCGGTTGCCGGCAAATCGGGTTCATCAGAAACTGGAAAGGGCACAGTTCACTCCTGGTTTTCGAGTTATGCGCCTGCAGATAAGCCTGCTATAGTTGTTACGGCGTTGGTCGAAGACGGCGGCGATGGATCAGTATCAGCAGCACCCATAGTACGGAAAGTTATTGAATCGTACTTTGGCATTGCCAGTCCGGACCTAAGGTCTGTACAACCTAAAGTAGAAAGCGACTAAGCGTTAAATATAAAACGGTAAATTATCTTTTTTTAAAAGGGATATTACTCCGCAAGAGCGAATATGTTAAGATAAGAAAGGATGGGGATAATATGCCTTTCTATCCAGTTAACCTGCAGATCGCGGGCAAAGCTTGTGCAGTTATTGGCGGGGGAGATGTAGCCGAAAGGAAAGTAGGCTCTTTACTTAAGGCGGAAGCTAAAGTTAGCGTTATCAGCCCTGTTATAACACCAGCTTTAAGTCAGCTAGCACAGAAAAATTATATCGAACATATTGACAGGCCTTACCGGCAAGGTGATCTCGCCGGTTTTTTTCTCGTTATATGTGCGACTAATGATAATGAAGTTAACAAAAGCGCAGCGAAAGAAGCTCAAGTTCGAGGAATCTTAATAAACGTTGCCGACAATCCTGATTTAGGAAACTTTAGTGTTCCAAGCCAGGTTACAAGAGGAGACCTGCTACTAACTGTTTCAACAGGCGGCAAAAGCCCAGCAATGGCTAAAATGCTGCGAAAGGAACTGTCAGAACGTTACGGTAGTGAATATGGTATCTATTTAGAGATATTGGGCAAAGTTCGGGCTGAGATGAAAGCTCGTTTAGCTACTTCAAAGGACCGCGAACAGTTTTGGCGTGAGAATATTGATGAAAGTATAATTTTGTTGCTTCGGCAAGGTAAGATAAAAGAGGCGGAGGCTAAGATAAAAAATGCAACTGGTAGTATTGGGTCTTAATCATAAAACCGCACCAGTTGAAGTGCGGGAGTGCTTTTCATTTTCTGAAGAGCAGGTAAAAGCAGCCTTAAGACATGTTCGGGAATATGATGGAATTAATGAATGTGTAATATTATCAACCTGTAACCGTACTGAAATGTATGCGGAAGTAGACGATGCTGAAGAAGCATTGCCGGTTATGCAGCAGTTTTTAGGCCAAATGGCGGCAAATAACCAAGACGTTGGCGATTTTTTATTCTTCCATACAGATATTAACTGTATTAAACATCTGTTCAGAGTTTCTTCGAGCCTAGATTCACTCGTTATTGGTGAAGGGCAAATTTTAAGCCAAGTTAAAAAAGCTTACTCAATTGCCAGAGATGTTGGAACAACTAGTACTGTTTTGAACACCTTATTTCATCGAGCTATTACCGTTGGTAAAAAAGTGCGTACTGAAACCCGTATTGCTTATAGTGCTGTTTCCGTCAGTTATGCAGCTGTAGAGCTTGCTAAAAGAGTAGTTGGTGATCTATCACAGTCGAACGTACTGTTATTAGGCGCTGGTCAAATGGGGGAACTGACGGCTCGTCATTTGGTTGAAAACGGCGTTAAGACAGTATTTGTTTCAAACAGAAAGTTTGACCGTGCGGCAAATCTTGCAGATAAGTTTCAGGGAATTGCCGTTCCTTTTGAAGATTTCATGAAGTGCGCAGCAAAAGCGGATATAGTAATAACGTCAACAGGAGCTCCCCACTATCTTATTAGGGCGTGGGATGTAGCACATCTTATGCCTAAGCGTAACGGACAGCCGATTATTTTTATTGACATTGCGGTGCCGCGTGACGTTGAACCAGAGGTCGCGGCAATTAATGGAGCGAGCTTATATAACATAGATGATTTAGAGGCTGTAGTTGAATCGAATATGCGCTTGCGTGAGCAGGAAGCTGAGCTTGCTGAACAGATTATTGAAAGTGAAATGCATGAGTTAGCCAATAAGTTTCGCTATTTGGCGTTCAGGCCGGTTATGGCACTTTTGGCAGATAAGGCCGAACGAGTGCGCCAGCGTGAGCTTAAGCGGGCATTGGTAAAACTACCGGAGATATCAGATGAACAGCGAAAGATAATTGAAAGTATGTCCAAAATGATTATCAGGAAACTATTGCGTGATCCGATGATTCGCATTAATGAAGCAGCAGGAACGGATCAGGAACAATTTTATATAGATGCTATCGGAAGGTTATTTAAACTTGATACATTAGGAGAGAGCAGGAAAAGTGAAAGAAAAATTAGTTATAGGTACGCGAGGAAGTAAATTGGCCCTGTGGCAGGCTAACTATATAGCTGAATGTCTAAAGGCCCGATATCCAGGCTTAGAAGTTATAATTAAACGGGTTATGACTACCGGAGATAAAATATTAGATGTGCCTCTTGCTAAAATAGGTGGCAAAGGCTTGTTTACAAAAGAACTCGAAACAGAAATGCTGTCACGTGAAATAGACTTAGCGGTTCATAGTCTTAAAGATATGCCCACAGAGTTGCCGCCAGGTCTTACACTTGCCGCAATAACCGAGCGTGTTGATCCTGGTGATGCCTTAATTAGCCCTAAATATAAGACAGTTGATCAGCTGCCTCAAGGTGCTAAGGTGGGAACTTCTAGTCTGAGACGAAAAGCGCAGCTTTTAAGTTATCGTCCAGATCTAAATATTAGTGATCTTAGAGGGAATCTTGATACTCGTCTACAGAAACTTGAGACAGAACAGCTTGATGCAATAGTGCTTGCCGTTGCTGGACTTAAACGTTTGGGGTGGGAAGAGCGTATAACTCAAATATTGCCTCAAGAAATGTGTCTACCAGCGGTTGGTCAAGGTGCTTTAGCAATTGAGTCCCGCAGCGATGATGTAGAAGTGTTATCAATGTTAACATTTTTAAATGATGAAAAAACTAGAGCGGCTGTTACTGCCGAACGCTCTTTCCTTCATGAGGTTGAGGGTGGATGCCAAGTACCTGTCGGGGTATATGGGACAGTATCAAATAATGAAGTTATTCTAGAAGCAGTTATTTTATCAGTCGATGGAACAAAAAAGGTTAAAGATACTTTAACTGCCTCTTGCAATGAAGCGCAAGCTTTAGGCCGCAGCTTAGCTCAGCGTATGCTAGATGCTGGTGGTCGCGAGATTATGGCGAGTTTAGAATGTATATAGGGCAGCGATTTAGACCAGAGGGCAAGTAAGCTGCAAATAAGGTATTTCGCTTTCTAAATAGGAGGAATAGTTAAATGCAAGGCATGGTTTATCTAGTGGGAGCAGGTCCCGGAGATTACAAACTTATCAGTGTTAAAGCAGTTGAATATATAAAAGAAGCAGATACTATTGTGTATGACAGGCTGGCTGATGATCGTTTATTAGCTTATGCCCGTCCAGATGTTGAATTAATCTACGTTGGCAAAGCTTCAAGCGCTCACACTATGCGCCAGGAGGATATAAATCAACTGTTAGTTGATTTAGCCAAGGCAGGTAAAAAAGTTGTCCGCTTAAAGGGCGGCGATCCTTTCGTCTTCGGACGCGGTGGTGAAGAAGCCTTAAAATTGGTTGAAAACAATCTTCCTTTTGAGATAGTACCTGGAATTACTTCAGCAATATCAGTGCCTGCATATGCTGGTATTCCGGTAACACATCGGGGCGTGGCAACCTCGTTTGCTGTTATTACCGGACATGAAGACCCTACGAAGGCTGAATCCAGCATGAAATGGGATAAGCTTGCTACAGGGGTAGATACACTAGTTTTTCTAATGGGTGTAGAGAACCTGCCTTATATTACAGAACAGCTTATTAAAAATGGTCGCGCGGCTGATACTCCAGCTGCTGTAATTCGCTGGGGGACTAAACCAGAGCAGACAGTTCTCGTCACTACAGTTGGACAAGCTGCTAAAGATGTTGCAGAACAAGGCATTAAACCGCCAGCTATATTTATCGTAGGCGATGTAGTTAATCTTCGTGAAGACTTAGCGTGGTTTGATCGAAAGCCGCTTTTTGGGAAAAATATACTTGTAACTCGCGCGCGCGAACAGGCTAGTGCTCTTACCGCTAAATTGGAAGCATTGGGTGCACAGTGCCTGGAAGCGCCATCTATTAAGATTGTTCCACCAGACAGTTACACTGAGATAGATAAAGCAATTCAAGAATTAAATACATATAACTGGCTGATTTTAACTAGTGTTAATGGTGTTGATTATTTTTTCAACCGCCTGACTCAAGGGAATAAGGACGCCAGAGCCTTAGCGGGACTTAAAATAGCAGCTATCGGCATACAAACTGCTAATAGATTAATGGAGCATGGGATTAAGGCTGATATTATTCCGGCGGAGTTTAGAGCTGAAGGAATAATAGATGCATTGGATGGAAAGATAGGCCATGGTGACAGAATTCTAATTCCAAGAGCCTTGGTTGCTCGCGATATACTTCCTGAAAAACTGACAGAGCTCGGAGCATATGTAAACGTTGTACCTGCTTATAAAACAGTAACAGCCGATACAGATGGAACAACATTGGCAGAAAAAATAGCTGCAGGCAAAATTGATCTTATAACTTTTACAAGTTCATCAACAGTAACTAACCTATTAAGTTTGCTAGGTCCTAATGGAGCCGAACTTGTGTCAAAAACGAAAGTTGCTTGTATAGGCCCGATTACTGCTGGAACTTGCTTAGAAAATAATATTAATCCTGATGTTGTAGCAGAAGAATTTACAATCAGCGGCCTAGTTGAGGCTATCTTAAAAATGTAGAGGAGGAGAGTCTATGAGTACTCCAATAATTCGGCCACGGCGGCTGCGTGTCTCCGCCGGTGTTAGAAGCCTAGTTAGAGAGACTACACTCTCTCCAGCTGATTTTGTATATCCTCTTTTTATCGTACCAGGAACCAATTTAAAAAATGAGATTTCGTCACTGCCGGGCAACTATCATTTATCGCCCGATTTAGCAATAGAAGCGGCCAAAGAAGCCTATGAGCTTGGCATTCCAGCTGTTCTTGTTTTTGGTTTACCAGAATATAAGGATGCTATAGGCTCAAGTGCCTGGGATAGTAACAGTCCAGTGCAGGCGGCAATTCGCGCAATCAAAAAGGCACTGCCGGATATGGTAGTTATAAGTGATGTGTGTTTGTGCCAATATACTGACCATGGGCACTGCGGTCTGCTTAAAGGTGAGACAGTAGAAAATGACGCTACACTTGAATTACTAGCTAAAACGGCTGTAAGTCATGCCGAAGCTGGCGCCGACATGGTAGCTCCATCTGATATGATGGACGGTCGTATACAGGCAATCAGACAAGCTTTAGACAATAACGGTTATACTGATGTTTCAATTATGTCATATGCTGTTAAATATGCATCAGCCTACTATGGACCGTTCCGCGATGCTGCGGACTCAGCACCGCAGTTTGGCGACCGTCGTTCATACCAAATGGACCCAGCCAATGCCCGCGAAGCTTTGCGCGAGGTTCAGCTTGATATCGCTGAGGGCGCAGATATCGTTATGGTCAAGCCAGCTTTAGCTTATTTAGATATAGTCCGCACAATGAAGGACAATACTAATCTGCCGGTAGCAGTATATAACGTCAGCGGTGAATATGCCATGGTTAAGGCTGCGGCAGCCCAAGGCTGGATTGATGAACAAAGAATTGTTCTTGAAACACTTGTCAGCATGAAACGTGCGGGTGCAGATATAATTATTACCTATCATGCTTTAGATGCTGCACGGTGGCTTAAATAAGCAATTTTATGGAGGTAGTTTTTGATGACCTTGAACTTAGAAAAGTCAGCTAAAGCTTTCGGAGAAGCTAAGCAATTTATTCCTGGCGGTGTAAATAGTCCTGTACGTTCTTTCCGCGGCGTAGGCGGGATTCCGCCCTTTATCGCAAAAGCCGAGGGCAGTAAGATTATTGATATTGATGGGAATGAATATATTGATTATGTAGGTTCCTGGGGTCCGATGATATTAGGGCATGCCCATCCAGCAGTAACCGAAGCGTTGCAAAAGGCGCTCTATAATGGAACAAGCTATGGAGCACCAACTCTACTAGAAACAGAGTTAGCTAAACTAATTAATGAACTAGTTCCTTCAATGGAGCTTGTTCGCATGGTTAATTCAGGAACTGAAGCAACTATGAGTGTCTTAAGACTTGCGCGAGCATTCACCAAGCGAAATAAAATTGTAAAGTTCGCCGGATGTTATCATGGCCACCACGACAGCCTGCTTGTAAAGGCGGGGTCGGGTGCGACAACATTAGGTGTGCCGGATAGTCCTGGGGTACCTGACAGCATTGCCGGTAATACAGTCACCGTCAACTTTAATGATGCGGATGAACTTCGCCGAGTATTTGAAGAGATTGGGCAAGATATAGCAGCAGTTATAATTGAGCCTGTTCCTGGTAATATGGGTCTTGTGATTCCAAAACAAGGCTACTTACGAGAAGTTCGTAATATTACCGAGCAATACGGAGCCCTTCTAATATTTGATGAAGTAATGTGCGGCTTCCGCGTGGCGCTTGGCGGTGCTCAATCGGTATATGGCATTCGTCCTGATCTCACCTGCTTTGGAAAAGTTATTGGCGGAGGCCTTCCAGTAGGGGCTTATGGTGGACGACGTGATATCATGGAATATATTTCGCCTGCTGGCCCAGTTTATCAAGCCGGGACATTGAGCGGCAACCCGCTTGCTATGACAGCCGGCATTACGACGCTGAAGCTTATCTCTGAGATACCAGAAACGCCTAAGCAGCCTGATTTCTTCCAAAAGCTTACTGCTAAAACCAAAACGCTTTGTAATGGCATTCAAGCGGAGGCCGAGAAGTATAATCTCAAGCTTCAATTTCATCAAGCAGGTTCAATGTTTGGTATGTTCTTTACTGATAAACCTGTTTATGACTATGAAAGTGCCAAACAATCTGATGTAGGTGCGTTCAATACATATTTTCACGCCATGCTTGAGGAAGGCATTTACCTTGCACCGTCGCAGTTTGAAGCTTCATTTATGTCAGCATCCCATTCTGATGAAGACATTGAAGCTACTATTATAGCTAGTGGAAAAGCTTTTGCTAAAGTAGTAAAATATAATCAAGTAAAGTAATATATATTAAGAAGCCTCTCTTTTGGGAGGCTTCTGTTTACAAATAGAATTATTTGGCGGGAGGAACAGGATAACACATGGGAGAGAAAGGCACAGATATACAATACCTTAGAAATATACCTGTTTTTTGTAGTTTACCCGAGGAGCAGCTGCTGCAAATTCATAAAAATACAAATGAAAAAATGTATCGTAAAGGTACGGTCATATTTATCGAAGGAGATCCAGGCAAAGGATTTCATTACGTTAAAAGCGGTAAAGTTAAAATTGTTAGAATAACTGATGATGGCCGTGAACACATTATCAAAATAATGGGGGCGGGGGAAATCTTTGCCGAGGTCTTACTTTTTAACAATCGACCTTATCCAGCAACAGCAATTTCAGTAGACGACTCTTGCATCGGCTTAATTAATAATCTTGATTTAGAGAAGCTCATACTGAGTAATAATGAGATGGCTCTGCAGCTTATCAAGGCCTTAAGCCAACGTTTGCTGTACGCTCAGCAAAAGATAAAAAATCTTGCACTAAATGACGTTACGGCGCGTACTGCTGAAGTTCTCCTTCGCTTAAGCAGCGAGCATGGGCAAGTTAAAGCCAATGGACAGGTCGAAGTGAATCTCGAATTATCAAGACAAGATTTAGCAAGCTTAGTAGGAACTACGCGAGAAACTGTAACAAGGACGCTAAGTGCCTTAAAGAAAGATAAAGTAATTGATTTTGCTGGTCAAAAAGTTATTATCATTGACTCTGCTGCTTTAAATAGAATAATATCTTAATAATGCAGAAAAGAACTCCTGGACATCAATGTCCGGGAGTTCTTTTGGAGTGTGGAGGTTTTTGGGTTAACCAAGGATAGCTTTAATATCTTCGTCTGCTGTAGTAATAGGCTGTAGTCCAAAGGTTTCATTAAGAACTTTGAAGACGCCAGGGGATACGAAAGCAGGAGCAGATGGACCAAGGCGGATATTTTTAATGTTAAGGTGTAGTAGAGTAAGAAGAATAGCAACCGCTTTTTGTTCGTACCAGGATAAAATAATGTTAAGTGGCAGATCGTTTACGCCGCATTCAAATACTTTCGATAAAGCAAGAGCAACTTGAATACCGGAGTAAGCGTTATTGCACTGTCCTAAGTCTATTAGACGTGGAATACCATCAATATCACCTAAATCTAGGTGGTTAAAGCGATACTTACCACAGGCAACTGTAAGAATTACAGTATCTTTAGGCAATTTCTCTACTAGCTCAGTATAGTAGTTACGGCCAGGTTTTGCCCCATCACAGCCGCCTACTAAGAAGAAGCGCTTAATTTTTCCGGCTTTAACAGCATCAACAATCTTATCAGCAATTCCTAGAATAGCGTTGTGATGGAAGCCGGTGGTTAAGGTGTAGTCGCCTTCTTTCTCTGGCAGCATTGGCAGAGATTTAGCTTTGGCAATTACTTCGGAGAAATCACGATCTGAAATATGCTGGCCGCCTTCTAAACCAGTTACTGTACGGGTAAAGATGCGATCACCATAGGTGTTTTTATCAGTTAAAGGCATAACACAGTTGGTTGTTACAATAATTGCGCCAGGGAATTCTTCAAATTCCTTACGCTGGTTTTGCCATGCTGTGCCGTAGTTGCCAACTAAGTGAGAGTATTTTCTAAGATTAGGGTATGCGTGTGCTGGAAGCATCTCGCCATGGGTATAGATATTGATACCAGTACCTTCAGTTTGTTGAAGTAGTGCTTCAAGATCTAAGAAATCATGACCAGTGATCAAAATGCCGTAGCCTTTTTTAGTGCCAGTAAATACTTTGGCTGGACCAGGCTGACCAAAACGGGAGATATGAGCATTATCTAAAAGCTGCATAACACGGAGGTTCATTTCACCGCATTTCAAGACCATTTCGATGTGTCTTTGCAGACTGAAGTTAACGTTAGTTAAAGTGAAGAATAAGGCATCATGCATAAAAGCATCAACTTGTTCATCGCGAACACCTAGTTCACGTGCGTGGTGGGCATAAGCAGCAATACCTTTTAAACCATAAACTAATGTATCTTGTAAGCTTGCGATATCTTCATTTTTACCGCAGACACCAACTTTTGTACAGCCAGTACCGCCAGCGGTTTGTTCACATTGATAACAGAACATGCTCATTTATTATTCCTCCTTGATTTATCTTGTTGTTATGGTTTTATTATAGAGGAATATAAATGGTAATTCTGTGATGTGTGTCACACTGTAAAGTTTTTTACAAAATAGCAAAAAAAACGGTCATTCGATAGAATGACCGTTAGTGGAGTACTTCATCAGGAGTTTCAAGTTCTTTTAATTCAACAACATTTTTATAGGTCAATGGAATAAGGCTGGCTACGTCAAAATAGGCATCGGCATAATTTGTACCTGTGACTAAATTGCCTGTATCTTTACCATCAAGGAGAACTTTGTAAGTAGGCATATTAAACTACTCCTTCCAATTTTGTAGGTTATTAATATACCCATTACTTGCAGCAAATATTTAAGAGTAAATAAAAAGTTTATTGAGATATTACGATATCGACCGAATCGCCGTTTTTAGTAATAGCAGTGTATTCAGTAGGACGGCCATTCAATAAGATTTGAATTTTACTTGTTGATGGTATTTCCCGAGGATTAAATTCAACCGCCAGCAGGATATCGCTAATCATAGGATTGTGTCTATCAGAGCAGGTGAACACAATATTAGAATTGTTCGGGGCAGAGTCGAGAATGCAAGCAGGCTTATCGTTAACAGAGATACTGTAGCGGCGTGTCGGTATTTGAACTTTATTATTATTGAACAAGATTGTAATAGTTTCTTGGTCGTCATCAGACAGTCCGAGAACCTCAGATACAGTAGGCTCTGTGGGAGGCTTTATAACAATTTTATCATTTGCTGAAACTTTTGCACTGTTCGATACAGCAGTTCCGTTCACTATGAAAGTTGGCCAAACACTATAGGTTCTCTCTGATCCGTTAATAATATAAGTATAATCCCTGGAGCGGGACGGTATACCTGAGGCCTTTAAGACTTCTTCTAAAGTGAGAGGTGCAGAACATAAAATTTCATCACGGTCATTAAGAGTTATATCACCAGAAACGGGCTCACTATTAACAGTAATTATCGATTTTACCATATGATTTACACCATTTATAGTAACTGGATAAGCAGAAGGGATATTAAGGACATCGCTGATTTTTACAGAAGGAACTGTTCCATCTACACCACGAATTACTATGATCTCATCATCCTCGTTAAGTTTCATATCAAAAGTAGCTTTATTGCCATTTAACTCAATAATACCTGGTGTTCCTACAGTCCCGGCAATGAACTTGGTTTTCCCATTGATTTTCAATGTTATGCCCAGACCAGGTTTTCCATGAAGACTACGGATATCAATACCAGCGGCAAGCAAAGCATCAGCAATAGTGAGATGTCCAAGATTAAAAAGATCAATTTTTCTATCGTTAAGTTTAACATTAACGAAATTGAGAGTACGACTTCTCGCTAATTTTAATATACCAAGCGGAGTTACAGAGTCAGGGGTGCGTAATTCTTGTGGTATACCTTCAATACCATCAATAGTATCTGGACGGCGAATGGCTACCCTTGAAGAAGGGATGTCTAAGGATTGTGCAAGAGCTTCTGGCAGTCGAGGAGTTAAAGAACCTCCGCCTACTAACAACACTGCCTGTGGCGTGCCTTGATTCAGAGTTAGAATTTGTCCAGCGATTGCATTCGCTAGCTCACCGACATTAGGTACTATATTATCAATAAGTTCCTTTGCAGAGACTGATTGCTCAAAGCCGAGAACATCTGTAAAAATAACATTCCCATTTTCATTACCGCTTAATTGCCTTTTAACTTGCTCAGCCACGTTAAAATCTAACAAATACTTCTGGGAAATTGCTTCAGTAATTTCATCACCAGCGAAGGGAACCATTCCATAGCCGATAACGGTATTGTCGCGAGTTATAGCAACGTCAGATGTACCTGCACCTACATCAACAAGTACGAGGTTCAAATGGCGCATGGTGGGCGGGATAAGAACATTAATTGCTGCAATTGGTTCAAGGGTTAAAGCAGCCATCTCAAGTCCGGTCTTTTGTAGTGCCGACTGAATTGAGTCGATAACTTGGCGGGGCAAAAAGGTAGCAATTATATTTATTTTGGCTAATCGGCCTTTCTGACCTATCAGCGATTTAATTTTAGTGCCATCAAGAGTGAAATCTATAATGCTATACCCAACACAATAATATAAGGTAGGATCAGCTACTGCATTGGAGGTTGCAAGCTGCTGCTGGGCTGATTGGACAGCAGCTAGCTCAAGGGAACGTTCATCGTCAGCAGTAAGCATGCCGAATACTTCAATTTCAGCAGTGGATCTTAACGTACAAAGGGCTCGTCCTGCGGCGGCGACAGCGACCTCTTTTAGCGGGCCGCATGTTTCTTCTAAAGTAGATTTAATATCAGACAATACGTTAGCTACTTCAGTTACATCATGAATTTGCCCATCCAGCATGGCACGTGTGTGATGTTCTTTACGTTCTGAGGCAATCAGGCGAATAGTGCTGTCGTCCTGTTCTCCGACAAGCCCGACCACACTACGGGTACCAATATCTAAAGCAAATAATAATTTCTTTTCCATGAGAAACTCCTTTTTTAGCTATCGCAAATCAAACTTAAATTCGCCAATTTTTGCTAAATATCCTTTCTCAAATGCTTTTACCGGAGAAACTTCTTATTCAAAAAATTCATTATATGAATAAGAGAAAACTATATATTTAATAAGATAAAATATATGATGTTCACTATACTTGGGACTATATGGTAATATTTAAGTAGAAGCGTGAAATGGGGGCCTTATTATGGCGGATATTCATATTATTTTAGACAGCACTGCTAGTATAACTAATACTTATCTGAAAAAATATGCTAACCTGCATATTATCCCGTTAAACATAATTATCGATAAATCTCAGTGGTATGAAGAACAACTAACACCAGACGAAATGTTTAAGATAGTAGCATCAGGGGGCGGGCATCCTAAAACTTCACAACCAGCAGTTGGTGATTTTTTAGCAGTGATTGACCCGTTGCTAAGAGCAGACAAGGAAATAATTATTATAACATTATCAGGAGGATTGAGTGGTACAGCTCAAGGAGCTCGCCTTGCAGCAACAATGGCTAATAGCAACAAAATACAGGTAATAGACTCAGAAACTACGGCAGTCGGTATGGTAAAGTTAGCTGAGGCCGCACTTACAATGGCCGATAAAGGCAAGAGTGCTCAAGCTATTGTGCGATATCTCCAGACCCAGATCAGGGCAACACATACAATGTTTATTCCAGATACGCTCGATTATTTGCATAAGGGAGGCAGAATAGGTGGAGCGGCAGCATTATTTGGTTCAATATTGCAGATAAAACCAATCTTGCAGCTACTTGACGGGAGAGTTGCTGTATTAGATAAAGTTCGGACTATGCCTAAGGCGATAAGCAGAATGTTAGATGAACTGAAAAGATATAATCAATTAGAATATATTGGTGTTGTCCATTGTGGTGCATTAAATCAAGCTGAAGCATTAAGTAGGCAAATACGGGAATTATATCCTTATACTGATATATCTGTAAGTAGTATCGGTTCTGTACTCGGGGCCCATTTGGGACCGGGAGTTGTAGGTCTGATTTTCCAGGAAAGAATATAAATAGAGGTGAAAACTATGACGAGCAGCAAAGAATTGATTACAGGCGGCGATTTTAGGCGAATGATCGCTGGAGCTTATAGTGCATTTCTGCTCGAGCATGAGAAAATTAATAAATTAAATGTATTTCCTGTACCAGATGGAGATACCGGTACCAATATGCTGCTTACTTTAGGCGCTGTTGCCAGGGCTATAGCCGAAGCTCCAGAACGTGGAATAGGCAGCCTAAGCAAAAGGGCCGCTGATAGCGCAATAATGGGTGCTCGTGGTAACTCAGGAGTAATTCTAGCACAAATTTTCCGTGGGATTGCCAGAGGCCTTCAGGGGAAAGAACAAGCCGATTCATCGGAGATAGGCAAGGCTTTTCAATACGGCGTTCTATATGCCTATCGTGCAGTTTCTAAGCCTGTAGAAGGTACCATTCTAACAGTGTCAAAAGGAATTGCTAAAGGAGCACGCCGTGCAGTTCGAGCTGGATTGCCTTTTGACGAAATTTTAGATGAAGCAATTCGAGCAGGTGAAAGCGAAGTTGAACGGACACCAGAGCTGCTGCCGACATTAAAAGCGGCAGGAGTGGTTGACGCAGGCGGCAAGGGTCTAATTGTCTTTTTAAAAGGATGCATGGAAGGACTTGGTGGTGCATATGCTGGACCCGAGTCAGATATTGATAAGACACTTAGAGCCATCGTCCCAACTGCTGAATTTGAAGCCGCCCGCCCTTATTGCACTGAGTTTATTATCAAAAACTATAAAGTAAAAATTGATGAAGTGAAAAGTCAGCTTGCGAAATTAGGAGAATCCCTTATAGTTGCTGAGGGTTCTGATCTTATAAAGGTACATATTCATACCGATCGTCCGGGACATGTTCTCGAATCTGCTATTACCTGGGGTACACTGCATAATATAAAAATTGATAATATGGCGGATCAGCATATAAATGCAGTTGAAAGTCAAAGCAGAGAAAAGTCATGTATAGCAGTTATCAGTGTCTCGCCTGGACCGGGTATCGCAGAAATTATGAAGCAAATGGGTGCAGCAATAATAATTTCAGGCGGACAAAGCATGAATCCGTCTGTAGAAGAATTCGTTGCCGCAATCCATAGTGGAATTGCTGATAGATACATAATATTGCCCAATAATAGTAATATTGTTTTGGCAGCAGCCCAGGTAAAGAAGCTGGTTGGTGATGCTGCTGAGGTTGTGCCTACAACCAACGTACCGCAGGGTTTAGCAGCACTATTGGCATTTTCTTCAGAAGAGGACCTGGCTAATAATCTTGAGCGGATGAAAAGTCGTATAGGAGAAGTGACTGCTGCAGGTATAACAGTTGCTGTTCGTGACTGTACTATTGGAGCTTGCCAAGTAGCTGAAGGCTCATTTATTGGTGTAGTAAATAATGAAGTAACTGTTTATGATACCTCTGTTCAAGGCACACTCGTAAAATTGGTGCAAAATCTTCTTAAATCAGCTAATGCAATAGTTAGTCTGTATTATGGCAGCGACTTAACACTAGATGAGGCGCGAGCAATTACCGAAAACTTAAAGGAAGTAGTACCAGGTATAGAGATTGAATTATACTATGGCGGTCAACCTCACTATCAGTTTATTGTTAGCATTGAATAAAAAAAGTGCGGTTACCTTTAGTTGGTGGTAAAATACACATAATATTATCAATTTGAATTTTCTGAGGTGTAGATATGTTGGTTTCCTTACCTATGCAGGATTTTTTCGAACAGATGTCTAAACAACCGCCACCTGGAGGAGGCAGTGCAGCAGCAGCAGCAGGCCTAATGGGAGTTAGTCTAGTTCAAATGGCTGTTGCAATCTCAGAGAAACATTTAACTGGATGTAAATCTGGGGTATCTGAGGAATTTACGGTGGAATTAGCAGCAATACATCAGTCCTTGCTAAAACTTATTGACCAAGATGCCAAAGTTTTAGCAGAAGTTCTACCAATAATCTCTGCACCGTGTAATTCTGAAGTAAACGATTTAGAAACATACAATAATGCAGTTCGACTAGCTATCGAAGTACCGCTTGAGATCGCCAGATGTTCTCAAAGAGTTTTAGAAATAGGAAAAACATTGCTAGAGCATTGTGTTGAACATGTTATTGGCGATTTAACTTTTGGTCTGTTAAGCTGCCATAATGCTGTTAGTGGTGCTCTCTTGATGGTGGCTTTGAACTTACCGCTACTTCATGACCAAGAGATAATAAGTGACATTAAGAGGCAAGTATCTTCTCTTAAGAACCATTCAGAGAATCTAATTACAGAGATAAAAGCTGTTGTTTATATCAAAGATACTTATACAGTGCTAAATAACTAAATCAAAAAAACGCCGCATTCTCAGGAGAATGCGGCGTTTTTTATCACTATGTATTATCCGTTGATGATTTTACCACCGTTAATATGAAGCATCTGTCCAGTCATATAAGCTGAATCTTCACTAGCCAGAAATACATAGCTTGGGGCAACTTCAGCCGGTTGGCCTGCTCGTTTCATGGGGGTGTTTTTTCCAAACTCGGCTACCTGCTGTTCGTCAAAAGATGATGGAATTAGTGGAGTCCATATAGGCCCAGGGGCCACCCCGTTAACACGAATACCTTGCCCTACTAAGGCCTGTGATAAAGAGCGTGTAAATGTTACGATAGCTCCTTTTGTTGAAGCATAATCGATTAGAAGTTCATGCCCTTCATAAGCAGTAACGGAAGCTGTGTTAATTATCGTGCTGCCGGATTTTAGGTGAGGCAGGGCCGCTTTAGTTAAATAAAAATAGGCGAAGATATTAGTGCGAAAGGTTTTTTCCCATTGTTCGGATGTTATATCGAGGAGGCTGGCTGCGGTGTATTGAACTGCTGCGTTATTGACCAGTATATCTAGTTTGCCAAACTCCTTTATAGTTTTTGCAATAATCTCGTTGCAGAAAGAATCTTGTCCCACATCACCAGATAAAGTAATGCAGCGCTGCCCGCTTTGTTCTACTTCTTTTTTAGTCACGGCAGCGTCATCGTGTTCGTCAAAATATACAATGACAATATCGGCTCCTTCGCGAGCAAAAGCTAAAGAGACGGCTCTACCAATGCCACTGTCTCCGCCAGTTATAATTGCAACCTTGTTCGTTAGTTTGCCGCAGGCTAGATATTCTGGCTTGATTGAAAGAGGACGAGGGGTCATTAGTGACTCAAGGCCAGGGTGATTAGTTTGGTGCTGGGCTGGGAAATCAATCGCTTGTGTCAGTAGGACGCTTTCTTGACTCATGGGTAAACTCCTTTTTAAAGTTAATATGCCCAATTAAGAGTATTTAATTGACGAAGTCATCCTTCAATTTACCAAAAGTTTCAAAGAAAATTCCTAGTCAAGATATTTTTTTCGGGCAAAACTATAGACTAGGAGGTGAATTTATGAAAAAGAAACAATATGCTGAACAGATGGATGATGCATTGGATATGTACGTTGCCCCAACTGAATCTGATATGGATATGAGAATAGACGCACTAGAAAAAAGCGGCAACATACTGACGCAGAATAGTATTACTAAGTGGATTCTTGGGAATCCGCACGAGCATATGTAAAAGGGCGGCTAAGCCGCCCTTTATTTTTTTGCTATTTATTAGGAACCTGCTTAAGGCTCAGACCAATCCGATTACGATCAATGTCAATACTTATTACCATTACATCGATAATGTCACCGACTGATACAACATCTAAGGGATGTTTAAAATGCTTATGACTGAGCTCAGAACGGTGGATAAGGCCGTTTGTTTTTATGCCGATATCTACAAACACGCCGAAATCAGTAACATTGTGTACTGTTCCCTTAACAATTGTTCCAGGGGTTATATCAGTTAGTTTGACAATATTCTTTCTTGTCATTGGTGCGGGAAGATCTTCACGCGGATCTCGCCCAGGCTTTGCCAAAGCTGCGAGGATATCGCGGACAGTCGGTAAGCCTGCATTTAATTCAGAAGCGACAGTTTCAGCAGATACTGTTTGTACTTTCTCTTGGATAAGTTTTTGCGACGACTTATTAGCTAAGTCAGTAGAGCTAAAGCCCAATTTCTTTAAAATATCTTCGGCTAATGCATATGATTCGGGATGGACTGGCGTGTTATCCAAAGGATTAGTGCCCATCTGCAGTCTTAAAAATCCAGCGCATTGGGTAAAGGCAGCCTGACCTAACCGCGGCACTTTCAAAAGTTGGGCACGGTTTTTAAAAGTACCATTTGCGTCCCGAAAAGCAACGATGTTTTTTGCAACAGTAGCATTAACGCCCGCGACATGCTTCAGAAGTTCGATAGATGCGGTATTTAATTCAACGCCGACATGGTTAACAGCTGACTCGACAACGTTATCAAGTGTGGTACTTAAGCCTTTTTGATCGACATCATGTTGGTATTGCCCAACTCCAATCGACTTTGGATCGATCTTTACAAGTTCAGCGAGAGGATCTTGTACGCGACGGGCTATCGAAACAGCACCTCGCAGTGAAACATCAAGATCAGGCAGCTCATCTTTAGCTAGCTTTGAGGCAGAATAAACAGATGCCCCAGCCTCATTTATAATTAAGTAGTGAACTGGGAGGCTGTGAGCTTGGATTAATTTAGCAACAAACTCTTCTGTTTCGTATGATGCAGTGCCGTTACCGATTGAAATTAATGTTACGCCGTACTGCTCAATTGCGTTTAAAATTACTTCGGTTGCTCGCTGCTGCTGGGCATCACTCATTGTTAGGTAAATAGTATTTGTTGCCAGGACACTGCCGGTTGGGCTGACGACAGCCATTTTACAGCCTGTTCGATAGCCAGGATCTAAGCCTATTACCGTATGACCAGCAAGGGGTGGCTGCAATAGAAGTTGCCTAAGGTTAAGACCGAAAACACGAATTGCTTGGTTCTCAGCATTTTCCGTAAGCTGCGCTCGAACTTCTCTTTCAAGTGCAGGCAGAAGCAGCCTTTTGTAGCCGTCAGCTATTGCATCTCTTATACAGCCGGTAAAAGATGACTCGTTTTTTATGATTTGTTTGGCGATTAGTTCAATATTAAACTCATGATTTGTTTCTAGCTTAACCTTAAGTATATCTTTATTCTCACCTCTATTTACTGCAAGGATTCGGTGAGATGGCATACGTTTTATCGGTTCGCGGTATTCTTTATATGTAAGGAAATCTTTGCCGGCAGTGTCATCTACGATTAGCTCGGTAGATATCTCGGCTGTCTGCCACAACTGCTTACGTAATAAAGCACGAATATGTGCTTGTTCGGTCACTGTTTCTGCAATTATGTCAAGAGCCCCGGCCAACGCCTGCTCAGATGATTCGATGCCTTTTTCAACATCAATATATTGTTGGGCGATATTTAGCGGAGATTCATCAATAATGTCCTGTTTCATTAAAATTTCTGATAATGGTTCTAGCCCTTTTTCTCTGGCGATTTGGGCTCTAGTTCGTTTTTTAGGGCGGTAGGGAAGATAGAGATCTTCTAATTCTTGCATCTTAGTTGTCGCATTTATTGCTTGGGCTAATTCTGGGGTCAGTTTACCTTGGGCGTCAATGCTGGCAATAATATCTTCCTGACGCTTAACAAGGTTGCGCAAATATTGGACGCGTTCATCAATTGTACGAATATGTTCTTCGTTTAATTCCCCTGTCATTTCTTTGCGATATCGCGAAATGAAGGGAATAGTATTACCATCATCCAGCAATTGAATGGCGGACACAACTTGCTTTACTGTTACGCCGATCTCTCGGGCAATATTAGCAGGTATTTCATTAATTAACATTAACTCACCATCTTTTCCATTTTTCAATAAATTATTATAACACAACCAAGTTTCATTTACTTAAAACTAACAAGGGTTACTGTAACTTATCAGCGAATTTTTATATGTAGAATAAACTATTAGTGTGTAAGTTGTAGGTGGAGGTCCATATATATAATGCTGCCGATTAAAAGATATATGCAAATACAAATTATTAGCCTAGCCTGGCCGGTTGTCCTAGAGATGGTTTGGATAATGGTTGTTAATATTTTATTAACTGCTATGGTCGGCAGCTTTGGGGCTGTTGCGCTGGCATCAGTAGGTCTTTCGGGACTGGTTCAGTTTTCTACTGCCATGATCTTTGCAGCTGCCGGTACAGGATCGTCCGCTCTTATATCAAGAGAATGGGGAGCAAAAAACAATCATGAAGTGCGCGTCATTGCGGGACAAGCTCTGCAGATTGGGGGGATTTTAGGAATCCTATTATCGGCAGTCGGTTTTTATATCGCTCCAGCGTTTTTTGTTTTTACGGGTGCTGAACAGAATATAGCTGAACTAGCGGGTCAGCTGCTTAGAATAAATTTTTTGTCTACACCTTTATTTATGATATTTGCGATTGGCAATGCTGTCTTGCGTGGGATAGGACAAACGCGAACGGCTTTTTATATAAGCTCTTTTGCTAATACAGTTGTCTTAATTGTTAGTTATATATTGATTTTTGGATTACTAAGTCCAGCATTAGGCGCGTACGGTGCTGCGTGGGGAACTTGTTTGGGACAAGCAATCGGAGGAATAATTGTATTAGTTGTACTTAAATTTCATAAAAGCATTTGTTTAGATTGGACGGAAATTTTTATTTTTCGAGCCGACGTTATAAAACGGATATTAGCAATAAGTATTCCAGCTGCGCTTGAACAGGTTTCGCTGCAAGGAGGCCGAATAGTTTTTACTCTACTCTTGGCAAGCGTTGGTTCAGTACAGTTTGCAGCTCACCAAATAGCCATGCAAGTGGAGTCGATTTCATTTATGCCGGGCTTTGGTTTTTCAGTCGCAGCTATGACTCTAGTAGGGCAATACCTCGGAAAAGGTATGACGCATCGAGCTGTTCAATATGTATGGCTTACCTGTAAAATGGCCTTCGGAGGAATGGCTGTAATGGGCCTGGTGTTTTTTATTTTTGCCGAAGAGTTAACGAGTCTTTTTATTAATGATCCAGAGGTAGTTTTCTGGGGAGCTATTTGTGTGAAAATAGCGGCATTGGAACAAATAACGATAGCTATTACTTATGTTTTCGGCGGCGCACTGCGCGGAGCTGGAGATACAAAGTGGCCGTTTTATATTACGACTATAGGGGTGTGGGTTGTCCGTATGCCCCTCATATACCTATTTATTAATGTATGGCATTATGATATAACTGCGGCCTGGTTTATAACAGCAGGTGATTTTCTTGTGCGCAGTATAATTCTTTGGTGGCGTTTTGCCACAAGCAGATGGGAATCAAAAGAAAATGCTTGCGGGACTCAACCTTGAGTCAGCAAGCATTTTTATTATATACGTTTCATTACTAAAAAGCTGGCGGCTAAAATCATAGCTCCACCAACGGCAGTGAAAAGGGTAGGTGTTTCACCAAAAATTAAATATGCAAAAATTAAAGAACTGACAGGGTCAACATATGATAAGACGCTAGCATGTTGAATTTTAACCGTTTTTAAACCGGTAAAGTATATCCCAAGCGCAATAGCGGAGTGAACTATTCCCATCGTCAGCATTGCTAATACAGAAGAGAAGGTAAGGGTCGGCGGGTTTAAGATTATAAAAGGAAGGAATATTACCGAGGAAACCCCCATTTGTACTATCACTAAGCTGTTAGTGTCAACAGCGGTCATATATTTAACGAGTATTACAACAGCTGAATAAAATAACGCAGCAGTCAAACCAAACAAAATTCCAATAAAATCGGAACTGCTTAATGAAAACTGATAACTTGAGAGCATCAGAAAAATTCCAGATGCAGCCATTCCAACAGCGTATAAGGCGCGGCGTTCCAGGTGTTCGCCTAGAAATAGCTTGGCCCAAATAATTGCAAGTATTGGTGATAGATAATAGGTCAAAACGGCATTGCCGATAGTTGTTGTTTGTATGGCTTTAAAGAAAAAGAGCCAGTTGAGCGCTATCGCAATACCACTAATAACAGCAAGTTTTTTGTAGCCATTTAGATTTAATGATTTTCGTTTTAATAAAAAATATACTCCAATAGCAACAAAGGCTGTTGCCACTCGAAAAAAGACTATAGTTGGGGCCGGCTGTTCAGCTATGCGGACAAAAATCCCTACGCTGCCCCAAATAAGCATAGCTAGTATTACTTTTAGATATCCAGATGAAACCATATATTCTCCTTGTAACCTTTTTATCCGTAGTTCGGTGATGCTGGAAAAGAATCCTTCTCCCAAAGATGAGGCAGATAATGAAATAATTAAAGAATAGCCTCAGGCTATTCTTTAATTATTTCAATTATTGTTGTTGATGGCTTATAGAGAAGATCGATATCATGAAAATCTTCTGAGACAATTGTCCTTACAACTGGACGAAGCGGATAATGAGCATAGTTTTTAATTACATAACCTGTTTGCCCTGTGCTCAAGCGTACGACAGTTCCGACAGGATATAAAGCTACAGTGTGGAAAAAGGCACGCAGCATATTTAGATCGAATGCTGCATTTCCTTTACTCATCATATCTTCTAAGACATCTTGTCGGTCACTTCCGGTAAGTCCAGCACGCTGCATTGCATTATCATAATAGTTTGCAATGGCTACTATTCGCGCCAGCGGGTGAATATCTTTAAAGCCTATTCTGGCAGGATAACCTGTTCCGTCGTATTTTTCATGATGTTCTGCTGCAATCCTGCAAACACTGAAACTCTGCTCGGCATTGGAAAGAATTTCATGGCCGCAAAGAGCATGAAAGCCCGGGTTGCTGGCTGAATCAGTCACCACGAGTGATTTTCCAATATCGTGCAATAGTGCCCCGACAACAAGGTCTCTTAGCAAGGGGCGAGAAAGTTTAAGATATATGCCTGTTACCAGTGAAAGCAGGCATACATTTACGGCATGATTAACTTCATCAATGCTTGGGTGACGCAGCTGCAAATTTATAATATTTGGTACGTGTTCTTGAATTTCGTCTATAGCGGCATTCGCGGCTTTTGTTATTTGACGCAAGTATAAGTTTTGGAGTTTGGCTGTCAGAATGTCATTAGACTTTATTTTATATAGTGATCTAATACACAAAGCAAGCTCGGTACGTAACTCTGGTGATATAGGCTCATTTTTTAGTGTGTAAGCCAGGGGATCTTCGACCCAAACAGTACGAATACCAAGGCGTTTCAAACGATTGATATAAGCTTCTGTTAAGGTTATCCCTTTCTCGAGCAGTAAATTGCCATAGTCATCTAGAAGGTCTTGCGACAAAACCATGCCGGGAATAGCATTTTCGATGCGCATAGAATCACCTCCAAACTGAGTAGCTAAAACATAAGTATAATGTTGTTATTTACATTATAATGGTTATATATGTAAAATAGACAGTCCTAATTGGATATGGGACTTAAATCCTAGTGTTGTAGTTTCCTGCCGTTTGAGCTTGTTCAGGCGGTTTTTTATACGATATGAAAAAGTAAAATTTTCTTATGCGCATAAGTTTAACATCGACCTTTGATGTCGCTAAGGTTCGCGTAAGCCGTGTTTATGGATTTTTGCCTTAAGTTACATTCAACTAATGACATAGAATACTAAACTATTACGCAAACTAAACCTGTTATAAATGAAAGGAGGGATTTTAATGCTAACGCAAAAAGAATTGATGCATTTGGAAGATTTTTTAGGTGCAGAGCAAAGTTGTGTTAAAACAATGAACCATCTTGCTAATACTGTACAAGATAATCAGTGCAAACAGTTGTTTCAACAGTTTTCCCAAAAAAATCAGCAGCATTTTCAAACAGTAAGCAAGCATTTAAATTCAGGCCAAAACTTACAATAAAGAGGTGATAAATATGGCACAACAGCAGCAAGGACAAGGTCAGCAAAACAAGCAAAACCAGCAGTCTCAAATGAGCGGACAAGGTGCACAATTTTCAGAGCAGGATGTTTTGCAGTTAGCGTTAAATGAAACAAAAATGATGGCCTCTTCAATCAACACCTTTATTCTTGAAGCGTCAGACGATCAACTACGTCGTGACTATATGACAGTGCTTGGTGATGTATACAGCCAGCAAAAACAAATTTTTGACATGATGCAGCAAAAAGGCTATTACAGTGTGCAAAATGCATCGCCGCAATCAATCAGCCAAGTGAAAAACAAGTTTAGCGGTCAAGGTCAGCAAAACTCTCAACAACAGCAAATGCAATAAGAAATCCTCTCCTATAAAAGTAAAAAAATCTCGTGGCTTCGGCCATG
Source organism: Dendrosporobacter sp. 1207_IL3150 (assembly GCF_036763085.1). NCBI lineage: Bacteria > Bacillati > Bacillota > Negativicutes > Selenomonadales > Sporomusaceae > Dendrosporobacter > Dendrosporobacter sp. 1207_IL3150. The sequence goes on from NZ_JBAIYU010000030.1 coordinate 38,764, forward strand.
AGATTTTTTTTACTTTTATAGGGGAAAAGTCCGAAATCTTGTATGGATAATACTTGACAGTGATTCTCAAATTGAGGTAAAATAAAAACGATAATATCAGGTAATAATAATTTTCCATAACGCATTTTTAGGTTTTAATCTTAAATTTAAATTAATTCAAGATTTGAGAAAGACAAAAAGTAAAGTAGGTGTTAGTGGTGGAAGAACAAAACGTAACGCTATTGCTACGGGACAAAGGATTTAAGGTTACTCCTCAACGTCTTGCTATCTATAATGTATTGGCATCAACCAAAGCACATCCTAGTGCTGAGATGATTTTTAGTCAGTTGCAGCCTTATTATCCGACAATGAGTTTGGCTACAGTTTATAAGACGATTGAAATTCTTAAGGAAATTGGATTGGTACAGATATTAAATGTAGGTGAAGACAGTTTCCGCTATGATGCAAATGTACACAATCATCCGCACGTTCGCTGCATGTGCTGCGGTCGCGTAGACGATCTGTACGACATTGATCCAAGCAATTTTATTAACGATGTTTCAGCTAAAACATCTTATCGCTTAACTGGTCAGCAGTTCTATTTCTATGGAGTATGCCCAGAGTGTCAAGATGCCGAAAAAAGGCAAGCTAACTAATTACTTATGAGCTGCACAGAGCACTGTGCAGCTTAATTTTTTCCCTAATATAAAAAGGGATGTGATGTCAAAAAAAGAATTCAATACTAAAATGCGATGCTAGAATGTAAGGAGTAATGTGATGAAATTAAATCAGTACATAGACCATACTTTGTTAAAACCTGAGGCTACTCCAGATAGTATTGAGAAACTGTGTGGAGAAGCCATTCAATATAACTTTGCAGCCGTTTGTATAAATCCGTGTTATGTTGATCTGGCAGCTCACTTAGTTAAAGGTAGTGGCGTAAAAGTAGCAACTGTCATTGGGTTTCCACTTGGGGCTACTCTTAGTTCAGTAAAAGTATTCGAAGCCCAAGAAGCCATTCTGCGTAAGGCTGACGAATTAGACCTGGTAATAAATCTTGGTGCTGCTAAGCTCGGACTTTGGCAGGCAGTAACAGATGAGATAAAGCATATCGTAAACATTGCCGAAGGTAGTGTAGTTAAGGTAATTGTCGAGACTGGATTGCTGACTGAAGAGGAAAAGAAGCTTGCCTGCAATGCTGTGTTAGAAGCTGGTGCTGCATATATCAAAACATCTACCGGATTCGGGCCTGGTGGTGCAACGATTGATGATATAAAGCTGTTTAAGGCTATTGCTGGTACGAAACTCGGTATTAAGGCTTCGGGCGGGATTCGCACTCGTGAACAAGCGGTAGCAATGATAGCGGCTGGTGCTACTAGAATAGGGACGAGCTCGGGAATACAAATAGTTTCCCATTGATGAGTTTACATAATGTACCGGTGGGCTAACCCCTGAGGGCATGTTATAATAAGATAATGATAGTTATAACCGAAAGGTTCAGATGCCGCGTGCAGATGAGCCTTTTTTTCGCCTGATGGAGCATTACGACGTTTAACCTGAAATAGGTTTATTAATAGAAAGGAGGTGCGTCGATATGAAGATTATTAATCACAGCGATGTAACTATGTTAACGAGTCTGGCCGTTTTGCTTGCCGTTGTGTTTTTGTTCGTTCAAGTACCGGCGCGTCCTCAAATGTGGCTGTACCCTTTGGTGCGTCAAGGGGCTCAAGCAAAATTGAATTATGAGACCAGAAATATGGCTGAATTTGAAACAGAGCATTTCATTGTCAAATATACGCCAGCTGATCGGGACACTGTTCAGATGGTGGCTCAGGCAGCAGAACAGGCTTATAAGCCTGTGACTAAAGAGTTGGGTCATGATTTAAAGGATAAAACTATTATTTTAATTTATCCTGACAAAAATGAATTACGTAAAGCTTTTGGCTGGTCAAATAACGAAAGTGCTATGGGCGTATATTGGGGAGGCGTTATTCAGCTGCTTTCACCTAAGGTCTGGATGAAGGAAGGAGACTCAATAGAAGACTTTATTCATACCGGTCCGATGGTGCATGAATTTACCCACCTGGTATTCGACCATGTAACAAGTGGAAATTACCCTCGTTGGTTTACCGAGGGATTTGCTCAATATGTTGAATATCAAGTAAATGGATATGAGTGGATAATTCCAACAAATACGCTTGATCAAAAACTGTATACCATGGACCAGTTAAGCGATGACTTTGATAATCTAGATAACCAAGCACTAGCTTATCGTCAATCACTTGCCGCAGTACGCTATATAGCAGAGGTGCATGGCGATGAAAAGCTCAAACAAGTTGTCAGTGGTTTAAAGAAAGGCCAAAGTATAGAGAAAGCTATTAGCCAAACTCTTGGAATTAACTTCGCTGATTTTGATGCAGCTTGGCGAGAGTGGGCAGCTATTAATATGAAAAACTAAGCAGGCTGTCGATAAACGCCCATTTGCGTCGCTCAGCCTCAAACCCATAGCTTGCGTACGACCGAGTACGCGGCGCTGCTGGGTTTTGCGGTGCGCCTAGCAACTGAACCTTTCTCAACAGCCTGAAGAGATATACGGGTTAAACCCGTATATCTCATTTTTCATTTTGCCTTGATTTCTACCATTGCAGCATAGATCTTTTCAAGAGATTCAACAATCATTTGGTTTTGCTGGATTAGCAGCTCTTGATTACGGACAGCTGCCCTCATAACTTCTCTGCTTTCATCCATTTGATTAAATAGTGCCTTTACGATCTTATCAATATTCGGCATGAAAAACCTCCTTAAATCTAGAGACTCAAATAATTTTTGTCGGCGGTGCTTTTTCTTACGTTTCTTTTTATCTTTTGTTTTTGGTTTCTCGGGCTGTTCAGGCCGCGCCTTTTTGTGTTTGGGCACAACAACACCCTCCCTTAGAAACTGATGTTTTGATATATATTATGTTTAAGTAGCCAAAGTGGTTACCATAACTTTACTGAAGCAAACTTGTATTATTTTGTCATAACGTGCTAAAATAAGCAGTAACTGTTTTGTGGAAGGGGCGTTATTATGAGTGTTTTTCATGCCTGCGATATTCGTGGAATTGCCGGAACAGAGTTAACTTATGAACTTGCTGAGAAAATAGCTTATGCAATTGGAACAAAGCTTAGCGGACAAACAGTAGTTGTCGGCGGTGATATTCGGCTATCTACACCGCGTATGCAGCAAATAATGATGGATGGTCTGGCGCGTTCTGGTTGCGAAGTAATAAATATTGGCACAGTAGCGACACCCTTGTTTTATTTTGCGCAAAAAATTACTGGTGCGACGGGCGGTGTAATGGTAACTGCATCACACAATCCAGCCTCATATAATGGCTTTAAGCTTGTTATGGGTCCCAAGCCTGTCAGTGAAGAGGATATAAATGAAATTGCTAGACTGACAGAACAGAACGCAAGAGTTGAAGCAGTAGGCAGTGTGCGTGAACTTTCTGTTATACAGGATTACATAGACTATACAGTAAGTAAGGCTAAGGCAAGTGGTATGAAAGTAGTTCTGGATGCCGGAAATGGTGCAGCTTCACATATAGCGCCAAACCTCTATAGACAGTTAGGCTTTGAAGTAGTAGAACTATTTTGTGAGGCTGACGGAACCTTTCCTAATCGGCCGCCGAACCCAGCTGTACCAGAAAACCTTAGTGCTTTAAGCAAAAAGGTTTTGGAAACAGGTGCTTTTCTTGGCATTGCTTTTGACGGCGATGGCGATAGGGTCGGATTTGTTGATGAAACTGGGCGAGCAGTTGATAATGATGATATTTTAGTGTTGCTAGCGCAGAATTATCTAGAGACGCAAAAAGGTCCAATAATTTATGATGCCAAATGCTCAATGGTTGTTCCTGAACAGATTAGCAAGGCTGGCGGAAAACCAATTATGGCACGAGCAGGTCACACCTTTAGTAAATCTGCATTTATACGAGAAAAGGCGCTTTTTGCCGGAGAGATAAGCGGACACTTTTTCTTTTCAGAACTGGGTTATGATGATGGCATGTTCGCGGGCTTAAAGATGTGTGAATATATATCTACTCACGGGCCTTTATCTGTTCTAATTGATGAAATACCAAATTATATTTTGACACCCGAGATAAGGGTTAGATATACAGGCACTGACAAAGAAGCGATACTTGCACAAATTGCACAGAGATTAAGCGACTTTAAACCAAACTTAATAGATGGTGTGCGAATTGAGTTTGACGATGGCTGGGCAATGATCAGAGCATCGGTTACAGAACCACTGTTTACGCTGAGATTTGAGGCTAAGTCATCTGAACGACTAAATGAAATTTCTGATATATTGCTAAATGCTCTGCCAGATAATATTAGAGAGCTGGTCAATAGCTGGAACGCTAAAGATTAGGAAGTATAGAGCAATTGTGGTATTAGGAACTTACGAATAAACATTATTTGCTTAGACTTCATAAAAGCAACAGGTCATAGTTATTTACTAGGATCTGTTGCTTTTATATGTTATAAATTATGACGGTGATGCCTTACTATTTCTGACAAGAGGATTTGAACAACTGTCAGTCGAAGTATATATAGTCATTTGGTCAAACAAAGGAGCACAGTTTTATATGCAAGTACACGTTTTGGCTAGCGGTAGTACCGGTAATGCCACGTTTATAAAAATGGGTAATACAAAAATGCTTGTTGACGCCGGAATAAGCGCCCGCCGTATAAAAAATAGTTTAGCTGAACTTGGCACAGCGGTTGAAGAACTTGACGGTATTTTCATAACGCACGAACATCGCGACCATATTAATGGACTACCGACTTTAACAAAAAAATATAAATTACCTGTATACGCTAAAGCAGCCACCTTCGATTCTATGTATTGCCGGGAAATACTTCCCGAAAGCTGCTGCAAAGTAATCGGAGACAGCATTGATATTAGCGGTGTTAAAGTTGAGCCCTTTAGTATTTCACATGATGCTGCTGACCCAGTGGGATATAGTTTGTATCATCAAAACCTAAAGTGCAGTGTAGCCACTGATATTGGCTTTGTTACAGATTCAGTAAAAAAAGCAATCTCATACTCCGATGTTTTGGTATTCGAATCAAATCACGATGTTGATTTATTGAAAAACGGCGCATATCCCTGGCACTTGAAGCGTCGTATTATGAGTAATCGCGGTCATTTATCCAATACCGATGCCGCATGGACTATAGCGCGAATGGCCAGGCAGAAGCATACTAAGGTTTTTCTTGCTCATCTAAGCCAAGAGAATAATCGTCCAGAAATAGCTGAAAATACTGTACGTAATATTTTAACAGAACAAGGTTGCGAGCTTAATGTTGATATTGATATTAGGCTGACCTACCCCGACAAAACGGCAAGTTTGACTGAAGGCTGATTAGGCGATACTAAAAGCAGCATATTATAAAAAAGACGTAGAAATAGGAAATGATCTACCCATTTTTGCCGGCATTAGAAACAGTACTGACAATTCTGGATGAGTTGCCACAGTAATTTTCTAAGGAGGATGGTATCTATGAGACCAGCATTGAAAAAATTGACTCCCTACTTAGTAGTTTTACTAATTGGAACGCTTTTAGGCGGCGGAATGGTAGCTGGTTATTCTGATAAACAGCTTGCTAAGCCAACACCTCAAAATATGGTGAATATACCAAATCTACAATCACCGGCTCCGACGGGAGCAGTTTCTGATGCTCGCAATACACCAGTAGTTAAAGCGGCGCAGGCGGTTGGACCAGCCGTTGTTGGTATAACAAATAAAGCATATGCAAGGGATTACTTCAATCGCAAAGTTATGATTGAGCAAGGAACAGGATCAGGGGTAATAATTGACTCCAATGGGTATATAGTTACTAACTATCATGTAGTTGAAAACGCACAGGAGATTGTCGTTTCATTATCGGACGGACGAACTATTACTGGCAAAGTTTTAGGCTCCGATCCTGCAACTGATCTCGCTGTTATAAAAGTAGATGCAACAGGAATGCCAACAGCTGTTTTGGGAGACTCGGATAGTATACTGGTAGGTGAACCAGCTATTGCAATTGGTAATCCGCTCGGCTTAGAGTTTAAAGGCAGTGTTACTGCTGGTGTAATCAGTGCGCTAAACCGCTCTATTGAAATAGGCGAACGAAAGTTTAAACTTATTCAAACAGATGCTGCAATTAACCCCGGTAATTCGGGCGGGGCCTTAGTTAATGCAGATGGAATAGTCATTGGAATTAACAGTGCTAAAATTTCAATTCCAGGAGTAGAGGGTATTGGGTTTTCCATTCCAATTAATTCAGCTAGACCTATTATTCAGTCGATAATTGACAAAGGCCGTGTTGTGAGAGCATATTTGGGAGTAGGAATTTTAGATAAAGCCAGTGCTGCTAAATACGGTTATGATCTCAATATTGATCGAGGAGTCTATGTAGCACAATCATCACAAAACGGCCCTGCGGCTAAGGCAGGAATACGCGAAGGTGATATTATTTATAAGGTAGCTGGCATTGAAACAAATAGTGTGGCAGATTTGCGCGCTGCGGTAGACTCGCAGCCTATCGGAAGTAAGGCGGAAGTTGTCTACAGTCGTAATGGTAAAACTCAAACTGTGAGCATATTATTAGAAGAAATGCCGAGTAAACAATAATGAAGATAACAATAGTAGCAGTAGGTAAGATAAAAGAAAAGTATCTTTCAGCTGGTATCGCTGAATTTACAAAACGTTTAACTCCATATTGCAAGCTTAATATCATTGAAGTTGATGAAGAAAGAATGCCAGATAATCCATCAGATGCCGAAAAGGCAAAAGCGCTCACCAAAGAAGGTGAGCGCATGCTTAAGCAAATACCGAGCGACAGTTATCTTATTGTTTTAGATGTCTTCGGTAAGGCATCGTCATCAGAAGAACTTGCGGCAAAAATGAGCGACTTAGCCTTAAAGGGTCAGAGCAGCATAACCTTCGCCATCGGCGGAGCGTTTGGGCTATCACAAGAAATACGAAATACAGCAAAAGAAAAACTGTCATTCTCCAAAATGACCTTCACGCATCAGATGATCAGACTGCTTTTAGTGGAGCAAGTCTATCGGGCGTTTAAGATTAATCGCGGAGAACCGTATCACTGGTAATAGCGAAACAGCTTCGGTCCTTGTAAATAAAGGATCGAGGCTGTTTTTTAGCAGAGGCTACTCTGAAAATATTTAGCATATTCAAGATAGCTTGAATGATAAATAGTTTCTTCTAATCTGAAGTAGAAGCCTTTTTATTGGCATAATCGATATCCAAGATACCTGTTCCTATGTGGAGATTTTTGGGGATAAAGAAGAACTTGTTGTGGAAGAGCTTTCAGTAACAAAAATAAAGGGTAAGATACATAAGATAAAAATTGTAAATTTTTCAAAGAACTAGCATGGGAAAAGCAAGGAGAGATGAAAGGAGAGGGGAATGGATAGTATGAGTAATAGTGCGTTAACGGAGATAGATTTTGCCGAAGTTATTGCTAAAAATGGTGGACGTGCTTTTAGAGTCGGTGGCTCAGTTCGCGATAGTTTTATGGGAAGGCCATCGAAGGATATTGATTATAGTGTTGTTGGAATGGTTAGAAAAAAATTTAAAATATTGTTTCCCGAAGCCGAAGACATGGGTAAGGCTTTTCCCGTTTTTCACTTGGTGATAGGCGGCATAAAACGCGAAGTTGCCTTTGCGAGAACAGAGCAGAAAGTAGGTGACTACAAAGGCTTCAAAATATCAGCGAAACCCAAGATTACGGTTGAAGAAGATCTTTTCAGACGTGACACTACGGTAAACTCCATCGCCTTAGACATTTTGACGGGAGAAATTATCGATCCTTTTCATGGAATAGAGGACATAAAAGCCAAGGTTCTTAGAGCGACGGGACAACATTTTTGCGATGATCCAATGCGTGCCTTGCGACTTGCGGGGCAATCCGCCCGCTTTGGGTTCACGATAGACTGTGATACGCTCCCGCTTGCCATGGCGGCTCAGGAAGAACTTGCTCATGAGCCTGTAGAGCGGATGATTCATGAATTGAGCATAGTCTTGTCAGAAGCAGCGGAACCAGGAAGATTTTTTAAGGTTCTGGCCGAGACTAGGTTATTGCAAATTACATTTAAAGAAATCTCAGATTTGTCTATGGGAGAATTTGAAAGAGTAGTGAACGGGTTAGATTCAGTAGCAAAAGCTACGCAAAATTCGAAGGTAAGGTTCGCAACGTTTGGTTTAGTGCTGAACAAAGAGCGTTTAGAACTATGGAATAATAGAATGAAATTGCCTGGCGGCTGGCTGGATGCGGCCATTACTGTCAATCAAACAATTGGCATTTTAGAACACCCCACGCCTGATAAGATTGTAGATACCATTAATACCTTAAGGCGTGGCTCTCTTACGATAGAGGAGTTTGACCTCATTTCTAATGCGGCAGGATTAAAGATTCCTCAATTGGCACCATTGAAAGCTATAATGGTCTTGCCTAAAGGAGTGGTTGTCCCTACGACTTTACAAGGGAAAGAAATTGGTGAATGGTTGCGAAAAAAACATGTGGAGAAAATTTCCAAAGAGATATATTTCGGCGACTAAGTTCGAGAATAGAGATTAATACAGCAGTTCATATAAAGAAATATACTTAAGTTTCTCCGCTATACCCGATACGCAGAACCGTACCATTGATAACGGCAAAACAAGGCCTCAACCCTTGCTTCGTGCAGGGGTTGAGGCCTTGTTTTTTGTATGTTTCTAAGGATTAGGGATTTTGTACGGATTGCCTAGATGAGTTCCTGTTAATACTTATGTGCTAGTTGTCAACGAGCGCTATAAAAAGAACACTTCACAAAAGGACCTCAGCAACTTATGTTTTTCTATGAGAGTGATTCTGTTTAGTCTCTTGATAGTGAAATAAATGAACCAAATGTGCATGTTTACTTAAAATATTAATATTGGTATAATGTACAAAATATGACAAAAATGTAAGCTCTACTCAGATACTATATGCTATTGCGATTAAAACTAAGTGCAACTATATTGCTTTGCGGGGATAAATCCAGCTTTAGTTGTTGAAGGAGTGATACCGATCAATACGATGCTTGCGATTCAGATGAACATTTGTATGGTTATATTATTGTCAAGCATAGCTGTACATGCTTATTTTAAGCTAGATAGAAAAGAGCAAGTCAATAGGTTGTTTTTAGCTTTAATATTCTTAACGATATTAATATTAATATTAGAAATTTTGAGTGTATTATTAAATTCTAGTAATTACACAAATCTTATTATTCTACATAAGTTGGTTGATACGTTGGGATTCACGCTGACACCATTAGTGCCAATCTGTGCGGTACTATATGTTCATAGACGAACTGACAAATACGACAAAATAAATGTAAACAAGCTTCTCTGGTTGAGTGTGCCGTTTGCTATAAATAGCATTATATCATTAGGGAGCTATAATTTTAACTGGATATTTAGTATAACTAGTGAGAATATCTATGTACGGGGACCAATGTTTATTGTTTCACCAATGACAAGTTACTTTTATTATATTGTAAACTTACAAGTTTTATATAATGCTCGAGAAAAAATCAATAGAGAAGAATTGTTCATACTTAGTTTGCTTACCGTGATTCCATCCGTACTGTCTATCTTTCAATTGTACTACTTTGTATATTTGACGATATGGAATAGTGTAGCTATTGCTGTTGTAATTAACTATGTTTTTATTGTACATAGTCAAACAAAGATTGATTCATTAACAGGATTAGGAAATCGCATAGCTTATGATGAATACCTTGCAATTTCCAGTAGGCAAAGTAACATTGTTTTAGCTGTGGTAAATATTGATCTTGACGACTTTAAAAGTATCAATGATGTTTTTGGGCATCATGAAGGCGATAAAGTGTTGAGAGTATTCGCCAGACACTTGGAAGAAGTATTCGAAGGAAAAGGACTTTCTATCCGCTTGGGCGGCGATGAATTTATAGTCTTAATAAATGAGAACCGAAGAGAAATTGTAGAAAAGTATATAGAAAACTTAAGAAATAACATCAATACATACAATGAAGTCAGCAACAATCCTTATCATATTAAGTTCAGCTATGGATTAGCTATATTTAACAATACATATAATAATATACATGAGCTTATTCAGCATAGTGATAAGCTCATGTATGAAGAAAAAAATAAACGAGTCGAGAAAATATCTTGCGAAATAGGCCAACTAATGGGACGATAATTTATTCATCAAGTGGTTTACCAGCTTGAGTACCCTTCTTTTCCACACCTGCAAGTAAAAATAAAACAGGGGGACAGGTACGATGTTTCAGTCAAAAGTTAGACCGAATATGGTCCTGTCTATCTGCTGTAATTTTTGACTGTTCTTCTATCCAAGAAGGATTTTTTGACAATAATTTATAATTTTTATATCAATCTATTTTCAAAACAGTGGGGGGCAAATACATGAAACAAATTACTGTTGGTGATATGGCGCCTGATTTTGTTTTAAAAGACAATCGTGGACAGGAAATCCGCCTATCAGACTACAAGGGGAAAAAAGTACTTTTATCATGGCATCCGCTAGCATGGACAAAGGTTTGTGCCGAGCAAATGAAATCATTGGAGGATAATCTGGAGAAGTTTACTCAATATAATGTGGTTCCGCTTGGACTCAGCGTAGATTCCTATCCCAGCAAAAATGCCTGGGCAAAAGAATTAGGCATTGCTGAAGTAAAATTGCTAGCTGACTTTTGGCCGCATGGGCAAACTGCTATTAACTACGGCATCTTTCGTGATATAGAAGGTTTTTCAGAGAGGGCCAATATGCTTATTGATGAAAACGGCAAAGTACTCTGGGTGAAAGTGTATCCAGTTTCTGAACTACCTGATATAAACGAGGTTTTTGATCAAATTAAAAATTCCCAATAAGATTATTTGTGAAATTTAAACTGCTTAATAACGTAGCTTATGAAGTCCTTAACTTAACTTGACTTGGTGGAATCGTCCTATCGTGTCTTGGTGACAAGAGGCGTTATAAGCCGGAGAAAAAACTGCAAATGAGCCGATGGACTTAGGTTAGATGTGTGGGCTGGAATATAAGGATTTAAACGGACTTGTTTGGGAAATAATCTATGTAGACAAGAGCAAAGGTCAAGCTCTGAGTTGTAAAAGTGGGATGGAGGTATGGATAATGCCAAAGCTTGTTCCTCATTTATGGTATGACAAAGAGGCAAAAGAGGCCGCAATGTTTTACACTAGCTTATTTGACCGGTCAAAATTGCTCAATGTTGGCTTGATACAGAACACACCTTCAGGAGACGTTGAAATCGTTAGTTTTGAATTAGCTGGGCAACAATTTGAAGCAATTAGTGCAGGACCATTTTTCCAGTTCAATCCTTCTTGCTCCTTAATGGTAGCTTGCGATTCGGTTGAGGAAGTGAATATAAAGTGGCAGGCGCTCCTAGAAGGTGGTTTGGCCCTCATGCCGCTGGATGCTTACCCGTTCAGCAAATGGTATGGATGGGTGCAGGACCGATATGGACTGTCCTGGCAGCTTATGTTGGTGGAGGAGCAGCTAAAATCTCCACAAAAGATTACACCGAACCTTCTTTTCTCCGACCGTGTTTGTGGAAAAGCGGAAGAAGCGGTCACATACTACACGAAAATATTTAATGATGCCGAAGGTGCGATGATTAGCAGGTACCAAGAGGGGGAGGCAATAAACACTAAGGCAAAGGTGAATTTCGCCTCATTTCGGATTGAAGGCATGCAGTTATCAGCAATGGATAACGGTTATGATGTTGACTATAGCTTTAATGAAGCGTTCTCTATCATGGTAAAGTGTCGTGACCAAAGAGAAATTGATTACTATTGGAATGCTCTTTCTGCCGTTCCGGAAGCCGAGCAATGCGGATGGGTGAAGGACAAATTCGGCGTTTCATGGCAGATTGTTCCGGAATTTATGGATGAAATATTGTTCTACGGCTCCAGAGAAGAAGTACAAAATGTAACCGAAGCCTTTCTAAAAATGAAAAAGTTTGATATTGCAGCGTTAGAAAAAGCGAAAATTGGCTAGGAAAATCACCATAAAAGGCATGGCAATCAGCCTAAGTTTATAGCTGTATATGATATGGAGAACCGTACCACTGGTAACGAAAATGGCCTGCTCTCTTTTAAAAGAAGGGAGCAGGCTTTTTGCACTAGTGAGGTTAATAGAGAGAGCAAGTTTCACAGTACTATATGAATAAGGCCGCCCTTGTAGAAAAGATGATGTTGAAAAAGGGGGATTGACATATTAGTGGAAATATATTACACTCTGGTTAACGATTGTTAACCAGAGGGGGATGATAATTTTGAGCCATATGAAAGTAGGGCTTATCGGATTACTTGTACTATTTGCTATAGGGATAGTCGTAAGTTTACCTCCTATTCCACAGGATGTAGCATATCACTCTTTTGCGGGTGATGAGACGCGCTGGGGGATTGCAAATGCGGCAAATGTTCTCTCTAACATCGGATTCATTATTGTGGGATTCATAGGACTTATCAAGATCAGGCATCTGCCGAACAAGGAAATTACCTTAATGTGGAGATTTTTTTTCATTGCGACTATTTTTGTGGGTTTAGGGTCAGCGTATTATCATTTGTTGCCCTCGAATGATACCTTAGTTTGGGATAGGCTTCCCATGGCATTATGTTTTGGCGCTCTTACAGCTTGTGTTTGTACGGAACGTTTGAATGCTAGAATCGGGCGACTGCTTTTTATGCCGCTAGTTATGAGTGGAGTACTGAGTGTCATCTATTGGTGGATTTCAGAACAACATGGTTTAGGAGATCTCCGTCCTTATATTCTTGTTCAATATATTCCGATGATTATAATCCCTCTGTTGATTTTGTTATGCCCCAAATCAACAGAGCAAAATAGAGCCTATTGGCTGTTGCTGGCTAGCTATATTTTAGCCAAAGGCTTCGAGTTTAGCGATGTTCAAATATTTGACCTAACCAACCATGTTATCAGCGGACATACGTTAAAGCATTTAGCCGCTGCTATAGGAATTCTAGCATTACCGCCTAGTGCAATCGAAGTAAATGAGGGTGGTGATACTAGCACTAGATATTGTCTGACGAAAAAAGATAATTTATAGTAGATTTAAGTTAACGAGTGTTAACTTAAATAAGTTTTAACATGCAACAAGCTTTTGTGGATTTGGAAAAAGAGGAGATCTATTAAAGACGTTAAGCGAGGAGTTGTAGTAGCCTCTTTGTTTTATTGGAATACTACCATAAAAACACAAATCATAAGGACAGGTGAAACAAGTATGATTATCGTAACTACTGAATTTGTGCCAGGGAAAGAAGTAAAGGCACTGAAGGGGTTTGTTCGCGGAAGCTCTATCCAATCGAAGCATATCGGTAAGGATATCACTGCTGCGCTAAAAACAATCGTGGGCGGAGAAATTGAGGAGTACAACGAGATGCTGGAGCAGGCTCGCCAAGCGGCAATAGACAGAATGGTTAAAGATGCAAATTCAAAAGGAGCAAATGCGATTATCGGAATGCGCTTAGGATCATCTTCGGTCATGGCTAACGCTGCCGAAATCATAGCATACGGAACAGCCGTAGAAGTGGAGTAATTCTCGCTCCGTTAATGGATTGAGAATTACCAGACAATGGTGGTATATGCGATTATAGAATATAGTTTCAAAATGTTGAGGGCAATAAGGGGAGACATCATTGTACTTTCTTGCGGCGTTTGCACCAAACGGAGAACTGTGTCACTGTTAAACGGAAAAACACCTTCCAGACCTGTGGAAGGTGTTTTGTTACATTATAAATCTGGAAAATTAACATAAGCAGCCAAGGGCGGAGACGGTAGAACTATCGATGAGTTAATTTCAACGCACTCCTGCGTCATGATTTCAGTGTTTTATATGCTGTGTACATAGGCGTGTAATATTTTTTTATAATCTACATCACTAGGTGGGAGTTTGCCATTTGTAATGACAAATTTAATTTTATCATCCAGACTAGGAGCTATACCTTTTTGCTCTAATATATCCGCTAAATGATTGATGGCTCCAACGCTTCCGTCGAAAAAGACAGTTTCCTCCGTAAACGATTGCTTCAAAACCTTACTGAATAGCGGGAAATGAGTACAGCCTAAAACAACCGCACCATAATCAGACAGCTCTAATGATGCAAATTCGTTTTTCAAATACTGACTTACGTCTAAAGTGTCAAACTCAAACTTTTCGGCGAATTTTACTAAGCCGCCTAACGCCAGCGTATCAACCATTGTTGTCGCATCAAGCTTATTAACTAACTGCCTGAATTTTTCCTCTCGCAAAGTAAGACTAGTTGCCAGTACCAATATTTTTTTTCCTCTTTCTTGACAATATGCAAATGCTGGTTTTACAGCAGGTTCCATGCCAATAATAGGGAAGCTATATTTTCTTCGCAATTTCGCGTCCGCAACACTTGTTGCCGTATTACACGCGATCACCACTGCATCTACGTTGATCTCAGCCATATAATCCATAGCGGTTTGGACGTATTGTCTTACTTCGTTTATTTTCTTTTCACCATAAGGTACATGCTTAATATCAGCATAGTAAATGTAATCAGCAAACGGTAGCATTTTTAAAGCATGACCAAGAACCGTTAAGCCGCCAATACCAGAGTCAAAAAAGCCGATCTTCATACTAATCCCTTCCTAGTTGCAATTATTGTATTCATGAACAAATCCGTCAAAATATAGAACTCGATTAAAAAGTGCTACTTATATAATACCACAAACTAGCGGTAGTAGGAATTTGTATGGGAGTTGCTGCTTTAACTAAATGATACGAGAAAGCGCCCCACGTAGCTACAAGCGCTTACATTCACCCTTATATATAGTTGCGAGGAATTCCCCAGTACTCACAACCGGACAGCTCAGAATATACCGAAGAATAGTGTATATAAATATCAGAGTAATCAAGGAAAGGGTACTGCTCAAAAAGGCGGCGATCACCAAACCGAATTGCTTCTAAAACGAGGGGTAACTCTCGCTTGAATATGGAAAAACGTGTTACAGACTGTAATTTGTTCGTTGGACTGAGGTCAATCTGAACAAACCCGCAGAGCTTGTACCCATTCATGGTCCAGCACCACTCGGCTAATACTTCGTCGCGCATCGCTGTAATCTCATCATAAGCGTACTCCTGTCCGATCGAGAGAAACAGTTTCGCTGTTTCATCAGAGTGAGTTAGTGTATATCTCCTCGGAATGATAGGTTCGGTGCGTGTGACATTTCGTAGCTTAGTAGTCAATTTAGCTGGGGCAAGTCTATTCATTGCGTTGCCCCCTCACTAGCGTTTTATACATACTATGCTGTTAAAATGATTGTGACTATAACGCAGTGTGGGACTCGGTAGTAATTTCGGGTGTGAATCATTGCAGGATGCACAGGAATTTACAGAATGAGCAAAGAAGAATTATGGGTTGTATGAGTATTGAAGCTAGAATAGCAAAGGAGGCCGCCATATGGCAGCTGTGAAATGTACAAAGTGCGGAACGGTATTTAATACAGAGGGAGCTATATTAAAGCCGATAGGTGATGGGGGATATAGGGAGTGCTGCCCTAAATGCGGCAGCACAAGCGTATCCAGCACAGAGGACTTCCATTGGGAAGACAGGGGTTGGAAGGGTTTTTAATACTTTAAAGGTTGGCTGATATCTCGATGCATCGCGCTGCGTTATCAGGCGAAGGCAAGAGGATTAGATTATCGGCAATTTCCAAGTCGGTTAACTTTTCTTTAGCGGGAAGCACTGTACGGTTATGCTGATTTCTTATGACTGAAGCGATAGAACCGTCCCCGTGATTCCGTGATTCCCCATGTCAGCCGGTTAGTGATTTAGTAGGATTTTAGGTGTTTCGTTTGTGAAGGGAAAAAGCAGCCTTGAGGCTGCCTTTTTGATTTAACATGGTATTTTACAACCCCTGTTTATACATCTGTGCAAAGCGTACTCCCATATCAAAGGCTTTCTTACAATCGTCGGGGAAAACATCTTTTCGTCGCTGTGCTTTGTGAGTTTCATTAAATGCAGTTGCTACGTACTTGGAATAGTCGCTAAATTGATAGGTGTCTAAAACGTATAGTGACTCACATGATCCAAAGGTTCTTGCTAGGGCCATTTCCGTTCTGCCAAGCGCCTGCTCGTAACCAAACTCTTTCATCCGATTCTCATCTACATTCATTGTATATACAAAACCAATGGGTATCTTTTTCTTAAACAGCGACGAATAGTTTTCATCATATACGAGATATTGAAACACCAATCGTTCGAGGAATGATCTCATCTCCCCGGTGGAATTACCAAGGTAGATCGGTGAACCGAGGATTATGGCATCGGCCTGCTCCAGCTTTTTAAAAATGGGCGTCAGATCATCTTGATATGCGCATGATCCATAGCTCGTGCCATTTTTAAGCTTACAGGCAAAACAGCTTACACACCCTTTATAATTGAGATCATAAAGATGAATGAGTTCGGTTGTCGCTCCCTGAGAAGCTGCTCCCTCCAGTGCTTTATTAAGTAGGGTTGCAGTGTTCCAATTTTTCCTTGGACTTCCATTAATAGCTAATATATTCATGTCGACACCATCCTTTTACTTGATTGTTTTGATAAAATTATATATCATTTTATTAAATTGTGAAGTATGCACTTTAATGGTAGATACTATACAAAAGGAGAGTAATGATGGCTAAATGGTCGAATGATGAATGTAACTGTGCAATTACATATACACTGTCAATTGTGGGAGGGAAATGGAAATGGCTGATTCTTTATAAACTGTCCGAAAGCGGGGTTCTACGGTATGGAGAACTCAAAAAAGTTCTTCCTGACATTACTCACAAGATGTTAAGTCAGCAGTTGAAAGAACTAGAAGCAGAACAGTTGATTCATCGAGAAGAATATCATCAAATCCCCCCAAAAGTTGAATACTGGGTAACCCCAAAAGGAAAAACGTTACTTCCGATCCTCAACCAAATGTCCCAGTGGGGAGAAAAAAACCGACATGCCAATAATAAGAATGCGTCAGAGATGGCTCGGTGACTTGATTTTTATCCGTATATTAATCTTGTGGTGTTACAAGCAACGCCTTAGATGGGTGAATACAATACTGGCATAGAATTTCCACCGTCTTTCAGATTAGAGACAATGTAAAGGTAGGGCATTATAAGCACGAATACTTCTTCTAGTCACTCATAATTGCCTCCGCGCAGCTGTTTAGATTTTGGCCAAAACATTTTAATATGCTTTATTGTAAAACCCCTAGAAGCTTTAGGCTCTAGGGGTTACAAGCTATTGGTATTTGATTAAAAGTAGTCTGTCTTGAAGGCGCTGTCTAGAAAATGTGAGACAGAGACTTAGTTTCGCACAATTATTTTGAATGGGTTTGTTTATACAGGTACCTTACAGTCCGTACTCTGAGCAATTTTCTCTTTGGCTATAGCCAACATTAATTTTATGCGATTGAGTTGGTTTACTTCACTAGCGCCAGGATCATAGTCGATAGGAATGATATTGACATGAGGGTAGCTGTTTCGCAGCTCTTTCAGCATTCCCTTACCCGTAATATGATTGGGCAAGCAGGCAAATGGCTGTAAACACGCAATATTTTCTACGCCGCAATGAATCAATTCAAGCATCTCACCAGTCAAAAGCCAGCCTTCCCCTGTATGATTACCTAGCGATAAATGTTTAGCTGCCATGTTAGCAAGGTGTTCGATGTTATGAGGAGGGGCAAAGCGCTTGCTGTTTTTTAGTGCGGTGCGAAGGTGGCGACGATAAAACTCAACAGCTTTAATAAAGAGATCACCTTTAAACTTATTCATCCAGGTGCCGGATAGTAAATCATAATGCACTTTGCTGTCATAAGCGCAGTATAAGAAAAACTCTAACATGTCGGGCACAACGACTTCGGCACCCTCTCTTTCTAGCATATCTACAATATTATTGTTAGCTGTTGGGTGGTACTTTACCAAGATTTCGCCGACGA
Source organism: Dendrosporobacter sp. 1207_IL3150 (assembly GCF_036763085.1). Lineage (NCBI taxonomy): Bacteria > Bacillati > Bacillota > Negativicutes > Selenomonadales > Sporomusaceae > Dendrosporobacter > Dendrosporobacter sp. 1207_IL3150. The sequence continues at coordinate 56,805 of NZ_JBAIYU010000030.1, forward strand.
TGCCGACACGTGGTTTGATTATTTGTTCGTCAATTTCCAAATTATCAAAATCGCGGACAATACCAAAGATATTATTCTTGAAATCATGCTTGCTTTGCATCAACATATCTTGCTTGCACTTGGCTGCCCAATACTCATAGAGTTTTTGGGCTGAGCCAGGTTGTTTCTCATACGGACGTATCCGATGGAGTACTCGCATAAGCAGATCCCCGTAAATAGTACCTATGAGTAAGTTTTTAAACAATCGCAGCGTTAAGGGAAATTCGGATTGATCCTTACCACCCAGAACGAATACTGGTACCTGGGGGATACCGGCATCCTCAAACGCTTTACGGGCTATCGCAGGATAGTTGGTTGCCCGACAGCCTCCGCCGGTTTGGGCTAATAGTACTGACGTAGTATTCAAATCATACTGTCCGGATTTTAAAGCGGTCACTAATTGCCCAACGACAATAATTGTAGGGTAGCAGGCATCATTGTGAACATATTTCAGTCCCTCATCGATTGCCGCTTTGTCAGGTATGGGGGCGACTACTACCTTGTATCCCGCCGTCTGAAAGGCCGATTCTAAGAATTGAAAGTGGATAGGAGAGAGCTGCGGCGCCAATATTGTATGTTGCTTGTTAATTTCAGCAGCAACAATAGGCGGACGTGTGGCTGCAATTTCCGCAAGCTGTTTCATAATAGATATATTGTTATCTCTGTTATTAATGGCTGCCAGCAGTGAACGTATCCTGATTTTAACCGAGCCTAAGCTGCTGATTTCATCAAGTTTAATGACGGTATACGTTCTGTTATGGTTTTCGATAATTTCCTTTACCTGATCAATGGTGACAGCATCAAGGCCACAGCCGAAGGAATTGATTTGAATTAATTCCACATTAGGATGATGAGTAACGAATTCGGCCGCCGCATACAGTCTGGAGTGATAAGTCCACTGATTAACAACCCGCAGTGGACTGCTTGTTTTGCTTAAATGGCGTACTCCATCTTCTGATAATACTGCTAATCCATAGGATTGAATTAGTTCAGGCAGCCCGTGATTAATCTCAGGATCAATATGATATGGCCTGCCAGCAAGGACTACACCTTTTATGTTGTGGTCAGCAATATAGTTAAGTGCCTCTTGGCTTTCAGCTTGTACGTCAGCTTTGTAACGCTCTAGTTCGGCATAAGCTTCATCGACAGCTGATATAACCTCTCTTCGGGAAATGTTTTCTGACCCTAGTTCCTGGGTAAGACGCTTAATCAAGCGATCGCGATTATTTAACGGCAAGAAGGGGTGAAGGAATAATATTTCTTTATCACGCAGCATGTCCATATTAGCTTTGATATTTTGTGGGTAAGAGGTGACAATTGGGCAGTTATAACAGTTATCAGCCATAACATCTTCTTGCAGGGTATTAGGAATACAGGGGTAGAAAATTTTCTTTACTCCCTTTTTTATTAAATCTCTGATGTGGCCATGCACAAGTTTAGCAGGATAGCAAATTGACTCAGAAGGTATAGTTTCCATGCCTTGTTCATAAAGCTGGCGAGAAGAACGTCCTGACAAAACGACTTGATAGTTGAGTTTGGTGAAAAAGGTGAACCAGAAAGGGTAATCCTCGTACATGTTTAGTACTCTCGGAATACCAATCACGCCCCTGTGGGCGAGTGCATCCGGCAACGGATGATATTGAAACAAGCGCTTGTATTTATAAGCATAAAGATTGGGAAGCTTACTGATATGCGTTGTTTTGCCAATACCCTGTTCGCAGCGATTACCAAAATGATGCTGCTGGCTATTAGAAAAGTGTTGTGTGGTAATTAAGCACTTATTACCGCACAATTGACAACGAGCGCTTGTTGTGTGGCTAGAAAAATTATCCAGATCAGTCAGTGATAACAGGGTTGTTGTTATGCCCGTTGTCGTGTAGCTTTCTTTTGCGATAAGAGCGGCACCGAAAGCACCCATAAGGCCGGCAATATCAGGACGCACAACTTCTCGACCAATAATTTGTTCAAGAACCCGCAAGACAGCATCATTATAAAAGGTACCGCCTTGGACAACAACTTGGTCGCCTAACTCATTGGTATTTTTCACACGAATTACCTTAAACAGAGCATTTTTTACGATAGAAACCGAGATTCCGGCTGAGATGTCACTAAGCTCAGCACCTTCTTTTTGTACTTGTTTTACTTTTGAGTTCATAAAAACAGTACAACGGCTGCCTAGATCGGCTGGCTTTTGGGATTTCAAACCAAGCTGAGAAAAGTCTTTAATGCTCATATTCACAGCTTGAGCGAAATTTTCAATGAATGAACCGCAACCTGCTGAACAAGCCTCGTTAAGTGTAATAGAATTGATTATGCCATTTTTTATAAAAAAACTTTTCATATCTTGTCCGCCGATGTCTAAGACAAAGGTAACATTAGGTGAGAAGTGTTTAGCAGCCTTAAGATGGGCTACTGTCTCAACTTCGCCAATATCAACCTGCAGGGCAGTTTTGATGAATTGCTCACCATACCCGGTAACAGCTGAATGAACGATCTTAGTTCTATCATTCAGACGTTGGAATAGATCTTTAAGCGCTGCAACGACCGTTTCTAAAGGATTGCCTTGATTACTGGCATAATAAGAATACAAAAGCGATGTATCCTCACCGATAAGTGTTAACTTAGTTGTAGTCGATCCGGCATCTATGCCTAAATAAGCATTGCCAGCATATTCCTCAAGGTTTGACCGTTTAACAGCATATCGTTTATGTCTATTGATAAATTGCTGATACTCTTTTTCGTCCTTGAATAGAGGGGCAAGTGATTGAGTGTTTTCTGCGCGCAACTCAAATGCCTTGAGAACTTTTTCCTGCAAAAGCTCATAAGGAAGAGTTAATTCCCGTGGAGCCAATGCTGCACCCATAGCAACAAAATATGGAGAACATTCTGGCGCTAGTATATTGTCGTCGGTAAGACCCAAAGTTACGGTGAAACGCCGCAGCAGTTCAGGCAAAAAGTATAACGGGCCGCCGAGAAAAGCTACTTTGCCTCTGATGGCTCGGCCTTGAGCAAGACTGCTGATGGTTTGGTTAACAACAGCTTGCAAAACAGAGGCGGCAATATCTTCCTTGGAAACCCCTTCGTTCATTAGTGCCTGAACATCTGTTTTGGCAAAAACACCGCAACGAGAAGCAATTGGGTGAATCGTAGTATAGCTTTTAGCTAGTTCATTTAGACCCAAGGGATCCGTATGCAATAATGCAGCCATATGGTCAATAAATGCGCCAGTGCCACCCGCACAAACACCGTTCATACGCTGCTCGACAGTACCATCGAAGTAGGTAATTTTAGCATCCTCGCCGCCAAGCTCAATGGCTGTATTAGTAGCAGGAATAACTTGTCTAATCGCAATAGTTGCGGCAATTACTTCTTGTGTAAATGGAAGGGCAAGTGCTTGAGAAACTCCCATTCCCGAGGAGCCTGTAAGCATAATCGATAGCACTTGTTGCTGTAGAAACGGCTGGGCTGCTAATACAACTTCTTTAAAAGCATTTGTTATATTGGAATAATGCCTAGCGTAGTGTTGAAATACAATGCTATTTTCTTCATTAAGAACAACCATTTTTATTGTAGTTGATCCGATATCGATACCAACACGCAGAGTGTTATTCATTTATGCCCCTCCTGATATTCACAATAGTTTGAATATTAACAACGAACCTAAGGTTCAAAAAACAAGCAATTTAAATTTGTTTAAAGTATCAAGGGACGATACGATAAAATGTTAATAATTTTAAAATAAGCCATCATTTTGTTCAGACTTTTACAAACAAAATGATGGCTTATAGGACATTAAAGAATAATTAATATAACAATTATGCTAATCTTAAAATAAGCTAAATTTCTCTTAAATTATACATGAGGATCAGCCAAATATACAATTGAAAATTTTACCCTTAAAGGGTTTAGATCGTCATTGAATAGTAACTATAAAGCCACCTTCAAATTGCTATTCCAAATTTTGAAGGTGGCTTTCACTGTATGTAAAAATCATATGAGAATTAAATATTGAGTTTCTCCTGGTTTTGCATGGAATAACCACCTTTTTCAACATCACTAACATCTAATATATTATCTGTTATCTCAATATTATTAAGCTTTTTGACTGCACCATAGGCTTCTTTTACTGAAAGTTTATCTCCTCTCCCAGAAATAACCCATAACGTTTTATACCCCTTAGGTATTGTGAGAAGCTTATCTTCACCTTTGCCATCGGTAAAATATACTAATAAATTAATCTTCTTCTTATTCGCATATTCGAAGACAGGGGTGAACCTAGTGCTGCCTCTTATATCGAGTCTAGCTTTTATATCCTTTGCAGATTTTACTTTATACTCGCGTCTGATTTCACTATTGCATTCTACAATCGTAATTTCGTGGTTGTAGTTTTTCACTATATTGAGCACTTCTTTAATGGCTTGAATAAATTCTTCATCACTAATGCTTCCACTTATGTCAAGGGCAACAATAATTTTTGCTTTATGACTCCTAAGTTGACCTCTTAAATCTAATCGATCCGGCTGTCTTCGATTTCTTCGGGTTATCGTTTTCTTTTGAGTGCTTTCAACAGAGCCCATTAACCTCTTAAGATACAAATTCCAAGGTAATTCTCCGTTGCTATCTTTAAGTGATGATAGCAAGCTTTCTAAGTAATCTGGAATAGTGCCTTTTTGCGAAGCGTGGATAATTTTATCGGTAAATTCTTTAAGCGTTTGTTCATCCAGCTCACTGGAATCTTCCCAAATATCGTGGGTTTTTTCAGGATTATAAGCAGTTTCTATTTTTTCATCAGTGCTGTCATCTTCTTTTTCTTCTGCAACTTCTAATAAGTCTAGAGCAGTTTGAATCTTTTCGGCGTAATATTCAAAAGGCTCAAATGGCAAGAGTTTCAGAGAATAATGCAAATTTACCCAGTCGAGGGTAGCAGCATATGGCGGCAGGTGGTCTAAGTGGGTGTTTACTACGATATCCATTGCGAGATTAGTTGCTAAGGGGCTATAGCTATGCTTTAATTCTTTTGCTCTGATTAAATGCATAGAGACGATATGAAGTATTTCATGCTTAATCGTACTTTCCATTTGCTTCATATTAAGAGTCAGAAAAGCGGCGGGATTAAAATATACAACATATTTCGCTCCCTTAAAGTTTACAGCAGTAGGACTGCTAATATCGAAGCGTATTTCTCTTGACATTTGAAACAAAAAATACCCATAGAAATTGTCTTTGTCTTCCATAAGACTAAGGTTAACTTTGTCTATTAGGCTAAAAAATTCCTTTTTAAAATCATCAGGGACCTGTATTTGAGCACTGTCGTCGTTGCGTTTTACTTTTAAAAAATCATGAATTATTTCATAGGTTTTTCCGTAAAGTCTTTCTACACAGGTTTCAAAGTAAGTTTCCATCAGCATCACCTGATTGAACGATAAGATTCAAAATAGGCTTGGACAAAGCTATCATTTTCTATGGCATATTTGTATACTTCGTTGTAGCTGTTTTTTATGTCCTTCATGATTCCGATCATTAGATCGACAGGATACAGTTTCAAAAAATCCATCAGTCTATTAATAATATTACTGGTGTCAGGATCGCTAGATTTAATAGTCACGTCTAAGTGTTTTAAGATGTTCTTTGCTGCTAGATAAAGTCTTGTGTGACTTTCATTCTTTATCTTTTCGCCGATCGATTCATGCAGAAAATTTCCCGAAAACACATCTTCATAAGAGATTAGCGGGCTATAGTCAGATTCTACAAAGTTAACAAACTCTTCGGCAATGAGTTTTCCTACATTTCCTCTAATGACATTTAAAAATACTGATCTAGGAACGGAGTCTTTTTTTTGTTTATAAATTTTATAAATGCTAGAGATTCTTTCATAGCTTCTTGGAGTTGCATTTATATCGTTTTCGTTTATTTTATGCAGATATTCGGGGAATGTGGAAATAAACTCGATAACCTTTTGCTCAACTCCCGCAGTTAATGCCCAATCTAACCACTGAATATAATCAGGTGCCATGTGTAACCACACAAAGCGGTTTTCTTGAGCAACATCCATATCTACAACTTGGTAATCAAAATCTGAACCATATTTACTTGAAGGATTCATAGCAGCTATGATCTTTACACTTTCATGTAATTTGTAGCCATTAATCTCTCTATTTAATATCAAATTCATAAGCTCCTGTTGTACAGTATGTTCACAACGATTTATCTCATCTATAAATAAAAGAACTGTTTTCCCTTGAGCTATTTCTTCATCAATTTCCCTTAGTTTATTATGAACGGCATATACGGTAGCTTTCTTTTCAACTTTATCCCCATTGTGATTAACTCTTGTATAGCATTCTATAGTTGGCAGACCGCCTATTTCGCCTTCTTTAAGGAGATTCCCATCAATAACAATTAAACTCCAACTATTTTCATGGGCAATTTCCTTGGCTAAAGCTGTTTTTCCGATTCCAGTTTCCCCAACTATTAAAGGTACTTCTCCAGTAGCTAGTACTAACTCTACACTTTTTAATGTATCAATAAAATTCATTATATCTCCCACCTATATCATCTTAAGCTTTTCATCTACAGCTATTTTTTTTGCCTTCTTACTTCCGTATTTATAAATAAACAGTATCTTGTCCATTGATATCATGTCACTATTTTTATCTATAGTACTACAATTAAAAAAATTTCGAACATACTTTTCTTCAACATCTTCAGCTGATAATGCTTCTTTTAAAACTTGTTCTAATTCATATTTAGATATTGATATTTCTTTTGGAACGTATTTAATCACTAAAATATTTATTTTCAAAAATTCAAGAATTTTATCTTTATCTAAATTATTTATCAGCCGAATAGCTCTCTCATCATTCTTGATAGCAATAAGCTCTGCGTTATGTGTAGGTGAATTAATATATCTTAATGCATCATAACTTATTTTAACTGCCTCTTCTTGGACACGCTCAAAAGGTTCTTTTATAAACTTTATTGAATCGTAATTTTTTCTTACTGCTAATAACTGTAATTCCTCACTTGGATTATTAACATATTTGATAGCCCATCCGGCTTGATTTATAGCTAATTTAATTAGCTTAGTAGTTGGGTTTTTAATATACTCTAGGTTATTCCATCCAGCATTTATAGCTTTTAACATCATATCTTCTGTAGGATTATTTATAAATTCAATCGAGCGAGCGTTATTAGCTATAGCCAATTGTTGCATCTCTCTAGTCGGGTTTTTTATATATTTTAACGCCATCCCATTTTTTTCAACAGCCACTAACTTAATCTCGTCTGTAGGATTATCTATATATGCGATCGCATTAGGATTGCTCTTTACCATTTCGATAAGCTTTGACTTTTCCATATGTTGTTCTCCTTTCATAATTATTTTTATAGTACGAGCGAGTATTATTTCAGATGGTATAAATAGGATAATTATACCACTTAATAAAAAAGGGAGCTATATCCCAGAAGCTTATTGTCATTGCAATCACGAGAACGGTATGACAAGAAACCCGGCCATTTAGTAATGGCCGGGTTTTATCGCAGGTTAATTATACTGTATTCGGTCGATCTCGCTTACTTTATATGTTTTACCAAAGAAGCGGCTATACCGACGTACTGTGACGGTGTCAAGGCCAGAAGGCGTTTTTTGTCTTCTTCTGGTAATGCCACACTTTCAATAAAGGACTTGATTTCCTCTTCACCGATGCCTTTACCACGAGTAATTGCTTTCAATTTATCATAAGAATTAGCATGACCATGTTTACGCATTACTGTTTGTACGGCTTCGGATAGGACTTCCCAGGCATTAGTTAAATCATGAGCAAGGGCAGTTTCGTTAACAACCGTTTTTCTAAGTCCTTTTAAGGTATAGGTAATGGCAAGATGGGAATGGGCAATGCCTGTCCCAATGTTACGTAGGGCTGAAGAATCACTGAGATCTCGCTGTAGTCGAGATATAGGCAGCTTGTTAGCTAGATGGTCAAGTACTGCGTTACTTAATCCGAGATTTGCCTCTGAATTTTCAAAGTCGATTGGGTTTACCTTATGTGGCATGGTTGAAGATCCAACTTCACCAGCAATAGCTTTTTGTTTAAAATAGCCACGCGAAATATAAAGCCACATGTCACGGTCAAAATCAAGAAGAATATTGTTAAACCTGGCAAGACCGTGGAAGGTTTCAGCGACATAATCATGGGACTCGATTTGGGTTGTCAAAGGGTTGTGGGTTAATCCCAAACTTTCAACAAAAGAACGCGAAACATCTTCCCAGTTTATTTCTGGATAGGCAATGCTGTGCGCATTATAGTTGCCGACTGCACCGTTGAATTTGCCCAGATACTCCTGTGATCTGATTTGCTTTAATTGACGGTTCCAGCGGTAGGCAAAAACAGCTAATTCTTTGCCTACTGTTGAAGGAGAAGCCGTCTGGCCATGAGTATAAGAGAGCATAGGCCGAGCTTTTTCCTTTTCAGCTATTTCTGAAACTGCCGTTACAAGACTTTCGGCTGCTGGCAGCCAGACATCCTTGATTCCGTCTTTAAGCATTAGGGCATAGGCAAGATTATTAATATCCTCTGATGTACAAGCAAAATGAATAAACTCTAATACATCAGACAATGACATTGATCCAAGACTTTCGCGCAGGAAATATTCGACTGCTTTTACATCATGATTTGTGGTACGTTCAATTTCCTTAATCCGCAATGCGGTTGCTTCGTCAAATTGGTTGACAAGATTGCGCAAAAATGCGGTTTCCTCCGGAGTAAATGCGCGGATTTCGGCAAAACCCGGGTGATCCGACATCGTAATCAGCCATTCTACCTCTACATGAATACGGTATTTTATTAAAGCCCATTCCGAAAAATAGTCCCCAAAAGGCTGGGTAATTGCGCCGTACCGCCCCTCAAGGGGTGTAAGTGATTTAATACTCAAATCGATCTCACCATTCTCTCAAAAATTAATGCATATATTATACCAAAATATATGCGTATTATACTACATTACAGGGATAAAACACCATAACCTGAAGAATTTTCTTTTAAATATCGGATAGTATTACGTAACGGCGAGAAAATGTCTCTAACATTGAATTAATGCAGTATGAGGCGTTTTAATCTCGATTAAATATTTTTAGCACATCTTACAAAGATGCTATGATGGTTAGAAAATCCATACTTTGCTAGGCATTAGAACGACTGTTTTCGGCCACAATATTATCGTATCTATTCTTAATGGCTGAGTTGAGGTTAATCTTGCTTGCCAAACTCTAGGAGGTAATTTGACTATGGCTGAAGACAAAAAGTTAACTTGTCGCGACTGTAATTCTCCGTTTGTTTTTACTGCATCGGAACAAGATTTTTATGCTGAAAAAGGTTTCACTAACGAACCGGGGCGTTGCCCCGAATGCAGGGCAGCGCGCAAGCAGAATGATAATCGAGGGAACAATAACCGAGGGGGAGGTCGCCCGCAGCGAGAAATGCATGCGGTAACCTGCTCTGAATGCGGCAAAGAGACAGAAGTTCCTTTCCGCCCGAGCGGTGATCGTCCTGTATACTGTAGAGACTGCTTTAGCCAAAATAATTCGCGCTATTAATTTTTGAGTGAAATGTGATTCAGAAATGAGGAAAAGCATGCATTTCTGATGTTGAAAAAGGGGACTGAAAGCAAATTTTTGCTCACAGTCCCCTTTGTTGATTTGAATAGCTCTGGTGCTGCTTTATTGCTTATTTTAAATAGCAACTGCTATATCCGTACCATATCCCTTGTAATTTCACTCAGGCTAAATGCGCTGCACATCGCCATGGTATCCTTTAATTCTTCAGCGAGTTTTTCAATATAAATTCTTACGCCTTCCTTTTCGCCGCCATAAACAGCAGTAACGAACGGACGGCAGATCAGAACACCGTCGGCGCCCAGGGCAAGTGCCTTGAAGATATCTGTGCCAGACCTGATACCGCCGTCAACCAAAATTTTCATCTGGCTTCCAACAGCTTCTGAGATCTCTGGAAGCACTTCCGCGGTTGACGGGCATTGATCCAGCACCCTGCCGCCATGATTGGAGACAACGATGGCTGAGGCGCCTGCTTCTTTTGCTTTCAGCGCGCCCTTTGTGCTCATGACTCCTTTCACGATAAAGGGAATACCAGCAATTTCAGCAATGCGGCGAAGCTCATCGACTGATTTGCTGCCCGCCGGAGGAGTCATGTTTTTTAAGAAAGGCAATCCGGCCGCATCGATATCCATGGCAACGGCAAAAGCGCCTGACTTACGTACCAGATCCAGTTTTTCGAGAATGATACCCATATTCCATGGCTTAACAGTAGGCACACCGCAGCCATTAACCTTAGCAATGGCCGCAGTTGCGCCCTCCATGACTTTTGGATCTACACCGTCACCGGTAAATGCAGCAATTCCATTTTCCCTGCAGGCGGAAACTAGAATATCATTATAAAGCGTATCATTAAGTCGATCACCATAGTGCATATTTACCGCACCAACCGGTGCTGCGAAAAACGGATATTTAAAGGTTTGGCCAAATAAATCTAGAGTGGTGTCTACCGGTTTATTCTCGCAAATAGTATCCATATTTACGCGGATTTCCTGCCACTTCTGATAGTTGCGGATAGCATTGTCCCCAACACCTTTTGCACCTGGCCCTGGGATGCTGTTTCTACAGGCAATCCCATTACAGATAGGGCATGCTTTGCAATAATTGCCGATACAGGTGCGTGCATTTTCTAGTAATTCTTTGTAGTTCATAGTATTCGCTCCTTTTTCTTTATATTGAAGTATTTAAAATATGTGTTAAAAAATCATTTGTATAGATATTCTAGTGATGACATAATCCAGTCATATATCAGTTGGAATATAAATAAGCTATATTTCATTTCGATGATGTAACTGTCAAAATCCTGCCTTTCGGCAATTTAAATCGCCAGTGCATAGTAAGATCCTGCCAGAACTATATGATCCTGAAGGAGTTTTGCGACGATATCGGAATTATACTAAATATAATGTTACGCAACTCAAATGACCGCTAGGTTTGAGGAGAAGGCGGAGAAGGAATGTTTCTATTTCGCTAGTAGTAACACTTAAAGAGGAAAAACTAAACGCTAAATAAGTGATGATGTCACGTAGGCTAGGAGGAATACTAAAGATGAACAGTCAACATCAACAGCATAACCATGAACATATCTCACATAGTCATGGTATATCTTCTCGCGGTAGCAATAAAAAAGGACTGACTATAGCCCTGCTAACAACTGCGGTTATTATGGTAGTAGAATTTTTTGGAGGACTGATAACCAACAGTTTGGCTTTGCTTTCCGACTCAGGTCACATGCTGAGTGATGTAAGCTCGTTGGCTCTCAGTCTTATAGCGATGTGGTTTGCTTCCAAACCTCCTTCACCCCAGAAAACATATGGCTTTTATCGTTTTGAAATTCTAGCCGCATTGCTCAATGGGTTAACTCTGTTTGCTATTGCTGGGATTATTATTTGGGAAGCATATCAACGATTGTTTGCTCCTCCTAATGTTAGTAGCGGGACTATGATAGCAATTGCAGCGATAGGGTTAGCAGCTAATTTGTTTAGTGCTTGGATGTTAATCAGAAAAAGCGACGTATCAGGTAATGTAAATGTTCGGAGTGCTTACCTGCACATTCTTGGGGATGCATTAGGTTCTATTGGTGCAATCATTGCAGGACTACTCATGTCTGCTTTTGCGTGGTATATAGCTGATCCTATTATTAGTGTTATTGTAGCACTTTTAATATTAAAGAGTGCGTGGGGGATTATTGATGAGAGTATCCATATTCTTATGGAAGGAACGCCGCCTACAGTTAAAGCTGATGAGGTTAAGCAGGCATTACTTGCAATCCAAGGTGTGAAAAATATTCATGATATACATATTTGGACTGTTACTTCGGGCATTGATTCGCTTACCTGCCATTTGGTGATCGACAACGAACAGAATAGTCAGGATATTCTTCGGCAGGCTATTTTGACCGTTGAAAAAGACTTTAACATTCAACATACTACTATTCAAATAGAGACAAGTGATTTGCAGCACCCCGAGAGTATCATTTAAGTTGGCATAGCAAAAGCTTGTCCAAGTGCGGCTTTTTTGACAGAAAAAATAATACACACTTATGAAATTTAAATTAATAGATATTCTGTGGTATCAGACAGCAAATTTTGAAAGACGTGCAGGATTCTAATGACTTTTACCGAATAATTATTATTAAAACGACAAAGGGGTGTTCGTATGACAAATCAACAACTTCATGAACTAGCAATGTTAGTTTTAAGCAAAACAGAATTTAATGCAAAAAATAATCCTGAAGAATTGGCGGCGGAAATGTTTCAGCATTATAATAAAGTAATTAGTACACTTACAGCATTAAATGGCGACGATGAGGATGTATGCATAATCAGTGATTTTGGTACACCATCTGCAGCTTGCTCTAAAAAGTAAAGAGTTGTTAACGAGTTTTTACATATGATCTTTATAAAATAGCAATAACCGTTTAAGCAGCGGTTATTGCTATTTTTCTGTGCAGATAAAACTTTGTAAGTCCATTGGGGTTATTAGGTGATAAGTCGATATCTATTTGGTGACGGTACCGAAAACTAGCTTGCACATTCTAGTCTCTAAATTATAAAATACAGATATATAGTAAAACTCTACATAATACGCCTGTAGATTATTTTGTCTTTATTTAAAAGACAAGATGAGTTTAAGATTCTTGAGAACTAATAAATGATGCTAGCTCTATTGAAAGTTTATGTAATAGCATATCATTGTTAACTCCTATTAGAATAAGGCCGTGTCTAAGGGCTGCGCATATAGGTTGGCAGTTATAATCAACTACCTGTAACCCTGGACATGAGGCAGCTAGTGTTTTTACAAGCTGACGGTGGACAAGTGAATTTTTTAGGACACCGCCAGAGAGAATAAATTTAGACTCCATGTGAGCAAGGTTGAGTTTTTTTATTACTGTGAATGCCATGTTTTCGAGTTCTTGACAAGCATATTTAATAATCTTTTCCGCCGGGTGGTCACCGTCTTCGGCTAGTCTTACTATGATTGGTGTTAAAGCGGCAACCTGAGCTACAGAAAACTGAGAACTATAAATCCAATTGATCAATTCATCTTCGTCAGCCAAAGACAATGCATGTAAAATAGCATTTGAAATACCAGAGCGTTTCTCCCGGCCATCGTAGCTTTTTAGAACATGATCAATTGCGGCTTTACCAATGGAATAACCGCTGCCTTCATCACCAACTCTATAGCCCCAGCCGCCGACGCGAGTCACAAGGCCTTCCTTGGTGATGCCCCACGCTATGGAGCCAGTACCTGCTGCGATTAATACTCCGTTATTTTGTCCCACGGTGCCCTTTAATGTCAGGAGGGCATCATTGCATAGATAGATGGTATCAGCCATTATATTTGCGGCTGACAATGCTTGATTTATGATCAAAGTAAGGGTAGCTTCGTCTTTTTTTGTGTCCAGGCCAGCTAGGCCCAGTACCACACAGTTGATGTGCAAAGCCTGGTTTTTAACTAGGGTGGTTATTAACTTAAGTAAATTTTCGGTGGCCTTCTCGACACCAATGCTATGATAATTGCACGAACTGCCTTGGGCGTAAGCCATGATATGTCCGTTCATATTGCAAAGTGCTGCTCGACATCCTGTTCCGCCACCATCTATAGCTAAAACTGCTGCTTGCTTCATGCAATTGCCACCCTCTGACTAAATTTTTCTTCTATCATAATACTAGTAAAGTTAAGTTGCAAGGTATAGAGTATCCAATCTTATTACTATAACAGATGACATCGCAATGGAGTGTGAAAGAGTGACAAAAGAACAAGAGCTAGCCAATCATATTCATCGAATTGTTGGTGGCAAGGAAAATATCAGTGCCTCAACTTACTGTATGACTCGCCTGCGGCTTACTATAGTAGATATGTCTAAAATCGAGTTGTCAGCCTTGAAAAGTCTTAGCGGAGTGCTCGGAGTCGTCGAAGCATCAGACCAGCTGCAAATTATCCTTGGTCCCGGTGTTGTTGGGAAGGTAGCAGCAGAAGTAACAGCCTTAACAGGATTGCAGATGGGAGAAGTCCAAGATTTAAAAACTCAAATTAAGGATAAAAACCGCACACCACTTAAAATGTTTCTGGGCAAACTGGCTGCTATTTTTGTTCCTCTGATTCCAGCAATCGTTGGTTCCGGCATGGTCACAGGCCTAACCAATGTGGCCATTCAATTAGGCGTTGACCCGCAAGGCAATTTTGTTACTATTTTGAATGTTATTGGCTGGGGTTTCTTTTCTTACCTTGGTATCTTTGTAGGTATAAATACAGCGAAGGAGTTTTCGGGAACGCCAGCGATCGGCGGACTGGCAGGTATATTAATTATCAATCCTGCTATTGCCACTATAACAATAAATGGAATGTCCCTCGTTCCTGGCCGTGGTGGTATATTTGGTGTAATACTTGTTGCATGGTTTATGACGATAGTAGAAAAACAAGTACGCCGATTTGTGCCTAATGCCCTTGATATTGTGATTACACCACTTATTACATTGCTTTTTGGCGGTTTCGCCTGTTTCTATGTATTGCAGCCTGTCGGCGGTGTGTTATCTGATGGCATTATCAATTTATTTAAATTTTTGCTTGAAATGGGTGGAGCATTTGCAGGCTTTATTCTTGCTGGTACTTTTCTGCCTGTTGTAATGTCTGGTCTCCACCAGGGGTTAGTACCTGTCCACATGGAGTTTTTAAATATGTTAAAGGCCAATCCTCTCATGCCCATCTTAGCTATGGCTGGTGCCGGGCAAGTAGGAGCTGCCGTAGCAGTATACTTTAAAACGAAAAATAGCCATTTGAAAGAAATCATTAAAGGTGCGCTGCCTGTTGGTATTCTTGGCATTGGAGAACCGTTGATTTTTGGTGTTACTCTGCCCTTAGGCCGTCCTTTTATTACTGCCTGTGTTGGAGCTGCTTTTGGTGGGGCTTTTCAAGCAGCTATGAATGTGAATTCAATTGCTATGGGGCTATCTGGCATTCCGTTGGCCTTTCTGATTAAACCTGGCCAGATAGCATATTATTTAACGGGGATTTTGATTGCTTATGCCGCGGGTTTTATTACGACCTGGGTCGTAGGTTTTGATGATCTCAGAGAAGAACATGAGCAACCGGTTAAGGGGGGAGAATAATATGTGGGAAAAAGGAATATCAGCCTTTGTGGGCATGGGCAATTCCCTTGAAACCATTTGCCGTTACCTGGAACTTGCCCGGTTATATGGCTACAGTCGCCTTTTCACATCATTGCATATCCCTGAAGCCAATTCGGATGAGATGGTAAGCGATTTCCATGAATTTGTAGCTCATGCTGTGGAATTAGGTTATTCGATTACTGCAGATATCTCACCGCGGGCTTGTGAAATGCTTGGTGCTGATCTGTCAGACTTTTCCGCGCTGAAAAAGCTAGGCTTATCGGCAATACGTCTTGATGACGGTTTTTCTCCTGAACAAATTGCTGAATTGAGTGTAACGTGCGGAATGGATATCGAAATCAATGCTAGTACCATCACTCCAATCACTTTGCAGCAAATCTATAATGCCAAAGCTGATGTAACTCGGCTGCGGGCTTGTCATAACTATTATCCTCGTCCTGAAACTGGATTGGCTTTCAATCTCTTTGCTGAGCGTTGTCAGCTCTTGCGAGATTATAAGATACCTGTGCTTGCTTTTGTTCCGTCACGGAGTTATCCGCGTGGGCCGATTTTCGCTGGTCTGCCTACTTTGGAAAAGCATCGATCTATTTCCCCACAGCTAGCTGCCAAAGAGTTATTGGCGTCGCAGTTTGTTGACGGAGTACTTTTTGGTGATCCACTGGTATCAGAAGAGGAATTGGCTTCTGTGGCTTGTCTTGATGCTAGCTGCATTGAATTGCAGGTCGTAGTTGAGGAAGATGCCTCGGCTATCGAACGAGAAATTTTATTTGCTGTCCATACCAATCGTACTGACCCTGGGGAGTGGGTTATTCGCTCACAAGAGGCCCGTGGTATGTGCCATACTGCTATACCCGTACGTACAAGCAGACCACGCCAGCTTGGTGGTGTAACCATCGATAATCAGGATTACCTTCGCTATATGGGGGAAATGCAGGTGATGCGAGCTTCTTTACCAGCCGATCCGCGGGTCAATGTGGTGGCACATATTATTCCTGAAGAACTTTTTCTAGTAGATTATATAAAGCCGGGTGGGAGCTTTCGCTTTAAGGAGGTTACAGCCCATGAATCTTGATAAACTATTAACGGAAGCCCGTAATCCTGACACCATTAACATCGATAATCGATCCAGCCTGGAAATTGTAGAATTGATTAACCAGGAAGACCAAAAAGTTGCTTTATCCATTCAAAAGATTTTGCCGGATATTGCGAAAGCGGTTGAGTATATTGTTGCTGCAATTCAGTCGGGCGGGCGTCTCTTTTATCTTGGAGCCGGGACAAGCGGTCGGATTGGAATTCTTGATGCATCGGAGTGTCCGCCTACTTACGGTACTGATTCTGAGCTTGTTCAGGGTCTCATTGCAGGAGGAACAGAGGCTGTTTTCCGGGCAGTGGAAGGGGCGGAGGATTCAGATGCTTTAGCTGCCGAAGATTTAAAAAGCAAAAAACTCAACTCATCAGATATCGTGATTGGTATTGCTGCCAGCGGCCGCACTCCCTACGTAATAGGTGGCTTATGCTATGCAAAGTCAATAGGATGCCGGACAATAGCCTTAACTTGCAGTCCTGATTCCGAGATGAGCAGAATAGCTGACCACAGCCTAACTGTATTAACTGGCCCTGAAGTCATTATGGGATCGACCCGGATGAAAGCAGGTACAGCCCAAAAAATGGTGCTAAATATGTTGACAACAGCCACAATGGTTGGACTAGGGAAAGTATATAGCAACTTGATGGTCGATGTACAGACAACTAACCTAAAGTTAAAAGAGCGTGCCAAGAGAATTGTTTCCCTGGCGACTGGAACTAGTAATAGCCAAGCCGAAGAAGCTTTGATCGCCGCCAAGGGCTCAGCAAAAATAGCTATTGTTATGATATTGGCGGGGTCTACGGCGGAAGAAGCAGCAGAATTGTTACAAGCCGGTAACGGTTTTGTGGCAAAGGCCTTGGCAATTAGAGAATCACAAAACAGCTAAATTGTAACTACAGAGAGAAGGATAATATGTTTAATAAAATTTCTTCATGGTTTTCGAGTAATAAATCGTCGGATTCAGCTGCTGCTAGTATGGATGTAGTTGTTTACGCCCCTCTAGACGGGCGAACTATATCTCTTGAAAAGGTTCCGGACCCTGCTTTCGCTCAAAAAATGCTTGGTGATGGGATGGCTATTGAACCAATCTCGACAAAAGTACTAGCCCCTTTTGATGGAAAGGTCATTGGTGCCTTTCCTACTAATCATGCTATTGGTCTTTGCTCCGCGACAGGTCTTGAGTGCCTAATTCATGTTGGTATTGATACCGTAACGCTAAATGGCCATGGATTTCGCCTCTTGGTCAAGGAAGGACAGATAGTGAAGCAAGGAAATCCGCTGATAGAAGTAGATTTGGATGTGTTGCGTTCGTCAGGTAAAGCGCTTAGTACTCCCGTTGTTATAACCAATGGTGAAAGCTGGAAAATCAAACAGCGATCGGAAGAACAAACAGTTTCAGCCGGGAAAGAGATATTATTCATTGCTCAGCCTGTTGACTAAAATTAGCCTGGTAAATGGGTAAACTTGTCGGAGGCGATAAAAGTGAAACAGTTGATCCATAATGGTACAATCGTTTTTCCTGATCACGTTAAGGCCAATTGTGATATGAAGATTGTCGATGGAGTTATTGATGCCCTTGGCTCTAATTTAACCGCAGATAATAATTTGAAAAGCTGTGATTTTTCAGGTGATATTATTATCCCCGGCCTCATTGATACCCATGTTCATGGTGCTGGAGGCTGTGACATCATGGATGGTACTGCCGAAAGTTTAGTCACCCTGAGACAGGCTCTACTGCAAGAAGGAACCACTGCTTTTCTCGGTACGACCTTATCTAGTCCGGTAGATCAATTACTTACCGTGCTAGATACCATTGATGCCGGGCGCAAAGATAAAATCCATTTTGGTCAGGCTGAACTTTTAGGTGTTCATTTAGAAGGTCCATTCTTAACAGCTGAATATAAAGGGGCTCATGTTGGTAAGTATATTCCGCCGTCGCTTCCAGGTGGGGACATTGCGATACTGACTCGATTAGTGAAATCCTTTCCTAACCTCATCAAGATCCTCACGTTTGCCATTGATCGTCTGGATGCAGCGGATTTGGCGGCATTTTGCCAAAGTCATGGTATTATTCCTTCAGCTGGCCATACTGCTGCAGACTATATGGCAATGTCTCGTGCAGCGGAAGCTGGGATACAGCGAATCACCCATGCCTTTAATACCATGCCTGGTATTCATCATCGAAAGCCAGGGCCTATGACGGAGGGATTGCTGAATAATGATATCGAACTAGAACTCATAGCCGATGGTATTCATATTCATCCTGCTATTCTAGAAATGGCTTTTCGTCTAAAACCACAGGATAAAGTTACCCTTGTATCCGATGGCACGCGCTCAGTCGGGATGCCGGAAGGTGAATATGAGCTGGGTGGGCTGATGACGACTGTAAAGAATGGTATAGCGCTCTTAGCGGACGGTACCATTGCCGGCAGTGCTTTTCCACTATTGCAGGGTATTCGGACGATGGTCCAGGTACTCAATCGCCCATTACATGAGGCTGTTCGTTTTGCATCGCTCAATCCGGCCCGATCCTTAGGAATTTCACACCGAATGGGCAGCTTAGAGCCAGGAAAAGAGGCAACCTTCGTGCGGCTAAGTTCAGAACTTATGGTAAAGCAGGTATGGGTTAAGGGAGAATTGGTAGTAGATAGAATTGGGTAAAGATAAAAATACAAATTTATCGGTAAGAAAGCGAACTTCAAGATATAGTTTAATCGGCAAGAAAATGCGAAAGACCAAAACCTTTGCTTCAAGGCGATAGGCTTTGGTCTTTTGGCTAATTGTGTTCTAAGATCAAATGCACCTTCGTGTAAGATTACTTTTAAATAGGTATAGATGCAATATGTTTTTAGAAAAATTAGATACTAGTAGTATAAGTTGTTATAAAGGTGTAACAGGAGCAATGATTTGGATACTATTCAGATTTATGGCTATGATTCCAGTAAGGGTTATGAATGTTGGGTTAGCACCACTTGTACCGGGGGCTAGTACTGTTACGCCTGCTGTCCCGAGATCAATCAGAAGAAAGTCGGGCGAGCTATCAAGCTCGATATTTGCGGGCGGACAAGGAAAAGGATTAATCTGAAGACGGTCATCAATTTCTGCTACTAGTGAGCCTGTTAATACATAAGGGATGCCACCTGTACCGTTGTTTGCAGTAGCTCCATTATTAAGAACAACACGTACTTGTATTCCTGGAAGAAGTTTTAAACCATAAAGGAACTTCTTAAAGCTATCCGACATTATAGGCCAACTCCTTTGAATTTTTATGACACGGTACTGTATTATATTAAGTTGTTAAGTAAAGTGTGAGCATTTGCTATTAAGCAGTTAACAAAGTTTGGTTGATAAATTCCTGAAGATTATGTAACTAGCAGGAGTTTTGTTTTATTTACGCAATTTTAAATATGCATATAAAAATTTGATTTTTGAATTGTGAATTTAAATGTTATTTTTATATGGGAATAAATCAGCATAAAATCAATTTGCGAGGGATAAGTGAATGTATAAAAATCTACTAAAAGACAAGCTTTATAGGGGTGAGCCGGTAGCGGGTTGTATGATTCAAGGTTTTCATCCAGCTTTAGTAGAGATATGTGGTCTTGCTGGATTTGATTTTGTTTTTATTGATGCTGAGCATGGGGCGCTTTCGCCAAGTGAATGCGAGGAACTTGTTAGAGCGGCCGAGGTCCGTAATACCGTACCATTAATTAGGGTGCCAAATTGTCAGCCGGATACCATCCTACGCTTTATGGATATCGGGGCAATGGGAGTTATACTGCCTGGAGTCTCAACAAAACAAGAAACTGAAAGGGCAGTTGGGGCAGTAAAATATTATCCGCAGGGCTGCCGAGGACTTAATGCGGTAAGGGCATCTGACTATGGAATGTCCAGGTCTCTTTCAGAGTATGTAATCGAAGCTAATAAAGAAACAGTTGTTATTGCTATAATTGAAAACAGTATTGCTATAGAGAATTTGGCGGATATTCTCACAGTTGATGGACTTGACGGGGCTATACTAGGCACCACAGATCTGTCTCAATCTCTTGGGGTACCTGGACAAGGGAAACATCCGCGAGTACAAGAAGCATATCAAACTTTTATAAAGGAAGGTCGAAAATCAGGCAAAGCCTTAGGGACTGTAGTGCGACCAGGGGAAACTGTGAAAGAGTACCTTGATGTCGGGCTATCAATATTGATAACAAGTGCTTATTCTCTTTTTGGTAAAGAAGCTAAGCGTTTTGTTGGAGAATTTAAATAGATATAAAGCGACTGCCTACTAATTTGACTTAGTAGGCAGTTTTTAGATCAAAGCAAATGTTTATTAGGTGGTAAGGGTAGTAAAGATGGTCTAGCATGGTGATGAGAATAAAAAAGATCAATAAAAATGATTAAATTTATCACTGCGCCATATTAGAAATGTATGTTACTATTAGATAAATTAGCAACATAGATACTGAGATTAAGTTAAGTGTTAATTGATTAATTTAGCAAGTATCATTTAAAAATATTATTTATCTGAAAAGCTGTGAAAAGGAATAATAACTGCAACGTGATTTCAGAAAGCTGTTGGTTGATGCGAAACAGTGTGAGCAATGCAGTGAACTCACCTTGGAGCTTCTGGCTGAAATATAGTAGGTCATGACGGAATCCCTCGTTATCGGGATAGGCATTTAGAGTGCTGATGAGTGTATGTTTCATAAAATAGAGTGGTACCGCGGGAGCTTGGTCTTTCGTCTCTATAGTTCGTTTTTACGATGAGGAGATGAAAGACTTTTTTGCATATGCGGGTCAGAATGGAGGATATAATGAAACACTTCAATAAATATCAAAAAGCATATTTCATGCCGCCTGAGGTATCTTATGATTGGGTAAAAAAGGATCATATAGAAAAACCGCCAATTTGGTGCAGTGTTGACTTAAGAGACGGGAATCAGGCCCTTATCGAGCCAATGAGCTTAGAGGAAAAATTAGAGTTTTTTCAGCTGCTAGTGGACGTGGGCTTCAAAGAGATTGAGGTAGGTTTTCCGGCAGCATCAGATACGGAATATAACTTTATAAGAACCTTGATTGAGAAAAAATTGATTCCCGAAGATGTAACTATTCAGGTGTTAACCCAGGCCAGGGAGCATATCATTAAGAAAACATTCGACGCCGTTAAGGGAGCGCCGCATGCTGTAATTCATTTATATAACTCTACTTCTGTTGCTCAGCGTGAGCAGGTTTTTAGAAAGAGTAAGGAAGAAATTAAGCAAATTGCGGTCAATGGTGCCGAATTACTAAAGAAACTAGCAGCCGAGACAACTGGCAAGTTTTCATTTCAATACAGTCCGGAGAGCTTTCCGGGTACAGAAGTAGATTATGCACTAGAGATTTGTAATGCCGTACTCGATGTATGGAAACCTACTCCAGATAAAAGGGCAATCATTAACTTGCCGACAACAGTAGAAAACGCAATGCCTCATGTGTTTGCAAGTCAGGTTGAGTTTATGCATAAAAATTTAAAGTACAGGGATTCCGTTATTTTATGTCTTCACCCACATAATGATAGGGGCTCCGGCGTATGCGATG
The DNA here is from genome assembly GCF_036763085.1 of Dendrosporobacter sp. 1207_IL3150. NCBI lineage: Bacteria > Bacillati > Bacillota > Negativicutes > Selenomonadales > Sporomusaceae > Dendrosporobacter > Dendrosporobacter sp. 1207_IL3150. Next base: position 78,742 of record NZ_JBAIYU010000030.1, read on the forward strand.
CAGAGCTTGGAATGCTTGCAGGTGCTGACAGAATTGAAGGAACGCTATTTGGAAACGGTGAGAGAACAGGGAATGTAGATATTATCACACTGGCAATGAACATGTTTTCTCATGGTGTTAACCCTCAGCTTGACTTCAGCAATATGCCTGAGATATGCCAAAAATACGAACGATTAACTAGAATGCAGGTTCATGCTCGTCAGCCTTATGCAGGTGAACTTGTATTTACGGCCTTTTCTGGATCGCATCAAGATGCGATTTCAAAAGGGATGAATTACAGGAATGAAACGCAAAGCGAAATATGGTCTGTCCCGTATCTTCCAATTGATCCTAAAGATGTCGGGCGGGAATACGAATCTGATGTCATTAGAATTAATAGTCAGTCTGGAAAAGGCGGTATAAGTTATATCCTTAAGCAAAACTATGGGATGACTATTCCTGTTAAGATGCAAGAGGAAGTAGGTTACACTGTTAAAGGGATTTCTGATAAGGAACATAAGGAATTATCACCACAGTGGGTATATCAAATTTTTGAAGATAAATATGTCAATAATAACCCGTGTTTTCAAATTGTAGATTGCAGCTTTAAGCAAATTGACGGCATAATGGCACAAGTTACAATATGCCATTCCGGTAAGATTAGAACGATAGTTGGAAGTGGAAATGGGCGCTTGGATGCTGTTAGTAACGCAATTAAACAATATTTTGGAATTAGCTATGAATTAGCTTTCTATGAAGAGCATGCGATGTCTAGTGGATCGTCATCAAAAGCCGTATCCTATATTGGCGTTAGCAGTGACCGCAAAGTATACTGGGGAGTTGGAATTGATAATGATATTATAAAATCTTCGATTGATGCTCTTGTGGTTGCTATCAATAAACTAGATGAAATTCAGGAAGATAGCAAATGTAGGAATGAAAGAATAAACGAAGTGATGAACTATATTCAAACGAATTATCTTACTGTCACTTTGGAGGAATTGTCGGCAAAAATGCATTTGTCTTCCCCATATTTATCTAAATATATAAAAGAGAAAACAGGTGGTACATTTGGGGAACTTGTCAGGAATATTCGGATGAACAAGGCATGTATTCTCTTAAAGAGTGGAAGTATGACCGTCGAAAACATTGCGGACAGCGTAGGATACCCAAACGTTGAACATTTTAATAGATTATTTAGAAAAAAATTTGGGATGACGCCTGTTCAGTTTCGTAATAAGAAACAAGCGTAAATGCGTCAAAAAGCTCAACCTTATTTCAAGTAGAGGTTGAGCTTTTTTTGTTTGCTCTTTTAGGAATGCCTAATACATGAGCGATTTAGATAATTAGGATTTTGTTGATTTTATATTTACATGTTAAGCTTTTTTACTAAAATGAGCAATTTTTTTATAATTTTATTTAGAGAAATAAGTGAAATTTATCACAACCTATGGTATAATTAGGATATAGAATAATATTTGGGGGGAGATTATTATGAGAAAATTTGCAATTGCAATTACAGCGTGCAACATTCTTTTCTTCTTTATTGCACCAATGTTTTTTTCACTAGTCGGAGCGAATAATTCATTTATGAAATATTTCTTTACAGTTGCTTTATACTCATTAGGCATAGGAATTTTTCCATTTATTCTTCACACTCTAATTATTGGAATGAATACCGTAATTGCTTGGAGCATGTATAAAGTAGAGCATCAAGCTAAACCTCTCTTGATTTTGTCTTTAGTCGGCTTTTCATTAAATACTCTAGTATTCTTTATTGTTGGCAAAGCATTGCAATAACACAAAGAACAATCGCTATAATATAAGCAACTAAATAGCCAGCCTCTTATGTTGTATAGTTAAAATATAACATAAGAGGCTGGCTATTTCTTTTGTAATTTTGTTTTAGATCTACCGGCATGGGTGCCAAAAAATAATACTATGAAAAATGCTCGACTTTGAGATATGCAAGGGTTGGCGTTGTGCGGACTATACAGAACAAATAGGTTCTTCCCACCAACCGAAGGCAATTCGCCCGGCGGTCTCTAACTCTGGTGACTCCGGATTAGATAAGAAAATAAGAAAAGAACCGCCAGGCGGAAAGATAAATTTTCCTTGCTCATCATCAACAATCGTGCTTTCTGGCTGACCGCGGCGGACAAAAGCTTTAATTCCGCCCACTGGTTCACCCTCAACGTTTGAGGCATACTGAAGCATTACTTTCGGATTACGAAGGGGACATAGAGCTAGATTGGAGGTCGTAACCAATGAGGATATTTTGGGATTACCAGGAGGATCGGTATTAAACCAGATTTGAGCTCGAAATGTTGATTCTGACACATCACTTACTGTCCAGACAGTTACGTGCAGGTTCACACCAGAATTAACTGGATTGTATAGTGCAGCCCAGGCGCTATTACCTTGGCCAAAGACTAGGTTATCAGCGTAGCCTACGAAATATTTACCTTCTAGGGATTTGGCTAGGTTAATTGGTACATCGACTATATATTTAAGTGATGATTTAGAAATTGATGGGGTCGGGCATTTAGGATAGCTGTGTTTGGCCATAAAATAAACTCCCCCTTGATTTACCCTGTTGTATACTATGTAAAGTATAAAAGGAAGGTGAGAATACAATAAAGAATAGCAAAAAGGCCTATCAACTTTTTAAATTAGTCTGATAAGCCTTTTACTTAGAGTTTAATAGCCTTGACATGAAATAGTATATAAAGCAATGGATTTTGCCGAAATATGTGTTAACGGAATAGCTTTTCAATTACTTTTTCTGTGACCCTATCTTTTACTTTTTCTTTCACTTGAGCGCGTGTTGTAGGCAGGTTGCGTTCATTAAGCTCATCCATCATATGCTGACTTAACTGTTCAGGGTAAAAGGTTCCTAGATCTGTTTTGATAGCTAAATTGCTGACCTCGGCTTCTGCCAAGCCTTTTTTTATAAATGTGCCTGTAAGACTTCGAAATGATATTCCGTATGCGCTGCCATTATTAATAGTGAAATTTCCTTGTACTGTAGCTGCTTCAGCCGAACCAATTGCCGTTCCGGAGAGAGATAAGGGACCTTTAACATCTTTTACTGTTAACTGTGATGAATCTAGGCCATTTCCTGAGACTGCTAAGTTGTATTGTTCAGTATCAGGATCAATATCGCCGCTGGCCGCAACAGAGCCGCCAATTGTGGAGCCTTTAGCGGAGATCAGTTTTAGCATTTCTGGGGTATATGAGAAAGAGCCATTGATATGATTGATTACCATACTGCCAAATTGCATACTTCCTAAGGAAAAGTTGCCGTTCATTACTGGTGAAAAGACGGAGCCTGTCACTTTGCCTTGCACCGAGAGATTCCCTTCAGTTTGTAAGTTTGGCACAAGAGTGGATGGATCGCCGGCAGGCATCTGGATGTCAAAATCTAATGTTTTTTGGCCTGTGGGTGCGGTTAATACTTGTCCTGAAACTGCTAGATTCTGGCCTTTATATAGGGCTTCTCCATTGCTAAATATCATCGCGCTGCCTTGTTTTTCAAATTTAGCACTACCTTGATTAAGCACTAGCGTTCCTACAGTATTGACACCGGAAAACCGCCCAGTTAACGTTTTGACTATTAAGCCATCTAACATATCATTACTAATTTCTATCTTTAACTCATCAAGTTTACCGTCAGTTATCTTTATAGGGTCATCACCTGCTGTTAACCCTAATTTAGTAAGCTCCATTCCTTCTCCCGACAGTACAATGTCCGAGCTTCCGTTGGTTTGCTGTTGACCTTCAATTTTAAGGATAGCCTGGTCTACTTTGCCGCTTGCAGTAAGGCTAATATTATTTTCTTGTTTAAAATCAAGTGTACCAGCCAACTGCTCGACGGTTTTTTCGAAAAACGCTGTTTTCAGATGTAGTTTGCCGTTTTCAATTTTCACCAACCCAGAGAATATAGATTTATTTTGTGATTCTTTTTTAAACAAATCATCCCAATTTGAGCGATTATCATGATAGTTAGCCCATAATTCAGGGTTGTCTAAGGTGATAGCTTTTATCAAATGGGGTCCTAGCTGCCCTGTGATCAAATCACCCCAATTGTAACTGATTTTTGCCCTATGTATCTTAGCTAGTAGTGTTCCGGTCTTATCCAGCACTTGAACCTCTCTAGCTTCTACATTACCGAGGATCGACAAATCAATTCCACCGACTATAATCTGACCATTGACAGATGCGTTTGCTCGTGCAAGCAGTGATTGCTCCGCTGCTTGCCGTACCTTACTAGCAGCAAACTGAAATGCAATTGCTCCTGCTAAAAAAAATATAGCAAAAAGAAGCAAGCCTATTTTTTTCTTATCCCACTTTGGTTGTGGTGTTAGTGTTACTATTTTTTGTTCGCTCACATTCACGCCTCCAGCTTTTTGCAGTAGGTTGATAAAGATTAACTTATATTATCATAATATTCACTCTAGGCTTATTATAGTTTGTAATCAATGGACTAGACAAGCACAATATAATATTCATTGATATCCTTTATATACCAGTCGCATAAATAGCATGTTTGCTAGCTTTAACTCGAAAGAGTCAATGACATTGGTAAATACAAAACTATGACCATATAAATTTAGTAGGATTTATTCCGATAGCCCTCCAGAATTTCTTAGTAACATTTCAGTTGTTTTCCCTATTTCCGAATCCCACAAATTAGGTAATAATTAATTATAGGGCCTTAATTTATATGAAAGTTGTTGGTGAGTAGGAAGAGGAGGGTAATTATGTTAAAACGTTATACTATGTTGCTGGTAATTCTAAGCTTAAGTATTTTCACGTGCAGTGCTTTTGCCAAGAAGGCACCCCAATACTCGGAGCAGCTGCCTAAGTATGAGTACACACTAAGAGACACAGTCGAGGTTAAAGGCCGCCAAGGTATTACAACTGATGGTGATTTTTACTACGTAAGTGCAAGTAAAGCTCTATACAAGTATGACAGAAACTGGAACCTTGTTGCTTCTAACACAAACCCATTTGAAGGCTATCCGCTACCTTCTAACCACTTCGGCGATATTGACGTCTACAATGGCGAAATCTACACTGGTGCAGAAAACTTCATTGACGGGGTTGGCAAGGACATCCAAATTGCTGTTCATGATGCCAAGACTTTAAAACTGAAACGCACATTCAATTTTGAACCAGCCAGCGGTCAGTTAGAAGTTTCCGGTATTACTGTTGACCCAGTAAAAAGAAGTGTATGGATGTGCTCTTGGGTTGGCGAAGAGAGCGGCCGTTATCTGTATGAATATAGCTTAGATACCGGCAAATTCCTGCGCAAAGTACACCTAAAACCAGCTCCTCAATATGTCCAAGGTATTTACTATTACAAAGGCTCAATCTATATGACAGCTGATGATGGTATCGCTGATGACAAATCACCTGATACCCTTTATCGTGCAGACATAACCGACCTTCCTTACGCAGATGTCCATAAAGAAAGAAGCTTCTATGATGTTAAGAGAGAAGGAGAAATTGAGGGACTTAACATTGATCCTAAGACTGGCGACATGTTAGTTCTCTTCAACCGAGGATCTCGCATCGTTCTTGGTATGGTGAAGGGCTTCTATCCTGGCTATACTAAAGAAATTTCTGAGGTATACCGCTTTAAAATGACTCCTCGCAAGTAAACTATTAATTTATAGTATCATAATAGGCAACAAGAACCTCGGCTGATTGGTGAGGTTCTTGTTGTTTACACATTATAAAAGTAATATTTATTTTTCTCCAAACCGTTGAAAACGATTATCATTAATGATAAAATGTATCTATTATTGAGAACTATAATGAAGGATGTGCCAAAAATGTGTACAGCATGTGGTGATATTACGTATAAAATATTTTCTGTTGAAATTGACACTAAAGATCCAGTTAGCACAAATATGAAGTTATATGAAGAGATAGCGAACAGATTGTTTCAGAACAAAGTAATCTCAAATATTAATATTGGGAATAATAGAGCTTACATAATTGAAGAGAGGCAAGTATTCGGATTTGATATGCATTTAGGCAATAAAAATAATCCGCAGACTGTTTCTCTTGTGAATGTTGAAAAGGCGCTTAATGGTGTCTTAGAGAGTTTTAAAGATTATAAAGAAATGAAGATAAGTCTTTCAAGTAGCTGTTAATGTGTACTGTCTCAATATTAATTGAGACAGTTTTTCGTTTCTTGATAAAAGTCAATTATATAAAACGATAGAGTAGTCAATCAGAAGTGCTGTACTCTAATAGGTTACAAAAACAATTGACTTTTGTACTTAAATAATATTATACTGTTTACAAATGCATAGGTAATATCTTTGATGAACAGGAAGAGTACACATATTAAGAGGGTTTCAGCGAGCCAATGTTGGTGGAAGATTGGCACCGATCGGTGTGTGGAATGGGCCTGGGAGATGCAGTCCGAGCCAGAAATCTGGGGTAGGTGCTGCCGGAGGCTTCCGCCGTTATATAGGAAGGAGGTATCGGACATAGCTGTCCCGTACCTTAACATGAGCGGGCTATATTTTTTATAGTCAATCAGGGTGGTATCGCGTGAGTCGTTTTGACCTCTCGTCCCTACATTAGTAGTGGCGAGGGGTTTTTTGCATTTTCAAACATAATAATTTTAAGGAGGAAATGGTATGGAACAGAAACAAGAAGTGGTCTACTATCAAGCTAAGGGAGGAAAATACCGCTGGGTAGCAGTGACTGCTTTATTGCTGGCAATTGGTGCTATCTTAAAAATGGTAACACCTGGTGTAGCGGGGATAACACCCAACTGGACCATTGCCATGTACTGCATTGCTATAAATCTTATTCGTCCAAGTTTGGGGCAGTCAGCGGGAATTGGTCTGGTTGCTGGAGCTGTTAATATTCCTTTTTCAAAATCGGCATTTCCTTATGGTAATTTAGCGAGTGAACTTGTTGGAGCAGTAGTTTGCGCTGTCATTGTCAACGCTGCATTCGAAATTAAACTGGGTCAGATGAACATACGTCCTGCGGTAACTGGTTTTTTAAGTACTATTTGCAGCGGTCTAGTTTTTACGGGAATTCTTAAAATAGTACTTTCCCTGCCATTAGAAGCCTACTTGTATGGTATGCTTCCCGTAGTCTTTATTACTGGTGCGATTAACACCGTGATTACACAACTGCTTTATCTTCCAGCACAAAGATTATTTGAGGCTAATGGAGGCCAGCATGTCAGAAATAGTAATTGATGATTTAAGTTACACCTACCCTAAGTCAGTCGAACAGGCATTAGAGGGTATATCCTTGACAATTGAGAGCGGATCATTTGCTGTATTAACTGGCTTTAACGGAAGCGGAAAAACTACGTTATGTATGGCAATTGCTGGAGCAGTTCCTCACTATTTTGGTGGTGCTATGGCAGGAAATGTAACTGTTGGCTCTCTAAAAACTACCGAATCTGGAATTTGTGATATTGCAAATACTGTAGGACTTGTCATGCAGGACTATGAAAGCCAGCTAGTAACCCTTACCGTTGAGGAAGAAGTCTCCTTTGGCCTTGAAAATAGAGGGGTTGAGTGCTCAGAAATCGCCAGACTAGTTAAGGAAGCTCTGCAAATGGTGGGGTTGTCCGGAAAAGAAAGACAGCATACAGCAGCATTATCAGGCGGACAAAAACAACGATTGGCGATTGCATCGGTTCTTGCTACTAAGCCTAGTATTCTTGTTCTTGATGATCCCACCTCCGCCCTTGATCCAGAAGGTGCTTGCGAACTATACGAACTTCTTTATCAACTTAATCAAGATCACGGGCTGACTATTGTGGTAGTAGAGCACGATCTATCGCTTGCCTTGCCATATGCTTCAAACTTTATACTTCTCGAAAATGGCAGGATAGAAAAAAAGGGAACTCCGGCCGAAGTCCTACAATATATGGGGATAAAACAGCAGTATGCTTGCGTTTTACCGGAACTGTGGAAGCTTAAATTGGGACTAGAAACTGATTCACTATGCTTTAGCGACTGGAGTACGAGTGAAGAAGCAGCTAATGAGTTGCTTCATTGCGTTCGTAGCAAGGAGGCTGAGAAAAGTGCTTGAGTTCAATGATGTGAGCTTTGCCTATCATAAAGGCTGTCCGGTGTTAACTAATCTTTCTTTGATAGTGCAGCCGGGAGAATATATAGCAGTGGCTGGCCGCAATGGCAGCGGCAAAACAACCTTGACACGTCTGATTATGTCATTATTAAAACCAGTAAAAGGGAAAATTACTTTTGAGAGTGTGGATACAAGGAATTACTCGCCTGCTGATATGGCCAGTTTCGTTGGGTATGTATTTCAAAATCCTTCTCGGCAAATGTTTCACGATACTGTTATCGAAGAAGCTGCTTTTGGACCTTTGCAAATTGGAATCCCGAAGGTCGATGCGATAAAGTATGCTAAAGAAGCGTTGGTTAAGGTAGGTCTTGATGGATTTGAGACGGCATATCCGGCTTCACTATCGAAAGGCCAAAAGAAACGGCTGGCTCTGGCTTCGGTTCTTTCAATGAAGCCACGCCTGCTAATCCTTGATGAGCCGACAAGCGGTCAGGATCAGCAAGATAAGAACGCATTTCTAGCGTTGCTTGATCAGCTGCATTCAGAAGGGCTGGCGATTATGATTATTACCCACGATATGAGTATTTTGGCAGAAAGGGCAGAGAGAACAATAGTTATGTGTGAGGGTGTTAAGGTATATGACGGCTTAGCACTTGAGCTATTCAGGACTTATCCAATTGAAAAATGGGGATTGAGAAAGCCTGTAGCTGTTGCAGTTTCTCATAGGTTGTCTAACTACGGGGTCCCTTTTGCCGCGACAATAGATAAATTAGTTTTAGAGTTGAAAGAAGTGGGAAGGAGCGGAATAAATGGGTAAGATAGCGCCGTTGACTAAGATAATATTTACAATGATGGTTTCGATATGGGCAGTTGCGCTTTCTTCACCGTTGTCATTGTCGCTAGTTGTAGCTGCCCAGCTCATCCTGATGGTAATAGGGCGGGTTGAAATCAAAACGTATAAGGCTACTGCCTTTTTAGCGTTATTCGCAGTTATCTTATTTGTTATTCAATATGTTTTTGTGCATGATATCGTACTCGCATTGATAACAGGCTTAAAAATGATGGCAATGGCTATGGTGTTTATTTTGGTCCTAGCAACAACTCGGGTTCAGGAGTTAACAGCCGCATTGGTTAGTCAATGCCGCATCCCTTATGAATATGCCTTTATGTTCACTAGCGCTTTAAGGTTTGTGCCTGATTTTCTAAACGAAAGTCAGACAATTCAAGAAGCCCAGGCTTGTAGGGGCTATAGTACAAAAGGTAATATTTTTAAACGGATAATAAATTATCTGTCCATTGTTAAGCCGCTAGTATTAAGGGCTATCAGTCGATCAGAAACAATGGCCCTTAGTATGGAGCTACGTGGATTTGGTGGGGAAAGATGCAGTTTCAGCTCTCAGGTAGCACTAGGCATAACTGACTATGCCGCTTTAACAGGCATGGCTGCAGTTACTGTCGGAGTATTGTTTTAGTAGAATACGATTTGAAAATATGTCCGGCACGATCTGAAGTTTGCTGGAGCCATAGACAGTATGGTATATAGCCAATCGGATACTATTAAGTTCAAATAATGAAGCTAGGCATGAACTCTTGTGAAAAGGAGTTCATGCCTAGCTTATATTCCGAAGAAGCCAACCTATATTTCCACAGGCATATATTTAGCAATATTAAAAAGCGTACATTAATAGCTAGTAAGGTACGCAACATCTACCTATTAAGGTTTAACTGGGGAATTTTCAACCGGATCGTACCGGATTTCCCACGTTAGAGTACCTTTTCTATTTGAATCTTTAAATAAACGTCTTTCATGAATACTATAGCCTACTACTGTAATCTCGACTGCTCTTCTGGATGGTGAAAATATCTTATTAGTAGTTCCGGGATATAGCTTTTCGACTTCGCCATTCTCCCAAACGATTTTTATAAAAGATTTTTCAGAGTTTTCTCCTGTCACCTGAAAATTAACAACAACTAAGTCCTGCGCAAAAAGACCTGCTATTGCCTGTTTAAGTTCAACTTTTCCTTCAAAAGGAACTCTTTCACCACGGATAATTCTTAAAGTTGGTAAGGGTGTGATAGTAACGGAATCAGAAGGAATATTTGCTTGAATGGATTTAGGCGAAGAATGCATCGTAGATTCTTTTGGGTCGACAAAGAAAACATAAAAACCTATTAACACTATAAACATAGTGAATGCACCAACAATATACGGCTTCCAATGTTTTAACATATCTTCACCAGCCTTAAAAAATTCCTGAGATCGCTACAAATGTAACGATCTTTATTATGTAGTTCCGAATTAGTTTGATTTAGGGCTATTCTACTAGAGTAATTATAATACGTCAAGCATAGCATCATACCACTAAACTCACTCAATAATTACTTGGAAAACTGTAGAAGAGTATCAAAAGGGATGGCTGTTTAGAGCTATCTTTTGGCAAATTTGAAGTGTTAGTACTTACAAAATGCTGCTTGACTTGGTGTTTTGTAAAACTGAGGGAACTGTGTTAGTATATTAGGGTTAAAAAAACCAATAGAATGGAGAATGAAACGTGTCTGATTTACCAAATTGCCCCAAATGTAATTCGGAATATACTTATGAAGATGGTAGTCTGCTGGTTTGTCCAGAATGTGCGCACGAATGGACGGCAGGTTCTGAAAGCGAAACAAATGAAGATAAAAAAGTTATAAGAGACGCAAATGGAAATGTATTAAATGATGGTGATTCCGTAACGGTAATTAAAGATCTTAAAGTTAAAGGAAGTTCATCAGTTGTAAAGATGGGAACAAAGGTTAAGAACATCCGGCTAATTGAGGGAGATCATGATATTGACTGTCAAATTGACGGTTTTGGAGCTATGAAGTTGAAATCTGAGTTCGTAAAAAAGATATAACTCAGGGTTCGGGAATTATTAAGCTAGCTATTAATTAAGTAAGCTAATGACAGTGATAGTTATAAGGATTTTGTATATATTTGAAAGTATAAATTTAACCATAACAAAACGGTCGTAATCCTATGATTTTTGGGATTATTGCCGGTTTTTTTTGTTTAATTAGCAAATAACCTATTTTTTTGTTGAATTTCCCAAAAAAATATAGGTTATTTGTCCTGGGACAGAAGGACTATGCCCCTTAAATATAGTAAATAAAGGATAAATTGTTTGTATTAATTTTCTAAAGATAATTTTTAATAGATAATTTTTAATTCCTTAGAACTCTAGGATAGTAAAGTCTGCCAGAAGATATCTGCATAGGCGGTGAGGTTAATTGAAAAAGCTTTCGATATTATCGTGCGCAATGGCAACGATTATTGGTATTACTGCAGGAAATCTCTTTATCGGGGAATTTAAGGGAACCATAGCTTATGCATCGGGCAAACCTACTAATCTTTCTGTTGTGTCAAACGAAGAAGCAGAAAAAGCAAAAGCTGAATTTGCATATGAGATGGCCCAAATTACTGCAAAAATTGTATCATCCTCTGAATTAGACATAGAAAAGTTTAAAGCAGAGTATGCATATGCAACCGCGAAGGTTACAGCCAAGGTTATGCCAATGATACCTATTGGCCAACAGGATAAATTTGCATATCAAATGTCAAAGATAACGACCAAAGTTGTCAGTGATCCCAATTTAAGTATTGAGAAAGCTAAAGCTAATTTTGCTTATGAAGTTGCTCAACTTACAACCAAAATTATATTTGATGCAGATGTAAATTCAGGCGATAGGGCTGTTCTTAATCCTGGGCGAATTGATCCAAATTCAGCAAATACTCAATCAGCAACTAAACCTCACGCTAGCTCAGTTGGAGCTAAAGTTCCAAAATCGGACAAACAAGGTTTAACACCAGATATATATGAAGAGATCATTGATGATTTGATGAATGTAGGTAACGGCCAAAACCAGCCTAAGAATAAGGTCAATCTTAATGGTAATATTCGCATTCATCACGCAGCGAACAATGGTGATGGCCGCTTAGGACAAGATTCATCGGGAATTCGTGTCTATCTTGGGGCGAATAGTGAAATAAACAAAGACTGGCAAGCCTATGCTCTCTTAGAAGGGCAAAAGCGCATATCGAATTATAATAATTTCTTTAAACTCTCACGTCTTTATGCAGCGGGGAAGGTAGGAAAATCAAGTGCAACTATAGGGTCGTTCGGATATCTGATGGCAGATGGTAATATTTACGACAGTGGTTATAAGGGCGCCCGATTTGACTTTACAGGCCCTCTTAAATATACGTTTAGCCATGGGCAAACCGATTATACCAAAGAGACATACGTAGCTACAGCGAAATATAGTGATTATGATTACGATTTAGAAGCAGGCGTCTATCATTATAAAAAAGACTCTGGTGCGAGTGAACAAAATACAATTTTGACTATAGGCGGTAATTATAATTTTAGTAATTTTGGTGTAGGTGCTATGTACTTGGATGCTAGCTTGAAAGACAGCAGGGGAGATAGTGATGGCTATGTCTTTAGTTTTAAGTATGGTGACCTAAAAACATATCGTCCTGGAACTTACGATATTTTTGCTAAATATTATAATCAGTCTAGTGAAACTTATATTGCACATGGAATGAATGGCCTAGGGGGACGTATGCAAGGATTTAAAGGCTATGGTTTAGGGATGAACTACACGTTAGCCCAAAACTTTACAGCTGGTATAGAGTACTATAATTTGTCAGACAAAATATCAAGGGAAAAAAGCCAATCCTGGTGGAGTCAACTGACTCATTACTTCTGAAAGTAGGTGATAAAATGAATCTGGAAGTATTTGAGGGGATAAAGACAAAAAGAAATTTTTTAGCAGTCATTGGCCTTGGCTATGTGGGTTTGCCACTAGCTGCTGCATTTTCAGATAAAGTCAAAACAATAGGATTTGATATTAACAAGGAAAAGATTAACGTTTACAAACAAGGCATCGATCCAACTAATGAAATTGGTAATGAAAAACTTAAAAATACAAAAATAGAGTTTACTGCGGATGCTGAAAGGTTAAAAGAGGCCAGAGTTCTTATTGTCACTGTGCCCACACCCATTAATGGCGATAAGACACCAGATTTGGCTCCTGTTGTAAATGCTAGTACGATTATCGGTCAAAATTTATCTATGGGCAGTATTGTCATTTTTGAGTCCACTGTTTACCCAGGGGTTACAGAAGAAATATGTGTACCTATTTTAGAAAAAGAGTCGACTTTAAAATGCGGCAAAGATTTCAAGATAGGATATTCTCCCGAAAGGATTAACCCAGGAGATAAAGTTCATAGGCTTGAGAACATTAAAAAGATTGTTTCTGGTATGGATGAGGAAACAGTTGAAAATATTGCCGCGATCTATCAACTAATTATTCATGCGGGTGTTTATAAAGCACCAAGCATTAAAGTGGCAGAGGCAGCAAAATTGGCTGAAAATGCCCAAAGGGACATCAACATTGCCTTTATGAATGAATTGTCAATGGTATTTGATCGCATAGGAATACGAACAAAAGATGTAATTGACGCCATGAATACAAAATGGAATGCATTGGGTTTTTATCCGGGGTTGGTCGGCGGTCATTGTATAGGGGTTGATCCATATTACTTTATTTATCAAGCTGAGATGCTTGGTTATCATTCACAGATTATCTCGGCAGGTAGAAAAATTAACGATAATATGGGGACTTATGTAACTGATAATTTTATAAAAAAAATGATCCAAAATGACAAGGATATAAAGCAGTCTAATATTTATATCATGGGAATTACCTTTAAAGAAGATTGCCCGGATATGCGTAATTCAAAAGCCGTAGATATTTGCAAAAGCCTTGCGTCGTATGGGATACAATTCAAAGTAGTAGATCCTGTGGTCGATAAACTTGATTTTAAAACAGAACTAGGTATGGAACTTGTAGAAATAAAAGATATTCGAGATGCTGACTGCCTTGTGTTTTTAGTAGCGCACAAGCAGTTCAAAGACTTGCAGCCAAAACAGTTAAAGAAGATGTTAAAACCGCAAATGCAGCACACAAAGCATATCATCATTGATATAAAGAATATATTTGACCAAGAAATCATAGAAGAAAGTGGATATATATATTGGAGCTTTTAATCATAAGGGGGTGAATGGCGTGAATCACAAGAGGATTATCTTATGTGTATTAGTGCTAAGTGTTATTATTAGTTCATTATACTTTAAAGATTTTTTTACTACGAAAACTGGCGGTGATTATCGTAATATTACTGATTTAGAAAGCGCTTATAATGCTGATACAGAAACTGCCCGATCTTTGGAGCAGTTAAAAAACAGTCAAGAAAAGGCATTAGTTATTTCTCGCAGTAATAGTGGTTTGCGTCATATTGCTATTACTTTTGACGGTTTAAGCGATCGTAATACTATTCAACAAATTTTAGATCTTTTACATAAGTATAATGCTAAAGCGACCTTTTTTGTGGATGGATTACAGTGTGCGGAAGATCCACAGACAGTTGTGAATATTAGAAATGCCGGTCACAAGATAGAAAACTATACACTTCTAGGCTTGAATAAAATGGAGAACCTGCCTGTAGAGCGATTAGTCAAAGATTTTTCCCGTGCGCAAAAAATCATTAAAGTGACTGCTGACAGGGATCCAAACCTTTTAAAATGTAATGATACAAAATATACCGATCAATTGCTGATTGCGGCTAGAGCTTGTGGATTTAATAGTGTGGTTAAAAACGATATTTTTCTAAATGTTGAAAAGATAAGTTCACTTATGTCGGCAGATGACTTTGTGAGAAGTATTAAACCAGGAACAATTGTTTCGATTAAACTAAAAACTGATGTCGAACCGATTGTAAAAGAAAAAGAGAAAACTGACTTAAGACCAGCAATAGACAAACAACCTGGGCTAAAAGAACTGCCAAAGTATACAGACTTACGAGAAAAGAAAACTGTCGATGCGGTAGAAAAATTTTTGAGTTCTCTAAAGAAAGCTAACTATACCACAACATATGTAGAAGAATTCGCAAAAACCAATCAGGAACAAAAGAAAACCACTATATTACAAAGCGTTTTAATCGATGGGGAATATCTGAAAAAAGCTGTAGCAACCATACACAATCAATTACGGAATATATTTACTATACCCACAGCTTACGCAGCAAATCTAGAAGATAACAAAGCGCAAGAAATTAAGACGGTTTTAACAACAGAGCCTGCACTTGCTTTTACATTTGGTGGCTTGTCTAACGAGATTGCTGTTGATGATGTACTCGGACGGTTAGATAAACTTGGCATTAAGTCGACTTTCTTTGTTGCCGAAATAGAAATGAAAAGATATCCTCAGACAATCAAAAGGATAATTGAAAAGGGACACGAAGTAGGCATTGCGATAAGGCCTAAAGATGGAGAAACATTTGAGGAAACTAGCAAAACTATAGTACGCTCCCAAAAAATACTTAACGAGCAGTTTGGGGTTAAGACGACATTAGTAAAACAATTGTCAGGGGTTGTTGCAGATACAACAAAAGAAGCAGTTGCGGCTTTAGGGTATAAGCTTATTGGTCAGTCAATTAATGTTGTTCAAAGTAAACATAAAGATTATGTATCTGCAGATCTAATTATGGAGGATATCTTTGGTAAACATGTCCTCTCTTTAGCTCGTGGGCAAATCGTATATTTTAGGATGGACTATTATACAAAGGATCTACTAGTTGGAGAATTAATGGAATCAATTAAATTAAGAAAAGTCGACAACATTGCCTATCGCACCTTTTATGATAATCCTGAAAACAATTCTAACAACGATTCACGCTACAGTATAAAGCCTGTAAGCAGCATTCTAAATAATAAAAAATTAGTTTATCAATATCCAATAGAGCCTCAAAATATTCCATTGAGCCTACGTAATGATCAGGGAGTGAATATTGATAAGAATAATTTTATGGCAGAAGCCTCTAAACGATATATTGGGAATAACGATGTTGACTATGAAGACCGGATGCTAGGCTTCTCTAAAATGGAAGCACGCCGCCTTGATAGAAAAGGATTTATTCACGCTCAAGAAAACGTTATTTTTCTTACTTTCGATGATTGGGGAACAGATGCAGCAATCAATAAGATACTATATGTTCTGCGTAAACATAATGTGCCAGGGGCATTCTTTATCATTACAAACAACGTATTAAATAATCCTAATTTACTTCGATCTATTGCTGTGCAAGGTCATGATATTGGTAGTCACTCAGATAAGCACAAGCCAATGGTTATTCGTGATCAAAAAAACGGGAAGCAAATTAGAACCCAAGATAGAGAGGAATATTTAAGTGATCTTCGCCTGTCATACCAGAAATTACGTGATGTAACAGGTGATGTCACGGTTTTAGGGAAACCATCTTTAACTCGATATTTTCGTCCACCAACACTAGCAATTAGCAAGATGGGCTTTGAAGCACTTTTCGAAACTGGATATGAATATATTATTTCAGGATCGTGCAGCACATACGATTATAAAGCCCAGAGTGTATCTGAGCTAGTGTACACCATGAAAGATGGCATTTATACAAGTGATGGAAAAATAAAACAGGGTGCCGTCTTGGTAATGCATATGGGAGATAGTTCAATATATACGGCAACAGCTTTGGATATGTTATTGACTGCGAATGCTGCTAGAAGTGACTCTGATCCCTCTAAATTCAAAGTAGGCAGGTTATCAGACTATCTAGTTGATGGTTATTCACAATCAGAGCGAAGAAAAACACTAAGGCTAAGTAGTCATGATTAAACTTGGTATTCTTAAGTTAATTAAAATAGCGAATTAATAAGACCAATTAAATACGCTGTAAAATCATTAGTATAAAAATGGCAGGTGAATGGAACGTGAATAAGTTATTTGATAATGAATTTAAAAGTGAAGAGGATGTTTTGCTTGTTCCTAAACCTGACCGACGGCTGCTTTCAAAAGTGCCAGATAAAGAAGGCGTACGTACAAATATAGACAGACGTCGTACAAAAGACACAAAAGATACTGATGATATTAGTCATTTAATCGAAATAGAGAATATGGGCAGGCGCTATCAGGTTGACTATGATGTCTCAATCCAATATCTATACAAAAACAAGAATGTAAAATGTCAGGGTAAAGGCGTTGATATATCGACTACCGGGTTGCTTCTTGAAGTTTCAGCGGAAGTTGGTGAAGAATTGGCACAAGCATCCAATATCATGCTGAAATTTGAAATAAAACCAGGGACTATGCCTGAAGGGTATGAGATGAAAGTCGATATTCCTGCCAAATTTATTCGTCACAATCAAAGCGCCAGTGGTCAAACTTTGTGTGGTCTAGAATTTAAAGAGACACTTGCACAATATGCAAATAAGAAGCAAGGCTGGTATATGCTTTCAGTAGCAGCTATTCTAATCTTCTTTATTGTTGCTTTTATTATGCTGCTGAGAGCGGAGAGTGTGCTGTATTTTAAATTTAACAAACTTTTATATGCATATAGTATTGTTGCTGCTACTTTTTTGCTGACAAGATATCTATTTGCGGCTTTTTATCGCCCTATTCCAATTGACAAAGATTTTACCCCAGGAGTTTCAATTATTATACCTTGTTTTAATGAGGAGCAATGGATACAAAGGACAATATCAGGATGTATTAACCAGGATTACCCGTTAGATAAATTAGAAGTTATTATTGTAGATGACTGTTCCAATGATAAATCGTATGAGAAAATAAAAGAGATTGTAGAAGAACTAAAGGTCAAAGAAAAGCGTTACGACGTCGAAACTAGACTTAAGTATTTTCGCCAAGATGTAAATTTAGGAAAGCGCGAGGCCATGGCAAAGGGGAGTTTAATGGCAAAGCATGAACTGGTGGTATTTGTTGACTCTGACAGCTTTTTAGATCCCTTTGCTATCCGCAATATTGTCCAGCCATTTAAAGATACAAAAATGGGCGGTGTTTCGGGCAGAACTGATGTCGCCAATACCTATACCAACGCCCTCACCAAACTTCAGGCCGTTCGATATTACATCGCTTTTCGGATTATGAAAGCTGCTGAAAGCTATTTTGATGCAGTAACCTGTCTGTCTGGTCCGCTATCGTGCTATAGAAAAGATTTAGTACTCAAATATATGGATGAATGGCTTAACCAAAGGTTTTGGGGACATAAGGCTACCTTTGGTGACGATCGAAGTATGACCAACTTTATATTAAGAGAGAACCGTACTGGATATCAGGATACTGCCATCTGTAATACAATTGTACCTAATACACATATGATTTTTTTGAAACAGCAAATGCGCTGGAAACGTTCCTGGCTAAGAGAATCGCTGATTGCGGCGCGGTTTATGTGGAAAAAAGAGCCATTTATGGCCTTATCATTCTATATGGGTGTACTCGTGCCGCTGTTAGCGCCAATAATAGTTCTTTATAACCTAATTTACATACCAATTGCGCATAGAGTTTTTCCACTTACATTTATCACGGGGATTTTCCTGATGGCATTGCTTATGAGTATGGCGCAGTTATTGCTTAGAAAGAGTTCCACCTGGATATACGGGTTATGGTTTTGCCTATATTATGAAGCTGTGCTATTATGGCAAATGCCAATAGCTTGGTTTACATTCTGGAAAACTACCTGGGGAACAAGGCTGACTCCAGCGGACTTACTCCAAATATTAAAAAAGAATCGTGAAAAGCAAATGAGGGCATAGACTATGAAGATATCAAATGAAGATTTCACTGCCCGAAAAGACAGAAAGAAATTCATACGAGTAGTTATTCAACTAGTAATAATCATTGCGGTTATGGCTATCGTTGTAAACGCGTTATTTACCCTGAAATCATATGAAGCTGCTACACAGCGGAACACAAAATACTCTGGGGACAAAGGGTTTATTGCCCTTTCATATTTCGGTGTTGAAAGAGAAGGCAATCAGCCTCTAATCGGGGTAGATCGGTTGCGTCAGCACCTGCAAGCACTTAAAGATTTAGGTTATGTAACAATTACTCAGCAAGATATTATAGACTACTATCAATCAGGGAAAGACCTGCCTGAAAAATCAGTGCTCCTGATGTTTGAAGACGGCAGGAGAGATACTGCTATATTTTCACAAAAAATATTAGAAGACTTAAACTTTAAAGCTACGATGTTGACTTACCCAGAGAAATTTGAAAAAAAAGATACTAAATTTCTAATGCCTAATGAATTGACAGCTTTAGAAAAAACTACTTTCTGGGAGCTGGGAACAAACGGCTACAGGCTTGCGTTTATTAATGTGTTTGATCGTTACGATAATTACCTAGGCGAATTGGAACCATTGGAACATGCTGAGGTTGCTCCTTATTTAAGTCGTAAGTATAATCATTATTTAATGGATTATATTCGTGATGAGTATGGTGTTCCAATAGAGAGCTACAATCGAATGAGAACGCGTATATCCTATGATTACGAAGCTGTTAGGGATATTTATACTAAGTCTATTGGGTATGTTCCTGGTATGTATATATTAATGCACTCCAATACGGGTAGTTTTGGGAATAATGATAAAGTAAGTGCTGTTAACGAATATTGGATAAACTCACTGTTTAAAATGAACTTCAATAGAGAAGGTTTTTGCCTTAATCAGCGCAACAGCAGTATTTATGATTTGACCAGGATGCAGCCACAGGCATATTGGTATACTAACCATTTGCTTATGAGGATTAAATATGACATAAATCAAGATCTGGAGTTTACAAAGGGCGACTTAGAAAAACAAAAATCATGGGAAATGCTTAAAGGGGCTTCTGAAATTCAAGAGGAAACAATCATTTTAACTTCACTGCCAAAAGAAAACGGTTTGATGAGATTAAAAAACAGTAATGACTTTGAAGATATAAAACTTTCAGTAAGGCTTAAAGGTAATAAACTCGGTTTGCAAAAGATATACCTACGAGCTGATGAAACCTTAAACAGATTTGTTTCAGTTTACATTTTTAATAATTTTCTATATGTAACTGAAAAAAATGGTGGAGCTGAAAGGGAGCTATTTAAGTTAAACCTGGATAAACATGATGGTAAAGAAAGTTTGTCGATCCCCGAAGATAAAAAAGCAGCTGAGATTCGCGAACTAGAGACATTCATAAAATATGCTGATTCTGTTGAGAAAGCAAAGATCTATACTGAACGATTAAAAAATAAGAATTTGGAAACTGTTCCAACGGTCACTCAAGGTGCAGAGGAATATGTGCCAGCACTCAGTGTACATGCAAAGGGTGATCGTAGGTTATCGATTTCTCTCAAAAATAATAAAGTAAGTGTTATGGTAGATGATAAGGAAGCCATAAGAGATGTACAAGTATTTGATGCCAAAAGGGGCTCTATTTATCTTGAGACTGCTTGGGGTGGCTACGGCTGGAGTCAGAGAAACTTAGCTGACGACGTATATGACGGTGTATTTGAAAAATTAATTATTACGGAAAACACTGGTTCTGATAAGGAAGAGATATTGTTTGACAGTAGAATGCAAGGTTTTGCGGCCGTCAAATTTAAAGCTAAGAAAATGTGGTATGCTCTAATAGACTTTTTTGTTGCCAACTTGTAATTTAAGGAGGATCAAATGCCGAACCTCATAGTGTATAAAATACTCAAAGCCGCCATAATTGCTGCAGTGTTTCTTATCTTGACAGGCTGCACCTATGATAGTCAATACCTTGTAAATGCAGTTGCGAAAGAGCCAATAAAAAAAACGGTATGGCTAGCCTATTGGGATCTTAACGCAGGTGAAAAAGATTTGCAGTTAACACCAAATAGTGTTGAGAAGCTTTCGTTTTTTGCAGCATATTTTGATAAAGATGACCGCGTTTTTGTTCCTATTGAACTTAGTAATAAAAAAAGTGAATTGAATAATAAAATAAATAAGTATGAAACCTATCTTACCTTTGTAAATGACAAGCAAAGTGCTAGCGGATCATGTGTAATGAAAGATATTGAAGTGCTCCGCAGAGTATTCGCTGATGATGTTACGATCGAAAAACATATCGACGATATAATAGCGCTTACTTTGCAGGGCGGGTATGATGGCATAGAAGTAGACTACGAGAGAATATGGAAAGATGAAAGTGTTGGGAAGTCTTTTATGAAATTTGCCGACAAGCTTTATAAAAGAGCAATAGATAACAATTTGAAGTTGAGAATTGTCTTAGAGCCGCGAGCACCATTCGCAAGCAATGACTTTCCCAAAGGGCCAGAATATGTAGTTATGCTTTATAATCTTAATGGATTACATAGCGATCCTGGCCCAAAAGCTAATAAGGAATTTATACAAAAGACGATAACAAAAATGAAAGCCTTGCCGGGCAGCAACTCAGTGGCATTTTCAACAGGCGGCTGCCTTTGGGGTAGTGATGGTAAAAAGCGATTTTTAACTGAGGCTGAGGCAAAACATTTGGCAGATAAAAAAGAGGCTGAAATAAAACGGGACGAGCAAAGCCAATGCATAGTTTTTGAATATGTAGAAGGTGGTATAACATACCAAGTGTGGTATGCAGATGTGAAAACTCTAAATTATTGGATATCAATTGCTAAAGTAGAAGGAGTAAATAATATCAGCCTTTGGCGCTTAGGTGGAAATATTGATATTAATAAAATAATCTAGCGCATTATTAGCTGATAATTGTGCCGAAGTTCTTAACCAAAGGCAGATGGTTAAGAACTTTTTGCTATATATTAATAACTATGGAAAAATAGGACTATTGGCCCTGGCTGACTGGTCAGTCCTAATGTTATTATAGTTGTAATAACACGTACAGGGGGTTTCAATTATGAAAATGCAGCGTCTTGCAGCAGCTATTCTTTTATCTTCGACTATTACGTTCATGGCTCCAGTTGTTAGTGCCGCGTCCGTAACAAATTCAACTGTTACTGCTTCGGTTGGTGATGTAACGATATCTTCTTCAGAGACTAAAATTTCTGGTGATAATATCAAATTTGCTCAGGTTTTATCAACCAACTATAATCGAAAAGTAACAGAACAGGAAGTAATACGATTAAAAGCTGACTTTGATTTTGGCTTTGGCGAAATCTCATTATTATATGCTACGGCTGTTTACTCTGGTCAGCCTGTTGACGAAATCGGTCGTCTTCGCTTGAAGAACATGGGCTGGGGAGAAATAGCAAAACTATATGGTGTAAAAGTTAAAGATTTAAAAAAGGGAAACTATGATGTTGTTCAAGCAGCTAGACACCAAGGTGTTGATATAACCTACATAGAAGTAGAGGATAATTCTACTGAGCACAATAAGCATGAGAAGCACGGCAATGCTGGAAATGATGACGGAAAAAAAGATAATAAGAAAAACGACAAGCATGAAAATAGTAAAGGTAATGGCCATCGAAAATAGTGTAAATCACAATAGTATTCTACTATAGTAAAGTAAATAGGATGTTTTAGCCCGTATAAGATATTTAATATTTTATACGGGCTTTTTTGCCGCTTCTTAGGAAGGTTTGATTCCTAATAGCTTGCTGTTTGAAATTTTAAAAATATTTAACAAATTAAGTAAACTTTATTTCCATTTAGTACCATACCATGTATAATAGTAAATGGATAAATTGGAAAATTAAGGAGATGAACATATGCGAAAAACCATGGCATTATTTATTTTCATATTTAGCTTGGTTATAATGAATGTAGCAGGAGCTTCGCCTAATGCAAAGCAAGTAGTTTTAGTTCCGTATATAAACTCGACGGAAGAAACAAAAGAATACATTGGAGAAGCTGTCAATGAAAAGCTTAAAGAACAGTTTTCAAACGAAAAATATCAGACAATCTCAGGGGAAAATATTCAAGCCTTATTAGTAAATAATGGTTTTGATGTATCTAACAATGTCTTACCGGAAAACGAATTAATGGCAGTTTTAGCCAAGGAAACGGGTGCGGATTATGTTATTGCAATGGAAATCGTTCACTTTATGAATTCAAGACATGTGAGTTATTTCTCGACGTCTGCAAAGAGTGAAGTAAAACTGAAATACAAAATTTATACAACAGCCACTAATAAAGTAACTACACTCCAAACAATGGGCAAAGGAAATAACAAAGTAACATCAATTGGTATACCAGGTATAGGTACGGCAATGAAACGTGGGATTGCGCAGGCAATGGATGAGGCTTTTGTTAAAATACAGCAGCTATAAAAAAACGCTTGGTACGAGTATGCGTTTTGAATGAAGAGAAGATAAAGCAGGAAACAACGATATTTTAAGAGAAGATACCCATAACCTTGTGGTAGGTTATGGGTATCTTCTTTTATGAATTGTGATAATCATAATTTTGCACTATTATTACAAATAATATGATGAGCGTTAGTCGCGTTTTATCGGCTGGGGAGATGAAAGTTTGAAAATTGGGGCACGAGTTATAAAAACCGGTATAGCAGTTGCAATTACAATGTTTCTTTGCGGGGTTCTTGGCCTAGAACCAGCTTTTTTTGGAGCTGTTTCTGCGGTAATTAATATGCAGCCGTCAATTTTTTTAACAATAAGGGCTGCGCGTGATCAAATTATGGTTCATATTTTAGGAATCGCAGCTGGGTTCTTTTTTGGCTACTTTATGGGAGTAAATCCTTTTTCAGCAGGTTTAATAGTAATTCTCCTTATACCTATATATAAGAAACTCAAATTACAGAGCGGTATAACAATGGGAATAGTTGCAGCATTGTTTGTACTAAGTTCAAGTACCGAAGAGTTTTTAGTGCATGCTCTTGCAAGATCAGGAGTAATCTTTATTGGACTTGGATCGGCTATGATCGTAAATGTATTACTCTGGCCGCCTAGGTATAACGAAAGGATTAAAGAAAAGCTAAGGCAAAGTAATGAGGCCTCTGTACTTTACTTCTGTAGAGCGGTACAAGAATATGTTGGGCAATCTGGAAGTGAGCTAAATATCGATCCAGAGCAAAGAACTAGGGTAAAGAAGCTTAATAAGGAAACTCGTCAGCTTTTAGAGTTACTAAGCAGAGAGCGGCGGGTAGTTGCAGAGAATTCAGAGCCAAGAGAATGGCTGTCTCTCGCGGAAAAATTAGCAGATTATAATGAGTCTATTGTGAAAAAAGGGGACCGTATTTTTGACCTTTTACCAGCTCGCGTGGAGCGTAGAGTTAAGGCCGGTCTTCCGCCGATTAGTGATGAGTTTAACGCTATATTAGAGATTTTAGAAAAAGGGTGTACAATAGTTATTCGGGTAAATGGAAAAATTAGATCAGTTATACTGGAGGGCGGCACCGCAATACCTGAAAAGATAAGTGAGGAATACTGGGAAAGCCTTACCAAAGCTATTGAGCAATGGCAGCCGAGACTTACGGGCAGTCATTATTTACATGGTTTACTTGAGGTAGCTGTAACTGCCAATGAAATCAAATGGGCAACACGACAAGCTAAGATACTCCTGTATGAAAGCGTAGAATCAGCTGAGGATTGAGTCAATCTTTCAAGGCATTTTAATTACTTCCGGCATTTTTCCATGAGCTTTGAATATATTGTACTAGCAATTATTTAGACGAGCATTTTTGCAAAAATCATTAGTGGGAAATCGTTATTATATAATTTAGCAAATATAACTAAACATCATAAATAAGGCGTGGACATTTTTCTTGTTGTACGATATACTCATTTTGAAAGGTAAATGAATAATTTACCAAATTACATAAATAGCTCGTATAATCCCAGTGATATGGTCTGGGAGTATCTACAAGGTTACCGTAAATTACCTTACTATGAGTGGAAGTGTACTTAGGTTAAATAGCTTTGTTTTCTCAACCTAGTGTACAGTCCCTGTTTTAGGGACCACCTATCGGAATAAACCCGGGCAGGTGAGCTTCGCTCTCAAAAGACTGAGTGTGAGCTTATCTTCGCTTGGGTCTTTTTATTTTTATTGGGGCTGCTCAGGACTTATCCTTCATATAGCGAGTGGCAAAATTAGATAGGAGGTAGGTAGAGTTGAGAATCAAAGGAAAACTAAAATCTGGAATGTTGCTGCTAGTAACCTTTTTGATTATGTCTGTACTTCTTACAGGCTGCGGCGGGCAAAAGGCAGACAATCAGGCGGCTAAAAATGACAAGGTAAAAGTAGCTTTTGTTTATGTAGGACCAGTTGGGGATGCAGGTTGGTCTTATGCGCATGACCAAGGACGCAAGTTCCTGGAAAAAGAAATGCCTAATATTGAAACGACATATGTAGAATCTGTTCCTGAAGGAGCAGACGCAGAGCGTGTACTCACTGAGCTTGCTATGAAAGGCAATAAAATAATCTTCGCGACAAGCTTTGGGTATATGGATTATGTACAAAAGGTAGCGCAAAAGTTCCCTGATGTAACCTTCTTACATTGTTCTGGTTTCAAGACAGCAAATAATGTTGGAACTTATTTCGGGCGAATTTATCAGGCTCGCTATCTATCTGGAATTGCAGCCGCTAAGCAGACTACTTCCAATACAATTGGCTATGTAGCGGCATTCCCAATTCCGGAAGTAGTAAGAGGTATTAATGCATTCACTCTGGGGGCTCAATCCGTTAATCCTAATGTAAAAGTAAAAGTAGTTTGGACTAACACTTGGTATAACCCAGCTACCGAAAAAGATGCAGCAAAGAGCCTCCTGGATGCAGGGGCTGATGTAATTGCGATGCATCAAGATACACCTGCTCCGATGCAAGCTGCTGAAGAGAAGGGTAAGTTTGCTGTTTCCTACAATACGGATATGCGTAATTTTGCTCCAAAAGCTGTATTAACAGGTCCAGTATGGAACTGGGGTCCTTATTATGTGAAAACTGTAAAATCTGTGTTGGATAAAACTTGGAAGTCTGAGCAATATTGGGGTCCAATGGGTGATAATATTGTTGACCTGAGTCCTTTTGGTCCAATGGTTGCCGAAGATACAAAGAGCCAAATTGCTAAGAAGAAAGATGATATAGTCAAAGGACAGTGGGACGTATTTACTGGTCCGATAAAAGACCAGCAAGGCAATGTAAAAGTACAGGCTGGGCAAAAGATGTCTGATAAAGATATGCTTGAATTTGCGTGGTTTGTCCAAGGTGTAGAAGGCACTATTTCTAAGTAAGGTTTAGGGGGTCGCGTAATGGCGGCCTCCCTATTATATTTCCTTGATAATTGTCAAAGTCTATTTTACGTAAATTAAAATAGACTTTGACAATTATCAAGTATTGAACTAGAGAAAGGCAGGAAGGTATAAATGAGCAGCATGCCTATGGTAGAAATGGTTAGCATTACAAAAAGGTTTCCGGGTGTTATTGCTAATGATTCCGTTAGTATTAAAGTAAATACAGGTGAAATTCATGCGCTGCTGGGTGAGAATGGCGCTGGCAAAAGTACGTTAATGAGTATTCTAACAGGACTGTATCGTCCAGATGAAGGCGAGATATATCTCAGGGGTTTAAAAACAGAGCTTAGTTCTCCAAAGGATGCTGCCAACAAAGGAATAGGTATGGTTCATCAGCACTTTAAGTTAGTTAAGTCCTTCACGGTTGCTGAGAATATAATGCTTGGATTAAAAGGTGAAGGGATGATAATCGACAGAACTTCCATCGAGAAGCGGATAAGGGAATTCTGCCAGCAATACGGAATGGCAGTCGACCCTGCCGCGAAGATTTGGCAGTTAACTGTTGGTGAACAGCAACGAGTCGAAATTATAAAGGCTTTGTTTAGGGGAGCAGAGATTTTAATATTAGACGAACCAACAGCAGTGCTGACTCCTCAGGAAGCGAAAGATTTATATAAGACACTAAGAATAATGACTAGACAAGGCAAGGCAGTTATTGTTATTTCCCATAAACTAAGTGAAGTATTAGAAGGAACAGATACTGTTACCGTTTTACGTGGAGGGAAATCTGTAGGAACAGTTAAGACAGAGCTAGCAGATGAACAGGAGCTAAGCCGTATGATGGTTGGACGGCATATAGCTGTTTCGCGCGATAAGTGCCTTATCGAAAAAGGCAAACAGATATTAAAGCTGCAAGGCATTTCATGCCTCAATAATCGTGGTCAGCTGGCAGTCCAAGGGATTAGCTTGGATATTCACGCTGGCGAAATCTTGGGGATTGCTGGTGTAGCGGGTAACGGACAAAGTGAGCTTGCTGAAGTAATTGCGGGGTTACGCAGTGTAGAAGAGGGAACGAAATATATCGATGGCGTTAATCATACTCAAAGTACAATTAGGGCATTGGTAGATGCAGGTGTTAGCTATATACCTGAAGATAGGATGGGTACAGGGCTAGTGCCAAGCTTAAATGCAGTAGACAATTATGTTTTAAAAAGCTATAAAAAGCATGGCTGGCTGATGGATTGGTCTAGAGTTAAGACACAAACCCAAGAAGTAGTAGAAAGATTTAGTATTAAATTAGCAAGCATTGCAAGTCCAGTCAAAATGATGTCAGGCGGGAATTTGCAGAAATTGTTATTGGCACGTGAAATTATGGCTGATCCTCGCTTAATTGTTGCAGTATATCCTATGCGTGGATTAGATGTGGGAGCAATGGAAGCGGTACGCAAGCTGCTATTAGCTCAGCGTGATGCTGGTAAAGCGGTGTTACTGATTTCGGAGGAATTAGAAGAGTTATTTGCATTATCTGATAGAATTGCAGTTTTGCATCGAGGAGAAATTATGGGCATCGTTGATTCCTGCACGGCAACAGCAGAAGAGGTAGGAATGATGATGGCTGGGAAAAGGATGTTAGAGAAAGATGCTATGTAATATTTCAAGTCTTCGTTTTGAAAAAAGAGAAGATGTGTCTACTACAATGATATTGCTTGTTCCGATACTTTCTGTTTTCTGTGGCTTATTATTTGCAGGTTTATTTATTGCCTTAACCGGCAAGAATCCTGTCGATGTATACATGCTCATGTTTGAGGGAGCTTTCGGTTCACAATATGGAATATCTGAAACGATCGTTAAAGCAATTCCACTTATATTATGCAGTCTTGCTGTAGCATTAGCTTTCCGTATGCAGCTTTGGAATATAGGGGCAGAGGGGCAGTTATATATGGGAGCCTTTGGTGCTACCTGGGCAGCACTATCATTTCCAGAATGGCCAGCATCACAGCTTCTGCCGTTCATGGTAATAATGGGTGCGCTTATGGGTGGTCTATGGGGTCTGCTGCCTGCTATACCAAGGGCGTATTTTAAAGTAAACGAGACAATTACTACCTTGCTAATGAATTACATAGCCATATTATGGGTAGATTATTTTGTTTATGGTCCTTGGAAGGACCCTAAAGGGTTGGGGTTCCCGATTACAGCACCATTTTCTTCGGGGGCTATTCTGCCCTCATTCGGGATAACGCGTATTCATTGGGGAATAATTTTTGCAATAGTGGCTGTGGTAATTCTTTATATAATCCAAAACTATACTAAGTGGGGTTTTGAGATTAGAGTAAGCGGTGAGAGTGCTGCTGCTGCAAAATATGCGGGCATGAATTATACTCGAAATATTTTGCTAGTTATGTTTATCAGTGGTAGTTTAGCTGGTATAGCGGGGATGACTGAGGTGTCTGGAATTACCCAGCGCCTGCAGCATGGAATCTCACCAGGCTACGGTTATTCAGCAATTATTATTGCTTGGCTTGCAAGACTGCATCCTGTAGTAATAGTATTTGTTTCCGTTATTTTTGGGGGTCTTTTGGTTGGTGGTTTCAGCATTCAAACAAGTGGTTTTCCTGCTGCAACTGTAGCTATGCTGCAGGGAGCAATTTTATTCTTTGTTGTAGGCGGCGAGATATTTACCCAGTATCGCATACGTCTGGATCGCAAGGGGAGGAGTTTATAATGGATCAATCAATATGGGTAGCTATTTTAGCTGCTGGAGTGATTGCGGGAACTCCAATTTTGCTGGCGGCGTTAGGCGAGATAATTACAGAACAATCTGGCGTACTAAATCTTGGTGTAGAAGGCATGATGCTGGTCGGGGCTGTAACAGGATTTATGGTTGCTATGAATACCAGCAGTCCTTGGATAGGGCTTTTAGCGGCGATTGTCGCCGGAGGGTTAATGGCCCTAATTCACGCATTTTTAACAATTACACTTCGAGCGAATCAAGTTGTAAGTGGACTTGCCTTGACCATTTTTGGTACAGGACTAAGCGGTTATATCGGAAAAGACTTAATAGGCCAGCCACTGGTCAGTACCTTCAAGCCAGCTGCTCTTCCATTTTTAAGTGAGGTCCCTATTATTGGGCCAATTCTTTTTAACCATGATCTGCTTGTATATATTAGTTACTTATTAGCGGCTGGTTTATGGTTTTTTCTATTCCATACGAAAAAGGGTTTAGAATTACGGGCAGTCGGAGAGAATCCAAGTGCTGCGGATGTAGCTGGTATTAACGTTTTTATGACTCGATATGTATTCGTTGTCTTGGGCGGCATGTTGGCGGGCATGGCTGGAGCTTATTTATCCTTGGCTTATGCGCCTTCATGGCTTGAAAATATGACAGCAGGACGCGGATGGATAGCAGTTGCTCTGGTTATATTCGCAACATGGCATCCTGTTAAGGCTTTTTTAGGAAGTTTTCTATTCGGCACAATTGATGTATTGGGTTTTCATATTCAAAATTTTGGTATTATGATTCCCTCATTTTTTCTTAAGATGCTACCATATATCATCACAATTATAGTCTTAATTGTTGTAACCAGAGAAACAAAAACACGGCGGGTTGCAACTCCTGAAGCGCTTGGTATACCGTACAATCGAGAAGAACGATAGACATTGCCGTCATAAAAAAAACCTCAGTTTTAGCTAAACTGAGGTTTTTTGTTCCCTAAAACTGCACATAACGAGTTTTTAATGGGAGTATATGGAGCGATTTAATGGTGAAAAATAACCGAGTAGACTTTTGAGCATATCAAATAACTAATATTATTAGCCCTAAACAACTTTTATAATTAGGAAAGGAAACTAATGAACCAGCAAGATAATTCAGTCAAAATTGAAAAGGCTGTAAAAAAGTTAATACCAGTGCATTTTCTATTAAACCGTTATGCAGTAACTTTATTTAATTTAGCAGTAATGACAATCTTAGGTCTGGCTTTGTGGGATTTGGTCCAATTACTACTAGAAAATTCAAAAGAAGTAGAAGACTTGGAAAAAATAATGGATGGATCAGGCTCGATAATTGTTGCATATGGCATTGTATTAGAGGAACGTGAATCAATAATGCAAATATTCGGGTACTACCCGAAGAACAAATACCCAAATGAAATTCTAACAGATGAAATATGTTATGACGCCGGTATTATTCTCTTAGTGCTTGGCCTGATTATTGAGGTTGTGGCACAATTCGAACAAATACCAAACACCATAATTGATACAAAAGGTCATGAACCTATCGTTTTCGGTATTGGAGCAATATTTCTTTTTATAACATTAATGCACTTTCTTGTTTTTTGTTATAAACTAATTACCCTTAAACATCAGCCTACTACAAACCAAAGTAATTAGCATGAATATAAAGCCGGTGGGTAAACGGAGGATTAATGGATGAGTTGGATATACTTGGCTGTTGCCGGAGCATTTGAGGTAGTATGGGTCCTTGGTATGAAATATACTGACGGTTTTACCCGTATAATTCCAACATTAATTACGATAATCGGAATGGTGGCTAGTGTTTATTTTCTCCATCTAGCCGAGCGGGAGATACCTGTAGGTACAGCCTATGCAGTATGGACAGGAATTGGTGTTATTGGATCAGTTATTGGCGGGATGTATCTTTTTGGCGAGTCGCGTGATTTTATCAGACTTTTATTTTTAGCTATGATATTAGGCGGTATAGTCGGCCTTAAGATAAGTACCTAAATGTAACTGAGGTTAACGATATTCTAAATATGTAACATAACTTTTATCCCCCCCATATTATAAACAGAGATGATTACGAATGGGGGAACTGCCAGTGAATTACAGTGATGTACCAATTATTGACGCTTTGGCTAACTACAATCGCGAAAAGGTTGTAAGATTTCACATGCCTGGGCATAAGGGTAATGAAATGGCAAAAGGGCAGTTGGCCGAACTCATTGGTTCAAAGGCTTATAGTATCGATGTAACTAATATTCCAGAAATGGATAATCTTCATCAGCCTCACGGTATCATAAAGCAGGCTGAGCAACTGGCTGCTGAGGCTTTTGGTGCGGACAAATCATATTTTTTAGTAAACGGCAGTTCTAGTGGATTGCAGGCACTAATAATGACTGTTTGCAACCCGGGCGATAAAATCATCGTTCCAAGAAATATACACCGCTCTGTACTAGGGGGAATCATACTAACTGGAGCCATTCCTGTCTATTATAAGCCGGCTTACGATATGGAATATTGTATTCCTTTAGGATGTATTTCAGACGAAATTGAACAGTGTCTTAAAACCCATGGGTCAGCGAAGGGGGTTCTAGTAGTTAACCCTACATATCATGGAGTCACATCAGATATAGTGAAACTTTCTGATTTAGCTCACCGATATGGCATGCCCTTAATAGTCGATGAAGCTCATGGTCCACACCTAAAGTTTCATAAAGATTTGCCACAGAGCGCAATAGAACAAGGGGCGGATGCAGTAGTACATGGAACGCATAAAATGCTAACCTCTTTTACACAGGCATCAATGCTTCATCTAAGGGGAAACTTGCTTGACCGCAATAGACTTGAAGCTGTGCTAAGAATCCTGCAGAGCACTAGTACGTCTTATTTGCTGTTAGCATCACTAGATTCTGCACGTGCAATGATTCAGGAAAATGGCGTTGAAATGATTACGCAGGCATTAGAGAATAGCGCGTATCTACGAACTGAAATTGCTAATATTCGTGGGTTAAAAACTATGGGTAAAGAGATTATTGGCAGAGATGGCGTCCATGGCCTGGATTTAACAAAAGTAACTGTATCTTTTCGAGAGCTAGGCATTAGTGGTTATTGCATAGAAAAAGTTTTGCGTGAGGAATTTAAGATACAAGTTGAAATGGCTGATCTTTTTAACATACTTCTCCTTGTTACTTACGGGAATAGAAATAGCGATACTATAGCAATATTAAAAGCACTTACTACTATTATTGATAGCTTAAGACTATGTGACGGTCTAAGTGTTCCGAAAAATGATGTGCTGATGTACCCTGAAAACCCTGAAATGGTTTTAACTCCAAGAGAGGCTTTCTTTGCCAAGGTTGAATTTTCACCGTTAGATAAAGTCGCCGGGAAGATAAGCGCAGAGATAATTACATGTTATCCGCCGGGTGTACCTGTGATTGGACCAGGTGAAAAGTATACACAAGATATTATAGATTATATTATTATGTTGCGCTCAATGGGTGCATCCTTTCAGGGATGCCAAGACCATACATTAGAGACTGTTTTAACTGTTCGTTAATTGAAAAACCGTACTAACCGAGCTGTATAAGCTAAGTTAGTACGGTTTTTCCGTCTATCGGGGATGCTTTTGGCATACAGATTAATATTGGGTTTTATAGAGGTGAACTTATGGCGATAATGTTTGCTGTCTTTGGGATGTTGTGCTGGGGAGTAGCGCCGATATTTGGGAAGTTTGGGCTGCAAGGAGTTCATCCAATAACAGCACTTTCCCTTAGAACTTTATTAGCGGCTACAATGGTGCTTGGATGGGTGGTTTGCTCACGCGGCTATACTGATTTTTTAAACGTACCTTTTTCGTTCTGGATATATATCATTATTGAAGCTATTCTTGCCACCCTGGTAGGTGATCTAGCCTATTTTTATGCTTTAAAATATGGTAATGTCAATCAGGTTAGCCTAGTAATGGCCTGCGCACCTATTGTTACAATGTTAGCAAGCTTTTTTATACTTGGCGAAAATGTTTCATATAAGCAAATACTTGGAGCATCACTAATAACTGCAGGTCTTGCATTGGTTTGCTCCGAGTGAGTCTTAGACTGTGGCTGTGGAAACTATATCGTCTCACTGACTATAGCAGACCAATTTTTCCCCTTATAAGCGTTATAACCGCGAGTATGAGCATAGCCATATATTTTTGTACTACCGCGGTTGTCTTTTTCTAAGGTATATCCATAGGTCTCACCTTTTAAAGCATGTTGGGCCGCTTTTAGGCTGTTTAATTTATCAGATAAAATCCCTTTTCTGCTGGGACACGCAATAACATAGCCATCCTTATTAATGATGGCTATATCTCCATTTTTACCAATACGAGCAGAATCTAAAATATCATATATGAAGTCCCAGTTAAAGCGAGATGAAAAGAAGCCTATAGTATTTCCAGCATCGTTACTTACTGGGCACGAATAAGCTACAGTATGTCTGTTCTCTATAGCAGAAAGATATAGGTCAGTTACAGATATCGCATTAGCTGCTTTGACTTCTTTAAACCAATGCCTGTCACCCATATTTTGCCCAATCAATTCTCTATGAACTCCAGCTGCAACTATGGTTCCTTCCAAATCTAATACATATAAATCAAAATAGACTTCGTAAATCTCTACAAGTGTCTTTAATAAGCTGTTTGCATTATTAATACTTTCTGAGTTATTTGAAATTAGAGCATTTTTTACTTGCGAGAATCCTGCCCACGCCTGTGCATCGCAATTGCGCTCAAACAGGTTTCGATCAATTTTGTCTATTGTATCATAAGCCACATCGGCTGTACGTATAGCCATAACTTCGTTTGCTTTAGATTGAATATTTTCAATAATTAAATTGCTTTCTTTTGTTGAAGCGAAGCTTCGTGTTGCTAACCTTTTTATCTCATCAGCTACTACCCCGAAGCCCCGACCCGCCTCACCAGCCCGTGCAGCTTCAATAGCCGAATTTAATGAAAGAAGGTTTGTTTGCTGGGCTATTTGCTGGATTGTACCAATTACTTTACCCATTTCGGTATTTGCGTTTTTTAGATCACTTAGCAAGACAGAAGCGTCAATAATATTATTAGTAGACATAATTTACCTCCTTAAAAACAGAGAGAGACCTACCTGTTATCAGATAGGCCTCTTTGCCATATGTTAATATATTATAGAATAATGTTTGGACAGTCAATAATATTTAATCCAAATGATCAATGAGGACTTACAAATTACAATTAGTACGACGTTGTCAAGTGTTGGTTATGTTGATTTTTCTTTCAATTACAGGTGAATATATAAAAAATTAAGATATATCGAAGATTCAAGAATTCCATTTTGGACGAATATAGGCTAAAATTATAGTATGACGTTCTTAATATTAAAATATGAATAAAAGGCGGCTAACCCAATGAGAAAATCATTATTTATCGGATCCGCAGTGGCTATTGTAACTCCCTTCCATAACGATGCTGTAAATTATCCAGCTCTAGCAGAATTAATCGAGTTTCAAATTAAAGGTGGTTCGGATGCTATCGTGGTCTGTGGGACTACAGGAGAAGCTTCCACTATGCCAGACGATGAGCATATTGACGTAATTAAGTTTGCGGTTGAAAAAATCAACAAGCGTGTACCAGTTATTGCGGGTACAGGCAGCAACGACACACGGCACGCAATAGAGCTAACAAAAGCAGCAGAAGCTGTTGGTGCAGATGGAATACTATCTGTAACACCATACTATAACAAAGCAACTCAAAAAGGCTTGTATGAGCACTTCAAAATTATTGCTAACAACGTCAATATACCGATCGTTTTGTATAATGTTCCTAGCAGAACCAACCTAAATATGAATCCTGAAACTATAAAAGCTTTGTCGGAAATAGATAATATAATAGCTGTTAAGGAATGTAATTTAGGTCAAGTCGGCGATGTAGTTAACTTGTGTGGTGAAGATTTTTCCGTGTATTCCGGTGACGACAATACAATACTCCCGGTACTGTCATTAGGCGGAAAAGGGGTAATTTCCACTATGGCAAATATAATTCCTCAAGATACCCATAATATAGTTACGAAATTTTTCCAAGGAGACATTAATGGTGCTATCAAAATGCAGCTTAATGCACTAAACCTTATTAAAGCATTATTTAGCGAAGTGAATCCAATTCCTATCAAGGCAGCAGTGAACCTGTTAGGCTATAAGGCGGGAGAATGCCGCATGCCGCTAACAGAACTTAGTGAAAGTAATCTTGCAATTCTTCGTGCCGAAATGAAGAATTATGGTTTAATATAATTACAAGAATGTTCGGTAAAAATAGCCTTAACCCAATTATAGGGTTAAGGCTATTTTTATGCTGTTTGCTTATTGTAGTACCTAAAATGGTAAAAATAGGATGGATTATAGCATTGACCAACATACAACCTTGATGTTAACATAAGGTTGTATGTTACCATTGTAAAGGAGTGATTAATCTTGAAGATCGCTTTAATTGGATTAGGAACTACTGGCCGTATTGTTGCTGAATACTTACTTAAAGAACAAGTACTTACAATGGTACTATGTAAAAAAAGTAGTAATAAAGCCGGTAAGGATCTAGGTGAAATTTTACATAGACCAGCTACAGGGATTATAGTTGAATCAATTGATAATCTTGAAGAAAAGTTGCTAAGAGAACGACCTGATGTTTTGATTGATTTCTCCCAACCAGTCTTTCTTAGAGAAAATTTAGCTTTGCTGGCACGATGCAAAGTTAACGTAGTAACCGCTGTTACTGGTTATAGCGAGATGGACGTAAAGCGAATCAAGGCCGTTACAAGAAGTGGAAAACTTGGGGTTGTAATGGCTCCTAATATAACTTATGGCGTGAATGTCCTCCTAGCTATAGCTGGTATAGTGGCCGAATTACAGGTTGATTGTGATTTTGAAATCATTGAAGAGAATCACAAAAATAAAAAAGACAGCCCGTCTGGAACAGCAAAGAAAATTGCTGCAGCTGTTTTAACTTCATTATCAGACAGTGGTGGATGCGTTGATGCAATTCCTATTCATTCTATTCGTTCGGGAGATACAATCGGTAAACATAAAATTTTAGTGACCGGACAATATGATCAAATTGAAATTTCCCACACCGCGTTTTCTCGTGAGGCGTACGCTGAGGGAGCCCATAAGGCTGCTCTATTTATAAAAGGCAAGAAAGGCATTTATGAAATGAAAGATGTCTTCGGATTGGGTATGAGCAAATGTAAATCAGTTATCAATAAGATAAATAAATTGAATTCTGGCCAGTGTTGCTGTGGATAACTGAAAAAATGCCAAGACTTTCCTGATAATAGTCAGCGAATGTCTTGGCTTAATTTTTCTATTCTTCAAACAAAATGGCTAATAGGATGGAAGACAGTAAAAGCAGAGTAGCAATGAGGTGTTTAAAATCGGCTAGATACTATTGTCCGACGATAGAGTACTAATGTTTATTTTTCGGGTTATTATAATGTATACATGTGGACAATATTATTTCCCAATAGCTATACTTGTGTAAAATTTATGCTTGATATTATCAAAATACAATATTATAATTAGCAACACAAGTTTGTTTATGAAGAATAAGTGAGGTGTAGTTCTGTGGCTGGTTTAAATGGTGTATTTGCATGTGAAACATCTATTTCCTCAATTGAAAATGGGGTATTAAGATATTATGGTTGTTCCATTGATGATTTAGCAAAGAATGCTACATTTGAAGAGACTGTGTACCTTCTTTGGTATGGGCGCTTGCCTAATAGGTTAGAACTTAAAGCTCTTAAGCAAGATTTAGCCGAAAATTCCGTATTACCAGAGAAGATTTATGAATTATTACGATTATACGCGCCTTGGGGTAATCCTATGGCTAAGCTTAGAACCTGTATATCCTTTCTAACGCACTTTGATGATGAAGTAATGGACCATTCTTTTGCGGCAGATCATCGAAAAGCTGTTCGTATTATGGCCCGAATTGCAGCTATTGTCGCAGCTATTGACCGCATACGCAAGGGTCTGGATCCCATAGAAATGAATACTATTTCTCCTAATTCGCTAGCCGAAACTTTTCTATGGTTATTGAATGGGGAAAAACCAGACGAAATAGCTGTTAAGGCATTAGATAAATGCCTGGTGCTTCACGCAGAGCATGAATTAAATGCATCAACATTTGCAGCTAGAGTAACAGTATCAACCATGTCTGATATATATTCTGGCATTGTTTCGGCAATCGGAACACTTAAAGGGCCGTTACATGGAAATGCTAATGAACAGGTTGCCAAAATGCTTGATGATATTGGGGATGTTAACAAAGTTCAAGAATACATCAATCGCAAAATTGATGCTAACGAACTAATTATGGGTTTTGGCCACAGAGTTTATAAAAATGGCGACCCACGAGCTGTGTATCTCAAAGAATTATCAAAAGAACTGGCCGAGTGGCAAGGGAATTTCCGCTGGTACGATATGTCAGTTGAAATTGATAGTATTGTCCAAGAAAAGAAAAAGCTTATGCCAAATGTTGATTTCTACTCTGCATCCGTTTACAAGTATCTAGGTATTCCTAGTGATTTATTTACGCTTATTTTTGCAATTAGCCGTACCAGTGGGTGGTTAGCACATATTCTTGAGCAGCACGAAAACAATAAGTTGATTCGTCCGCGAGCTCAGTATTTAGGAAAGAAAGAGGTTGCTTGGGTTGCTGTTGAAGACCGGTAATCTGTTCATAATATAAATTCACCAAAGGGGGAAATACTTTGAATCTCACACTTACCGAGAAGGTTTTAGCTTCCCATTTGGTTAGCGGAGAGCTAAAGCGTGGTACCGAAATCAGCATCCGTATCGACCAAACATTAACCCAAGATTCAACTGGTACTATGGCCTATCTTCAGTTGGAAGCTATAGATATCCCTAAAGTAAAAACAGAATTATCTGTCGCATATATTGATCACAATACACTGCAATGCGGTTTTGAAAACGGCGATGACCACCGTTATATTGAAACAGTTGCTGCAAAACACGGAATAGTCTTTTCCAAGCCAGGTAACGGCATATGTCATCAAGTTCATTTAGAACGGTTTAGCCGACCAGGGCGCACACTTTTAGGGTCTGACAGTCATACGCCGACCGCTGGCGGTATTGGCATGCTGGCTATTGGTGCTGGCGGACTTGATGTAGCTGTAGCGATGGCAGGCGGTGCATATCACTTGGTTATGCCGAAGATTTCTCGAGTAGTTTTAAAGGGAAAGCTTCCGCCGTGGTCTTCAGCAAAAGATATAATATTGGAACTTCTAAGACGTCTATCAGTTAAGGGTGGCGTGGGGCGTATATTTGAATATAGCGGCGATGGGCTTGAGCACCTTGCTGTTCCCGAAAGAGCCACAATATGTAACATGGGAGCTGAGCTAGGGGCAACAACATCGCTGTTTCCTAGTGATGAGCTGACTAAAGCTTTCCTTACAAGCCAAGGAAGGGCAGACTGCTGGGTACCTTTAGCTGCTGATAATGATGCAGCTTATGATGAAGAAGTAGTAATAGATCTAGCTGCTATTGAACCGCTTGTTGCTATGCCGCATAGCCCGGATAATGTGGTTCCAGTTAGTGAAATTCAAGGGCTGGTAATTGATCAAGTAGCTATTGGCAGTTGTACTAACTCTTCATATGCTGATTTGCTAAAGGCAGCCAAAATACTAGAGGGAAAAAGAGTCCATCCAAACGTATCTTTGGTAATCGCTCCTGGATCACGACAAGTATTAGCGCTTCTATCCCAAAACGGTGCGCTAACTTCTTTAATCCAGGCTGGGGCACGTATTTTAGAAAGCGCTTGCGGCTACTGTATTGGAATGGGGCAGGCTCCTCGTTCTGGCGGGATCTCGCTAAGAACTTCTAATCGGAATTTTGAAGGCCGCAGTGGAACGCCAGACGCAAAAATTTACTTATTAAGTCCGGAAACAGCAGCCGCCAGTGCTATTACTGGAGTATTGACTGATCCAAGAACATTAGGTGAGACACTTGTAATAAATGCAGCCTTCAAAGCTGACTCAGATGATAATTTACTAATATTTCCACCACAAGAAGGGCAAAATGTCGAGGTTGTAAGAGGACCTAATATTAAGCCATTTCCAAGGGCGAATAAACTGCCTGTTGACTTGAGCGGTGAAGTGCTGCTTAAGACTAAAGATAATATAACTACAGATCATATAATGCCGTCACATGCACATCTGCTGCCTTATCGGTCCAATATACCCTATCTTGCAGAGTATTGTCTTAGTGGAATTGACCCAGCTTTCCCGGCAAGAGCAAAGGCGAAAAACGGCGGATTTATAGTTGCCGGGGCGAATTATGGTCAGGGATCAAGTCGCGAGCATGCTGCGCTTGCCCCATTATATCTGGGAATAAAAGGTGTTATCGCCAAGTCTTTTGCCCGGATTCATAGGGCAAACCTTATCAACTTTGGCATTGTTCCTATGACTTTTGTTAATGAAGCGGACTATGACGAGATAGATCAAGGGGATTCTATAGCGATTGCTAATTTACTTGAGCAAGCGAAGAATGGTGATATAGTAGAGGCTAAATATAATAACTCTGGTAAAAATATAAGATTAAAATTGGATTTAACAGCCCGTGAATTAGAGATAATCGCAGCAGGCGGACTTCTTAACCATACAAAAGAGCAAGGGCGGGGATAGAATGAGAAAAGTAACACTAATTCCTGGCGATGGTATCGGAGCTGAAATTACCCAAGCTGTAAAGGAAATCTTTGTGGCCGCCCAGGCTCCTATAGAATGGGAAGTATGCTCTGCAGGCAATGCGTCGCTAACAACAGCAGGGACACCTCTTCCTGAAGAGACTCTGGCTAGTATCAGAAAAAATGGTTTGGCATTAAAGGGGCCGCTTACCACTGAGGTCGGTAAGGGACACCGCAGTATAAATGTTACTTTGCGGCAGACCTTTGATCTATACTGCAACTTAAGGCCGGTAAAAAATTTAGCTGGGGTTAAAAGCCGCTATGACAATATTGATTTAGTTGTTTTTAGAGAGAATACTGAAGACCTGTATGCCGGAGTAGAACATAAAGTAGGAAAAAGGGCTGCTGAATCAATTAAAATAATT
Source organism: Dendrosporobacter sp. 1207_IL3150 (assembly GCF_036763085.1). NCBI lineage: Bacteria > Bacillati > Bacillota > Negativicutes > Selenomonadales > Sporomusaceae > Dendrosporobacter > Dendrosporobacter sp. 1207_IL3150. The sequence goes on from NZ_JBAIYU010000030.1 coordinate 118,739, forward strand.
ACCGCCGAGGCCTCATTGCGTATTGCAGAAGCAGCGTTCAAATATGCCGTACAGCATGGTCGGAAAAAAGTAACCGCTGTGCACAAAGCGAACATTATGAAGCTTACCGATGGTTTATTCATCGCATGTGCAAGGGAAGTGGCAGAAAAGTATCCTTCGGTAGAGTATAATGAAGTTATTGTTGATAATCTCTGTATGCAGCTAGTTATAAAGCCTGAACAATTTGATATTTTGCTTGCACCTAATCTTTATGGTGATATAATTTCAGATTTGTGTGCAGGCTTAGTTGGTGGACTAGGAGTAGTGCCGGGGGCAAATATCGGTGCAGATTGTGCTATCTTTGAAGCGGTCCACGGAACAGCACCAGATATCGCTGGTAAAAATATAGCTAATCCCCTCGCGATGCTGTTATCGGGAATAATGCTGTTAAGACATGTTGGTGAAGAGGCTGTGGCTTCACGCATTGAAGCTGCTGTAAACAAGGTTCTAACAGAGGGAAGGGTGTTGACACCTGATTTAGGCGGGGCAGCTACCACAGAGGAACTAACTAAAGCTATTGTAAGCAAATTATAGATAATGTCAAAATAACTAATTATGTTAAAAACTAAGATCGGTACTTAATAATATCGGTCTTAGTTTGTTTTTGTAAATAGTTAGTGAGCTATTCAACTTAAGGTAGCGGTAATATAAGTACGAAGAGGCATGTGCCATTTTAAATGGATGTATGCCTCTTTTTTATCGTTCAATAATTATGTAATACCATTATTGTCACAATTTGGGGCTTCCGCGAATAAATTAAATTGGATTCATAAAAAAAGGCGGGGTGTTAATCGTATGACTTTTAGTGCTTGTAAATACAAGGATGAATTGCCTTTAAAAACAATAACAAAAATACGCAATATTTTAACAGATTTAAATATCCTTGCTGTGGAAACTGGCTGGAGAAATTCTGCTGATGGATTTTACTCTGTTACTGTTACAATAAAAAAGACTACTTTGGCTACTAACGGAAAAGGAGTCACTTATGAATATGCGTTAGCGAGTGCTTATGCAGAACTTATGGAAAGACTACAGAATCAGGCGTTCTTTCGTCTTAATTATGATTTAGATGAAAATGCACTCAAGTATCGAGGATTTTACTATGCTCCTGATGAACAATGCATTAGCATTAACGATTTCCTTAATAATGGTGAAGAGTGGTCTACTATTCAAATTAATAAAACTCCTGAAGACGTAGACGTTAATGAAATGCTTAATAGATGGAAACTTGTTTCCTATGAAAAAGTTCCAGCCGACTTTACTGCGCTGCCGTACCTTAATATTGGTAGTGGACTTATTTCGAACATCCCAATAAAGATGGTATCCAAGATGTATATGTCTAACGGAATGTGTGCTGGTAATACTCCGGAAGAAGCTTTAGTTCAGGGGATATCGGAAATCTTGGAACGTTATGTGAATATGCGTATACTATTAGAAAAAATAACCCCTCCGGATATTCCGCTCGATTATTTGAAACGATATCCTAATATTAATCAAATGATACAAGAACTCGAAAGAAGTGGAAATTATAAGGTGATAATGAAAGATTGTTCGTTGGGGCAAGGACTTCCTGTTGTAGGGGTCATTTTTATTAACAAAGATAATCAGAGTTACTTTGTTAAATTTGGGTCTCATCCAATATTTTCTATTGCGGCAGAAAGGACTCTGACAGAACTTCTACAGGGGCAGGATGTTAGAGATATGATGGGAGTTAAGGAGTTTGCATATAAGTCGCCTATAGATGAAGAACATGAAAATGCACTAGGTATTCTGGTTAATGGATCGGGCTATTATCCAGCGGAATTTTTTTCTTCAAGAAATAGTTATGAATTCGCAGAATTTGATGATGTTGAAAAACAGGACAATAAACAACTTCTAAAGTATCTACTTGAACTGATTAAAGCGAAGGGCCATCAAATATTTATCAGGGATAATTCATTTTTGGGTTTCCCGAGCTTTCATATAATAGTCCCTGGCATAAGTGAAATCGAACAATTTTTTGATATAAAACCTGTAGACGAATATGCACAATACAACAAAATTAAGCGGTATATCAGAAACTTTCCGGAAATAGCGGCTGAAGAAATTGATGAAATTATCACGTTTTTTGACAAAATCAACTATCATCGAGGAAGCTCTATTGCTAATATACTAAACCTAACAATAAAGAAACCTCTTCCTTGGTACTATATGTATATTGATTTGTTTTTGGGTGCCCTCTACTACTGGAAAGGTGACTTTGCCAACGCCTATTATTCATTTGATAGGTTTTTAGATTGGTCAGGTCGTATTCAGCCTGAAATATTTGATCAAGGCTTATTGAGTTTTTACAAATGCGTTCGGGATTATTTCGGTGCTCGTGCCGATGAAATAGGTGAGGGTCAAATGATTAGTCTTTTAAACAGATTCTATCCTGAACAAATAGTTCAAGGGGTGTTAAAAGAGTTCGGTGGTGCAAAGCGGTCTCTTGCTGGATTTGGTTATCTTCCCTGCTGGGAGTGTGAAAAATGTGATTATCGAGAAGTCTGCTCATATAACTATAATGAAACGATATATAAAATATTGAAGGATCGATATTCAGAAGTACAAATAGATCAATCGGCTTTAGCAAAAATATCGCTACCATAAGTTTTAAAACAAATAAGCCCGCTTGCGCGATCAAAATCATGATCGGCTGCGGGCTTATTTGCACATAAAGTAGGAGATTATCTAGCCATGCAGTTCATGCAGCTCATTGATTTCATACAACTCATACATTTTGTTTTTCCAGTGTCCATACAAGACATGGACTTGCAGGTATCCATTGATTTACAAGAATCCATACAAGACATAGACTTGCAGGTATCCATTGATTTACAAGAATCCATACAAGACATAGACTTGCAGGTATCCATAGACTTACAAGAATCCATACAAGACATAGACTTGCAGGTATCCATGGACTTACAAGAATCCATACAAGACATGGACTTGCAGGTATCCATAGACTTACAAGAATCCATACAAGACATAGACTTACAGGAATCCATGCAAGACATAGATTTTTTTTGGCCCATATAATATACGCCTCCCAAAAGTAATTAATGAGGTATCTAGTAACATAATATGTATACTAAGAGGAAAACGTTACATGCTTTAATTTTGGAGTATATTATACGGCTTCTTATCTGCTAAGGAAATAAGCAGGAGTTTTATACCTAAATAGTAAAATATAAAAGGTAGGATTAGTTACATTTGAGAAATGTCCACGCTTAAATAATAGTTACATAAGAATTTGATCTAAGATGGGGTAAAAGTTTTGGATATTATGACAAGTATTATAGTACTAATTGTTTTCTTTTCGTCTTTCGTACAGTCAATTACAGGGTTTGGATTTGCTATCGTTGGTACACCGCTGTTGCTATTTTTTTTAGAACCAAAGCCAGTTGTTACATTAATGGTTTTAGGTGCATTAATACTGAATCTGCTTGTTATCTATAAGACAAGAGGGAAGTCAGACCCTAAGGTTATATTGCCAATGTTTATGGCAAGCCTATTAGGCATAATCCCGGGCGTTTACATTTTAAAAATAGTAGATGGTTCAGTATTAAAGTTATGCATTGGAATACTTATTCTAATTGTCGCATTTGTTATGGCATCAAATCGTGTCTTTACCGTTAAGCGCGAAAAACTAGCGACATATATAGTTGGTATTGTAAGTGGTTTTATGGGGGGATCAACTAGTTTGAGTGGACCGCCTGTTGTATTATTTCTTATGAACCAACAGCAGGATAAAGAGGCATTCCGGGCAAATCTTGTTCGATACTTTTGCCTTGGAAATATAGCGACCCTTATCGTTATGTATTTTATGGGAACTATTGATACCGACGTGATACAACAAGGGGTATATACAATTCCCGGAGTATTATTAGGCGTTTGGTTGGGAGAAAAGGCTTTCGAGAAAGTTAGCCCAGTACTTTTCCGTCAGATTACTTTAGCGGTTATATTCTTCTGCGGTGCAATTAGCGTTACTAGTGAGTTAATAAAGTAGAGACTTAAAGCCCAACTGATAAGTTGGGCTTTAATCAATCTTTGCTATCGTCTTTGTCGGATATTTTATAACAAAAGACCGAAACAATAAGTACATAAAAGACAACTAGCATGGAAGTTACTAGATAGCCATCCATAATATTAAAGCTCCTTTTGTTAAAGCTACCTAATATAGATTATTCAAGATAAGAACATAATGTTAGCATAAAACATTCTAACTAAAAAATTAAACGAGGATAATAGTATCCTCGTTTTTAATCGTTCTTCTCTAGCAAATATAAGTTTATTTACGGCCTCCACCGTTGCCATTACCAGCAGCAAGGCCATATGCTTTTGATATTTCTCCGTAACCTAATCCAGTTGAACGACTAGTAGCTACGTCTTTGCGGTGATGGATAGTCCATATGTTTTGTTGATTGCGTCAGCTAGATTGTGATCTTGTGCTGTTGTTGCAACAGGTGAAGGCGCGGGTGTTGTGGAGGCAGTAGTATCTATTGTAGTGGTAGTAGTAACTTCAGTAACACTTGTTGTGGGTGTTTGCGTGGTTTCAGGAGAAGTTTCAGCAAAGACTGGTAATGAGTGCATTGTAAGCATCGAGGATAGAATTAGTGCGGAAAGTGCTTTTTTTGCATTTAGCATTTTTTGTACGCCCCCTAACAGTTTATGTAATCTAAGTCTAACAAGTAAAATAATCTAATGCTATAGACTGACAGTTGCGTCTTGGTGGGACTATTGATTCAATTGTTGGCTTTTTGAAGATACAAAAACTCTAAAGCGGGGAGGTAGTGGATGAAAACTAGCTTCCTAAATTGTTCTCGTAATATTAAATGGCCACCACACTTGTTTTGATATTAGTGGAGGCCATTTTTACTCTTATATGTTTTTAAAACTCATCTTCCCAGCTGATGAAAGGCTGCGGAATATCTTCCATGGCATTAACCATCAATTCAACGAGTCCCCCATATGTAATATTATACTTATCCTTAAATCCGAAATGCTCTATAAGTGCATCACGGGCCGAACCTTTGCAATTTGAGCATGGTGCACAATAATACTTTGGAATTGAAGGGTCAAGACAATCTGAAAAGGCATCGAGTACTTGACGTGCTTTCATTCGGCAGGACAAATTGTTTCGCCAATCGGGGAAATTGTGGGAATTCATTATGGCAAAGCCGCTGCCGCCGCCGCAGCAATAATTATTAGTTCCGGCATTAGGCATTTCACGATACTGTCCGTCTGGCAGGATGCGCTTCAAAATATTTCTCTGAGGTGAAATGATTCCCATTAAACGCACTATATTACAAGGGTCATGCATAGTCACCGGGAAATTATTTCGTTTCGGATTAAATTTTATATTGCCGCTGAGTACAATGCTTTCCAACAGCGGGAGACATGACTCGCGAGGAATCGCCAGATCATCAACGCACAAACGATCAGCAATAGTAACTAAAGCTTTGGTGGCATGGCCACATTCACCGACAACTATTTTTTTTACTCCCAGCTTTTTTGCTGCTTGAATCTGAGCAAGTGCTATTCGAGAAAACTGTATGTCATCGTACCAAACACCGTAGTTAACTCCTTCGTAGCCCATCTGTTCGCTTGATAGGGTCCAGTTTAAACCCGCAGCATCAAATAATATTGCGAAGGCGGCTGGGTTTTCAGGCCATGCCATGTATTCTCCAGCATTATGGATTAGCAGAATGTCAGCATTCTTTTTATCGATAGGAATTTTGATACGGCGACCAGCCTTCTCTTCGATAATATCTTCGATAAATTCGATGTTATCGATAAATGCAGCTGGTGTCATACCTGTTGATGAGCCGCTTTTTAAATGTTGTATAGTACCAGACTTGTGTACATTGTCGGGTGCTATGCCCATTTCTTGGCTAAATAGTTTTCGGATTTCTCGAGTAAGCAAAGCGTTATCCACACCTAAAGGACATACGGAGGCACAGCGGCGGCAAATAGTGCAGCGGTAGGAGAGTTCTGCCAAATGATAAACAACACGCCAGTTTAGCTCTAAGTCAGCTCCGGCCCATTTGCCCAATAGTTTTCCGGCAGGGGTAAAGTAACGACGGCAAATTCGTCGAAGTACTTCTGAACGGAAATTAGGACGGTATATATCTTTTTTTCCGCTCTCAATATATATAGGGCAGGCATCATTGCATGTATTGCATTGCATGCAGTACTCTGTATTGAGCACTGTCATCTGCAAAAAGCCCCAGTTATTGTTTTTGTCGAAGAGTTTTTCCAGGCCCTTAAGGAAAGACGCAACAATAGCATCTTCCTCTTGTTTGTTTTTGGGAATAGGTAAAGAAAGTGCCGAAAAACCATCGAGAGAGAAATCGTACTTTGTTTTAATTTCTGGCTTGGGTTCTTTAAAATTGAATGTTTCTGTTCCTGACAATGGTCGAAAATCATCAGAGTTTACGGGGGAAAGTACAGGTGCATCTGAGCCAAAATCACGAATTTTTACTTTATCCATGCTTATCCTGACCTCCATCTTTACCGTTCTTTACTTGCTCCAGCCAGGACTTTCCTTTAGCTACATGGCTAGCTGACCAATCTACAGGATAGTTCAAATAATTACTGACGCTATTTTCTAACTTACTGTTGGCCTTCATAGCTTCGTCATCCCACATTATCTTGTGATAAAAAAAGTATTTAGCAGAGACATGAAACATGCGACTGAAAGGGAGATAGATAATAAATAGGCAGAAAGTAAATAGTTGTACAGCCAGCAATGGATGAGGCACTATAGAAGGATTAAGCGTGATAAGCGATATTGCATGATGTCTGATAAGTTCGAATGTGGGATCAACAAACCACCATGCTAAAGTTGCAGAACCAAACAGCGAAATCATAAGATATAGATTGACATAGGTAACGAAGTCAGACATCGAACGCAAGTGATTGTCACTATATCGTAACCCAAGAAGAATAAAGCTTCCTAAAAATCCGAGACTAAATCCGATTGGCCCGGTAAATAAAGTAGCGTAATAAACCAGTGAAGGTAAGAGATTATCGGTTTGTGCAGTTACCTTTAACCCGTATAACTCTAATAGTGCCCCTACAACTAAAAATGCCAGCCACAGACCGGAAATATACAAACCAATATGAAGCGGGAAAGATCCTAGCCATAGCTTAAGGTTATGAACAAAAGCCTTTTTGATAAGAATCATCTCGCCCATCATCTCTTTGCACTCGTAGAAGAGGGAGAATTTTGCAGGTGCCTTATGGAAATCCACCTTTTGGTATTTGGAGCCGTCCGCTCCTTGATGCGGTACGGGGTATAAGTCCCAGCGCAGATGTCTTGGCATAGTTATATATGATCTTAATTTAATTGCGGAAAATACAATAAATATAAAAAGCGAGAGATAAATAAAGGGACCACTTAAAAACCAGTACAGCATGTCCGAACACCCCCTCGCAGTAATAGTCTGACCTATAACATACCCCATCCTCGTGTGTATTCCAGAACGATTTGGTACTCCCTATCTTTAAATCCCGCTTCGGTTAGCATTCGTTTTATTTCATGAGCCTCGACTTGTCGAGAATAGCAATAGACAGTTTGTTCTTCAATATAAAAATCAAAATCCTTTTGAGCCATAAGCTCCACCATAGCAGCTACACGGTTAAGCCAATTGTTAGAAATCTGGCGGTATTGCTGTATGATATCAGAAGAAACTTGTGTGTTATTAATTAAGTAATTGTAAGTTTCGGGGTCCGGAACTAATTTGAGACTAACCCTAGTAATATGGGTGACGATGGGAGGTTTTGTACAGAGGTTAGCATTATAGCCCATGCTTTTTTCACCCTCCATTTATTAGCTGTTTTTAAAGTAAGAGGTAAGGATATCGGCCGGACTTATAGATCCGGCCGATTATTACTGTACAATAAGAAAGTTCACTCTCTTACTAAAAACTTACTTAACAGACAGCCAGTAATCAACAAATATGACGTTAGATAACCAATAGCCAAGCGGTACATTGATTAATACACCAATTGTAAACGCCAAGAATGGTTTCCAGCCAGCTGCTGCTAAATCACGGAACCTTGTTGTAAACCCGATGCTCAAGAAGGTCCAGGTAAATGTCCAGCCGCGAAGATTTTTAATAACTCCTAGAGCATCTTTGGAGTAAGCTGAGCCAAGTTTAGGGTCTAAGTTTGCAATTATTAAAGTAGTGAATATCGAGGCTACAAAGAAACCAATGACAAACTTAGGGAATCTACGCCAGACTTCACCGTAATCGATGCGTTCGGACTGCGCTAGATTTTTCTTTTCCCATAAAGTTACAGACAGAATAGCAGCAAGTAATGCCCATAAGCCAACAAACATATCTCGTCCGACGACCTTCATAAGGGTAAATGTTTTCACTGCACGATCGTCTCCTTTAGGAAGATCGGCCAGTGCATTATATTGCTCTGCGGCTGCAAAGCCGGCAGCATCAGCAAATTCGGATGTGCCTATCCACGCACCTGCCGGTCCAGGAGCCATGCCGATATGTTTTGCAGCTGCAGGTAAAATGGCGATCATAATTACAGCCCAAATAACAACAAGTGAAATTGCGATAGATACATGCTCTTTCTCCGCGCGGCAGGCACCGCCGACTGCTATTGAACCAGATACCCCGCAAATTGAGCCGCCTGCGCCGAGGGTTGCTCCGAAACGAGGATCGAGGCCGAAGAGTTTAGTAGCCGCGAAGTAAATAGAGAAGAAGGTTACAAAGGCAACGATGGTTGCTTGCAGCATTGCCAATGGGCCCGCTTTCATAATTATAGTAAATGGGAGGGTTGCCCCCATAAGCACGATGCCTGTTTTTACGTAAAATTCAGTCCGTAGACCTTCTTGGAACCAGTTTGGCAGCTTAAACAAATTACTGCCAATCATACCAATCATCAAAGCTAGTAACGGTGTTTCTAATTGATAATCTTTCATAAATTTGTTTGAGCCAAGGATGGTGATAATGACAGATAAGATAAACAGCACAGTAAAAGCTGCAACAAATCTTTTGACGTTATAACCCATAACCTTTGCCCCAAGGGTAAATGCCACTAAAAAGAAACCGAACAGTAGATATAATCCCGCTGGATTTTTGTTAAGCCCGGCAGTTACTTTGCTAAAATCATTTGACCAACTGGAAATACTTACTGCCATTGATTTAAATAAAGCAAAACCGCCGCTTAAATAAGTTATTGTAATGACAGTAGTTAAAGCTAAGGCAATAATAATAGCCCAAGTATCTTCTCTTTTAATCCAGGGTAGATTAGATTGCGGAGTTCCGGCCACACTAATTCCTCCCCTATACTTTATTACACACAGCCTGTTGGTTTAGGTAAACCAGCTAATTTACAAGCTCCCTTTGCTGGTCCCGATGGGAATAGTTCATAAATCTCCTTTAAAGTAAAACCAGTATCTTTACACAGTTTTCGAATCATAGGAGCAATTCCAAATTTCTTGAAATAGTCCCGTAGGTAATTAATGACTTTCCAATGCTTCTCCGTTAGATCACCGACATCTTCCGCTTTAGCGAAATACTCGACAATATCTTCATTCCAAAGTCCTGGGTCGACTAGAAAACCGTCTTCATCAAGCTCAATTTCCTGACCTTTAATAACTACACTCATAGCAAACCTCCTTTATAATTATTCATTTAGCACTATTGCCTTACCCACTAAATCCATTACGCCACCCATGTTAGCAATATCGATACCATAATGGCTTAAAACATTTGGAATTTGTGCTTTGCAAATTGAGCATGGCATAGCAAGATAATCGATTTTGCCCAATGCTTTGACCTGATCGGCTTTCATTTTCCCGAGCTTCATACGGATTTCCATCATCTCATCCATGAGTATTCCTGATCCCCCGCCACAGCAGAAATTTTCATCTCGGTTGGGCGTCATCTCAACAAACTCATCAACACAAGCCCGTAAAATTTGGCGCGGCTGCTCGCAAATTTCCCCAGCTCTAGCATAGTTGCAAGGATCATGGAGCGTAACTCTAAGCGGCAATTTACGCAGCTGCAGATTATCAAGATTGAGTGCGCAAAAATCTAAAATATGGATTATCTCAAAGGGAATTGGACCGTTAACTCCTTCCGAATACATCTTGGCAGCACGCCAGCCATGACCGCACTCACCTTGGATCACTAATTTTGCTCCAAGTGATAGCGCTGCTTCTTTCATCCGGTCGTTATGCTCTGACATTACCTTCAGATTAAACAACAATCCGAAATTTGCTGCTTCTAATATTGATGATGAGATGGTCCAATTTAGACCCAATTTATAAAACAGCTTTGCAGCACCTATCATAGTATCAATATTAGTAAAAAAATCAGCGGAAGAAGGTATATAAAGAACATCCGAATTTGGTTTATCAATAGGTATTTTTATATCTAATCCAGTTTCTTCTTTAATTTCTTCCTCCATAAATTCTGCGCAATCAATAATAGCAGGTTTGGGAATACCCATATTGTTGCCGGACTTGATCATATTGGCAGTAATGCCTTGCATGAATTTTGGCATGATGCCAAGCTCGGATAAAATATGGCGGGCGGCAATAGTGACTTCTGCGGTATCTATACCGAATGGACAGAATCGAGCACATCTTCGACATTCGTTACATTGATAAAAATATGTGAGCCATTTAGTTAATGTTTGGTCATCAAACTCTTCGGCTCCAACGTAGCTCCCTAAATACTTTCCTCTCAAAGTTAAATAGCGTTTATAAATTCGACGTACTAAATCAGCTCGTGCCGCAGGAATGTTATTAAAGTCATCTGTACCAAGATAGCTATGACATTGGTTGGCGCAAATTCCGCATTTTGTGCAAGTTTCCATAATAACAGACAGTGAACGCATAGCGTTAACGAGTTCGTTGAGTTTGCCCACTGTTTTTTGCTGCTGTTCCTGTAACGGACTAACTGCAAATCCGATTGCCGCCAGGTCGGTTTCTTTTGCGACATGCATAGGAGGCTTCATTCTGATACTCCACCTTTCCTGAATGCAGAGATATTAGAGGCATTTAGTGAAGAAGGATATACTGGCGGCGTTGCAGTCATCATTGCTTTGTTTACAAAGAAACCAGTCATATGCAGCATTTTGGAAAACGGTAAATAGGCCAACAGAATATTAACTAAGAAATAGTGGCTGATAAAAATCCAATTTTGAGGAGTTGAAACAGGTTTAAATGTCATCAGTGAACCTAAATATGTCCGAATAGCTGGCAAATCTACCTCCAAAGATGTAAGGCGCATATGCAAGCCGCTTATAACAACAGCGAGCAGAAGAAGTATATCAAAATAATCGGCTGGATCTGATAAACGTTTAACTTCGGCATTAGAGGTGCGTCTATAAAGAAGTGCCACGAGAGAGGCAAAAATGAGAATACCAGATAGGCTGCCAAGGATGGTTGAAAGCTTTACGCTTTCATTTATGCTTAGGCCCAGTGCGGTAAACTGTTGTCCAAGGAAGTATATTCCAGTTATATGACCGCCGATTATGGCTGCCAAACATAGATGCATCATCCAGGCCCATAACCATAGCCTTCTATCGCTCTGTCTTAAGGTTTTAAATATTAGTAATTCTTGCCCGATTTTTATAAATCGCTGAGCGGTACCCACGGGAGCTGGAGATAGGGTCATTTTAAAAGGGACGGGAGTTCTAAGCCAGGTCCACAGTCTCCAGCCCATACCAGCAATAAATATACCTCCAGCCAAGTAAGGTAGTATCTGCCCGATAAAATTGAGCATAATCTATTCCTCCTGGCGGTTAGAATTTAAACTGGGTGGTCGAACGGAAAGTTGTTTTTGCATGAGTAAAATCATCGATATGTTTTTCGGTAAATGGCAATTCGGTTAATTGGAAGAATTTTTCCCAACCTATTCTCTCTATCCATTCACCCATGCGTTCGCTATCTCTGGCGTTAGCAGCCCATATTTCAACCAAATGCTTCACAGCACTGCTTACTTCCGGCCATCGAGGTGGATTATTAGGGATAAATGGAATTGCAAGGCGAGCTAATTTTGGAGCCGTGCGCGCGTTGGAAAGTTTGCCGCCAACCCATATTGAAACACCGTCGTTTTCTGGGTCCATAATTTTTATTGCCGGACACACAGAAGTACAGTTTCCGCACATCATACATTTTTCAGGGTTGATTACAACACTTTTTTCTTTTGGATTTGGGCGAATTGCGCCAGTTGGACAAGAAGCAACTGTTGTAGGAATTTCACAAATCTTGCTGGCCATGTCATCGTTAATGCGCGGTATAGTACGATGGATACCGACAATGGCTATATCTGAGCAGTGGCATGCACCGCACATATTAACACAGCAAGCTACAGCAATTCTCAGCCGTGCTGGTACTTTAATTTTGCCAGTGAAATAGTCGTGAAGTTCATCCATGACACTTTTAGTAATACCGGAAGCATCTGTTACTGCACTTTTACAGTGGATCCATCCTTGTGTGTGAACGATATTGCTAATTGATAGACCAACACCGCCAATTAGATAATCTGCAGCTTCTAAATCGTCAATAAGCGGTTGCAGTTTGGTCTCATCAGATACTAAAAATTCCACGTTGTTGCGGGTAGTGAACCGTAAAAAGCCATCGCAATATTTATCGGCTAAATCGCATATGCTGCGAATAAACTCACTGCCAACCAATCTTGGCGAAGCTACGCGTACGGTATGGAGCACTTCGCCGCTGTAGCTGACATGCTTTAAAACGCCTGGGCGAGGGACAGTGTGATATTTCCATTGACCGTAGTTCTCTTTAATAATCGGCGGAATTAGCTCCCTAAAATCGGGAGGCCCAAAATCTGTTCTAGCCATTTTTGTTTACCTCCTCTTCCTTCCAGAAAATATAAGGATTGCTGCGTGGAGCGCTGACCATTTGCGGTAATGGTTTTAGACCTACGGCTGCAAGGAACTGGCTCAAGCCCATTCTTTCGATTAGTTCACCGACGCGTTCGCGGTTTTTGCCGTTGTCAGCCCACCAGTCAGTGATTTTATCGACTATATCTTTTAGTTCTGTATAAGGCGCTTCCATTTTAATGAACGGAACAAGTACCCAGCCGATCATTGCACCCTTTACAACTGGAGCTTTTCCACCGATTAACAGAGTAGCACCGCGCTCTGATCCGATGCTAATAGCCTTAGGCATTTGATTGACACAATTCATACAGTGTGAGCAATCTTCAGGTCTCACTGTTAGCTCTTTAGTTTCTGTGTTCCAGTTAAGAGCTTCAGAGGGGCACTTGGTAATCAGTCTATTGATAATATTGAAGCCTCTATCGACATATTCACGAACTGCATCACCATCAATTTTTATGCTATCCCGCCATACGCCAATTACGGCCAAATCAGAACGGGCCGATGCTGCCGCGCAGTCGTTTGGACATGCCGAAACTTTAATTTTGAATTTATAAGGCCAAGCTGGGCGGTGGATGGCATCTTGGTAATGCTGAGTTAGCTCGCGAATGATATCCATGCTGTCGATACAAGCCTTTTCACAGCGGGCCTGACCGACGCAACAGCTAAGTGTACGCAATGCACCGCCAGAACCTCCTAAGTCGTAGCCGCAATCAGCCAGCTCGTCAACACAGGGCTGGAGGTTTTCTGTAGTTGTGCCTAATAATATAATGTCGCCAGTTGAGCCATGCATGTTATAGAGTCCGCTGCCATACTTATCCCAAACATCAGTTAACTGTCGCAGTTTTTCTGTAGTATAAAAGAAGCCAGCAGGTTGATTGACACGGATAGTATGAAACTCTTTGATGTTTGGGAATCTTTCCGGAGCATCGGAATATCGGCCGACTACGCCGCCGCCATAACCTTTTACCCCGACAATGCCGCCATGTTTCCAATGACCAATTTTTTCTTCATAAGAAGACTCTAGCTGCCTTAGCAGGTCAGCTGCACCTTGGTTTTTTTCTGCCGCTTTTTTTATTTCGGTAACAAAACTAGGCCACATACCTTGTTCTAATTCATCAAGAAGCGGTGTTTTTGTTTCCATATTGATCACCTCCGTGATTTTTTTAATATTCTTCAACTTTAATTGCTTCTACAGGGCATACAAGTGTACAACTTTGACAACCCATGCAATCATCACCAACTACTTTTGCCAGGTTTTCTTGCATTTCGAGGATTTGGGCTGGACAAGCTTTTGCGCATTCACCACAGCCAATACAAGTGCTCTCATCAACAGTAACTACAAACATCTCTCACCCTCCACATCTTGTTTACTTTATCTTTATTGTGGACTAACTGGTTTTATGACTCCTTTGTACATTAAGAAAACTGATGCATAGCATCAGTTTTCACGATACATATAATATTCCGTTGTTTTACTTGGTGTTTATCTGTGCACAATCTAAGACAAATGATCCAAACTTTTCTACCGCGCACGTTTTAAATTTATCACGGAGATATAGCATAGTATAGTTACGCTCGATGATACCCTCGTTTAACTGTATGAGTTTGACGTCATTCCATTTTACCTCACTTCGTACAGTAAGGCAGGAGATAGCAGCTATACCTACACCGGCCTTTACTGCTTCTTTGATAGCTTGTGTACTGCCTAATTCCATGACAACATTAAGTTGAGTCGGTTCATAGCCTTTTTCTACAATGAACTGTTCAAATATGCGCCTAGTGCCGGAGTTTGCTTCCCGCATTACCCACTTTTCGCTTAATAATCTGGATAATGGAATATCATCCTGTGATAGTTGGAAGTCTTTTGGTACAACGATTACTAATTGATCACCGCCGCATGGCTGGTCAACGATTGCTTCGTGACGAAAATAAGGGCCTTCAACAAAGCCCAGATTTATGCTTCCGGCTAGAACTTTAGCAATTACTACTTCAGTATTATAAATATCCATTGCGATATCTACCTGCGGAAATCTTTTATTAAATTCTACTAATATTTCTGGCATGAGATATTCACCGATTGTAAGACTGGCCCCTATATGCAGCCTGCCGCTTATGTCATTCATTAATCCTTGAACGGTTTTCCGCGCATCGTAACAGAGCCGTTCCAGTTGCATGGCGTAGGGATAAAGAGCAGCTCCAGCCTGTGTCAGCAAAATTTTTCGGTGCATTCTGTCAAATAGCTTTACACCATAATAGTTTTCTAGGTTATGAATTTGTTGACTTACCGAGGACTGGGTCATATGAAGTTCTTGGGCGGCAAGTGAAAAACTTCCCTTCTCAGCGACAGTTTTGAAAATCTTCAGTTGAATATCAAGCATACAATTCACCTTCACTCTTTAAGGACAGCTTGTTTTAGTTTTTAAATTATATTACGGAGTTAAGGTTAATATAACAATGAACATTGCAAAAATAATTACGTATCTCTTGTGGAACTTTAAATAGACCAACACGACAGCGCATGCCTTGATGGAATGCTGTCGCGTTGGTCTATTTAAACTAATTAGCTTCTTCCGGGGTATTAATATACTTAAAGGAGACGATCTTTTTTATATCGGGGTGGAGACTGTTATAAACTGGGCATTCTTTTGCAGTTAGCTCGATTATTTTCCTTTCCTTAGCACTGTAACTATCATGAGGAAGAGTGATTTCTATTATTAATTCCGTAATGCGCCTTGGATCTGTGCCCATAACTTTTGTGGTTGAGACTATTGCTCCGTCTATGGTAAAACCATGTGTTTGAGCGGCAATACCCATAATGGTTAGGATGCATGCTCCTAGGCTGGTAGCAACAAGATCGGTTGGTGAGAAGGCTTCTCCTCGGCCATGATTATCAGTTGGCGCATCGGTCACTAAGGTGCTACCGGATTGAAAGTGAGTTGATTGAGTTCGTAAGCCGCCTATATACTTTGTCTGGACGGTTGCCAAAATAATAACCCCCTTTTAATTATTAATAAATGGTAAATAGATTTCGCTAGTATTAAAGCAATTAGGTATTACTTTATAGTATTCAATCCATATTTTGGTTATATCAGAATATATAAAATATCGAGCGAATGTTTTATATTTATTTAATATTGTAATAATTGAGTTTAGTGTTATAATTAATATTATTAAAAATAACAACTTTTATTTTGCTATAGGGGAGGCTGTATATATGACAAAAAAAACGGACAATTATCAGACTTGGGTTAAGATTATAACGGGATTATATGTGTTGGTGATATTAGAAAAGGAACCAGCCCATGGAAATAAACTCGCAAGCGAAATTAAAAGACGTACCGAAGGAACTATCTCACCTAATTCTAATGCATTATATCCACTGCTTAGGATTATGGAAGAACTGGGCTATATAAACGGAAGCTGGGAAAATCCTGATACTAAAGGAAAGCGTATCTATAAGATAACTGACGAAGGCGTTGCATATATCCCAATTCTAAGAGAAAAATTTGAAAAAAGGCTAGAACAAGCGGAACAAAGACTCGAGATATTACGAAAAGACCTTTTGTAATAGCCAATAAATAGGGTGGAGGAAGCATAATGAATATAGATCGCATTAAAGAAAACAAAAAATTCCTTGCTGCTACCGCCATTATCGCTATTGTTTTAATAACCGGAGGAATTTGGTGGTGGTTTAAGTTCGCAGGTGCTGTTTCAACAGATGATGCGAGAGTAAAAGGTACAATTGTCAGTGTAAGTTCTCGTGTGTCCGCACGTGTCGAAGAACTTCATGTTAGAGAAGGTGATCAGGTTCAAGCAGGGCAAGTGATTGCAAAGTTGGAAAGCAAGGAGCTTGAGGTTCAAGTAGCTCAGGCTAAAGCAAATCTAGCGGCTGCTCAGGCGAAATTAGCTGGAGTAAAAGCTGGCAACAGGCCCCAGCAAGTCGTTCAGGCTGCAGCGTCAGCTGATTCAGCTGCTGCAAATCTTGAAAATGCTCATAAGGTATATGAGAGAACCGAGGCACTATATACTCAAGGGGCAGTATCTGCTCAACAGCTTGATGCCGCGCAATCCGCATTGGCAGTTGCCCAAGCACAGTATACAGCGGCAAGTCAATCGGCTAGTTTAGTTGCTGAGGGCTCCAGACCTGAAGACATCCAGGCAGCCGAAGCTCAGGTCGCACAGGCCGCGGCACTGCTCAAAAATGCCCAGCTTCAGCTTGATAATGCTACAATTATTTCCCCAATTTCAGGTACTGTAGCATTACGTTCAGTAAACGTTGGCGAAAGTGTCACTATGGGTCAGACAATCTTTAATGTCGTAGACAGTAGTGATGTTTGGGTTGCAGCTAATATTGATGAAACCTATATTGGCAAAGTTCACGTAGGGCAATCTGTCGAATTTACTATTGACGCATTTCCGAATAAAAAACTAAAAGGTGAAGTACGTGAAGTAGGCGCTGCTACCGGATCGCAATTTTCATTGCTTCCTACTGAAAATACTTCCGGAAACTATACCAAAGTGACTCAAAAGCTTCCGGTAAAAATTACAGTTAGTGAAACCGGAGATACTGAATTAAAACCAGGCATGTCGGCTGTAATTAATATTAATGTACGATCATAATACGAGGTATCAAAGATGATAAAACAAATAGAAACAAACAAATATACCGTATTAGTGATTGTCACTTTGGGAACAATCCTTACCTCATACGTCAGTAGTTCAATAAATATTGCCCTACCAAATATAATGCAGGTTTTTGGATTTACTATGGATTCGGTTATTTGGGTTTCATTGGCATATATGCTGCCATATGGTTCGATACTTCCCATTACAGGTAAGCTGGGTGATCAATTTGGCCGTAAAAGAATGTACTTGATTGGTTTGGCTATTTTTACGGTGGCCACTTTGTTGGCTGGCATGGCTTGGAATAGCACGATACTTATATTCTTTCGAATTGTTCAGGGAATAGGAGCTGGTTTACTGTTTCCAAACTCAATGGCCTTAGTCTCGGAAGCTTTTCCGCCGCAAGAAAGAGGACAAGCCTTAGGGCTCTGGGGTGCATTGGCTGCCGCGGGCAGTGCTTTAGGGCCCACTATTGGCGGAATGATTGTTGAGCATTTAGAATGGAGATTGATTTTTTACTCTATTTTACCGATAGCCGCCGCCGCTCTGCTTTTAGGAGCTAGAATACTGCAGGAATCAAAAGCCGAAGGCGTTGATGGGAAAATCGACTACGCCGGGGGAGTACTGCTGGTTTTGAGTCTGAGTTGTGTGCTGCTGGTTCTAAACCAAGGCGCGGATGAAGGATGGAGTTCACTGTATATTGTCAGCTTGATAATTACTGCGGCATTGTCGATGCTTGCCTTCTTAGTTATTGAAAGTATAATCGAAAAACCTATGGTCGATTTAACATTATTTAAAAATCCTACTTTTACTATTTCAAATATTGTTGGATTCTTATCCTATATGGCGATGTTTGGGGGATTATTTCTTCTTCCGTTCTATCTTCGTAACATCCAGGGATTTAGTGCAATTAAAGCTGGTGTTTCAATGCTGCCGTTAACCCTTTCGATGGTCTTGCTAGCTCCTATTGGCGGTAAGCTAGCCACTAAATATGGCTCTAAAATACCCGCATCGCTTGGGATGGCGATAATGGCTTGGTCACTATATACTTTCCGTTTGCTTAATGATCTTACTCCGTACTCTTATATTGCGATGGGTTTGATTATTATGGGTATTGGTCTAGCGCTGACAATGTCTCCTCTGTCCAATGGAGTTATGGGATCATTGCCTAAAGATAAGCTTGGTGTTGGTTCCGGGGTATTTAACCTGTTTAAGAATATTGGCGGTAGTGTTGGCGTTGCAATAATGGGAACACTCTTAGATACGCGGCAGGTATTTCATGCTGCAGCTTACAAAACATACCTTAACAACAGCGCCGAAGCGGTAAATTCAACTCTAGCCATGCTTCAAGGTGGATTTATTCAGAAGGGTTTCACAATCGCCGAGGCAAAGGGTTTAGCTATCAGTACTTTAAATGGGATGGTAAGCAAGCAAGCTTCGATCGCTGCTTTTGGAGATGTATTCTTTATAACAGCGATAATATGCGCAAGTGCAGTTATTCCGGCTCTTTTCATTAGTGATCCTAATAAAGCGGCACTACCTAGTGAAAAGTCAGTAAAGCAAGAAATGGTATCAAATGCTGTATAAATAAAGGAGCAGTTAATCATTTTTGATTAGCTGCTCCTTTATTGAAAAGTAAGAATGTTAAATTTTGAGATGAATGCCTTATTTCTTCGACTGACTGTCATTGTTTTCATATAACAGTAATTTCGTTATTTCGATATATGAAATAGTATTCATTGACTTTAAATAGTTTCAGTTTTTTACCAGATTTATAATATTTCGACAAGGGCAGGAAAGGTTTAACAGTTTGCAGAAATAAAGTACATCAACTGAGAATTAACTATGTTAATTTATTTTAATAAGGTGGAGTGTAAACTATCAATTATAGATAAAGTTAATATGGAAGCTATAGAGGATTTTTGTCGTCAGGTTTACTATTGTGATCCCTATACCTCTATGCATGCTGAGCATGTAGCTGAATTAATGGCCGGATTAGCAAGCCAGATGTGTATGTCAACTGAGGAAATCAACCTCGCTTTTATTGTTGGATTAATTCACGATATCGGTAAGCTAAAAATACCTGGTACTATTCTCAATAAACCAGGAAAGCTCACTGATGAAGAATTCAAAACTATGAAAAAGCATGCCGAATATGGAGCATGTATGCTGACTGGTATAGCGGGTGCTGAGGCTATCGTACCAATTATGCGTTATCATCATGAAAGATATGATGGAAAAGGATACCCAGAGGGAATTTTAGGCAAAGACATCCCACTGCTTAGTAGGATGCTGGCAGTATGTGACTCTTTCGACGCAATGACGACTAACCGATGTTACCGTGAGCCCATAACACTCGAGGAGTGCATTGAAGAAATTAGAAGATGTTCAGGGTCACAGTTTGATCCTACCATCTGCGATTTGTTTATAGATTTTGTTAGGGAGCGGTTTGGCTTCATGATGGAGGTTGCAAGCTGTTAAAATTTAAGTAATAACTAAAAGGGGATTTTTAATGTATAGCTTTAAGAATGATTATAGTGAAGGGGCACACCCGCGAATATTAAACGCCTTAGTAGAGTCGAACTTCGCACAGGTTGAAGGGTATGGTAAAGACATTTACACACTGAAGGCGGCTGATCTTTTAAGACAAAAACTTGGTCACAGCGATGTTGATATACATTTCTTTTCGGGCGGTACGCAAGCCAACTTGACTGCCCTATCGGCTTTTTTACGGCCGCATGAAGCCGTTATAGCGGCTAATACAGGTCACGTTCTAGTTCATGAGACAGGGGCTATTGAAGCCACTGGACACAAAATAATTTCGATTGAAGTTAGTGATGGTAAACTTACAAGCGAGCATATTAAAGCGGCTGTTGAGGCTCACACTGATGAACATATGGTCAAGCCGAAGTTGGTTTATATATCAAATCCGACTGAGCTTGGCTCAATCTATACTAAAGACGAGCTTAAACAACTTAGTTACTGCTGTAAGGATAATCGTCTTATTCTATATGTTGATGGCGCAAGGCTAGGTTCAGCTTTATGTGCCAAAGATAATGATCTTGCATTATCGGATCTTCCTAATCTAGTAGATGCATTTTATATTGGCGGGACTAAGAATGGAGCTCTCCTAGGTGAGGCTATGATAATTTGCTGCGACACGTTGAAAACCGAATTTAGGTTTCATATGAAACAAAAAGGCGCATTGCTGGCTAAAGGGAAGCTGCTTGGTATACAGTTTTTGGAGCTTTTCCGCGATGATCTGTATTTTGAATTAGCAAATCATGCTAACAATATGGCTGACATATTACGACGTGAAATTGACCGTTTAGGCTGCAAATTTTTAATAGATTCTCCATCAAATCAGGTTTTTCCAATATTGCCGAATTACGTAATTGCAAGACTTCAAGAAAAATATGATTTTTACATATGGGAAAAAGTAGATGACGATAAATCAGCAATTCGTCTGGTAACTTCATGGGCAACTAATGAGACAGCAGTGCTGCAATTAGTTGGTGATCTTCAAAAAATTATGAAGTCTTAATCCTGCCAAAACTCCTGTAAATCCTTTGAAATAATTTTACAGGGGTTTTTAACATTGTATTATTAAATGTATTAAGTATAATTAAAGCGGTGGGATATCGTATTGACAAATGAAAGAGTAGGATGTTTTTATATTTACTCAGTAGCTGAAGCCAGGCGTAAGCCTTCAGTTTTTGTATTTAGGGGGAAAACAAGTGGTTTCAATTAACCGACGCGAAAGAAAAAAGCTTAATTCGAAAAAGGCTATTATTGACGCTGCCGTTAAATTATTTATTACAAAGGGGTATAAGGATACTGCTATAGCCGAAATAATGAACGAAGCCGATTTGGGTATTGGAACTTTCTATAATTACTTTGAATCCAAAGAAGAAATCTTAAAGCACTTCCTTACCGAAATTATCTCGAAAGCTAATAAACATTGTTTGAGTTTACTAGATGAACCGAAATCTTCTTCGGAGATATTAACCGAGATGTTTCTATTCACTGGTAGGATTTTAGATGAAAACCGCTTTGTGTTGCCTTTATTCCTAAGCGCTGCTCATCGCAGCGGATCAACGGCGAAAGTTTTCTCGCATCCTACAGATGGCATAACTTTCAGGAGTATCTTTAATAACATTATTAAAAGCGGGCAGCAACGAGGGGAATTTAGAAACGACATACCTGCCGAAGTAATAACTGAAATGTTTCACTCGATTTTTCAAACAGCGTCCTTCAGCAGTTTAGAATTAAGTTTTATGCAAAACATTCAATACAAATTAAAATTAACGCTTGATGGGCTGTTAATAAGAAGCCAGAATACTCATGAGTGTTAAAATGCTGGAAGTATTTTTAACTCAGGAGATTTTCTGTGCTTGATTGACCTATAAGATAGTTGCATGATAAGATACAATTAATAGTGAATGTGGTTCACTTATGAGTCGCATTCCGTATTACCGTGTTTTAAATAATCGGCATGAGTCGGGTTTCTGTCTACAGCGAAGACATGGGTACACTTATGCTTAGTACAAAAGATATAGTTGTCAAATATTTGTAGGTGGGGTAAAAAATGATAAGTGTTACTAAATTGCTATTTACAACAGAGTACTTCGGTGATAGTCTGCGTTATAACAAGAATTCAACAGGCGCTCGCCATGGTGTAACAAGCGGGGCGGGTCCAGTAGTTGTATGGAACTCGACTAAAACTTGCAATCTAAAATGCCGTCACTGTTATATGGATTCTGATGCTCAGAAATACCACGGCGAACTAACTACTGACGAGGCTAAAAAATTCATTGACGATTTAGCCGAATTCAAAGTTCCAGTGCTGTTGTTTTCGGGTGGAGAGCCATTAATCAGAGAGGACTTTTTTGAATTAGCAACCCACGCTGCCGCTAAGGGGATTCGTCCAACGTTGTCAACTAACGGAACTCTTATTACTCCTGAAGTTGCTCGTAAAATTAAAGAAATCGGTGTTGGTTATGTCGGTATTTCATTAGATGGCTTACGGGATGTAAATGATAAATTCCGTGGTAAAGAAGGCGCTTTCCAAGCGGCGATGCAGGGAATACAGAACTGCGTAGCTGTCGGTCAGCGAGTTGGCTTAAGGTTTACTATTAACAGACACAACATTCAGGAACTTGATAATATATTTGATTTCATTGAGGCCGAAAATATTGATCGTGTTTGTTTTTATCACTTAGTATACTCTGGCCGAGGCAATCAAATGATGGATGAAGATGTAACACCAGCTGAATCACGTCAAGCAATGGATACTATAATTAGGCGGGCGAGAGATTTCGAAGAGCGCGGTCTAGCTAAAGAAATCTTAACAGTCGATAATCATTGCGATGGAGTATATATGTACTTAAAAGCTCTTCAAGAAAACAACCAAGAGCTTGCTGATAGAATCAAGAGTTTAATTTCAATGAATGGCGGAAATCGTTCAGGAATTGCTTTTGCCGAAGTTGATCCTAACGGTTATGTTCATCCTGATCAATTTACTCAGCATCATACTTTTGGCAATGTTCGGGAACGGAAATTCGGCGATATATGGACAGATAGTACTCATCCTATTCTTGCTGGTCTCAAAGATCGCAAATCTTTATTAAAAGGCAGATGTGCAATCTGTAAATATCTTAGTAATTGTAATGGTAACTTCCGAACACGGGCAGAGGCTAGGACCGGTGACTTTTGGGAATCAGATCCGGCATGCTATCTGACTGACGAAGAAATAGGTATAGTAAAGTAAGTGTCAGTAAGTAAACTTCACAGTTAGAAGGAGGCAAACGGATGATTATTTCCTGGAATACGACTAATGCCTGTAATATGTACTGCGATCACTGTTATAGAGATGCTGGCTGTAAAGCTGACGAGGAGCTGAATACAGCTGAGGCTAAAACTCTTTTGGAGCAGATCGCTAGAGCTGGCTTTAAGATTATGATTTTTAGCGGCGGTGAGCCGCTGACTCGTCCTGACATTGTGGAATTAGTCGAGCATGCAACTTCATTAGGGCTCCGTCCCGTATTCGGAACTAATGGTACCTTAATTACTTTAGATATGGCTAAAAGACTAAAGGACGCGGGAGCGATGGGTATGGGCATTTCCCTTGACTCTCTAGATCCCCAGAAGCATAATGAATTTCGCCGCTTTCCCGGTGCCTGGGAAGGGGCAGTCCAGGGTATGCGCAACTGCCGTGCAGTCGGATTGCCATTTCAAATTCATACAACAGTAATGGACTGGAATGCGCATGAAATCGAGAGCATTACTGATTTTGCAGTAAAAGAGGGAGCAGTAGCACATCATTTCTTCTTTTTAGTTCCTACTGGTCGCGCAGTTTCGATAGAGGCCGAATCTCTAAGAGCAGAGGCTTATGAAGAGACACTGACTAGAATTATGAAAAAGCAGCAGCAAGTTGAAATTGAGTTAAAGCCAACCTGTGCGCCGCAGTTTATGCGAATTGCTAAGCAAATGGGTATGAATATGCGATTTGGCCGCGGCTGTTTAGCTGGAACATCGTACTGTATTATCAGCCCTAAGGGGCAGGTTCAGCCATGTGCTTATCTCAACCTTCCACTAGGGGATGTTCGTGAGACTCCTTTTGATGAGATTTGGCGTAATAATGAAGTATTGCAGAACCTAAGAACACTTGAGTACAAGGGCGGTTGTGGTGCTTGTGAGTATAAGCGAGCCTGCGGCGGATGTCGTGCAAGAGCTGCGTATTATCACGAGGGCGATTACATGGCAGAAGAACCATGGTGTTTATATCACGGCCGTAAGGGTATATAAATTCAATGTTTAAAGATCGTCATAAGACGGTCTTTTATTTTAGATACCATATGAAAGTGTATAGTACTATTCGTAGATGTTTTGCGTCACTTACAGCTGGTTTAAGTTAATTAAACAGCAATTTGGAAGGTAATTCTAATTATTATGTCGAATTAGATTAAGGAAAACCAACTAGGAGTGTGATATCAATGACTGAAAAATTAAAAGGTTCAAAAACAGAAGCTAACTTAAAAACAGCTTTTGCAGGTGAATCAATGGCTAGAAATAAGTATTCTTATTTTGCGAGCGTAGCAAAAAAAGAGGGTTATGAAACGATTGCAGCTACCTTCCAAGAGACTGCTGACAATGAGGCTGCTCATGCTAAAATCTGGTTTAAACTGTTAGACGGAATTTGTGATACTAAGGCAAACCTTAAAGCGGCAGCTGAAGGTGAAAATGATGAATGGACCTGCATGTACAAAGAATTCGCTGAAACGGCGGAAGCTGAAGGGTTTAGCCAAATTGCAGGTTTATTCAGACGTGTAGGCCAAATCGAGAAAGAACATGAAGAACGATACAGAGCTCTTCTTCAAAATTTAGAAAATGAAACTTTATTCAAGAAAGAAGAAGCTCAAACTTGGCGCTGTCGAGTTTGCGGACATCGCCATGAAGGAATTGAGGCACCAAAAGCCTGTCCGACTTGCCAGCACCCGCAAGCTTATTTTGAAATCGCCTACCAAAACTTTTAATATTATAACTAAACAACAAAAAGCATTGAGGAAACTTCCTCAATGCTTTTTGTTGTTTAGTATCTCGTATGTAAACTCCATTTTTATGTATTAAACATAAATGAAAATCCAACAATATCTTAGTAGATAGTAGTATTAATTTTAGTTTGGAGGATCGCGATGAAAAAGTTTGTTTGTACAGTCTGTGGATATATCCATCAAGGAGAAGAAGCACCGGAAAAGTGTCCAGTATGTAAGGCTAGTCAATCTCATTTTAAAGAAATGACAGGTGAATTAGCTTGGGCAGACGAGCATAGAATTGGCATTGTTAAAGATGTTCCGGTAGAAATCCTAGAGGGATTACGTGCCAATTTCGTCGGCGAATGTACGGAAGTAGGAATGTATTTAGCTATGTCGCGTCAGGCAGACAGACAAGGCTATCCAGAGGTAGCAGAAGCTTATAAGAGAATTGCCTTTGAAGAAGCCGAACATGCTGCTAAGTTTGCAGAGATTTTAGGTGAAGTTGTAGTTGCTGATACCAAAGCTAATCTTAGTGCAAGAGTGGAAGCAGAGTACGGTGCGTGCGATGGCAAAAAGAAACTTGCAACTATGGCTAAGCAGCATAATCTAGATGCTATTCACGATACAGTTCACGAGATGTGCAAAGATGAAGCAAGACATGGGTGTGCATTCAAGGGCTTGCTTGATAGATATTTCAAATAGAGGAGGATGTAAAATGAATAGGATTAATTGCAATGTAACTAGTTGTTCGCACAATAAATCGCGTGTATGCTATGCCAATTGTGTTGATATAGTTGGAAGTTCGGCTAAAGAAGAACATAATACTAGCTGCGGTGCTTTTCTGGACAGATCAGTTTATTCTGAGCTGACGAATAACGTATTAAGTTCAGGCTCCTGTGATTGCTTAAAGTGTACTGTAGATACCTGTTCCTATAATAGTAATCACTTGTGTACGCTAGAAAGTATTCAGGTTAATGGTGACGGATCAGATTATTACACTCATACCGAGTGCTCAAGTTTCAAACTTAGAAGATAGCTAGAAAATGGTCTTACCCGCTGCTTAGTGTGGTAAGACCATTTCCTATTGCCTGCATAAAAATATGTAATAAATTTCTAAAATAACTTGAAAGACAAGCAGGAAAAATGACAAAAGTCGCCAATAATTATTCTGTCATATTAATTAAACTTAACAATGAATAACAATTTATTAGCAATACTAATATATTTATAAGCATATGTGGTTATTCCAAGCTTGTCTTATTGTCGGTAATAGGATAACGATGTTTACTAGTATGATAGATTAGAATTACATTGGAGGACTTAACGTTGAAAAAATCGATGAAAACCTTTCTGTTAACTAGTACGTTAACACTCGCGCTGACATGTACAACGTATGCAGCAAACACTTCTTTTAGTGATGTACCAGTTAAGCATTGGGCCTATGATGCGGTTACAAAATTAGCTAAGGCCGGGCTGGTTGACGGTTCCCAAGATGGAACTTTCCGAGGCGATAGAGCTATGAGCCGTTATGAAATGGCTATTCTTGTATCTAAAACTATGGATAAGTATGAAAAGGCTGACGCGGACCAAAAAGTAATTATCGATCAGCTTTCCGCTGAATTTGCCTCCGAGCTAAATAAGCTGGGCGCACGAGTGGCTAAGGTAGAATCCAAGACTAACACTTGGGTGAGTGGTGAAACTCGTATACGCTTTATGGGAGACAGCCCAAGCTCAGATATGCCAGCTAAGCTGTCCCACTCCGATCAGTTTGACTTCAGACAGCGCATTACATTCCGTGGCAATATAAATGAAGACTGGTCATGGACTGGAAGACTTGCAACCAACGGGCACACTCGTTTCGGTGAATATGATTCAACTGGTTCTGATGCCAAATTAGATCAAATGAATGTTACAGCTAAGAATGTACTAGGTCTAGATTCTGTTCGTATCGGCCGTTCAGCCCTGGATTTCTTCAGCCATGGCATGATAGGAGGTCCTGGTAATAAAGACGGTATTTTGATTGTCAATAAATTTGGAGATACCAAGTTCAGTGCTTGGACAGGCAATATTAGGCCAAATAGCGCTAGTGATAATAATGGCTTTACATCAGCACAATTAGACTGGAAAGTAAATAAAGTTAATTTGAAAACAGGATACTATTGGGGAGACGTAAAAGGGGATTCAACCAACCTTAATGTCGCAGCAGGCAATAGCTTTACTAGCTCTAAGGGTTACTTGGTAGGCTTTGACACTAGGATCGGAGATTTGCTAGTCTTTGGTGATTTTGTTGGATCTAAACTAGATGGAGCAAATGGTTTAAATGATGATCCAAATGCGTGGATGGTTCAGCTTACTAATAGTAAAACAGCTCCTGTAGCATATCAGGTAATGGGTATAGTAAATCCTACTAAAAAAGGTACAGACGCTTGGATGGCGCAATATCGCAGCATTGATCCAGGTGCTTTTGCTCCTGGCTCAGGTAACTTTGATACAGTTGCCGTATCAAATATGGGAGCTTATAACTTCTTTACAAAAGGCAGTGACAATGTAGAAGCACTCTTCTGGGCATATTCAAAAGTTGTTGCTAAAAATGTTGTATTCTCTCTTGAATATCAAGACCTAAAAATCAAGGACAAATCAGTAACAGCAATTAGTGAAGGTAAAAATAAAACATACCAAGCTAAAATCGAGATGTTTTATTAATAGATAAAAATTAATTATTTAAAGTAAATAAGCCTTGTAATCATTATAAATAATAAAACACCACCGATAATTTGATATCTTCGGTGGTGTTTCTATTTTTTCTATTATCTGTATTTACAAAAAATAGTTTAGGTCATCGTAGGAGATGAAGACTATTGAAATTGCAGATTTAGAATACTTTGTTAAATATAAGCCAGCCCTTATTTCGTATTTGAATTCCGCAAATATTCCCTAAGATTTTTATTGCCTAAATAGAGCTCTTCGATTACACCATAACCGTCTTTTAGCCGGACTGCTGCAACACTAGTTCTTCCTGCATTATTAAGATAAGCAGCTTCAGCCTCTGAGGCTATTTCCTCAGGCAGATAATAACGGCGAAACGGTAATTGTACATGGGCTGTATCTCCTTCGGTATGATTTACCCTTACTTTGAGGTATTGATAATCTGAAGGCTTTTCAGCACGTACCCCGCTGATGAAAGCTTTTCCCTCGGTATTAACGCTAATAACAGCATAAGCAGATTGACCGTATTTTAGATCAGAGTTATCGTCAATTGGGGCAGTTGCCTCACGAAATCTAAGATCAATATATCGTCCTTTGAATGCATCAAACGGATCTATGGGTTCTGTTTCCCAATAAAAGCGCTGGCCCGTTTGGAGGATGTTTTCCCAGTGCCATGCCATATAGAGTGGTGTGGCGATTTGGGCAAATACAACAAGAATAAAAATTAAGAGGATTTTGTTATTTTTCATTAGTGTCACCCGCTTCGTTTGCATTCCTGCGAACCATCAGAAGGTTTGCTGTCAGGAAGGCTACACCAAGTATTACGAAAGCTATTCCTCTAATTACAAAACTAAAATTCATATCGAGAAAGCGAGTAACTATTAATAAAGCAATCATAAGCATACCAATGTTGGCGACACCGATGCTATGCTTGCGAAAGCCGATACTAATAACAATTATGCTTAAATATAACATGTAGGCATTCATTAGAAGCGTTGCACTAATGCCGGTTGCATCATAGAAATGCAGGAGATATGCAATGCCGATAAGTATTGGTGCTAACGCAAAAGGAACATTATTACCATCAGGCTTTTTCAGTGTAAGCAGAAAAGTCCAAATGGTAAGTATGCCTATTGCAAAAAGTATCGGGATATCATATTTTAGAACAGCGGATTCCAAAGTTAGGTTATTCCAGAAGTTATTAGATGTCATGAGAAAAATTAGTCCGCTAGTACCAGTCAGGCCAGTTACCTTAAAAGGTGATAGCGAATGTTCCCTGATATTCGGTGATAATAAAATGCCGATATTATAATTTAAAGCCGTTAGCAAAGCAAAAATAAGTGGACCCAGCTTATCTATATAAGTGCCGAATGTTACAGCAAAGAAGACATAAAAGCAAATATTAAAGATCCAAGATAATATTAGTGCAGCATTAGAATAAATTGCTTCACTAAACTTGATCCGGTAGTAAGGAAAAACTGCTGCAAGCAATGCCCAGCTAAGCATTTTATCAAAATGGTAATAGCCGTTCGAAGCCCAGAAGGTAATGCCGACTAAATATAACCCAGCAAGTATATTTGCTTTTAGCAAATATACCATCGGTAGTGATAGTAACATCCAAGTTAGTAAAAAGGCGTCGGTATCTTCGGTGAGATGATACGTTTGCCCAACTAGTGCTATTGCCGCACCTATAGCTAGCATGTGGAAGACTGCCGATGATTCGCGCCAAACTACGCTTTCACGCCTAAAATATAGGGCAAATCCAGAAATAAACTGTGCTAATATTATTAGACTAATTGATATAAGCAGGCGCGTCAGCTTAGTTAGTTCATCCCAGTTATGGGCTAAGATCAGAATAATACCTAGACCAACAAAAATAACACCCAAAATACCAAAGACTAGAAGAAACGATTTGGAGCTTGATGTATTTTGGATAGGCCCATAATGGCTTTTTATTCTTTCGGCTGCTTCAGCTGATAGTATTCCTTTGGCAGTAAGCTCCGGCAGTTGCTGATATAACCAGGATACAGCTTTTTTATTCATTTGCAACCTCCCCGAATAAAAGATTGTTTTTAAATTAAAGAATTATAATTATATAATAATCTAATTGCTACGTATGTTAAAGCGATTTAATGGACAATTTATGCAAATTCGTTTAGTGAACCTTTAGGATAGAATGTCCCACTTTTGGTCGATACTATTCTGGGAGGTATCGATCAATGCCTGAAACTAACTTTTTAACTGGATTATTAACTATTGTAGTACTTGACCTTGTGCTGGCGGGTGATAATGCTGTAGTTATAGCCTTGGCATCACGTAACTTACCAGTCGAACTAAGAAAAAAAGCAATATACTGGGGAACATTTGGAGCCATTGCAATCCGTGCGGCAATGACGCTTATAGCCGTGTGGCTGCTGCAGATTCCTTACTTGCAGGCAATTGGAGGATTGCTCTTGATACCAGTTGCTCTAAAGCTTTTAAGCCAAGAGGATTCAGAAGAAAACGTCAATTCCTGTGACAATTTTTGGGGAGCAATAAAAACCATAATTATAGCAGACGCAATTATGGGTGTAGATAATGTTTTAGCTATCGCTGGCGCATCACATGGAAATATGACCTTAGTAATATTAGGCTTACTTATCAGTGTTCCAATCGTAGTTTGGGGAAGTAAGTTTATATCAGATATGATGGTAAAATACCCAACGCTCATTTATGCTGGAGCTGCGATCTTAGCATGGACGGCAGGGGGAATGATTATGAACGACCGCATAGTTGGAACATATTTAAGAGATATCTATTTGGCTACAAGTTGGCTTGTCCCGCTTGCTGTCACTGTATTTGTTTTAGCAGTTGGCAGAAGAAGGGCTAAAGCATAGTAAATAATCACGGGATCACCGTTAAGGTGGTTCTTTTTTATTTGCGAAAAAACAGAGAAATTAGGCGCACAAATTTGGAAATACAAAAATCTTAAAAAACATAATAAAAATGGAATAAAAACTTCCTATTATGGATAATATTGGAACGAGGGATTGTACAGCTTTATAAATTGAGATTTCATTGGCTTAAGTAGGTGTGTCAGGGGTCAACGTACAAGCGAGATTTTCCTCATTAGTATGCACTAATAGATTGCACTATTTAATAACGGGGGTGAGCAGCTTTTAAAGCAGCTTAGTATTTTTAGATTAGACAGGCATTCTATCCCAAAAATTAAATTTATGGAGGTATTAAAATGAAAAAAAGTTCAAAAAAAGCAGCTCTAGCTGTAGCTGCAATGTTGGTAGGTTCAGTTTTCTGCACACCGGTGTTTGCAGGAACTGTAAATGGTACTGGCGCGATTGTTAAACACGGGAGTTACAATAATACTGTAAATAACAATATTGGCGCAATAATTCAACCTGGCACAAACTCAGGCATGAGCAACAGTTATAATGTTATTGGCATTGGCGCAAATCTCACTAACGGTGTATATGGTAATAATGTTTATCAAAATTTAGGGACTTTTGTTGGTGCATATTCCAGTCCTACAGCAACCGGAACCGGCGCACTTATTCAGAATGGGGCATATAATAATACGGTTTATGGAAATACTGGTACGCAATTAATGGGCGGTCACCATATTACAGCCACAGGAACCGGCGCTATTGTTGATCATGGCAGCTATTCCAATACCGTTTATAATAATCTTGGAGCTAACGTTCTTGGCGGAGGAACTGGCTTCGGTTCTAATGATACGGTTAGTGTTAAAGTATTTGGAACTGGTGCTCTTATTGATAGGGGTAGCTACTCGAATACTGTTCGCGACAATATTGGTGCTGTTGAAGATGCCACAACTGCCGCATGGGTACCGTACAGTCAAGGACCAGTGGCACCAAAGGTTTTTGATTCCGTTACCGGCACCGGCGCTATTGTAAGTAACGGAAGCTATGGCAATAATGTATACAGTAATATCGGTGCAATTATGAAAACAAAGGATGGCCATGCTGTAATCGACGTTACGGGTGCTATTGTTGATCATGGCAGTTATTCAAATACAGTGTATCAGAACCTTGGTGCTATAGTAACAAGTGCTAACTGGGCAACTGTTACTGGAGCAGGAGCAATTGTAGATTTTGGAAGCTACCAGAATAACGTTCATGATAATACTGGGAATCAAGTAGGTACTGTAGCTCAAAACTAGTAGTCATATTTGCAATGGAGCAATTCAACGTTAGAGAGGAAGTCACACTCTAACGTTGAAATTTAACTGGAGGACTGTATGAGCCGTTATAAGGGAAATTTGTTGTATGTGATAGTTACGTTGGCTAGTGTGTTGACTTTTATACCTAATAATGTATGGGCAGATACTCCATCAAACCAAACTGGTCCAATCAATCTTAGTATAAACGTTAACAATAATGTAGGTACACAGGTTGTCGGCGGAGAAAATCTGAATCTTGGCGTTGGGGCAGTAGTTTCAGTAGCGCTTGGCGATTCTAATACCGCTGTGGCAACAGGAATACAGGTAAATTCGCAAGATCCAACGGCAGATTACAATGTCGGCATTGGATCGGTATCAAGTGGTGGTGGGAACAATGCTACAGGAGCTTGGACAACGGCAATCGGATATGGTAATACTGCGTTAGGTGCCGGTGCAACTGCAACTGCAGGAGTTGGAAGTACAGCCTTAGGTGCATATTCCTACGCTTATGCACCCGGTAGTGTTGCACTGGGAGCAGGATCTATCGCCGATCGTCCGGATACCGTATCTGTCGGCCATCCAGGATACGAACGTCAAATTACTAATGTTGCACCAGGCTACTACGACACCGACGCAGTTAACATGAGTCAGTTAAGATCTCTAGACAGCAAAGTAGAACGGGTGGGAGCAATGGCGTTTGCGTTATCTGCTTTAGCCCCTATGCCTTATGATCCAAAAGATCCTACTCAATATTCAGCAGGCATTGGAACCTATAATGGCGAAGGCGCAATAGCGCTTGGTGTATATCATTATTCCAAACCAACCGTGATGTACAATGCAGCTATTGCAATGAGCGGAGATGGTTGGGAAAAGTCAGCTCGTGCTGGTATTACTTGGCGGACTGGTGGTGCCAAACCTAAGGTGTTAGTACCTGCTGTTTCACCTATTAAGCCTGAAGAAAAAAATGATATTGTTTCAAAAGTAAATAAAATACTAGCTGAGTATGAGAAGTAATGATAATTCGGCTGAGAGGCGAAGGAATGGAAGTGTTCCTTTGACTCTCAGCCGAATTTATATTATAAAGTTCAAGTAATAGAACTAAGTGCGCTTTTTGCCAATATATGAAATAATATGTTCTGTTAAAATTAGCAGGAAATATTTGTAAACAGGGGGAATTTTCTAGTTATATCCTATTTGCAGGAGGTTTTTAAAATTGCGTCGAAGAAGGGCTTTCTTTGTATTAATAGTTATAATCACCTTATTATGCTCATCTCATGCTTACGCTGGCATCAAAGTAACCAGTGGTGATAAGCCTGTTTTTATTTCAAGTCATATGATGGGAACAGAGGTTATCCGTGAACGTAACGGGATGGCATCTCTAAGTGGGTTAATTACAGGATTTGGCGTTTCCCAATTTCCTTTCCAGGTTAGATTTAAAACGCTAACAAACTTCATAGGTACGGCCCGATATGATTCTCCAATAAGCTCATTGGTTTTGACAGATGAAACAGGCAAAGAAACAGTAGCAAGATATGATTTTAATATGTTCTTGGACAGACCTGGGGCCACGTATTCTCAGGTGATTGACTGGAAGGTTACCTTTAAATCCGAGGGGTTCTATGCTTACAATGTATTTGTAGATGGAACTCTTGTAGGTTACTATCCTTTCTATGTATGGACAAACGGCATTAATATAAATCAACTTCCTAGATAAGATTAAGTTTTGAATGGTAATTTATACTTGACATACACTATAAATAGTATTATTATATAAATGTACTAAAAATTTAATACTAGTGTCCGTGTGAAGTTTGCGGAAAACACGCTATATCCACGTAAAGAGGATTTTAAGGCGACTACCGTAAATGGATGGAACTCTGGAGAGCCCCTGTCAGCAGGGCGCCGAAGGTGCAAATCGGTATAGAATTATACTGGTGAAACTCTCAGGCAAAAGGACAGAGCATGTTGGTATATTGCAATTCATATTGCATTTTATGTACCTACTTGTTGTTCTTCAGAGTCAAATCATATGATTTGACTCTTTTAGTTTTTTAGGACGGATTACTAGAGAATGCAATCATTTGTAATGACTGGTATGATCGGTCGTGATGTAGTGAAAAAAAGGGGAGAGTTTTATGAGAAAAAGTAGCTTTAAAATGGTTTCAGTATTGATGGCAGTGTTATTAATGGCAGGTGTCTTGGCAGGGTGCGGCGGTACAGCATCTAACGACATCAAAATTGGTATTCTTAGTGAAATGACTGGTGGTAACGCGACGTTTGGTAACTCTATGGCTAACGGAGCGAAAATGGCAATAAAAGAAGCTAATGCTAAGGGTGGTCTCTTAGGCAAGCAAATTACAGCTGTAATTGCTGATAATAAAAGCGAGCCTTCAGAGTCTGCAAATGCTATGACCAAACTTGCAACTCAAGATAAAGTAGTTGCGGTAACTGGTGTTTTCTCCAGCTCTAACGCAATCGCTGCTTCAAGCGTAGCTGAAGCTAGCAAAGCTCCGTTTTTGGCGGTTGGTGCAACTAATCCTAAAGTAACTGTTGACGAAAAAACCGGCAAAGTAAAAGACTATACTTTTAGGGTATGTTTCATCGATCCTTTCCAAGGTACAGTTGGAGCAAACTTTGTCCTAAATACTTTGAAGTTACAAAAAGCTGCTGTCTTAATTGATAATAGCAGTGATTATAGCAAGGGATTATCTGCATTCTTTAAAGATGCTTTCACTAAAGGCGGCGGAAGTATCTTAACTGAAGAAGCTTACTTACAAAAAGACCAGGACTTCAAAACTGTTTTAACAAAGGTCAAGGCTTCAAATCCTGAAGTCATATACGTACCTGGCTATTATGAAGAAGTAGGAAAAATTGTTAAGCAGGCGCGTGAGCTTGGCATTACAGCTCCAATCGTTGGTGGAGATGGATGGGATTCTCCTAAACTCGTTGAGGTGGCATCAGCAGCAGCCTTAAACAACACCTATTTTACTAATCATTACTCGGTAGATGACACCAGCCCAATATCTAAGGCATTCGTAGACGCATATAAGAAAGAATATGGACAAGCACCTGATGCCATGGCTGTACTTGGTTATGATGCAGCAAATGTTCTTATCGATGCAATAAAACGTGCTAATAGTACTGAGTCTGGCAAAATTCGTGAGGCTCTTGCCGCAACTAAAGACTATCCGGCAGTTACTGGCGCAACAACATTAAATACTACTCATGACGCAGTTAAAAGCGCAGTTATAATTGAGATGGTAGATGGTAAGCAAACTTTTAAAGCAACTGTTAAACCTTAATTATTTTTGAAGTATTGTTTAGCTAAAAAGACCTGAATCTTCAATATTGAAGATTCAGGTCTTTAGTTATATAGATAAAAATAGGGAAGGATAACAATTAAGAAATAAATGTGAACTTTTTGCTATATTAAAACAAAAACAAGGAGCGAGAAAAATATGCCAAAGTATCTAGCAATGATCGTGCTTACACTTGTTTTACTTGGATGCAATAAGATTCCTGATTCAAGTATGAGCCAATCGCAAGAGGTCATCAACGACGTAACTAAATACTTTCCAGCTAAAATTCACAGTACTTGGATATATCAAGGCGAAGGCAATGAATATGCAAGTTTTAGCCGTAAAATAGTAGCTTTGAACAATAATAGAATTCAAGTTATCGAAAATAATGGTGGGACCCAACAGACGATGGTATTTAAAATTTCGTCAGATGAGATTAAAAGAACGTTTTTTCTCCCGGAATTCTATACAGAAAGCACTATATTAGATGAGCCGGATAACGCTTCTGAGATGATATTGAAAGCCCCCTTAAGTAAAAATGCAGTGTGGGAAGATTCTATTTCACGCCGGCAAGTAGTAAGTGTCAACGAACAGGTTACAGTTCCTGCTGGTCATTTTAGTAATGTCATTATGATTAAAATTACGTCAATAAAAGAGCAAGTGAACGATAGTCAATTATTTGAATATTATGCGCCCAATGTAGGACTAATCAAGAGAGAGTATACAACGGGGGACAACTATAAAGTAATATCAAAGTTAGCCTCGTACAAATAAAAAGCGGCATCAATTACTTAGAAATTTAAATATATAGACAAATTAGACTATTGATGCTACATTTTAAAAGTCAAATCAAATATTGAGATTTAGGCAAACTTACCGAAAGGTGGGGGCGCAAAGCTAAGGATCTAAGGGCTTAAGCCTAAGATAGCCTGGTTGCATGTTCACTTATTTATTAGAACACTTCTAGCTAGGCGTGACCTAGCTATTTATTTTTTTATGAATTTTTGGCGTATTAGTTAAGCTGTCGTTTTTAGTTTCGTAATGGAAGCATTACATATTTCATTAGGACAGGCAGGTAGTTTAGTGAAAACATTAAGTTTATTTTACGAAAACTTCACATCACTTTCCCGATTTATTCAGGATAATTGTGAGATCTTTTTGAACCCTAATAATTCCGCGATATTGGTCCAGCTCTTTAGCAGTCGTTGTGAACAAAGCTTCTATAAAGAGCTGTTACACGAAATTATAGAGCTTATACCTACTGCTGTTATCATAGGAACGACTTCTTCTGGTGTTATCAAGGATGGTGAGGTCAGCGGTGTTGATACAGTTATTTCATTTTCGATTTTTCAAAAGACTAACATCAGAACAGCAATATACCGAAAAGATGTAGATGAGCATAAGTTGGGTCAAATAATCGCAAAAGACATGGTAACTGACCGTACTAAGCTATTGATGATGTTTACAACTAGCGGCAATCTAAATGTAAGCCATTTACTGCATGGAATTCAATCGATTAGAAAAGCTCTGCCAATGGCCGGTGGGGTAGCTGGGAACGCTCATTTAGGCAAGAGCTTTGTATTCGATAACAGTGAAATTGAAGATTTAGGGGTAGTATGCGCAGTTTTGGAAAGTGACGACTATTAATTAAATCTTACGCCTACCTAGGTTGGCAGCCTATTGGCAAAGTAATGACTGTTACGAAGGCAATAGATGAGCGCGTGTATACTATT
Source organism: Dendrosporobacter sp. 1207_IL3150 (assembly GCF_036763085.1). Taxonomy (NCBI): domain Bacteria; kingdom Bacillati; phylum Bacillota; class Negativicutes; order Selenomonadales; family Sporomusaceae; genus Dendrosporobacter; species Dendrosporobacter sp. 1207_IL3150. The sequence continues at coordinate 155,757 of NZ_JBAIYU010000030.1, forward strand.
GATAATATGCCAGCATATGAGATATATCGTAAGTATCTTGGTATTGACGAGATTGGAAATTTCTATAACGCAATTGAATTTCCTTTGATTATTCAGCGTAATAATACGTATACTGCTAAGTCACCTGTGGTCCACTATGAGGATGACTCACTTGGATTTGCTGCTGAAATAAAAGAAGGAGAAAACGTTCGCTTTGGTTTTGGCCATGTCGGGATGATATCTGAAAAAATCAAAAGTCTAACTTACGATATAAAAAATAAGCCTACCGAAAGTATTTTTATTTATTCCTGTGAATGTAGAAGGGGTTTTTTACAAGAATTAAGCCACATCGAGGTTGAGCCTCTTGCCGAAATTGCGGCAACTGCAGGATTTTATACTGGTGGCGAAATTTTCTTTGATGGGATTGGTAGTCATCTGCTAAATGCAATGATGACTATATTGACTTTATCAGAAACCCCATATACAGAAGTACCTACTACACTTATACCTGAAACTAGTATGAATCAAGACAAAAAGCTATGGCCACGTAAAGACAATGTAGCTGGCAAGAGTGTAGGTGTTTTAAAAGCCTTAACGAATTTAATCAACAAAGTAACCGAGGAGCTCGAAAGCACAAATAAAGAACTAAAATATATTAGCTTGCACGATTCACTCACTGGCTTATATAATCGAACTTTTTTTGAACAGGAAATGAAGCGTTTTGAGGCGTTAGACTGTCAGGTTGGTATTATTATTTGTGATCTAGATAATTTAAAGGAGACGAATGATCAACAAGGTCATAGCTCAGGAGATCAACTTCTAAGAACTGCGGCTGAACTGCTTGAACACTCAGCTAAAAAGGGAGAAATTGTCGCTCGAATTGGCGGAGACGAGTTTGCAATTTTAATTCCAAATGCTAAGGATGCCTATCTTAAAACAAAATGCAAAAATATCTTATATAAAGCGGGATGTTACTCTAAGAGTAATAATAATTTGCTGTTATCTATTGGCTATTCAATTAAGGATAATGTTAATGTTACATGCATGGAAGAAGCGTTTAAAATGGCTGACGAAAAAATGTATCAAGATAAAGCAGCTAGAAAATCTAATTTGTTTTCCTAAATTAAACTGGTAAAAGAATAAAAGCGTGATTGAGCTGACATGCAGCCAATCACGCTTTTATTCTTTTACCAGTTTAGGTACTTCTAACTTAATACTGCCAGCAGGGGCACCAAATAGAGTTTCAAAAAGATTTGCAGAGATTTGCAGTTTATTTCTAACAATATCTAGATCAGACTCATGTCCATATTCTAATGGAGAGCTGACTTCTAGTAGAGCGCCCATTATACCGCCGAAAAACCATAGAGTTTCTTTGATATGAGTAACATTTGTTAAGCCTTGCTTATTACACTCTTCGATAATGCTGGTTAACAATGGGGTTGTAATTATGTTGGTTTGTCGCCACAGCTTGTTTATTAGTAAGCCTTGCTTTTCTTTATATAAAATCTTTCCCAGCAAGCCTGGCTCACCAATATAGGACAGTTTATAAAAACGATTTATAAATTGTTGTAATTTCTCTATTCCTGTAATTTTTTCAAGAGAATGAACTTCTTCTACCAAATTTTTCACATTACGTTCAATAATTGCTTCTAGAATAGCTTCCTTTGATGAAAAATAGTAGTAAAAGGTACCTTGAGCTACATTAACTTTTTTTACAATATCTTGTACTGTTGTCTTTTGATAACCTAAAGCAAGAAACAGATCAAGTGCTGTATCCATTAACTCAGCTTGTCGTACCAAAGGATCTTTAGTAACTCTAGAAATAGCGGCCACCTCCATCGTATGACTGACTAATGTCAGTTAAAATTGTAAGTTAAAAGCATAATTTTGTCAATTTAATGGGCATGGCTATCGATTTATCTAAACTTTTCTGGGTATAAGGCATGGGCGATTTTCTCGATACTATCAACTGTTCGGATTCCCCCATTGTTTACCGTAAAGAAGGGCAGGTTTATAATTTTGCCTTCTTGTATAGCTCGAATGTTTTTTAATTCCTCTATCTGGTTTAAATGTGTGATAGCTTCTTGGTCGGTAAGGTCCTTATTACTGCCGTTTCTATTCGTTGATACATATATAATAAAGTCTGGGTCATAAGAAAGTACTCTTTCTGCTCCAACAATTGATTTCATATTATCAGCAATGTGTATACCGCCAGCAACTGAAATCATATCGCTGATAAGATAGTTTCCGTCATAAAGTGAGTAATTGCCGTTGCCGTGGTCCTGCAATACCATGACGGTTTTTTTTGTTTGAATGTCTGCAATTGACTGTTCGATGTACGAAATACGGCGCTGATACTCTTGGATGTACAAATTTGTTTTACTTTGAATATCAAATATTTTGCCGATATCGTTAATTAAGCTATAAACCGCACTATCAATAGTTGGTTTATGTTTAGATAATGATACTGGCATAATATACGTTGCAATTCCGCGGTCGTGCCATGTATTTACATCACCCAATGCACTATCGTGAAAGTGGTGTGACCAGCCGATTATCATATCAGGCTGCATTATAATTAATTCTTCAACTGAAGGAGTATAAACAGCCTTCATGATATTGAGCTTGGCATATTTCTCTGTATGTTTAGGCAGAGGGGCGCCATAAAGAGCGATGGTAGACAAAATATGGTTTTCTAATCCCAGGTCGAGCATAAGTTCAGTAGCGCCTGGGTGGGTAATTACAACCTTGCGGGGTGCCTTATAATAAGTATAAACTGCAGGCTTTTCTCTAGAGTCATAATTAATAATTTTTACAGGATACTGAGTGTTTGAGGGGATTAACGGGGGTCGAGCTACAGTTTCGATATGCTTTGATTGCCCACAGCCAGTTATTATAAAAAGGATTAGTGAAAGCACTAATACCATAGTTTTCCTAAATTTGTTCATTAACTAAAAGTCTCCTTGCAGTTAAGCGTAACGATGATTAGGGTGATAAGTAATGGATAAATATCCAGTCTCAGGATTTTCATAAATATCACATTCTATTTCATAAACATCTCGTACCATATCCGGAGTTAAAATTTTCTTAGGTGCTCCACTTGCCATAATTTTACCATCTTTCATTATATACAATTTGTCGCAGTATATAGCTGCCAAGCTAAGGTCATGCAGCGCAGCAAGTACGCCTATGCCTAGTGATTTAACAGTTGACAATAGCTGCAGTTGGAACTTTATATCTAAATGATTAGTAGGTTCATCAAGTATTAAAACTTCAGGCTGCTGAGTTAATGCTCGGGCTAATATAACTCGCTGTTTTTCTCCGCCAGAAAGAGTTGAAAAACCACGTTTAACATGGCTATCCATACCGACTTTTGCAAGTGCTGCCATAGCTATTTCAAAATCTTGCGTTTTATCTGTTTCGAGTAAATTCTTGTGAGGAGTACGACCCATAAGTACCATTTCCAATACAGTAAAGTCAAAACTTAAATGATTAAATTGCCCTACTACACCAAGCTTTTTTGCAGAATCGGCAAGTTTGATCTGTTTTAGATTTTTTCCATTAAGAAGAATGGCACCGCTTTCTGGCTTTATTATTCGATAGGCAGAGCGGAGAAGAGTAGATTTTCCACTTCCGTTCGGTCCAATAATACCAACAAATTCACCTTTTTTAACATCAAGTGAAATATCGCGGATAATAGGTACGTTACCGATGTTAATGTTAATATTTTGAAATGATAAATCCATCTCATACCTCCTATTTGTCGCCAAAGCCAAAGGCGCTCTTAATCATAATATGCATAAGGAATGGTGCACCAATAAGTGCTGTAATAATACCGATGGGTAATTCACCGCTGCTTAAGGCGGTACGCGCTAGCACATCCGCCCAAGTGAGAAAAAGTGCACCAGAGAGGATTGCTGCTGGTAGTAACTTACGATGATCTGAGCCAACAAAACCGCGCACGATATGAGGAATGATTAAACCAACGAAACCTATAATGCCACAGGAAGCAACAATAAGTCCTGTGAGTAGGGCGGTAACAATAATATTATTACGACGAAGCTTAATCAAATCTACACCTAAAGTAGTAGCTGCTTCTTCTCCAAGCAGCATAGTATTAAGATTGCGGGCTTGAGAAAGAAAAAATAATGTACAGCCAACAACCCCAATAGCAGGTAAGGTTAAGTTACTCCATTTGGCAGACGCCAATGAACCCATAGTCCAAAACGTAACAGTTCTGATACCTTCGGCATTATTAGCCATATAGATAATAAAACTGGTAAAAGCACTAAATAAGGCATTTGCGATAATACCTGATAATATCATTTTGACGGCTGATGACTTCCCGCCAATTCCAGATAATATCATGACAAGAAAAGATGCGGCTAAAGCTCCGGCAAATGCCCAAAAAGAAGTGCCAAATTCAGAAAATATTCCATAAGAACTTAATAAAATAGATAAAGTCGCGCCTAAGGATGCTCCGGCAGAAATACCGAGAATATAGGGATCTGCGAGCGGATTTTGGACTGAGGACTGCATTACTGTTCCGCAGAGAGCCAGGCCGACGCCTACTATTACTGCCATAAGTACTCGAGGAAAACGGATTTGCCAGATGATGTCAAAGTGGGTGAGAGGAATCTGCTTAAGGTTATCTCCAAAACTTAAGTGAAACAGTTTATATAAGATAATCTGATATGCTTTTTCAGGCTGGATATTTACAGTCCCGATACATACAGCAAAAAGTATGGATAAGAGAAAAAAGATAAATAACCCGGACATACCAAACATATAGCTCTTATTATTTTGCTCAAATGGAATCCGGTAGTTAACATTGTCTTGCAGCATTATAAAAATCTCCTATTGAATTTATGCCGTTTGTGATGAACACAGACGAGCGTATAAACCGCCTGTAGCCAATAACTCTTCGTGACAGCCTTGTTCTACGATATTGGCATTATCTAAAACGATGATTTTATCGGCTTTGCGCACTGTAGAAAGGCGATGGGCAATAACAACTAGTGTCCGAGTGCCGGCAAGCTCTTGAATAGCCTGTTGAATTTTCCTTTCAGCCTCCAAATCCACTGATGCGGTAGCCTCATCCAAAATAAGAATAGGTGTATTACGAAGTAAGGCACGGGCTATTGCAATACGTTGTTTTTGCCCGCCAGACAGCAGTATGCCTCGTTCTCCTACCAGAGAATCATAACCATTAGGGAGTGTCGTGATAAAATCATGGATATAGGCCTTTTTTGCTGCCTGAATAGTTTCTTCTCTAGTTGCGCCCGGCTTGCTATAGGAAATATTTTCGGCAATAGTACCATTAAACAGAAAGATATCTTGTGAAACAACACTAAGTTGACTTCGCAGCGATGCTATAGAAATATCACGTATATCTACTCCGTCTAGCTTAATTTGACCTGACTTAGGGTCATAGAAGCGGGCAATAAGAGAAGTAATTGTGGTTTTACCCACACCTGTAGGGCCTACAAAAGCTACCATTTTTCCCGGAGAAATTTCGAAGGAAATATCATTGAGCACAGGCGAACCTTTTTCATAGCTGAATGAAACGTTTTCAAAAGATAAATGCCCTTTTGAATTTATAATATTTACAGCGTTAGCGTTATCTTTAATATCAGGATCAGAATCCAATAAAGCAAAAACGCGCTCAGCTCCAGCAGTTGCTTGAAGGAGGCTGTCAAAAGACGCAACAAGAGTTGCAAGAGGTTGATAGAAGAGGCTCAAATAGAGTAAGAAACGGACAATTTCGCCAACGCTCAGAGCACCTTCCAAACTCATAATTCCCCCGAAGCCTACAACGATGACCGTACCTAAAGATAAGATGCTTTCGACTGTGGGATGATAGATTCCGCCTAGCCATACTACATTCATTACGGCGTTCCGCCATTGGTAGGTCTGGTTTCTGAAAACGTTTGAAGCGGCCTTTTGGCGACCCAAAAGCTGAATCTCTTTTAAGCCTGACAAGTTATCTTGTAATACCGCGTTCATATTGCCTAAACAGTCCTGATGAACACTATACGCAGGGTAAATCCGCTTAGTATAATACCAGGTAAAAGCTGCCAGAAAGGGCAGAGGTATAAAGGTCAGCATTGCTAGCTTAAGATTGATAGTTAGCAATAATATTGCCACTCCAATGATTATGAGTATGCTGCTTAGAATATTTGGAATTGCATGAGCGATTAATAGTTCAAATTGAGCGGTATCGTTAATTACTTTGCTCATAAGATGGCCAGTTTGCTTATCGCTATAATAACGCAACGATAGCTTTTGCAGGTGGTCGTATACTTTGACCCTCATTTCGGCAACGATATTCCAAGCAGCATAATGAGCTAAGTAGTCACTAGCGAGCTTAAAAACTGCCCGAATTAAATAACTACCTAGCAGTAATAGTGCAATCTGCTGTATTTTTGGAACATCGAACTTGTTAAAGTTTCCAGTTAAAAGATCAATTAAATCACTAATAAGGCTAGGACCTATAAGATTAATTGCGGTGTATGCAATGATAGAGAGGGCTGCTCCAGCTAGCATCCAATAGTATTTTTTAGACTCGTAAATCAGCCGAATAATGCAGTTCATCTAACATCCCTCCTATGTATTGAAGTAGAAAAATAGTGCTACTTTAAGCGAAAAGATATTGGGAGCGAGGTATAGCAGACAATGGACCGTCCGCTGTCGAGCTCTTTGGCTGGCACAAAGCGCCACCGCTGAACAGCTTTAATGGCCGAATCATCTAGCGAATCATTCCCAGAAGTGCGCTGAACTGAGATATCACCAGGCCGACCGTTATCGAGAATTTCTACTCGGAGAATAACAGTGCCTTGCATTCCAGCTTGGCGAGCTGAAGCTGGATAGTCTGGCTCAATTTTAGTTAAAATACGGGGAGGGGCAAAGCCGCCGCTTTTACTGCCGCTGCCTGTGGCGGTATTAGTTGCACTGCCGGATGAAACTGGGGCAGAAGTGTTAATTACATCTCTGCTGCCGCTATTTACAGGGGGGAGTGCTGATACTAATGGGATAACATCTGAAGTTGTTACAGCGGGAGTAAGGCTTGCTGTTTGGGAATCAGGTATAATCTGCTGCTGAGGCTGAAAGTTTTCTGAGGTGTGGCTGGTTTCAGTGGGAGTGGATGCATTGTTTGAAGGAGTAGGCGATAAGTCTAGCTCTATATATTGTTCAATCACTGGCGGCGCAGCAAATAATTGCGTTGCCAGCGAGCTGATAATTATAACGGCAAAAAGATGGAATATAAGTGAGAAGACAATAGCTTTTCTCCACTTTCCTTTAAAGCTCAGCATATGCTACCTCGCTTTCAATTCACTAGCTAAAGCTATCCGATGGGCTCCGGCAAGTTTTATTTCATCTAATGCGGCAATTACCTTTTCATAGTTTATTTGCTTATCTGCTCTAAGGGTGAATACTGTATCAGGCTGTGCAGCCATTGCAACACTAACCCGTTTTGCGAGCAGTGGCAGAGATATTTCTTCCTGATCAAACATGATACGTCCGTCCTGCAGAATAGTCACATTGACACTAAGTGGCTTATCTTGCTGGACTGCTGCAGCTTGCGGCAAGTTAACGGGAATAGTATGCTGTTCTACCATATATAACGTACTCATCATAAAAAACACCAGCAGAAAAAAGACTATATCAATCATCGGGATAATCATTAATTGCGGCTGGCTTTCAACTCTCAAGCTACGCAATTTCATGGTTTTCCCTCCGGAGTGCTCGTTTTTGAGATAGCGAGTTTATTATAAGGCCGCTTACTTGCTCGATATCAGTAATTAGGCTGTCTAAGCGATGTGAGAAATAAGAGTGAACAATCAGTGCCATAGCTGCAACACCCAATCCGGCTGCTGTAGCTACCAAGGCTTCGCCAACCCCGCCGGTAATCGCCATTGGCTGTCCAGACTGAATATTAAATATACTAAATGAGCCAATCATACCAATTACTGTACCTAGCAACCCGAAAAGAGGGGCAAGAGTAACAATGGTGCTAAGATAATTTAGATACTCGCGCATCCTAGCTGCAGCTAGTGAAGCAGTTGTGGTTAACGAATTTTCAATATTTCCGCCATGCTGATAAGTCTGCAAACCTTTAGCAGCCAATTGTCCGATAACAGCCGGAGTCTGCTCACACAGTTGAATAGCTTCTGCGATGCGCTGACGTTCCAGCAGCGGCTGAAGACGATTAATAAAAGAATGGGGATTTATAATCATGCTGCGGTAATAGTTAAATCTTTCCACAGCTATAGTAACTACGGCCAGCGAACATAGCAGTAGTAAATACATGACTGGGCCGCCTTTGTGAAACATACCTAAAGATTGTGATAAAAAATCCATATTTAAATACCTCCGTATTATTGATGTTAATCTGTTTGACGATATCAATATATATAAAGTGGGGAAAGGAGATTGTCTGTTGGCAATCTCCTTAGTTTTATATTAGATTTTGTGCTGAACTCCAAGGTAGAAGCTGCGCGCAGGCATTGGATAGGCACCAGGTACTCCCCATTGACCTGGGCTAATTGATTCATAAGCTTCATTGGTCAAGTTAAACCCTTTAAAGTAAACATTTGTTTCAGGGCTAATTTTATAATTTACTGCCATATCCAAGGTGAGATATGATTCGTTGGTAAATCTGCTAAGATTTCGACCAGTTGCACTGCGAAGTGTTAAGCTGCTATCCCATTTATCCTGCTCAAATTGTACATTTAGACGATAACCATTAGGTTGGCTGTTGTCTGGGTCGTTAATATAAGAGGCAGCGGAATTTGTTTTGTTTTGAACTTTAACATAACTATATCCAGCTGATACGCTCCATAATTGTGATAGTTGACGTGAGAGGCTAATGTCGAGACCTTTGCGCTTTTCATTGTCGACATTTATATATTTGGTATAGCTGGTACCTGGTCCAGGACCATCCCAATCTTGGAACTTCCAATTAATAGCGTCTTTTATATCACTTTGATAGACATTAGCCTGCAGTATTGTATCATTAGCAAGTTTAGTGTTAATGCCTAGGGTTATTGTTTCACCGTTTTCTGGGCGAAGGTCAGGATTGCCTTTCCACCATATTGTGTTACTAAATAATTGTGCAATTGTTGGGTTTTTAACATATTGCCCCCAAGATGCATAAATGTTTGTTGTTGAGTTGATTTCACGATTTGCAGTAAGGCGCGAAGTGAATTTTCCACCGGCAACACTATGGTCATCATAGCGGGTGCCTACTGAAACTGTCCAGTTGCTTGGGAGCTGCCAACGATCTTCAAGGAAAAAGGCAGTTGTGGTAAAATCTTTGTCGATTGAGTCCTCATCATTTAGCGCTTCATTACGCCAGTCGGCGCCGCCAACAAGGGTATGCTTATCGTTTAACTTCCAATTTTGCTGCCAATCTATTCCTGTTGCCGAAAGGTCATAGGTATAAGGGGATACACCATCAGATTTAAATAGCGAACCGCCATAAGCTATAGAATCAGACTGATTATGATAAACACGCACTGTATTATCGATTCCTTTGTCTTTTCCCCATTGATATGCTAGTCCGAAATTCTTATGGTTAGTTATAGTATAAGCGCCAGGGTAATGGCTGGTGCCATCTGGATTAACATAAGCTCCAAAGCCGGAATTGTCCTCTGTGTTTTCTAATTGTAATGAAATTGAACGACCGTCTGTTAAATCTTTGTCAAGGCGCAGTGTTAAAAGCTGTTGGTCTTGTTGAGTATCAGCAAAGGTTTTGGTTTGGCCAGTTTTTGAATCTTTATATTCAAAGCTGTCGCGCTTTTTCTTTTCTGCAGTTATTTGATATCCGATATCTTTTGTCTTACCTTCAGTTGTCAGACTGTAACGCTGAGAACCCCAAGCTCCGAACTCTGTTCCAACAGTAGTTTGAGTTTTATCAGCTTTACGAGTAATGATATTTATTACCCCACCAACGGCATCACTGCCATATAAGGAGGAAGCTGGACCACGGACAATCTCGATTCGTTCAATATTATTTACAGATACTTGATCTAGATTTACTCCAGCGTGGTCATTACCGCTAATAATAAGGTGCTCCCAGTGCATTCTGCGGCCGTCTACTAATACTAGAACCCGGTCATCTCCATTTAGAATTGGCACAGAAGAATTGGCTGTTTTTTCAATAGTTACATTACTCTTTTTTAAAATATCGGGCACACTGTTAAAATTGCCTTTTTCAATTTCTGCTCTATTGATTACTGTAACGTTGGCTGCAATTTCGGTGCGTTTCATGGGGATGCGGTTAGCTGTAATTATGTATTCATCTAAAGAATATTCCGGCTGGACTGACTCCTCAGCCCAAGCTGCTTGTGATGCGCCTAGCACTATTGCACTCGTTAATAGAGAACATAAGAGTTGTTTGTTCTTCTTATTCACTAAAGATCTCCTCCAAATATATCATCTTGTGGTAATAATCAACCGACTGACGACAGTCGATGAGTAAGTTTTGTGTTGCATGAATTTGATAAGCGATAAAATAATATCGCTTATCAAATTGAACCAAACATAATTGACTGACGACAGTCAATTAGTGATATAAATGACAATGAAAACTATTATCAACTAGATTATAGCTACAGTCTTTAAATAGGTCAATACTTTTTTTACTACTTTTGAAAAACTATATGATTAAAAAGATTTTATTTACAAGAACAAATTAAAGATGGCTAAAAGGTATTTAAAATAAAAGTACCTTTGTATTATGAATTTTAATATGCTAGAAACGTTAGTAATTTTAACTTGCAAGATTAGTAGTACAATTGTAATACTATGAAAACAAAACGCATGACCTAGTGTTTTTCTAAGTCATGCGTTTTGTTTTATTTTTCAGCTTTCTCTTTATTATAGCCAAGCTCACCGTATGGTTTTAGTTTCTTAAGCCACTTTTCCTCTAGCTCATTAACCTTATTACGCCAATCGTCCGGTGTAATATCCTGGTATTTAAGTGTTTCAAGTATCTCAAAAGTAAATGCTTCTGGGCCAAGTAAATTATAATCAGCTTGGAAGGCTTTGTTAGAGTGACCGCCCATTTTAAGCTGAAAATCAATGCTGTTCTTCTTACCGGGAAGATTCATGCTGCTGCCTACTAAAATTTTTCCGTTAATATTATTTTTGTACAGGTAAACACCCATCGGCTGTGGATTTTGCTTATATGCTAATTTAAGTTCTTTACGTCTGTCCATTTTGATCAATTCCTTTCATTATTTGGTTAAAGCTTAACCCAATAGGCGCTGCCATCAGGATTTCTATCCATAAATCCATATTCTATTAAGTGACGACGAAGTATTACATAATCATTGTAAAATTTCTTTAAGATATCATTTGTTTCTTTTTCAGTATACTTTTTATTGATATCGAAAGATTTAATGATGTGCTTTAATATAGTAACTCGTTTTTTTTCTTTTAGTGGATAATTATGGATAGGTCCGTTTTGTCCTTGAGTGAAATAAGCAGCTAGAATATTTTCCGATTCCTGCTCTGTGATGGCAAAGCGATCATCGACTTGTTTCGAATTACGTGGTATTTCAATAAAGGTGTCTTTCTTAGGAACTTGTTCTCCGAACAGCTCCATTACCGCTAAAAAAATTTTAGCTTGCTTTTGTTTTTCTCTAAGAGAAAAGCGATGGTTTCGAATTGTCGACGTACTACCCACGTTGAGGGTCTTGGCTATCTCATTGTCACTGTGTCCTTCGTAAAAAAGTTCAAGAATAGTCTTTTGGTGGTCAGTGAGTCCGGTTAATTTTTTATCTAGATTGATTAAGACATGGAAGACTGAACGATGTTTTTTTGCTATATGAACCTGAATATATTTTTTTGCCTCATACAGTTGATCATCGTCACAATAAATTATTCCATTTGTTAATTTTTTGCCGCATATTAAACAAATGAACTCATCAGACTCTTTGCAAAAAGAGTAGCCTTTTTTTATATCTTCCAATGTGGACTGCCAAAACAGTTCTGATATATCATTCACTACAAACACCTCTATTCAATATCTATTGGGTACATAGATATTATATTCAAAAATCTAGACAATAATCAAGTGTAATTTTTGGATATGTCTATCATGACAATAGATAATATCGAAAATGTTTATTTTAAGGGGTTAGCCAGGTCGGCAGTTGATTAGCGAATCAGCCGACTCTGGCAGATCTGAGTTCCAACAACTGTTTATAGCAAAAAAAATCCTATGGGCTGCAGCCCATAGGATTTTTTAAAATAAGAGCAAGCTGATCGCCATAACCAGCATACCAATAACCAAGCCTAACATTTCAGTGTGTCCATTACCTGACTCCCGAGCCATTGGAAGTAATTCGTCTAAAGAAATATAAACCATTATACCGGCAACAACAGAGAATGTAATTGCCATTAATTCATCGCTAATAAATGTTCGTAGTAATAAATATCCTGCCACAGCACCGATAGGTTCGGCCAATCCCGACAAGAGAGCATAGCCAAAAGCTTTTGTCGAATTTCCTAATGCGTGGCAAAGTGGTAAGGCGATTGCCATGCCTTCAGGAATATTATGAATTGCTATGGCAATTGCTAAAGACACACCTAATTTTGGATCTTCCATTGTACCAATAAAAGTCGCTAAGCCTTCCGGGAAATTATGTAATGCTATTGCGAATGCAGTAAAATAGCCCATCCGGCTTAAGCTATTAGAAGAAGTACCTGTCTGGCAGGTGCTTTTTGCATCCAACTCGTGATAGCTTAACTTATCTGGGACTAACTTATCTAGAAGCATCGATAAAGCAATTCCGCCGAAAAATCCTGCTATGGCTGTCCATTTGCCGGCATCGCCAAGGTGATTAACTAAAGTATGTTGTGCCTGCGGCATTAGCTCCATAAAAGAAACATAAATCATAACACCTGCAGAAAAGCCTAAGCCTACTGAAAGTATTTTGGTGTTCTTACGATCTAGAACTAAGGCTAAAGCTCCGCCTAATCCTGTAGACAAGCCGGCTAAAAGAGTCAAGGAAAAAGCTAAGATTATATTTCCTTCCATAAAATCTCCTCTTACCTAAGTATCAAATAGTAAGTATTATTAATTACTATTCTATTTAACTGCAAACAGACCTTCTTTTTATGCTAAGAAACTGAATTGTTTGCAGTGAAAGCTAAAGATATGCCAAAAATCCTATTGTGAGTCTTGTGGGTTTATTGTTAACATGTAAATATAGATTCGTTAAGGTTTAAATTTAATAGTGTTTACAGAAATGAGGCGATATTGATGGTGTATTTAAAGAATAAAAAAATATGGGGTGTTTTATTGGTGAGCTTAGGCTTAATAACTGGAATAGGGGCTTTTGAACAAGCCGAAGAACCCAAAAACGGAACCCAGCAAATGAATATTGGAGCTGCTAAAACTGTAGCTGCTAAAAGCCCTGCGGTTAGGTTAGAACAATATAATGGGAATTTTTTCACGATTAATAAGCCTTCAGGATGGAACATCACCACAGCTGGGGTTGGTCCGACACTGGCTGTATGGATGAAAGATCCACAGGAACCAGCAAGGCAAGCATTTTTCTTTGGCGCAGTTGGACCGTTCTATCTTAGTCATCAGCAGAAAGCAATTGATCAAAATTACATGGCAAGTGGTGGTTATCCTATTCAATGGGTTGACATGCCTGTTGTTGCCCCACAAACGGCAAGCAACTTCTTAACAAAATGGAATAGTGTAGCTAACAGCAGGATTGCGCAGGGATTTATGGCAGAGCGTCCAATCTTTAAAGATTTAACAATTATTTCAACACAGCCAATACCGAACCAGTTCGGCGGAAGCAGTGAGCTGATTAGGGCTATTTTTGTTCAGAACGGCAAAACTGTCGAGGGCTTATTCACAGCAACAATCTATCAGAACGTGCCGTTTATGAACGGTCCTGGTGGCCATCAAGGCTATGCACTAATGTTTTCAGGAGTGACCGCACCAAAGAATGAATTTAGCGACATACAGCCGATATTAGTCAGTTCGCTTGGGAGCTTTAATTTAAGTGAGCAGTATGTTCAAAGCTACATTTCTTCAAGTAGAGAAGCTTTTGCAGGAGTAATGAGAGCAGGGCAAACTTTGCGTGAAACATCTGATATTATAACAAAAGGTTGGAATCAACGCCAAAAGATTCATGATATTCTTTCTGAAAAACGCAGTGATGCTACGCTCGGCAAAGAAAGAGTATATGATCCAGCGACGGGACAAGTTTACGAATTTCCGAATGGATGGTATCAGAAATATGATATTAACCGCAACAAGTACAACAAACCAGGGCTGCAGCCCATACCTGATAACGATCATATAACCTGGACTTCCCCAACCCAAAATGGGCCAAGCCAAGTATACATACAGTAGTTCTTGATGCCTAGGAGTATTTGTGAAAAACACTAAGCTTAATTTGTTGTTATACACCTTTGGCATCTTTATGTCGGCCCCGCTCACATTGTTAGTGCTATATGGTTTTGGAACTATGATTTCTGCTATTGCAAATTAGCTTTTGGTCCTGTAATCATTTCGGCATTTATTTTTGTTGTATTATTAGATTTAAAGATTGCTAGACGGTTTATAGCAGAAAAATAGCCAAGAGGAGTTGATAATTCATATCAGCTCCTCTTGGCTATTTTCCTAACAGAAATTAAGTAAATTATTAGTTGCCATCAAATATCCTATAGGCATTCTTAGTTATTTTAGCCTCATACATTGCAATATCAGCCTTTTTAAGCAGTTCATCTAAACTAATTCCATGCTTAGGATATAATGCAATTCCCATACTAGCTGTAGGATACAGTGTTAATTCATTAATTTTAATGGGAGCAAAAACGGCCTTAATGAAATTACTTAAAACATGGCTAATAGTGTTTTCATCAACATCGCTAATGAATAATGCAAACTCGTCGCCACCAAACCGTGCGCCGCATAGCTTTTCATGTGAAATAGCTTTAATTCTAGTGCCAATGAAGGTTAAAAATTCATCACCAGTGGTATGGCCATAAGAGTCATTAATTAGTTTGAAATTATCCATATCGAAAAATACTACTGCACCCTTTTTATTATTAAGCCAAGCAGAGGTTAATTCTCTGCTTAATGTACTCTGGAAGGCATATCTGTTTGCAAGGCCAGTAAGGCTATCTTCATAGGCGAGCTGTTTTATCCTAAGATTTTTCGATGCCAGTAAAGCATTTTTCTCAGCTAGTTCGCCAACTTTGGAAAGCAGCAGCTTTTCACTTGAAAGAATATTTCTAAATGCTATCCAGATGATGCAGAAAAAAACGGCTACAGCTGTAATGGTAAATAATATAATATTTTGTTTTGACTTTTGCGCTATATCAGAGACATTTATAGTCTGCTGAGCAACGTCATTTTGGTGATATTCCACAATCATTTTCATTCCATTATTTAGACGCTCTAGATAAAGTAGGCTTTTGGATATATTGTTTTTATTTTTAATGATATCACCATTTGCATCGGCAGTGATAGTCTCTAAGACGATAAGTTTATAATCGTACCAGTTTTTGTATACGTAATTATATAATGCTAATTTATCCTGTTCTTCCTCAAAAATAAAAAAGGAGTTGCCATCAATGGTTCTTATCTGATCTTGTAATTGTCTGGCCAGATATTGCTTCTTCTCACTAGTATCTGCTTCAATAAATTTCCAAAGTAATAATGGAACTTTATTAATTTCAGCTTGGATGTCAATAACTTCGCGAGCATGATTTATATGTTGTTCACGGACATGTGTAATAGTGTTTTCTATTATGGTAAGTTCGCGGTTAAAGAAGCTGTGTGAATATAGGATAATGCCAAGAATGCTGCAAAAAAGAATGAATAACAAGGATTTGTTGGATTTCAAAAAAAAGCCCCCTAAAAAGCAAAGCTAATATAACGAAAAGAGCCATAAGTCTAAAATGGCTCTTTTCGTTATTGGGTAAGTATATACCTGCTTTTAATATGGAAAAATATGAGACTAATCATAAGGTGGATTAGAGAAGGTCAATTGCTGTCATTGCCATAGCTTTAGCACCTACTAAAATTCTTTCTTGAGCATAGTTGGAGCCGGCAGCTAGGGCGAATTCTGGGGTATGAGCTGATATATTACAGCCTATTGAGATGTCAGGATGAATAGTTGGTGCAGCATGGCTGACGTTTCCAACATCTGTTGAACCATCAGCATCCGCTGGATCGAGGATAGTAACTGACTCACCTAGTAAGATCATGTTCTTATGGAATAAGTCCATAAGCTTTTTATCATTAATTAATTCTTTAAATAGAGGCTCATAATGAAAGGCTGTGACTCTTGTGCCTGTTGCTAGCGCCACTCCGTCTGCTAACTTTCTAACTGCGGGAATCACCGTATTTTCTAAGTAACTTGAGGATAAAGCTCGGATAGTAAGTTTAGCCTCGGCTTCATCTGGCACGATGTTAGGAGCAGTACCGCCTTTTGTTATGATACCAGTAAGGATAGTTTCTTGTGTAAAAGTTTGACGCAGAGACTTTATTCCACTATAAAACATGACCAATGCATCTAAGGCATTGATTCCTTTATCGGTCTTACTGGCAACATGAGCAGGTCGACCGTGAAAGGTAACTTGCAGGGGGTGAGTAGCATAGGCTGTTCCACCCAGATTATTATTATCTGAAGGATGAACGATCATTGCGGCGGATAAGCCGTCGAATATACCATCTGAGGCCATTGCAGTCTTAGCTCCAGTCGTTTCTTCAGCTGGACAACCTATCAAATACGCACAAGCCTGATTACCTGCTGCAGCTGAAAAAGCAACTGCCGCCCCCAAGCTCATAGCAGCAATTAAATTATGACCGCAGGCATGGCCAAGTTTAGGCAATGCATCGTATTCGGCCAGAAATGCGATTTTAGGGCCAGTGGTTCCCTTGCTCGCTATAAAGGCAGTTTCATACCCGCTTATATTTTGTTTAATTGAAAAGCCATGCTGATTTACTGATTCAATTAGTCTTTGAGCAGCCTTGTACTCCTGTTCACCTAGTTCGGGATTTTTATGTAGAAATAAGCTTATTGCTTTTAGCTCGTCGGCTAAGATATCCACTGTCTCTATCACTTTATTCTTTAAAGCTTGTTTATCCATAATTGCCTCCAACTTTAAAAATTGCTTTATTCTATAGTTGCTGATTCGGTAATTACTAGTCCGTCCGCTAAATCTCCGAGGTTAGCCGTTAGCCCAAACGGTATTGTTGCTTTATCGGCAGTATGGCCGAAGTATAAATTATAAAGAAGTGGTTTATTAAGTTTTGCTAGACGATCACGTAGTACCTCTTCGACAGAGAAGTCTGGGGAATCATCATCTTTTTCACAGTCAGCACAAACGGCAAATACAATCCCTGCACAATCGTCAAATTTCCCGGCTAACAATAACTGAGAAAGCATCCGATCAATACGATAAGGTGCTTCACCGACTTCTTCGATACATAATATTTTACCGCGCGTATCAATTTCATAGGGTGTTCCCAACGTAGCAGCAATGAGACTTAGATTTCCGCCTGTTAAAATGCCATGAGCAGAACCTGGCACAATAAAA
Organism: Dendrosporobacter sp. 1207_IL3150; assembly: GCF_036763085.1. NCBI lineage: Bacteria > Bacillati > Bacillota > Negativicutes > Selenomonadales > Sporomusaceae > Dendrosporobacter > Dendrosporobacter sp. 1207_IL3150. The sequence continues at coordinate 173,319 of NZ_JBAIYU010000030.1, forward strand.
ATGGGATCTTGAGTGCCCGGTGGATTAATTATCTGACCAAGCGGTGTGGTATCAGTTATTGCACGTAAGAAGCAGTCTGATGTGTAGTCAGATGGATTTTTTCCAAAATCAGACGCAGCCATGGGGCCGTGAAAAGTGACAAGGCCCGTACGTTGTACTATGCTCAGATGCAGAGCTGTAATATCACTATAACCTACAAAGACCTTGGGATTATTTTTAATAATATCAAAATTTACAGATTCTAGTATGCGCATACTTCCATAGCCGCCGCGCAAGCAGATAATACCGTCAATATCAGGTGACGCAAACATATTATTTATGTCGGCAGCCCTTATATCGTCTGCTCCGGAAAGGTAGCCAAAAGTTTGCCCTACTGATTGGCCCAGCCGTACGCGAAAACCTTTTTCCTCTAGCCAGGTGGTTCCTGCTGTAACATGCTCCTCAGCACCGGGACTGGCAGGTGATATTATGCCAATAGTATCGCCTGACTTCAGTCTTCGAGGCTTGATTTGAGAGATAGTCATATGTCTCCCCCTTTATAAAACGATGGCTGGCTAAATATTAGTAATATTAAGACACTAATACCTCAGCCAGCCTCCTTTATCCAAATTTTCATCTTTGATGCACACTAAAAAAGTTATGATTTTAATAAGAAATACAGTACAGATACAAGTTATTTTTCGATAAATGCAGTTTTAAAGTCAGCAAGACCAAGTACTGACCAGAAATAACCCTTAACATAAGGTTTAACAACAAATGGTTGGGTAGTGTAATATATCGGCATTATAACGGCATCATCAAATAAGATTGTTTCGGCATCATGCATTGCTTTCATCCTAACCGACTGTTCAGTTGTAGTTTGAGCCTGCTCTATTAAACGATTATAGTTTTGATTAACGTACTTAGCGTCATTGTTTGCGTCCTTAAATACGTCCATAAAGGTCATTGGATCTGCATAGTCACCAACCCAAGAAGCCCTAGCGATCTGAAAATCACCTTGAGCACGTGTTTCTAAAAATACCTTAGATTCTTGGTTTGTCAATGAAGCAACTACTCCTAAATTTTGCTTCCACATTTCTTGGACTGCCTCAGCGATTGACTTATGCATCTCACCATTATTGTACATTATGGCGACCGGCGGCAGTCCTTTTCCTTCGGGATATCCAGCCTCAGCAAGCAGCTTTTTGGCCAGTATTGCGTCCTCGACAGCGAAGTTTCCGCCTTCTTCGCGGAAATCCTTTCCTGTAGCGCTGTTTGTTAATCCTGGTGCTACCCAGGCATAAGCCGGTTTCTTCCCGCCTTTAATAACATTTTTAACCAGAAGCTCGCGGTTGATGGCAAGTGTAAAGGCCTTACGAACTTTTGGATTATCGAAAGGAGCCTTTTGAGTATTGAAGACATAGTAATATACGCCCAGATATGGTGAGACTTTAAGCAGACCATTTTGACTAAGTCGGTCATGCTCAACGACAGGAGGCTCAACCATCATATCGACCTGACTATTTTCTATTAAGGCAAGTCTTGTGGTTTGGGAATCACTAATCGGCCACTCCATTTTATTGAGTTTTACTGCCGCCGCATCCCAGTATTGATCGTTCTTTGCAAATTCAATTTTACCGCTGTGCACCCAATTAGTAATTTTAAATGGTCCATTGCCAACAAGCGTTTGAACATTGGCTGCCCAGTTATCAGGATTTGCAGATACAATCTTTTGGTTAACAGGGTAAAAGGAGTGAAATGCTACTAAGCTTAGGAAGTAAGCTGTTGGCTTTTCCAATATTACTTCTAAAGTTGTTTCATTTATTGCTTTAATACCTAGTTGGTCTGCTGCTAGTTTCTTTTCATTGTATGCTTGGGCATTTTTAATTGGGAATAGCATATAGGCATTTTCAGAAGCAAGTTCAGGACTTAAGGCCCGTTTCCAAGCAAAGACAAAATCTTGTGCAGTGATTGGTTCACCGTTAGACCATTTAGCATTTGGCCGCAAATAAAACACATATTTCAAACCGTCAGGGGTAATTTCCCATTTCTCGGCCACACCGGGGATAGGCTGATCTTTAGCATCCAGCCTTGTTAAACCCTCGAAAATCTGCAGTTCAACAAGTGATTCTGGAATAGCGGTAGATTTAGCTGGATCTAATGAAGACGGCTCAGCCTCTAAAGCATAGCGCAATACTTGACCCGTATTGGAACTTTTACCGCAGCCAGAAACTAAGGTTGCAAGCATTAAAACAATAAGTATTGCCGCAAAAACTTTTCTACAAGTCATTTATTTGGTCCCTCACTTTTACTTGTTTTTATTATACGATAAGAAGTATAATATTTTCTTACATGCATAAGGAAATAAGTATCGACTTCCGCTGTCGCTAAGGCTTGGCGCAAGCCGTGTTTTCTTTATCAAAAGCAAAATGTTCATAAATGGTTTTCCCAATTTCAGCAACTAACAGAAGTCCTTCATAGTTGGCTGTGAGATTGCCGGTAAAAACAGAAATTATATATGCACCGTACGGCAGAAACAGAATTCCGCCGTCATGCTCAAATCCTGGCAATGTTCCAGTTTTATTTGCGATTATAGTATCTTCAGGCAAATAAAAAGGGAGCTTGTCCCGAACCTGCTGACGGATGAGAATATCAAGCATTTGCTCACAGTAGCTTACTGGCAGCAAATCTTTTTGAAAGATAATATTAAGAATTAAACTAATATCAGCGGCTGTGGTAAAATTTTCGCGGCCAGACTTAGCAGCATCGAAGTCCATCATACGTCGCTGGAGCAAGGTCGACTTTAGACCAAGGCTTTTAATAGTACTGTTTATATTATCCATTCCAGCGTAATCAATTAACATATTTGTCGCTGTATTATCGCTAAGGATAATCATAAGCGTTACTAGTTCCAACACCGTCATTTTGATATTGGGCCGCAGTTCTTTTAATATCCCAGCACCGTCAACAATTACTTCTTCGGAGACAGTAAGTTCATCTTCGAGTGATATATTTCCAAATGCTGCCTGACGCATTATCTCATACATTATTGGTATTTTAATCATACTGGCTGCTGGAAATTGGTTTTCTGGATTTATTGCTAGTTTTTCACCAGTTTGTAAATTAATTATAACAATGCCCCTATGACAGACGTGATCTTCTAATAGTTTGTCGATTTTTTTTCGTAAAAGGTCCATATTTGAATTTCCTTTCAATATACAAAAAGGTTGATAGAATTAAGTAGTTAAATGGCAGGCAGCGAGGTGTCCTGCGCCAATATCACTAAGCAGCGGCTCTTGATCAGCGCATATAGGCTTAGCATAAGCGCAGCGAGTATAGAAGCGGCAGCCGGATGGAGGGTTAATCGGACTGGGGACATCCCCAATCAGTTTTGTTTTCTGGTTCATTGCTGTTTTAGCCGGATCCGGAATAGGGATGGCAGACAACAGTGCCTTAGTATATGGATGCTGAGGATTAGTATATAGCTCATTAGCAGGTGCTAGCTCTACAATTTTACCAAGATACATTACTGCTACTCGATTACTTATGTGTTTTACCATTGCTAAATCGTGAGCAATAAAAAGATAGGTAAGTCCAAGTTCTTGCTGTAGAGTTTCAAGTAAATTTACTATCTGGGCCTGAATTGAAACATCTAAAGCTGAGATTGGTTCATCACAAATAATTAGGCTAGGGTTTACAGCTAAGGCACGAGCTATACCAATTCTCTGACGTTGACCCCCGCTAAATTCGTGAGGAAAGCGGTTTGAGTACTTCTTATTCAAACCGACCAACTCTAAAAGTTCACAAATGCGTTCTGTTCGTTCGTGACCAGAGGTGAGTTTATGTATATCTAAAGGTTCACCGATAATATCACTAACTGTCATGCGGGGATTTAGTGATGCGTAGGGATCCTGAAAGATCATTTGCATGTTACGGCATAGATTTTTGTCCGCATGAGTAATAATATTTTTACCATTAAATAAAATGTTACCAGCGGTTGGTTTATAAAGCTGAATAATTGTCCTGCCGGTAGTGGATTTGCCGCAGCCGCTTTCACCTACAAGCCCAAGTGTTTCACCTTTTGCTATCGAAAAGCTGATGTCATCAACTGCTTTTAGGTAAGAAGTAGTACGGCCGAAAATATCCGTTCCAGCTGGAAAATACTTTTTTAGATTTTGTACATTCAGAAGAGGTTGCTTCATATAACTGCCTCCCGTACTGTTTTGGGAGCATTAGGATGCTGCAGCCAGCAGCTTACACTGTGGTCGTTGCTTACGAAAGTAGTATCAGGAAAATACTGAGAGCATATTTGCATTGCGTGAGTACAGCGGGGGTGAAAGGAGCAGCCTGTAGGAAGGTTCAGTAGGTCAGGCGGTTGGCCGCCGATTGACTCAAGACGCTTTTTGTTAGACAAATCAAGGCGAGGTATTGATTTTAAAAGTCCCCAGGTATATGGATGTTGCGGGTTATGATAAATGTCCATCGCCGTTCCAACTTCAATGATTTTTCCGGCATACATAACAATTACCCTGCTGCATAACTCAGCAACAGCACCAAGATCATGGGATATGAAAACTATTGATGTATTAAATTTTGTTTGTAGGTTTTTCATTAGTTCCAGAATCTGAGCCTGTATTGTAACATCAAGCGCAGTCGTTGGCTCATCGGCAATTAAAAGACGCGGATTGCAGGCAATTGCGATGGCAATCATAGCACGCTGCCTCATACCGCCGCTAAATTGGTGAGGATAGTCGTTTATACGTCGTTCTGGCAAGGGAATGCCGACTAACTGTAAAAGTTCTACTGCTTTAGTGTTGGCCTGTTGTTTATTAAGTTTTTGGTGCAGTTGCAGTAACTCTGCAATCTGGGTACCTATTGTAAGTACAGGATTTAGTGAAGTCATGGGATCTTGAAAGATCATGCTGATTGCATTGCCGCGGACTTTTTCCAGCTCCTGTTCTGATTTCTTCAATAGATCAGTTCCTTCAAAGATGATCTGACCGCTGCTATATTTGGCTGGAGGAGTTGGGAGCAGCTGCATTATAGAGTTAGCTGTTACACTTTTTCCACACCCTGACTCACCAACAATAGCGACAGCTTCCCCGGGAAATATTTGAAAACTAACTTCATCTACTGCTCTTGCTACACCATTAAGCGTATCGAAGGAAACAGATAAATCTATTACATTTAATAATGGCTTCATGGATTGGCCTCCTTAACGCCGTACTCGGGGATCTAGTGCATCTCTTAGTCCATCACCTAGGAAGTTGAAGGCGAGCATAGTCACACTAATTGCTAGGGCTGGAAAAAATAGCTGAAAAGGATACGAACGAAGGCTAGTAACGCCTTCTGAAGCCAATACACCCCAGCTGGCCATGGGGGCCGCAACACCTAGTCCGATAAAGCTAAGAAAAGCTTCGGCAAATATTGCCTCGGGGATGGCAAGAGTCATTGTTATAATAATTGGCCCCATGCTATTAGGGAGAAGATGGCGAAAGAGAATTCTCCAATTACTAGCGCCTAGTGTTCTTGCCGCTAAAACATATTCTTGTTCCTTAAGGCTTAAAATTTGACCGCGGACAATTCTCGCCATACCTAACCAGTAGGCGATACCTAAAGCTATAAAAATATTAGTCAGTCCAGGCTTTAAAACAACCATTAGCAATATTACATAAAGTAAAACTGGTATACCATATAAGATATCTATGATATTCATCATAATCCTGTCAGTACGACCGCCAAAGAAGCCGGCTATACCACCGTATATAACACCTATTGTTAGATTAAGTAAGCTGGCAACAATTCCGATGGCTAAAGAAATTCGAGCACCGTAGAGCACTCGGATAAACAAATCACGGCCAAGATTATCGGTTCCAAACCAATGATCACTACTAGGCGGCCGATTGGCTTGCATGAGGTTTTGATCGGAATATGATATGGGTGACAGCCAAGGACCAACAATGGCTATAATTACAATAATTATTATGGTGAACAAGCCAAGCATAGCAAGCTTATTTTGTTTCAGTCTGTGCCACGGGCTTGGACTAATGCTTGCCATAGACATTCCCATGACATCTGTTGTATTGTTTTTTAGTGGTTCAAAAGAATTAGGCTGTATATCCATTAGCTAACCCCCTTGCCTTTTATCGAGTTTTATGCGGGGATCTAAAAATGGATAAATTAGATCAACTAACAAATTCAGGCAGATTACAAGAGTACTATAAAAAACTGTTACACCCAAAATAACAGTATAGTCACGATTATATATACTAGTGACAAAATGCCTTCCAAGTCCCGGAATCGCAAAAATAGTCTCAATAATAAAGCTGCCTGTTAAGATTCCGGCTGTCATGGGGCCAATATAAGTTATTACAGGAATCAACGCATTTTTTAGTGCGTGCCTATATAAGATTACTGTCTGCGAAAGTCCTTTAGCGCGTGCTGTTTTTATGTAGTCTTGAGCAAGAACTTCAAGCATACTGGAACGTGTTAGCCGAGCAATGAAGGCGGTAGGATGAGCGGCTAATGCTAGAGCAGGTAAGATCATATACTCAATACCATCCCACATTGCTGCCGGCAATAAGCCAAACTTAATAGCAAATACATATATAAGGATAGTAGCAATAACAAAACTTGGCACTGATACTCCAAGTGTTGTTATAAACATAGTTGCATAATCTTGCCATTTGTTTTGGCGCAGTGCCGCAATAGCACCTGCTGGAATACCAAGCAGAACTGCGATGAAAATACTTACCAGTCCTAATTGCAAAGATACCGGAAAGCTCTCGGCTATGATGTCATTGACAGTACGGCCAGCATATTTGAAAGAGGGGCCTAAATCAAAACGAATTAAATTTAGAAGATAATCAGTATACTGTTTCCATAATGGATCATTCAGCCGGTACCGTTCTTCGATGTTTTTCAAGACAGCGGCAGATATGTTTTTTTCACCGGTAAAAGGTCCTCCTGGAATGGCATGCATTAAGAGAAAAGTAATAGTTATAATCGCCAGTAAGACAATAAAAGAGTTAAAAATCCGACTTAGAGTATAGCGAATCAATTTTATAGCACCTCTTTCAAGAGCGGTAAAGAGGTATACTTGCTGTATACCTCTTTACAAATTCGGTTTACTGCTGTTCCCAATATATTGTTAGGCAAGTAAGATATAGCTAATAACTATATCTTAGAGAAATTTACAAAATAATAAAGACAGCTTTAAAAGTATCTCAATAATAACGGTGAATATTCTATAAAAAAAGGACAAAGTCCTCCTATAAATGAACTTATTGCATAATCTGCATAATCGTTCTTCAGGGGTTTAAGTATGAGTATCCTTATTTAAGTTTTTAGAGTCCTTAAATATTCCCGGAAATAGAGCAGAGTAAAACTTCGGAGGGATAAGTCATTGTATTTACTTAGCGCAGCAAAGGGGGTGTGATAGAATAGAAGTACACTGCCACTCGCGGCGAGAATTAGCGCACAAATTTTATTATCGAGAAGGCTTTAGTGAATCGCCAAAGTATTTTATTAAAAAGCTGTGATATAGATGTTGATATATTTACTGTGAATGAAAGGTGGAACAGTATTGAAAATAAAACTCAAGCTGCAGTCTAAGATAATAGGGCTTGTCTGCAGCGTGGTAGCGGTGGTACTGATTGTGACCAGTTTGCTTATTTCTCACAGTATAGCTGCTGAGGTTAAGGATAGCTTAGGCCGGCAGGCGTTAAGTGTAGCCAGAATTATGGCGCGGTCACCTGTCATCATTGAAGGATTAACAGGGAAACGGGAAGCTAGTGAGATACAACAATATGCTAATGAGAATAGAAAGCTGGCAAATGTTCAATTTATAGTCGTTCTTGATATGAACGCAATTCGTAAATCACATCCAAATCCGAGAATGGTTGGAGAATTTTTGGTTGGCGGTGACGAAGCAGGGGCATTAGCTGGTAAGGAGTATTTGTCTGAAGCTACTGGAACACTTGGACACTCTTTTAGAGCTTTTACACCAGTATATGGTCCTGATGGCAATCAGGTTGGCGTAGTATTGGTTGGTATTTTGATGGATTATGTTAAAGATGCAGTCAATCAAGCCCAAATGAGCTTGATTGTAGCAATGTTGGTTGGTATGCTTTTAGGGATTCTAGGGGCAATTATTCTAGCCAAAGATATTAAGAAAACATTATTTGGTCTCGAGCCGGAAGTAATAGCCAAACAGCTTGAAGAACGCAGCGTAATGCTGCACTCTGTCCGTGAAGCTATCATTGCCATTGATAGTCAGGGAACTATAACACTGCTTAATGATGAGGGGAAACGGTTATTGCGCATGAGCGGCATACATGCTGAACCACTTGGGCGCCCAGTGAATGAGTTTGTTCCCAAATCACGCCTTATTGAGATAGTACGTACCGGTGAAATTGAAATAAATTTAGAACAGGAGATATTTGGAGTATCTGTTTTAGCAAATCAGGCGCCGCTAATAGTTAATGGAGAAATAGTTGGGGCTATTGCCACTTTCAGGGATAAAACTGAAGTAAAGCAGCTAGCTGAGGAATTAACTGGCGTTAGGGATTATGTTGACGCTTTGCGTTCACAGGCGCATGAGTTTATGAATAAGCTCCATGTTATTCTAGGTTTAGTCCAACTTGAGAATTATGATTTATTATCGTCATATATTCGTAAAATAGCCTCAGAACATCAGGCCGAGGTTACTTATGTAGGTCGCAAAATTCACAACTCTGTTTTGGCCGGCTTTGTGCTTAGCAAGCTTAGTTTAGCAAGAGAAAGAAATATTGAGATGAATTTATCTGAAGACAGTTACTTACCTGAAGCAGCAACAGAAGAAATCACGCATAAGCTAGTTACAATAATAGGAAATTTAATTGAAAACGCATTCGATGCTGTAGCTGGCAGGGCAAGACGAGAAGTAAGTCTATTATTAAGCTATTATGACGGTTATCTTACTATTGAAGTATCTGATACAGGGGCAGGTGTTCCGCAAGAGTTAGAGGAAAATATCTTTGATTTAGGAGTTTCAACTAAACCAGGGGAACGCGGGATTGGGCTACATTTGGTTAAACGAAATTTAGATAGTTTAGGTGGACAGATCGAATATAATAGAGTAGGTGAAGAAACAAATTTCAAGGTTACTTTACCATATGAAAGTATAGGTGATTATAATGATTAAGGTGCTAATCGTTGAAGACGATCCGATGGTAGCTGAGTTAAACCGACGTTATATGGAAAAGATAGAAGGCTTTATGCTAAAAGCTATTGTAAATAATGGAACCGATGCTTTAGCTTATTTGAATGACAACCATGTTGACTTAGTGCTTTTAGATGTTTTCATGCCAGGTATGAACGGTCTGGAATTGTTATCGGCAATTAGGCGGCAACAGCTTGGAACTGATGTTATTCTTGTAACAGCTGCTAGGGATAAGAAATCTATTCAGCAGGCATTGCGGCAAGGGGCTAGTGACTATTTAATCAAACCTTTTGAGTTTGATAGATTTCTTACTGCTTTAACTGACTATAAACACCGACGAGAATTTATTGAAAATCAGACAGATTTTAACCAAATGGATTTAGATGATCAAGTGCTGTTTAAACAATTAGGCGGTTCAGAAAAAAATGAACTGCCTAAAGGATTGGATCGACATACTATGAAACGAGTCTGGGAATACATCGCTGCTGCAAAAGGTGAATTCACAGCTGAGGAAATGGCTGGACTAGTAGGAATATCACAAGTATCAATGCGTAAATATTTGAAACACCTAGAAGTTGAAGGCTTACTCAGCGTAAAAATAAACTATGGATCAGTAGGCCGACCAACGTCAAAATATCAATGTATAGCAAATAAAAACATACCAGCCTATATTCGCTGATTAGAAAATATATACCTATTTCCTTGATTAAATTAAGGGAATAGGTATTTTTTTTAGTTACAAAAATATTTATTAATTTATTTTAAATTACGGTAAAGTAACGAATATTCTATAATTAGTACAGCATTAATATTTTTTAATATGAGAAAGGTGAAAGGAGAATTTATTTATGCTTACTATGCAGATTATAGTAATTTTAGGGTGCTTGCTTTTAGGTACTCGCTATGGCGGTATGGGACTCGGTCTAATAGGCGGTATTGGGTTATTTATACTTACCTTTGTTTTCGGCGTTGAACCTGGTAAGCCTCCAGTTGATGTTATGTTGACAATTTTGGCGGTAATTGCTTGTGCGTCAGTACTGCAAACTGCAGGGGGATTAAATGTTATGATGCGGTTTGCAGAGCGCCTGCTGCGCCGTCATCCGGAGCACATAACTATATTAGCCCCTGTAACGACTTGGGCTTTAACTTTTTTATGCGGTACTGGTCATGTAGTTTATACAATGTTCCCTATTATTTATGACATTGCAATTAAAAAGGGTATTCGTCCAGAGCGTCCAATGGCTGTCGCATCTGTGGCATCACAGATGGGTATTGGGGCTTCGCCTGTGTCGGTATCAGTTGTATCAATGGTATCGATATTAGCTCAAGCTCATGGAGTTGGCAAAGCTATTGGTATTCTTCAGTTATTATCCATTTCTATTCCAGCAACCTTAGCCGGCGTTTTGGTGGCAGCTCTTTGGAGTATGCGCCGAGGTAAAGATCTTGATAAAGATGAGGAGTTTCAGGCTAAGCTTAAAGATCCAGAACAAAAAGCCGATATATACGGCGGTTCGGATTCGCTGCTTGACAAAGTATTTCCTAAAGAATCTTATTGGGCAACCTGGATTTTCTTCGCTGCTATTTTAGGAGTTGTTATTTTCGGTGCCTTTCCTCAATTGCTTCCAGCCTTTGGAGCGCCTGGCAAGTTAAAACCGCTTTCTATGAATCTAGTTATTCAGATGTTAATGTTGGTAGCAGGTTCACTAATATTAATTACTTGCAAAGTAAATCCACGAGAAATTTCTAATGGACCAGTTTTCAAAGCTGGTATGGTAGCAATTGTCTCAGTATTTGGTGTTGCCTGGATGGCTGATTCTTTCTTCCATGCTCACTTTACACTATTAAAAAACACCTTAGCAGGCGTAGTGGCAAGCAAACCTTGGCTTTATGCGGTTGTATTATTTATAATCTCCAAATTAGTAAACAGCCAAGCTGCTGCTATTACTGCAATTGCGCCAATGGGTGTCAGTCTTGGTGTTGACCCTAAAATGATGGTTGCTTTCTTCCCAGCAGCTTACGGTTATTTCATCCTTCCTACTTACCCAAGTGATCTAGCGTGTATCGGTTTCGACCGTTCAGGGACTACCCGTATCGGAAAGTTCATTATAAATCACAGCTTCCTTTTACCGGGTTTAATAGGAGTAGCTACAGGATGTCTGGTAGGTTACCTTTTGGTAAATATTTTACTTTAATCACCGGATAATTGATATTTATTTTAGCTATAAAGTATTAAAGACCTAGCGGAATGCCGCTAGGTCTTTTGCTTATGCGCTTCGAAATGTGTACGTATTAACGAAGATGTACACTTTTGATCTTAATGTCATCAGGTAATGAACTAGGATTACCTGTTTTAAGCCACTCTGTTGGGATTGTAGTTAGAGAAATTTCTAATTCATAAGATAGTCCGTCAGCTATAACATAGAGAGTCTCGTTGATTTGTTTTATTTCACTGAAAGAGCCGCCTCTTCTTAGTTCACCTAAGGTGGAATTAACTCCGATGCCGCTTTCTGTTCTAAACCTTGCATCATATACGGCAATTCCATCAATGATGTGTTGTTGGCCTTGATTGCGAATGCTAATACTCCCGACTAATGGCAGATTATTCTTTCCGTTTGCATAGACCTTTACAATGGGATGTGCTCGGCCGTTAAAGTCATCATTTGAGAAAGTAACATTGCTTTTATCATAATATTTATATAGGCTTTCGACTGTTTTCCCAATCTCCATGTAACCAGCTTTTTTACTTGATAAAGTATATGCAGGCTCACTAATTTTTGGCTGATCTTGTGATTGGGTATTAGTGTCTGTCGGGTTAGCGAGTAACTGAGCGGGGGATACTTCACTTTGTCCAAGTGCCTGCAGGATTTGGGGATCCTTTTTTTCTTGTGCAAGTGAAAGTGATGTATTCCCTTTGATATCTTTGGTGTTAAGATCAGCACCGGCTTGCAGTAAGAGTTTAACTGCATCCGTGTGGTTATATCTTACTGCTTTCATAAGTGCAGTTTGCTCATCACGGTCTTTGGCATTGACAGCTGCGCCTTGCCTGATTAATAAATCAATAACTTCTACTCTGCCAAAACTTGCAGCTGCCATAAGGGGTGTGAATCCATCGCTTTTTCTATAAGAATTAGGAGACATTCCTGAATTCAGAAATAGGTTAACTATCTCAGTATTACCTCGACCGGCATATTTTACGAATTCATCTGGGGAATACTTAATACCCCTTTCGGCCAGTTTTCTTTCAGGTGCAGCTACGACGATGGGTGAAGCCGGTACTGCTGATTTACCAAAGTTTGCACCGAACCCAATAAGTATGGGCAACAAAATACAACATAGTAATATAGCCAGTCTGCTGGTTAGCTTGCGTCCCTTAGCAGTACCTATAGTCGTAACAGGATTTTGTTTTAATGCTGGTATTTTATTAAATAGATTTAAAAAGGCCAATTTTGGTGCTGTAATAGCACCTGTGATAGCAGCGGCAGCTTTTCTTAGATTGTTTCCTAGGCTCCATTTAGAGGTAGGTGCACTTGTTAGGTTATCAGGTTCATTAGTAGAGGGTGGGGGCACCACGGTAGTAGATTGTCCAGATTCTTCCGTAGTGGTTGCTGCTGCTTCAAGCGATGAATCGCTAGCCTGCTGTTCAGTATCTATAGATGCAAGTAGTGCTGCAACTTCTTCAGGTGTCATAACGGCATCAGGAGTTGCTTGCTGCTCAGGGGCGTCAGCAGCTGGAGCCTGTTCTTCTTGCCCAACGTTCATAGAAGCAAGCAAAGCTTCAATATCATCAGGTGACATCATAGCGTCAGGGGCTGCAACAATAGAAGGGGTCTGTTCTTCTTGCCCAGCGTTCATAGAAGTAAGGAGAGCTTCAATATCATCAGGTGACATCATAGCGTCAGGTGATGATTGCGGTTTAGGGTCAGTCTGCTCAGGGGCGTCAGCAGCTGGAGCCTGTTCTTCTTGCCCAACGTTCATAGAAGCAAGCAAAGCTTCAATATCATCAGGTGACATCATAGCGTCAGGGGCTGCAACAATAGAAGGGGTCTGTTCT
>NZ_JBAIYU010000031.1:0-180699 GCF_036763085.1 Dendrosporobacter sp. 1207_IL3150
ACAATCACGAACGTATTCAGCTAAAAACAAAGCTGACGCCACTTGAAAAACGGCGTCAGCATGCGTAATTTCATATAATCCTGCGACAGGGCTTCTTAATCGTGTCTATTCGCAAGGGTTCAGTTCAATTTGCTTGGAAGGCTTTTCTCGTTGCGAAGGCAATTACGCTATAGGTTTAGATTCTGGGCGGATAATCACGAATTATTTTGCCCTAAATACTTTTCTTCAAGTTCATCGCATTTCTCTAAAAGTACATTTAAAAAAGGTTTTTTATATGGAGTTAAATCTGGAGCTAGGACTTTTTGCGGTAAGAGGCCTCTCTCTCTCAAAAACTCTATAGGCGTAAATATGCTGGCTTTTCTAAAATATTTAGGAATTACTATTCGAACGTCAATTGTTTTTGGATTTAAGCTTTCATTTAAAATTTGGCGAGTGCCGAAAATTATTTCTAAGCGAGCTAAGGGCGATTGATATTTGGAAGAATGAAACTTATAAAACTCTAATTTTGCACGACCTATAGCACCCAAAAGTTCTTCTTCGCTGTCAAAAGTAGCAGTATTCCCCAATGCTGCAAGTTTTTCAAGCTCTTCTAAAAGAAATGCTTCAGCTTTATCAACGAAGTCTTCATATCGTGGATTATCACTTCTACCGGTCAAATAATCCAGTGAAACACCAAAATAATTGGCAATGCGTAAGGAAGCGTCAAAACTAATGTGTTCTTTACCGTTTTCTATACTGCTCAATGAGTTTTTTTTCATATTAACGCTTTTACCGAGCTGTTCTAAGGTTAATTCGCGTGAAGTTCTTAATCCTTTTAGACGAGAAGAAAATAAATCTGAAATCATAAAAAAACCCCTTGAAAGTTCTGTTAAGCAGAACTATAATTAAAGCAAGTGGAACTGGTTCTGCTTAGCAGAACTAAAAGAGTAAGGAGAATAATATCTCTATTCTCGACCATTCCATTTAAGTTTAACAGAAAAAATAAAAAAAACAAAGGAGAGATGGAAAATGGAAACAAAAAGACAGGTTTACGATTTATCGGAAGTGAGAGAATTGGTGTTCAACGGGAAAATTTCTAAAGCATATCTCTATGCGCTTGTTAAAGAGGAAAAAATTAATGTCTTGAGGTTTGGAAAAAGAATCCTTGTGCCAGCATCCAGCATAGAAAAAATGTTGTCAGAAGGAGTAAAGTAAATGGATCAACAGAATAGTATTAAAAAAAGATTAACAACTTTTGTAATAGGGAAAAATGGTAAACCCAAAAGAAAACGAAACAAAATACAATATCTGGATGTGTGCGGAAAAGCCTGCCAGACAACAAGATGAGAAATCATCTGAGTTGTTGGCAGGCTTTTAATTTTGGTGAATAGTTATGAGCCATCAAACGTTTGAAATTAGGCGCAAAAACATTAACTGCGTAATTCCGGTTTGGCCGCTCCAAGAATGTCGAAGTCTAAGTTTGGCGGCTAAAGGATTATTATGTTTGCTTCTCTCATTTGCACATGGTTGGGAGATTAGAATGTCTGATATAATTTCCCGCTCGAGAAATGGAAGAGACTCAACCAGAAAAGCGGTCCAAGAACTTCTGAAAGCTGGCTATTTAGTTAAAGTTTATATTCGAGAGAATGGAAAGTTAGTTGGATCTAAATATATAGTTTACGACCAGCCAAAACAATAGTTCGCCGAGTGACGGACTATCAGGCGGTCGGGTTTTCAGGCGATATAATTATCTACAATATATATTACTCGATACTTCCTCCCTAGCGGTCGGAAGTATCACACCTGACGCAATTTTGCAATTTCTATCTAAAATCTAGCACGGCGTGAGATTTTAGAAGCCGTTTAGCCGCCGTTCTCATTAGTACACTATTGGCCATAATGTAGTAAAATCATGAGTTTTTAACATCCTTACACTAAAGGGGCGAAAGTATGCCAAAAGCAAAAATCAAGAACGAAGAAATAAGAGTATATCTTTCGGTGGCTCAAAAAAACAAGTTAAAACGCCTAGCTGAGTTGAGTCAAAAATCATTGTCTGCATATCTGCTAGAAGCAGCTTTTACGGGGTATTCAGATAAAAGCGATGATGATAATGGAACTATTGGGAAGCGCTTAACCCGGATAATGAAAACCCAATTAGTTATGACTCAACTCATGCTACTAATTGGAGCAGAACAGTTAAAGAGTCAGGATCAAATTATGAAGTATTATCAGGAATGCGTAGAAGATGCTGATAATAGATTTGGGAGGGAATAACATGAAGGGATACCAGACCCACGAAAGCTTTCTTTCGGATATAAAAATGTACGGCAAGCTGTTTTCACGCGCTTTTCTAGTTGGTTTAGTAATGCAGATATTGCTTATGGGGTATGTAATCCATGATGTCGTTGGAAGGTTAGATGATACATATATAACTGGGACAAACATAAAAATACCGCTTTCGGTTGCTTTCAAATACTATACTGGATTTTCGGGAGTTTTTTCTAAAAACATTAAAATTGAAAGTGAGCTATTACCTTATTCTAAAGGGTGGACTGAACTACCATTACAATACTATCGCGGTGTTGCTGACTATGTAAGTGATAATACATATGCATATTACCGAAATGATGTAATTCAAAAAGCCGAATTGTCATTTACCTGCTATGCATTTTCAATTTTATATATTTCCATATTCATATCAACGGCAAAGAGCAAGAGGGAGGAGCGGTTTATCAGAGGTACAACGATTATGCCTCTTTCATATTTAAACAAAAAATTATCACGCGAGGCGGAGAAAAATCCCTTAAGCGTTCTCAAAATTGATGAGACAGTTTTACCTTTTGAAATGGAGTCGAAACATATATTAATTTTAGGAACTAGTGGTAGTGGGAAGGGCGTTTTATTAAATCAGTTAATAGCTCAAATTAATGCGCGAACAAAAGCCCATAGGCGTAAAGATAAGTGTATCTTTTATGATTTAAAAGGTGAATTTGTGTCCAAGCAGTTTCAATCTAAAGATCTTATTTTCTCTCCATTCGACTCCCGTTCTTTAAAGTGGAACATATTTAATGAACTCGAAATACAGCCAGATTATGATGTGTTATCGAGAAGTATATTTGCTACTTCAGAGGCAAAAGACAGTTATTGGTATAACTGCGCTGCAGACGTATTTAGAACTGGGTTAATTTATTTAAAACTAAATGGGACAATATCGAACGCTGATTTATGGAACTTTTTCTCACAGCCTTTAGCAAACATCCAAGCAGCCTTCAAAACTTTGCCTATAAGTGAACAGGGAGCACTAAAGCACATCGATAAATCGGACAGCCCTGCATCTGCTTCCATTATTTCAATCCTACAAGAGCGTATCCAGTTTTTTAGATACCTAGTCGATCTTGATGGCGCTTTTTCATTTAGAAAATATATACGAGAGGATCAAGAAATTCTACAAAATTTATTTATCTTGAATATTGAGCAGTATTCAAGTATTTTTAGACCGCTAATGACATTGGTCATTGACATGATGTGCCGAGAAGTTTTATCGATGCCTGATAAGCTGGACAGACGAATCTTCTTTATTATTGATGAGCTTGGCACCTTGAACCGTATGGATTCTATCATCAAACTGGAGACTGTAGGGCGATCAAAGGGAGCTTGCCTAATATGTGCAAATCAGGATTTAGGCAGAATAGAGGAGCAGTACGGACGTGCAAATCTAAAATCGTTCTATAACAACTTTAATACGACTTTTACATTTCGGATTCGAGAGCCAGAGACTGCGGAGTTTTTATCAAAAGCAATCGGAGAACAGCAAACAGTAAAAACATCCTACTCGCAACAAATGAGTCCGGGAGAAATGGGTGATCGTAAGAGTATCAATGAACAAGAAAAAACAGAAAGAGCCTTTCTGCCTACAGAATTTCAGTCATTAGCGGATCTGCATGCATTAATGAATATTGCGGGGTTCGGAATCGCGAAAATCGAGATACCCCCCATCTTTTATCGTGAACGGCAAAACAGTTTTATTATGAGGAATTTTGACGATTTTACCACTAGGTTAGGACCCCAAGTCTCGGTTACGTCTAAAGAAGATTATGCAAGGCTCAAAATATAGGGCAGCAGTTATGTTATCAATCAGTAATGTGGGAGCGACTCAAGCCGGTTCTTATTATCAGAAAGACGGATATTATGCTCGAATGGGTGATGATGATCGATGGCAAGGAATGTTAAAGGAAGAATTACAGTTAACAGATTCGCTGGTTAAGGAAGATTTTAACCATTTTGTTTGTGAGCATAAAGAACGAGCAGGTATTGATCTTTGTTTTAGTGCACCGAAAAGTGTTTCATTGGCGATGGTTCTCCATGAGAACTATCGCCAAGATATGATTGATGCACATAACTTTGCAGTTCAAAAAACCCTAACAAAGATTGAACAAAAGGAGATCGGAACAAGGGTAACAAGAAACGGAAACACTCAACATATAAAAACGGGTAATATGATTGTCGGTTGTTTCAACCACTATGTCAGTAGAAACTCTGATCCTCAGCTCCATACCCATGCAGTGATTCTAAATAAAACAAGATATGACGAAAAATATTATGCGATAGATAATCCCGACTTATATAAAAATAAAATCCTATACGGGCAGATCTATCGCAACATATTAGCTGGAGAGTTACTGCAAAGAGGATATGAGGTCGATGTAACTGATTCGGAGAAAGGATTTTTTGATCTGAAAGGCGTTCCACAAGAAGTAATTGCTCAGTTTAGTACTCGTCGAGAAGAAATTGTTCAGAAAATGAAAGAATGGGGTAATCATACCCCGGAAGCAGCTAGTAAAGCCGCAATTATGACTCGTAAGGCCAAAGAACATAAAAATATAGTGATGTTAAGTCAATCATGGAGGGAAACACTTAGTGAAATGGGTGTCAGCTCAATTGAGAAGTCAGATCAATCAATTCAGGTCAATTTAGAGCAAAAGGAACAGGTCTTTCTGGAGGCAATTGATAGAATATCAAATAAAAACTTTGCGTTTAGTGATAAAGATATGAAAAAAGCAGCCTTAGCGGCTGGTGTGGGAACTGCGATATCAGAAGAAGATTATGAATTACTTCTACAAAAAGCGAGTAGTAAAATCGTTTCCCTTGAGACGATAAAGGGTGAAACATATTACACTACTCCTAAAAATTTGCGAATTGAAAAGGAAATTTTCCAAGAGGTTATCAGTGGTAAAAATACTATAAACGCAATACCAACCACAGAGGCTGATAGTTATTTAAATAAATTACTAAAGGCGGATCAAACATCGCTATCGGAACAGCAACGGCAGGCTGTTATACATATTGCTGCCAGTAAAGATCAGTACATTGCAGTACAAGGATTAGCGGGAACTGGGAAGACCCATATGCTGAATTATGCACGTGAGGTGCTGGAATGTAGCGGGTATATTGTCAAAGGCGCATGCTTCACTGGTAAGGCCTCTCAAGGACTTGAAACCGATGCGCAAATACCAAGTAAGACCATTCATGCTTTTTTAAATCAATTAGAAAAAGAGGCAGGACAGCAGAAAACGGATATAGATAAGCCAATCAAAGCGGAATGGGATTTTAGTGGTCTAAGGCCAGGTAATACAAAAGAAGCTTGGATTGTTGATGAGGCGAGTATGGTTGATAATAATACTATGAGAGCCATCATGGAAGCTGCAAAAATCAAACAGGCAAAAGTAATTTTGGTGGGGGATCGGCAGCAGCTTTTACCAGTCGGTATAGGAAATGCGTTTTCAGTACTAACTGAAAAGAAAAAGATCAATACTGTGACTCTTGACGAAATACGTAGACAGGAGAATCCAGAATTGCTGCGAGCTGTGAAAGAGGCTGTTCATGGTGATTTAAGTAAATCATTAAAGCTTCTTGAAAAAGATATAAAAGTAATTAAAAAACGGTCTGCCCGTATAAAAGCAATAGTAAGTGATTATACCAGACTATCTCCAGAAGAGCAGAAAAATACGGTTATTCTTACTGCTGCAAACAAGGATCGTAAGGAAATCAACAAAGCTGTTAGAGATGAATTAGTGAAGATGGGGAATTTGGTACTCGGTAGAGAGTATTCTGTTACGGATGCGGCAGACAATGTTGAGAAGCGAGCGTTTTCAACTGGGGATAAAGTGATCTTCTTGCAAAATGACTATAAATTAGGAGTTAGAAATGGTCAGGCTGGTGTTATAAAAGCTATGGGAATCAATTCTGTAGTAGTTCAATCCGGCGAGAAACCGATAACCGTACATTTTGAACAATATAGCAAGCTTGACTACGGTTATGCGATGACTGCCCATAAAGCTCAAGGGATTACAGTGGATAGAGCTTTCATTAATTTAGACTCGAGTCAAAATAATCTTAATAATCGTAACGCGTACTATGTGGATATCTCAAGAGCTCGACATGAAGTAAAAATATATGTCGATGATAGTACAAAAATTGAAAAGCAAGTCCAAAACTTCGCTAATAAACTTAGTTCGGTAAATTTTTCAAGAGTAAGCTCTAAAGAGAAAAAATTACATGCTAATGAGTTTGACCATTTTAAGCAAATACAAAGGATTCCGAGAGTTAAACGAGATTTAGTAAACGAATTGCGATTTAGTAGGTAACAATTAAAAAGTTTTTTTTGCTAGCTCGATGATACCACAGGTGCTTGCTTCGGCAAGGGCTTTCGCGGCATAACAGGAACCCCCTCCGGGCCTCCCCCTATTATTCCACGATCCCTTGACTGTGCTCCGCGCCTGTGTTGCTTTTGGGCCAAGCAAAAAAACTGCTGCAGGCTTAATTTAGCTATTGGCTGCATGCAAACGGAGGTGTTAAGCTTGCCGAAAAAGCGAGCTTTTGGTGAGGGGACGATTTATGAAAATAAAAAGCGTAACCGATGGGAGGGACAATTTACTTACATTGATCCTTCAACTGGTGAAACAAAAAGAAAACTTTTGACTGGGAAGACCCAAAAAGAAGTATCCAAAAGGGGGAAGAAGTTTCTACAAGATAACGAAGATGGCTTATTGCCGAATGTAGATAAAATAACATTAGGGGGGTGGCTTGAGAGTTGGTTGACAGACTATATAAAACCTAATGTCCGTATAAAGTCTTTTGAGAAATATCAGTCCTGCCTGAATAGTTACATACAGCCGAGGCTTGGTCATATTAGCATCGCAAAAATTAAGGCGCCCGACGTGCAAAAGGTACTCAATGATTTATTATTGAATGGAGGCAGAGAAGGAACTGGGCTATCTACTTCTACAGTACGAGCTACAAGACGTTACCTCAGTATGGCATTAGATAAAGCCATACAGGTTGGTGTTCTTTCAAGGAATGTAGTTAAGGCAACTACACCTCCACGCTTAGTAAAGGATGAGATAAAACCATTTACGGAAGAACAGGCAAATAAACTGATTGCCGTTGCCAGAGAGGGGGAGTATTTTTATTTTGGTGTAAAGCAGCGAAAGAAAAATACTCCCGATCATGAGTATCATAAGGCAATGGCATATATGGTAGTTTCAGTTGCTTTGTCAACGGGTATGAGATTAGGTGAAGTATTTGGATTAAAGTGGAGCGATATAAACTTCGTAACAAAAACTATTTACGTACAAAGAGCCTTGGTGTCTTCAAATACAAAAGGTATGATTTTTGAAGATCCTAAAACGAAAGGATCACGGCGAAAAATTCCGGTTATGGATCAAGTGATAAATGCCCTAGAAAAATATCAAAATAAACAGGCTTGTTATGCTAACTTACTCGGAGACAAGTTTGAAAATCAGTATAAGCTATTATTTACAAACACATGGGGTAAGCCTGTCGATACATCTAATTTCACTACAAGATACTTTAAGAAAATGTTGGCGCAGGCCGAACTGGATACAAAATTCAGTTTTCATGACTTACGACATACTCATGCTACACTTTTATTACGTCAGGGTGTGAATATAAAGGTTATTTCAGAACGATTAGGACACAGTACTATAAACATGACATTAGATACGTACAGTCACTTAATGCCTGATATGCAGGGAACGGCCGTATCAGCACTGGAAAAAATGTTTAAACTCTAATTTACTCAGCAAATTTTGTAAAAAAAGTGGTATAATGGAAATAAAAGTTGTCTATGTGAGGTGATTGTATTGGCTAAAACATATAATATATTTATAAGCCATTCCTGGGCATACAGTGATGCGTATGAAAAGCTTATGGATTTGTTAAAGAGTGACGATAGCTTCTCTTTTAAAGATTATTCTGTACCGAAAAATGATCCTATCCATAACGCAGCAAACGATCGGCAACTAAGAGAAGCCATAAAAAGTCAAATGAGTAGTTGTAGCGTAATACTTATTCTGGCTGGTGTGTATGCTACATATAGCAAATGGATTAACGAAGAGATAAGTCTTGCGCAAAATGGCTTTAATAGTAAAAAGGCTATAATTGCTATAGAACCATGGGGTGCTGAGCGTACATCTAAAGTAGTCAAGGATAATGCTAATGTTGTTGTAAAATGGCAAACATCTTCAGTGATAAACGCTGTAAAGCAGTTGGGTTGAAATTTGGGAAACATTCCACATAAAAGCTCCTGTTTAGTTCAATTTTGAACTGGCAGGAGCTTTTTTACAATGGATGGAATAAGGATTATAATGTTTCATTCATTTTCAGCGATAAAGGAGTAGCCGTATGAGAATCTTTTTAATATATTCATTTTCCGATAAAGATGAAGTTGAAAAAATAATTAAAGAAAAAACTGCTTACTATGATAATCTGCATTTCGATAGACTAATGAATAACCATGATTTTCTGTGGAAATGCTTCGCAAAGAGAAAGATTAGTAAAGCCGATATTATATTATTTATTGTTGGAGAACATTCACACAAAAGTGGAAATATTGATTGGGAATTACAAGAGGCGAAAAAAGCAAAAAAGAAAATCTATGCGGTTAAACTGGATATGTCTAATTTTATTTCTGATTCAAGTGATCCACTAACAATCATTACGATGCCCGAGCTAGATAGTGTGCTATGTAATCAAGCGACGATAGATAGAAAGAGATTTGAGGAAGTTCTCTTTAATAATGAAAGTCCAACGAAAATAGTAGAGGACAGCGAAGTTAGAAAAGTTGTTTTAGAAGAGTACAAACTTTTACTTCAGACGTCTGAATCGCTTATTGCAAGAAGACAGACTACAAATACATTTTTTTTGACAGCAAACGGTGCTTTATTATCACTTTCTGGAGTAATCATGGGTTTTAAACCGATGAACAACTATACTTTTATATACCCGCTCATGATAGCTATTGTAGGCATGTTATTATGTATTTCATGGAGGAGCCTAATAGTTTCCTATGGCCAATTAAATAAGGGGAAATTTGCGGTTCTAAATACTATTGAAAAATATTTGCCAGTAGCTATTTTCTCAGCAGAATGGGTAGCGCTAGGAGAGGGAAAAAGTAAATCTAAGTACAAATCCTTTACAAGCTCAGAAAAAGATGTACCTTTATTGTTTTTATTATGCTATGGGTTCGTTCTTCTAGTGTATTTTTACGAGATGAGCTTTGTAAAAAATGGGGTCAGTTGGATCTGCGAAGAGTTTATGATGTTAGTAAGTAAATAATGCGGCCCAATGCAGTATAACCTCGATAATGTTATTGAGGGAAATGTTCAACAAAAAGGATGTGTTTTGGTATGTTTTTGAGCAGTTTTCCAAAAGAATATGTCGGAAAAGAGTTTGAAATAGATTGTGTTGATATTGAAATTCGAGGCTCTGAGGATTTTACGCCTTCTATATTTAAGGGGTCAGGGATAATCCGTGGAGATAAAAATGGCCGGTTAAGATTTAAGGTATATAACCAGCTTCAGGTTGATAAAAAGATGTTTGATTATCTTAAGCTGCTTAAAGAGAGTAACGATCCTAATGAAAAGATATGTAGATTAAAAATACTTGCTTATGACGGAACAGAGTGGAGTGGTGGTTGGACGATACCAGAGGTGATTTTGTATCAATCTCCGTATTTAAAGATTGAAGGTGAGCTTGACCAGTTGACAACTCGCGTTACCAAATTAAAAGGGGACACAACTAGGAACACGACTGAGTTGGTCTTCTCAGAATATCCTGATTTGCCGTTTACCGGCTCTATTAAGGTACAAAGAATACGTGGTGACGAGGTTATCTCAACCAGCTATGGAAAAGACCATCACGAGGTTAAATTTGAAGATACGATAATTTTATTTCGAGAGAGTTTTGATAAATCCCGGCTTCATATAGAGGCTGGTAATACAGATGGCTTTACGCCGCCCTTTGTTGAGACATGGATTATGGAAGCTTTAATTTTTGTCACAGCGCGAATGCTTCATCCACGCATGGTAATAAGGCATTTTGAAAAGGATGCTCTTGTGATTTTAAAATCTACGCCGCAAAATGTTTTGAGTGGAATGCTACCACCCTTTAGTAGAACACCTGAAACTGAAGATGCATTTTGGCATGCGTTTTGCGCGTACTTATCTAAATGTAAGGAAACGCAACAGTTTGAACTGCTTGAACTAACGAGGGGATTTTATGAGTTGTGTTTAGCAAGTAAAGGGACGTTACAAGGCTTCTTAATTTCGTTGTCTCTTTATATAGAGTACTGTATAAATCTAATGTTTTCATCTTCAAAGAGTGGGTCTAAAGAAGATAATGAATATAAGATGAAAGTTAAAAATCTTATTCAGTACGTAGATGAGTGGAACCTCGACGATGATATTCGAAATAGAGCCAAAGGGTTATTGACAATGCTCAATACGCCATCTCTATCAAAACAGATGGATATATTGATCGAGCAAAAGGTGATAACCAAAACACATAAAAAAGTGTGGCAGAATGCTAGACCGTATCTTGCACATGGCAATATTATTGATTTCACTAAAGAAGAGGAGTTTTGGCATATAAGAAACTATCTTATTTCAATGGTTTACCGATTGATGTTTAAGATTATTGGCTACAGGGGTATCGTCACGGACTATAATGGGAAAGAGTTTAATTACTGTATATATGAATGGCGTGAATAGTGCATTTCTAAGTACTCTTTTTGCCATGTTAAAGGGTGGAAAATAATGTATAGATTTCGTAGTATTGAACATTTGATAGGTAAATATCAAGAATTAGAGAAGCAACAAATTTACTTTGCAGCCTTGGATGAATTAAACGATCCAATGGAAGGAACTCGGCGTTATTTCTGGAAGGGAGATAAAATTATTTGGATTAATTTATTGAAACACTATCTTCTATGTTTAGAACATGCGGTTTTGATATCCAGATTATTAGATGACAATAAAACTATTTCTAAAAAAGATATCCCAATATATAAAAGTATAGAAAATTTACCTACAGAAATTTACAAAGAACGTATTCTGAAGATATACAATCAATTTTTTGCAGATAGCTTTGTGCAAGCATATATCCAATTTATTACTGAAAATCCAAATAAAATTTATACTGAAGAGATCTATGTTCATCTTAAGATACTATCTGGTATAGCTCTAAACTCTATTTTTAAAATAGATATTGAAAGTGGTTATTTACCTAGTGGTGAAAAAGAACATTTAAAAGTGATGCGACAACGAAATATAGATTCGACCTTTCCTAATGTATGGAAAGATATGGATGAATCCCAATATATTCAGTATATGGAATTACTACATGATGTATTGAAGACTTGGGACAGTAAGTTGCTTCAAGAAGTTAAGGATTCACCGAAGATACAAAGCATATACATTGAGTTTCCCCAAATGTATTTGGATTCGATTGTAGAATTAACGTATCCAAAAGCTTATGTAGCCTGTTTTATGGATAACTGTTTAAATTCATCTATCTGGGGAACCTACGGAGCTAATCATACAGGTGTTTGTTTAAAATTTAAAACTGATGAGAATATACCATTGTTAAAATTAAAAGCGATAACTGGTTATAGTTCGCAAGGCAACATCTATAAATACAAGGATTTTTCTTTACAACAGATTGAGTACTGTGCGAACTTTGAAGAATTAGACTTTTTTAGGAATTTGGGGCGTTTACCTATACAACAATTAAGAGAACAGTGGTATCAAAACGACGATAGTGAATTGAGCATCTGTGCCGAGAAAGTATTTCTTCACGAGGCTGAATGGAGAAGTCAGTATTGGAGTAATTACAATGGTGCCTATTTAAAAAAACTACCAGCATGGTCTCATGAAAGGGAATATCGTATTATACTAAGCAGTGTACTTGACTCTTATGAAGATCCAAAGGATAGATTGCTAGAATATAGATTTGAGGATCTCGAGGCAATTATATTTGGAATGAAAACTCCCAAAGAAGCGAGAATAAAAATAATAGATATAATTCAAAGAAAGTGTAAAGAATTTGGAAGAAATCAATTTGATTTTTATGAGATGGCGTATTCTAATAGCAAGAATGAACTGTATTATAGAAAGCTTCTATCTACTAATTAGGCGTAAGTGAAGGTGTTCTATAGAAATAACCACAATCTGGTGAAAACAATTTTAAACTAGCTTATAAGCGGTGTAACTTGAGGTGATACTAATGCAAAAAGTAAAGGTAGAACATAGTTTTCCTTTTTTAAGGACCGTGTTTATCGGTGGTCTTTGCTTCTTAATTCTGATTATTGGTGTTTCCCTAGTAGATTATTATTATACTAGCCATGCATACAAACATCAGGAGGAAGTCACCTATACACAATTTTTAAAACAAGTTGATGAACAAAAGGTGTCACGGGTAGCAATTGAACACAACAAAATGATTGGCGTATTAAAAAATGGACAAGTTATTTCTACGAACGTTCCCGTTTCCGTCGACCTTATTGAAAAATTGAAAAAGAATAACGTTGAATATCAATTTTAATCCACCTTAGGCGTATTCTTTTTTGAGATGGGGGAAGGCAAATAGGAAGGCAATACAGCATGTATTGGATAGAAATTCATGGACTGTATATAAAAGATAAAAGGCAGAAATGCTTGAATTTATTGAGTAAAAGGTAGTCAATAGATGCTGTAAAAATGCCATTTTTGGATTCCCAAGCCGTGGGTCGCGAGTTCGAATCTCGTTGCCCGCTCCATAAAAATTAGAACCTTCTAGCGTTTGCTAGAAGGTTTTTTTAGTAGGAAAGAAAGACAATTTAGTTTTCAAATTATAGCCTAGTCTCATTATGAAAAGCGCCTTGCAGCTATTTTTGACTAATCTTGCTTCTGAGCATCTGTATGCTTAGGTAAAGGTTTAGCCATAGCTTGCAACGACTACTCCTGCTAACGAGATCTTATAGCTCTTTTTGGCATTTTACCATTATAAATTTAAATGGAGGTTTATTCTGCATATCCTTATGCGGCTCAACAATCTCTGAAAATTCTATCAGTCCATAGTTTCCAAATTCTTGTTTTATCGAGTCAGAATCATAAAAGAACATTTTTACCCCTTCCAACACCTCGAAATAGTCTTTGCCCAGTTGTTTGCCCTTTCCAAACATTGGGGCCTCTTTTGAAATAGTAGTAAAAATCATGTATCCGTTTGGTTTTAACTGACTATAGCAATCTTTAATAAATTTCTTTCTCTCGTTATCATTCAATAAGTGAATAAGTGCGTAGCAAAATATACCGTCATAAAGTTTGTTATCAAAGGGCATCTCAGTTACTGAACCTTGATAGATATTAATATCGATGCCATTTTGTCTTGCCAAATTAATTGCTGTTTTTGAAATTTCGATGCCTGTAACATTAATTCCGTTGTCAATAAAAACTTTTCATTTCTGCCATATCCAATACCCGGTATTAATATGTCTTTGACTTTCTTTTCAAGAAAAAAGTCTTTTGTCAAGATTGCTGAGTCGGAAGGTTCAAATCCCCACATTGTTTGGTTTTCTATAAAACTTGACTCCCAGAATTCTGCCATAACTCTATCTCCTTAAATATATTAAGCATAGACAATTATATCAGTTCTTGACTCATAATTATCATTAGGTTGAATATTGATTTTTTCACTCGTGTCCTACTTAGTGGTTCATACAATCTAACTTGCATCTTTCTCTTTTAGCTTTCTGATTATACTCAAATTCCATGCTAGTATTAAATAAATAAAAGGATAACATAAAGCAGAATACCACAAGGTCCATCCATTATAGTAAAAGTAGCCCGATTTTATCGATGCCCACTCAAAAAACACAGTAAAAACACACCATCCTGCAACATAAACTAATTTTTTTAGAAATGATGTGCGGTACGGGTAATAATTCAAAAAGATAATGTTAGCGGATGGATAAATACTTATAGCGACAACAAAAGTCTGCCATTCAAGCCCAGGCTTAAAATAACCATATAAGTTATATTTAAGATCTAAGAATTTATCTGCTATTACCGCAAATAATAATGCGAACAAAGATGATGAATACATCTCCAACTTAGTTAGGCGTTTAGGTATGAAATAGGCAGTCACATTGAAAATAAGAATTGAAACTATTAGAAATATCATATGCCCTCCGAAGTGGAGAATGAAAGTTGATTCTAATTTAGTATGGCATAACATACTTAGACTTATTTAGTAGTTTTCCAAGGTAAAAGTAAATTAATAAAAGGGTCTCTTTAAGCTGGATTAAAGACCAAACGCACTATCTTGTTTTGCTTATCGTATCAGCCGTAAGTTTATTCCCTATGAAATTTCAAAAAAATATTTCAGAAAATCATATTGACAACACTAATTGGGGAGATTAAAATAAAACCAAGTTGATAGTGTAAAAAGCTGTGAGCGGGACGAGTACATATGTACACTTTAGAACAGCGAGTCGGTGACCGGGAGACCGGAGGTGTGATGGCCGACCTAGAGAGCATATCGAATGGACCCGTGAGTGCTTCCCGAAAGTATTAAATTACGAGTAGGCTGAGCCGGCTGCCACCGTTATTGGGCTAGGGTATCGGATTACGTCCCGTACCTGAAAAAAGGGAAAGCATTAGCTTTCTAAATTTGGGTGGTATCGCGAACCAGTTCGCCCCTTACGGGTGGAGTGGTTTTTTTGTTTTACCCGGCCAAATTTTAGAAGCTGATATTTCCGAATTAGGGTGGTACCGCGACCATTTCGCCCCTTACTAGGGCGAAGTGGTTTTTTTTATACGATTTTTTAAATAAATAGGCAGTTGAGAGCTTCCATCTTCGCCAAAGACTCGGCGCAAACGTGTTTACTTTATACTTTAAAACGAACATTAGGAGGGTGACTATGTTAAAAGGATATCTTAATCAGGTTATATCTGGTCAGCATCTTACCCGGGAGCAAGCCGGTCAGGCTATGGACATTATAATGTCAGGCCAAGCTAGCGAAGCACAGATAGGAGCTTTCCTAACTGCCTTAAAACTAAAGGGTGAAACAAGCTGCGAAATTACTGGTTTTGCCGAATCAATGCGACAGCATGCTGAGAATATTGAATGTCGTCAACATAGACTTATAGACACATGCGGCACAGGCGGAGACAGCAAGGGCACATTCAACGTATCGACAACAGTAGCCTTTGTTTTAGCAGGAGCTGGTTTGGCGGTAGCAAAACATGGAAACCGTAGCGTCTCAAGTTCCTGTGGCAGTGCAGATGTTTTAACAGCCTTAGGGGTAAATGTTGAACTAGATCCCAAGATGGCGGCAGCGGCGATAGACGAAATCAACGTCGGCTTCCTCTTTGCTCCAACTTTCCACAAGGCTATGAAATATGCCGCTAAACCTCGGAAAGACCTAGGTTTTCGGACAGTATTTAATATCCTCGGGCCATTATCAAATCCTGCAAAAGCAAGCTGTCAACTGATCGGAGTTTATGACAAAGCATTAACCGAAAAAGTTGCAGGTGCTTTGATAGGTTTAGGTGTAGATAGGGCTATGGTTGTTCACAGTTTTGATGGCATGGATGAAATATCAACGGCAGCTCCAACACAGGTTACGGAAGTCCAAGATGGACAGTTAAACACTTATGTACTAAATCCAGAAGAGTATGGCTTTACCGCAAATTCAATAGATGACTATATTGGCGGAACACCTGAGGAGAATGCCCAGATTGTATTAAAAATTCTGCAAGGCGAACCTGGCCCCAAACGTGATATTGTGTTGATAAATTCTGCGGCGGCACTATTCATATCTGGAAAGGCTGCAACTCTCAAGGCTGGTATAGATATCGCGGCTGAAAGCATTGACAGCGGAAAAGCGCTTGCAAAACTGATAGAGCTTAGAAAGTTCAGCAGCGTGAGAGAGGATGAAATACTATTATCATAAAAGTTTGTGGAATTAGATCTGTTGAAGCAGCAAGAGCGGCAAACGACGCAGGGGCTGATATGATTGGCTTTATATTTGCCAACAGTAAACGTTATATCCATCCTGAACAAGCAGCTTTAATAAGCAAAGAGTCAAGAGGCTCTGCAAAAGTCGGTGTGTTTGTGGATGAAGAGATAGAAAAAGTTAATAGCATTGCCGAATTGTGTCAGCTCGATTACGTACAGCTGCATGGACATGAAACACCTGAATACTGTGAACAGATTAGATTTCCAATCATCAAAGCCTTTAGATTTAAAGACGATTGTGATTGCCGGATAATTAACCAATATAGAGTAAATTTTGCTCTAGTCGACAGTTATATTCCAGGGCAGGCTGGAGGAACGGGAGTTACTTTTGATTGGCAGCAAGCTAGGCAAATTCTTAGTCAAATTAAGATGCCAGTTTTAGCGGCTGGCGGGCTGACGATAGAGAACGTTAAAGATGCTATAGCTCTCTTAAAGCCAACTGGTGTTGATGTATCGGGCGGCGTAGAAACAGATGGCGTAAAGGATTTAATCAAAATAAAAGAATTTGTAGAAACGGTTAGAACGGTCCAGAGGGGGTGTTGAAGTGCTTGATAAGATTGTAGCGAAAAAAGAATATGAAGTTGCCGAAACAAAAAAACAAATACCGCTGCAAGCTCTGCGGCAACAAATCAAACCAGGCAATTTTGCCTTAAGCAAGGCGTTAAGAGATAATGATTGGGGCTTAATTGCAGAGTGCAAGCTGGCATCTCCGGCCAAAGGTCAGTTGTGCGAAGATTACACAGTACCAGAGCTTGCGAAAACCTATACAGAGCATGGTGCATTAGCTCTATCGGTGCATACCGATCCACATTTCAAAGGGATCATAACTGATATCGCAAAGGTTCGGGCAGTGACTGATCTGCCAATATTACGCAAAGATTTTATAATTGACGAGTATCAAATTTATGAAGCTAGAGCAGCGGGGGCGGATGCAATCTTACTGATAGCCGCTATTCTTACAGACTATCAGCTTCGAGATTATTTATATAAGGCATGGAGCGTTGGGCTCGACTGCCTGGTAGAAGTTCATACTAAAGAAGAATTACAGCGAGTGTTAAAAACACCAGCGGAATTAATCGGAATAAATAATCGGAATCTCCAGACCTTTAAAACCGATATTGTGAACACCTTTGAGCTGCTTCCTGATTGTCATGATGACCGTGTTGTTATAAGTGAAAGCGGAATTAAATCGGGAAATGATGCCAGCAGACTTAAGGAAGCTGGAGTTCGCGGAATATTGGTTGGCGAGGGTTTAGTTAAAGCAGAAGATATTGGACAAAAGACGCGAGAGTTAGCATTAAATCATTAATAGGGGGAAAATAATATGCCAAATAATAGAGGACGCTTCGGCAAATTCGGTGGTCAGTATGTTCCGGAGACCGTAATGCCAGCTTTAATAGAATTGGAAGAGAGCTATAAAGTACTTAAAAATGATCCGGAGTTTCAGCAGGAGCTGAGCTTTTATCTTCGAGAATATGCTGGGCGGCCGACAAGGCTGTATTTTGCCGAAAAGTTAACAGCCCACTACGGTAAAGCTAAGATTTATTTAAAACGGGAGGATCTGCTCCATACCGGTGCTCATAAAATCAATAATGCGATCGGGCAAGCGCTGTTAGCCCGCCGCATGGGAAAGAAGCGTATTGTCGCTGAAACTGGGGCTGGACAGCATGGTGTAGCTTGTGCTACAGTTGCCGCGTTATTCGGACTAGAATGCCGAGTATTTATGGGTGAAGAAGATATTGAGCGTCAAGCATTAAATGTATTTCGTATGAGGCTGCTAGGAACAGAGGTAGTACCAGTGACTAGTGGAACAGGCACTTTAAAAGATGCTACAAGTGAGGCAATCCGTTACTGGGTTACTAATGTTGAGGATACCCATTATATTATCGGGTCGGTTGTAGGGCCGCATCCTTACCCAATGATTGTACGCGACTTTCAAGCAGTAATTGGTCAAGAGGTAAAAGAACAGATTAAAGAAATTGCCGAAAGAAATATCAGCCATATTGTAGCCTGTGTTGGTGGCGGCAGTAATGCAATGGGAATATTCTATCCTTTCAGAGATGATCATGATGTCATAAAAGTAGGGGTTGAAGCGGCCGGAAAAGGCGTTGATACAAATGAACATGCTGCATCTCTTACAAGCGGCAGACCCGGAGTTCTCCATGGTGCACTGAGTTACTTGCTGCAGGATGGCGATGGTCAGGTTATACCAGCCTACTCTATTTCAGCAGGGTTAGACTATCCTGGGGTAGGTCCAGAACATTCTCATTTCAAAGACAGCGGGCGGGTAACATACACGTCTGTTACCGATAAAGCTGCATTGTCGGCATTTAAGCGTTTAGCGCAAATAGAGGGCATTATACCAGCTTTAGAAAGCTCTCATGCTCTGGCTTATTTGGAAGATTTAATGCCAACTACTAAAGCTGATCAGGCTGTGGTAGTATGCTTGTCCGGTCGTGGTGATAAAGATGTGCAGATGGTAGCACAAGTAATGGAGGGATTAACTTGTCACGTATAGCAGATAAATTAGCGGCTTTAAAATCTGAGGGACGTAAAGGTCTTATTATATATATAACTGCAGGTGCTCCGAATCTGGAAGTAACATTACAGGCAGTAAAAGCAGCTGAAGAAGCTGGTGCTGATATTATTGAATTAGGGATACCGTTTTCCGACCCTATGGCGGACGGACCGGTTATTCAAAAAGCGGCAATGCTTGCTTTGCAGTCTGGAACAACGGCTGCAAAGGTAGCAGCGCTTGTTGCCGAAATTAGAAAGCATTCCGATATTCCGTTAGCGGCAATGACCTATATGAATAGTGTAATGAATTTTGGCGAAGAAAACTTTGTTAAGACCTTTCGCCAAGCTGGCCTAGATGGTTTGATTGTTCCTGATTTGCCTTCTGAAGAAGCTGAGGAGTTAGACGAAATATGCCGTCAAAACGGGCTAGATTTGATTCAGTTTGCGGCAACTACTACTAATGAGAACCGAATAAATAGTATGAGCAGCAAAGCAAGAGGCTTCATCTATTGCATATCTACAACTGGCGTTACAGGTGTACGGAAAGTTGACTACAGCAATATCGGTGAAATCATGAAAACTGTGCGGCAGTATACTGACGTGCCGCTGGCAATTGGGTTTGGCATTGGTACACCAGAGTCTGCAAAAGAAGCAGCAAAGTATGCAGATGCCGTAATTGTTGGAAGTGCGGTTATGCAGTCTCTGATGGAGAAAGGTGTAGAAGACGTTCGGACATTAGTTAAGTCCATTCGCCAGACTTTAGATGAAAGGATGAGCTGAGATGCAGGTATTTCCCGGGATAAATGAGTTTAGCGAGTATGCTAAAAAGCATAATATAATTCCTGTATATACAGAAATTTCTACTGATATGGAAACACCTGTTTCGATTTACTATAAGCTAGTCGGCGATAATGTAGGCTATATTCTGGAAAGCGCAGACTCAAGCAAAAATTTTGGTCGATATTCTTTTATTGGCACAGATCCCTTTGCTATAGCTACCGCATATCTCCATGGTGTTAAAATTGAAACTGACACCAGTGTTAACTTTATTGAAGGGAAGCCTACTGTAGCATTAAAACAATATTTAGAAAGCTTCTCAGCGCCGATTTTAGCCGATTTACCGCAGTTGAATGGAGGTGCTGTAGGATACTTTGCTTACGAATCAGTTGCATCCTGGGAACGCATTCGGGGACTTGAGATCAAAGAAGATACAGTACTTGCCGAGTTTATGCTGTGTAAGACTCTTTTAATTATCGACCATTTGACTCACACTACAAAGCTTGCCTATCTGGTTGAAGTAGATAGTGAGTGTTGTGCTAAAGATGCGTATGATGCCGCGGTAGCTAAACTTGAGTTTTTGGCTAGAAAACTGCGTCAGCCGATAAACTATACTTCAAATAGCAGGGAAAATAATATTAAGCTAGATACTTTGGATACTAAGCAGTTTGAGAAAGCGTTTATTGAAAAAGTCTTAAAAGCAAAGGAATATATAGCAGCGGGAGATATATTTCAAGTTGTTCTATCCCAGAAGTTTCGGCGAAAACTAACAAAGGAACCATTTAACCTTTATCGGAGACTGCGTCAAGTTAATCCGTCGCCATACATGTTTTATATTAATTTCGGCTCGCGAAAACTGGTAGGGGCATCTCCAGAAATGCTGGTTAAAATGAATAAGGAACAGGTTGTTACTTATCCGATTGCTGGCACAAGACCTCGAGGGCAAAATGCTGAAGAAGACAGTCTGCTTGCAGAAGAACTGTTAAATGACATAAAAGAAAAAGCAGAGCATGCAATGTTGGTCGATCTTGGCCGTAATGATATTGGCAGAATCAGCTTGCCAGGTACGGTAGAAGTAACACGGCTAATGGAGATTGAAAAGTTTTCGCATGTTATGCATATGGTATCTGAGGTTTGCGGTAAAATCGATCCTAAGTATAGTGCGCTAGATGCGTTAGCTGCTTGTTTCCCAGCTGGAACGGTAAGCGGTGCGCCAAAGATTCGAGCAATGGAAATTATCAATGAACTTGAAGATGAGCCGCGTGGCCCTTATGCTGGCGCCGTTGGATATATTGACTTTAGTGGTAATATGGATACCTGTATAACGATCAGAACAATCTTTATCGATGGTGATGAAGCGGTTACTCAGACTGGAGCAGGTATTGTCGCTGATTCAGTGCCGGAGAAGGAATATCAGGAAATTCTGCATAAAGCAAAAGTCTTATTTAATGTATTGGCGGAGGAGGATACTCATGATCTTGCTAATTGATAACTATGATTCTTTTACTTATAACGTTTATCAAATGGTAGCAAATCTTGGTTATCATGTTGAGGTTATCCGCAACGATCAAATTACAATTGATGAAATTGCTGCAAAGAACTATTCGGCAATTATAATTTCGCCCGGTCCAGGGACGCCTGACGATGCAGGTATAACAACAGAAGTCATTAACCATTTTGCCGGAACAACACCAATTCTAGGTATATGCTTAGGGCATCAGGCTATTGGGCAAGTGTTTGGCGGCAAAGTTGTTAGAGCACCTGAACCTATTCATGGTAAAACATCATTAATTGAGCATAATAGCTTAGGAATTTACAGTAATATGCCGCAAGATTTTGCAGCTGGAAGATATCATTCGCTTATTGTCGAAAGAGAAAGCTTACCTGAATGCCTAGAGATAACAGCTATAACCGAGGATAATATTATAATGGGACTGCGTCATCGAGAATTTCAAATTGAAGGCCTGCAATTTCATCCTGAGTCAATCCTTACGCCTCAGGGAAGTACTTTAGTGGCTAATTTCTTACAAAAATGTATTAATTAAGATAGAATAACGAACCACTGCGCAGATAAAGCGGCAGTGGTTCATTATGTATCTTAATAAGTTTCGGTGCATTCACAATCTGTGAAGAAAAAGAATAGCATAATAATTATAATGATTGTACAAATCTTTCTGGTATTGGAGTCGCAACCATTATTGTAAGGCCAAAAACTCATCCCAAACCCTCCTTTTGCTTCTACAAACTAGGTTATACTATGAAGGAAAGGAGAATTTTGCTATTGTTGGAGCATAATATATCTTAAATTTACAATTCATATTATGCTTGTTAAGCTAAATATGATAAAATAAACAAAGTTTGATATAACCGATGACCAGCCACTCTAATTCCCATCTTTTATAAGGGAATAATACCCAAAGGGTACAGGCGAGCGGCAAGGTTCCTGATTAAAGTATCACTTTATCAGAAAAAAACTGGTTTCGCTTAGGTAGTGAGTAGTCTTGTGACTATAAAATCATTCAGGCAGCGGAACTGTAGCTAAAATATTACTTTTGTTGGAGGAAGAGAATGTCAATAGTAGATTTGAGTTCGGAAATTAATCGCCGCCGGACTTTTGCCATTATTTCTCACCCGGATGCTGGTAAAACAACCTTAACTGAAAAATTACTGTTATACGGAGGTGCGATACATTTAGCTGGTTCAGTTAAATCGCGTAAGGCACAGCGGCATGCAGTATCGGACTGGATGGAGATCGAGAAACAGCGTGGAATTTCAGTAACATCTAGCGTTATGCAATTTGACTATGATGGATTCCGCATAAATATTTTAGATACCCCTGGTCACCAAGATTTTAGTGAGGATACATATCGGACGTTGATGGCGGTCGATAGTGCCGTCATGATTATAGACGTAGCTAAGGGTGTCGAGGCTCAGACTAAAAAATTATTCAAGGTATGTAAACAGCGCGGTATCCCTATCTTTACTTTTGTAAACAAACTAGATCGTTTTGGGAAAAACCCGTTTGAACTAATGGAAGAAATAGAGAAGGTACTAGAGATTAGGGCTTATCCTATGAATTGGCCTATTGGTATTGACGGTGATTACAAGGGTGTTTATAATCGTCAAAAGGCTCAGATTGAACTTTTTGAAGAAGCCGGGTCACGCGGACAAAAGGTTTTACCGTCGGTCTTAGGAAGCGTTGACGATCCAGCTTTTGCAGAAATGTTAGGTGAAAATATCCACAAGGCCCTTTGTGATGATATTGAGCTATTAGATATGGCTGGAGATACTTTTGATCTTGAAAAGGTTGCCCAAGGGGAACTCACTCCGATGTTCTTCGGTAGTGCTATGACTAACTTTGGTGTACGCAATTTCTTAGAAGAATTTTTGCGGTTAGCACCACCGCCAGCAGATCGTAAGTCGTCGGTAGGAATGGTAGAAACTAAAAATGAGAAGTTTTCAGCATTTGTGTTTAAAATTCAGGCTAATATGAATCCAGCGCATCGCGATCGTTTAGCTTTTATTCGGATTTGTTCGGGTAAGTTTACTCGTGGTATGACTGTTGTTCATGAAAAGTCAGGCAAAACCCTAAAACTGGCACAGCCGCAGCAGTTTTTAGCACAAGATAGAACAATTATCGATGAAGCTTTCCCTGGTGATATTGTCGGCTTATTTGATCCAGGTGTTTTCTCAATAGGTGACACTATATGCGAACCAGGACAAAGCCTAGTATTTGAAGATTTCCCAGTGTTTCCGCCGGAACAATTTGCTCGAGTGCAAGCTAAAGATACAATGAAGCGCAAGCAATTTGTTAAGGGTATAACCCAGCTGACCCAAGAAGGAGCTGTACAATTATTCAAACAAGCTGATGGTGGGATGGAATCCTGCATTATCGGTACTGTAGGCAGTTTGCAGTTTGATGTACTTGAATATCGATTAAAGCACGAATACGGTGTCGATATTCTTATGCATCATTTGCCGTACGAGCTTGCTAGGTGGATGCATGGTACTAATGTAAAACCTGCTTCATTACGCGGTGCTGATCGAGGTATGTTTGTGTATGACGTAAAAGACCGACCTGTGTTATTAGTAGCAAATGAGTGGGCATTACGATGGGTTGCCGATAATAATCCAAGTATTGAGTTTCTTGTTGCTCCGCCTGATAAACAGCCAGAATAGTAATTGGGTCGATAAACAATATTTTAAACTCATGACACATGAAAAACCCTTCCGTTTTATACGGAAGGGTAATTTTGTACGATAAGATATATAAATTTTCTTACATGGATAAGTGTAAGTATCAACTTGCACTGTCGTTAAGGTTTGACGCAAGACGTGTTTTCTTTACCCAGAAATAATGACTCTCTTAAAACAGGATGAGTGCAACATACATGATCGCTTTCGTCAAAAGCTCTAGACAAAGTATGCTTTTTTATATGTAGCTATAAAATAACCCTTACAGTAAAAGTAGGAATATTGATTAGCAGGAAATACTAATATTAATATACCTATCACAGTAAGGGGGGCTAATAATGGGATTACCCCGTATAGTTGTCGTTGGGGCTGGTTTTGGGGGACTTCAGATTGTTCGAGAGCTGGCTGAGGCACCAGTTTCGATAACCTTAGTGGATCGATGCAACTATCATTTATTTCAACCGCTACTATATCAAGTTGCAACTTCAGGACTTGCGCCGGAAGATATTGCACATCCCGTTAGAGCTATTCTAAAGCATCAGCAGAACGTTAGTTTTCGGATGGCGGAAGTATCATCAATTGATTTAACAAGCCGGAATGTGGAAACAACTACAGGTAAGATTGAATATGATTATTTAGTTCTGGCTTTTGGCGGGGTAACAAATTATTTTGGTCTGTATTCAGCAGCTGATTATGCATTTGGTCTAAAAAATATTGATGATGCTATAGCAATTCGCAATCATATACTTAACATGTTTGAATTGGCAGCCCAGCAGAAGGATGAAAAGCTAAGAAAATCGATGCTGACCTTTGTTATCGTTGGCGGCGGACCAACCGGAGTGGAATGCGCTGGTGCTATGTCAGAATTAGTCAATATAGTTTTAATGAAAGAGTATCCAGAGCTAGATTTTAGCGAAGTTCAAATCTTGCTTCTAGAGGGTTCTGATCGATTGCTGCCAAGTATGCCGGCCAATCTTTCCGAGGCAACAGCCCAAATGCTTAGTAAAAAGCAAGTTAAGATAAAACTAAATGCTATTGTAGCAGATTATGATGGAGATGAAGTAGTCTTAAAAAGTGGAGAAAAAATTCCAAGCTGCAGCTTAATTTGGGCAGCTGGAGTCAGAGCAGCAAGTATAGCTGACAAAATTGGCTTAGTGCAAGGAAGTATGGGGCGAATTGTTGTTACTCCCACTTTGCAAGTAGAATCATATCCAGAAGTTCTAGCTGTCGGTGATGCAGCTTATCTTGAAGTCGATGGAAGGGCATTGCCCATGATAGCACCTGTTGCAGTTCAGCAAGCTAAGGCTGCCGCAAAGAATATTGTACGATTAATAAATGGGCAAAAGCTTTTGCAATTTGAGTATAAGGATCCTGGTGCTCTTGCCACTATTGGCCGTAATGCTGCTGTAGCAGCCTTTGGCAAGTACCATTTCAGCGGTATTATTGCTTGGTTTTTATGGTTAGTAGTACATATTATCAGGCTGATAGGCTTCAGAAATAGAATTATGGTAGTTATAAATTGGGCTTGGGATTACTTCTTTTTTGAACGAGCAGTTAGATTAATTATGGCTGGCAAAGAGGTTTATTTAAAGTATTTTTCTTGGAAATCCAACACGACATCCTCTAGGCGATCAGATACTTGAGGGACGGCGAAACCTATAAATAAAGGTGAAGTAATAAAGCGCGGCATAATTTTAACAGATATTATATTATTTAACTTATAGAAGAATAAATTATAGCTATTACAGTTGCGATGAAAGTTGTTAAGAATATATCGGGCGGCTAACTGTACGTAATTGGCAAGTTGATTAATTTCATTAGGTTTTTTTAAGAGAACATTAAATTCAAAAAATCCTACGCGAGGTTTTGTCGAAATATTAAATTCAACACCATTTTTAGTGTCAATTAACAGCCCTTCGAAGTGCTCTGGGAAAACAGTATCCAAATAATTAATATTACTTAAGCCGATAATTTGCATATGGGGATGGCGGATTGTGCCTCCGGAAAATGGTCCATGGTTTTTGAAAAAAATAACTGATTCATAATGGCCGCTTTCCTCCATTTTAGTCCATTCAGAAATGCCAAAATTAAAAACTTTATGTAAATGTTCTTTTGGATACAGAGAAAGCTCAGAGGAACATTCATCTGTTTCAATTAATACTGTCTGTACGGTATCTTGAAGAACAGGGTATTTATTTTTTATTAGCAAGATAGGCCCATCCTGGGCGATAATACCTTCTAAATTGTCACGATCACAAAACGGACACTTAGTGCTTGTATTTATTATACTTTCGGGTTTTTGCTTGCCCATGTTGAGATTAAATTCGATATGTTTAGTTGTCACGCAGTCACCCTCTTCTTAAAATAATGCCACTGTGGTAGAATTGTAGATGCTTTATAATTGTATTATATGTAAGCTGATATTAAAATTAAACTCGTAAGTAAGTTTCAAGGCAGGTGTCGGATATTAGTAATCATAGTCGAAAAAGTACTACAAGGGATTCCTTTCTTAAAGGTACTTTTATTTTAGCAGTCGCTGGTATAGTTGTTAAAGTTATTGGCTCTTTAAATTGGATATTTGTTTCAAGGGTTTTGGGTGGTGAAGGAATAGGTTTATATCAAATGGCCTTTCCTATTTACTTACTTGCTTTAAGTGTTTCCTCTGCTGGAATTCCGGTCGCAATTTCAATTATTACGGCTGAAAAGATAGCCTTGAAGGATATCTTTGGGGCAAGAAGGGTCTTTCGAATATCACTCACACTTTTAGCTGTAACTGGCGGCTTATTTAGCTTATTAACTTATTTCGGGGCGGGTTTTCTTGTAGAGTATAAATTTATTCGTGACCCGCGAGCTTATTATTCTGTTGTGGCACTGGCACCAGCGATATTTTTTGTCACTATACTTTCGAGTTTTCGAGGGTATTTGCAAGGTTGGCAGATGATGACCCCAACCGCGGTTTCTCAAATTTTAGAGCAAATCTTCAGGGTAATTACGATGATTGTATTTGCTAATATGCTACTCCCACGAGGGCTGGAATATGCTGCTGCAGGTGCAAGCTTAGGTGCTTTTGCTGGTGCGGTAGCTGGATTAGCGGTTCTTATATATTATTATTGGCGGCTAGATGCAGATCTCAAAAGCCAATATGATTTTCAAGCCCCAGCAAATAATCTAGAGCCTAGCAATAGTATAATCAGGCGGATCTTTAAGTTGGCTTTACCGGTATCTGCGGCAAGTCTAATGCTGCCAATAGTAGCAAACCTTGATTTGCTAATAGTTCCAGCTCGGCTCGAAGCAGCGGGGTATTCAGTAGAACAAGCGACCGAATTATTCGGTTACTTAACAGGTATGGCTGTCCCTTTGATTAACTTGGCAACTATATTAACAGCTTCGGTAGCTACTAGTATAGTACCTGCTATATCGGAAGCTCAGTCATTAGGTGATAAACTTACTGTTTTTCAACGAACAGCGTCAGCTATGAGAATTTCTAATTTAATAACTTTTCCAGCTTTTATGATGATTTTCCTACTTGATGCACCAATAGCTGAGATGATTTATAATGCCCCAAGTGCTGGTCCGGCAATCGGAGTAATGTCAACCTCAATTGTCTTGCTTGGTATCCATCAAGTAACGACAGGTGTTCTTCAAGGGTTAGGGCATACAACTATTCCTGTAATTAATATGGGGGTTGCGGCTGTAGTTAAAGTTGGCTTGAACTGGCTGCTTACGGCAATGCCAGAACTGGGAATCAAGGGTTCAGCTTGGGCTACAGTAGCAGATATAGGCGTTGCAGCTGTAATGAATATGTATTACGTAAATCGATATGTTGGTTATAATATTGATGTTAAAGAAATAGTAAAAACAATGGGTGCAACGGCGGTAATGGGGATTGCCGTATATTATGCGTATGCTGAAGTTTCACTTCTTCTCCATAGTAGTACCCTTGCTACACTTGCGGCAATGGTAATCGGGGCAAGTGTCTATGGTATTACCCTGCTGATAACAGGGGGAATTAACGAACGGGACGTTATTCGTGTACCAATCTTCGGGAATTTCGCAGTTAAGCTGCTGCGTGCGGCGGGTATATTTAAATAATAAGTATTACCATATAGGGGACGGTGTTATGAAAAAATTTATTTTAGTATATAATCCAGTATCCGGTGATGCTTTTTTTAGATATCGTCTTGATGAGATAATCGAAAAGTTTCTAAGTAGGAATTGTATAATAATTCCATATAGAACAACTAAGGATAATCTTGGCGGACTTTCTGTACTTGTCCAAACATTGAACTTAGACGGCGTAGTGATATCAGGCGGTGATGGAACTGTCAATGAAGTAATCAACGTCCTTTTAAGCGTGAACGCCAATTTACCTGTTGGCATAATTCCTAGCGGTACTAGT
Organism: Dendrosporobacter sp. 1207_IL3150; assembly: GCF_036763085.1. Taxonomy (NCBI): domain Bacteria; kingdom Bacillati; phylum Bacillota; class Negativicutes; order Selenomonadales; family Sporomusaceae; genus Dendrosporobacter; species Dendrosporobacter sp. 1207_IL3150. The sequence goes on from NZ_JBAIYU010000031.1 coordinate 28,223, forward strand.
AACGATTTTGCATCTCACGTCGGTTTAGGAACTGACCTCGATAGTTATATTGATACTATTGCGAGTGGGTCGGTGATACCTATTGATGTCGGCAAAATTAATGATAAATACTTCTTAAATGTTGCAAGTGCCGGACTGCTGACCTCGGTTGCTCATACTGTGGATGCTGCTCTAAAGAATACGTTAGGTAAAATTGCCTATTATCTCAAAGGTCTTAATGAACTGCCGAATTTTAAAACTTTAAATATGACCATCTGGGCAGACGGAAGAGTTATCCAAGAAGAGGTTTATCTTTTCCTTATATTAAATAGCGGAACAGTCGGGAGCATATCAAATCTAATTCCGGCAAAAATCAATGATGGTAAATTAGATTTGTTGATATTTAAGCAGTGCAGTATTCCAGAATTAATGAGTCTGTTCGTTGGCTTATTTACAAGCAAGAATCCGACTCAGCACCGAAGTGTTATTTATTTGCAAGCTGAGAATATTCACATTCAGTGTACTGAAGAAATAGAGAGTGATGTTGACGGTGAAAGAGGACCTAAACTCCCTCTAGAGATATCTGCTATACCAGGTAGAATAAAGCTCTTTTGTGATAAACTATATAAATAATATCAGCCTGCCAATTTCTTGGCAGGCTTTTTCCTGCTATTGCCCCATTATGTAGTTTATAAACTGTTGTGCTGTCCGGCCCGATCTTCCTGAATGGGAAAGTTCCCACCTAATGGCCTCTTGTTTTAACTCAGAAAACGGAATATCAATATTGTTCTTTCGTGCTAACTCCTCGACGATCTGTAAATATTCATCTTGGTTTGGTGCTAAATAGGTAATAGTAATACCAAAACGATCTGATAAAGATATCTTTTCATGCACAGTATCAAAGCGATGGATTTCATCATTATCGCCGCTGCGGTCACTCCAAGTCTCCTTAATAAGATGACGCCTGTTTGAGGTAGCATATATTAAAACATTGTCTGGCTTGGCTTCGACACCGCCTTCGATGACTGATTTGAGGTATTTGTATTCAACTTCAAATTCTTCAAAAGATAGATCATCCAAGAATAGAATAAACTTTTTGCCGGCACGCTTGCGAAGAACTTCCATTATTTTTGGCAAAAAGCACATTTGCTGTTTACTGATTTCTACAAGCCGCAGACCCTGTTTAAAATAATTGTTTGCCAAAGCTTTTACAGATGAAGATTTGCCTGTACCTCTTGCGCCAATAAGCAATACGTTGTTAGCTGGCTTGTTATTTAAAAAAGCCTCTGTATTTTTTATTAAAGTTTCTTTTTGACGCTCGTAACCGACAATGTCAGTGAGGGTAATTGTGTCAAAATGTTTAATTCCTTCAAGTCCTGAATCATTCTTCCACCTAAAAGCCTTGAAGTTAGCCATGTCGCCATAACCATAGGTTGAATAATACTTTAATAGTATCTCCGATAACTCGCTGGGAGAACAATCTCGGTTAATAGCATCTGTAATTTGTTTCTGCAGTAAGATTAACCCTGATATATCTGTAGCAAAAGTAGGCTGATATTTACTTAGTAGTTCCAAGGGAATAAGATCAGACAAATCAATTTGCAGCAGTTTTTTCAGGATAGCCATATCATAATTAACAGCTTCGATTAAACTATTACCAAGCTTGCCGCCTGTTTTTTCAGTCATTATGCTAAATATATTTTCATCTTGAGTTATTAAATAATTAATATAGCTATTTAATATATTTCCTGATAACCCCAATTGTTCGGCCTTATTAACAATTTCAGCTGTATATTCATAGATTAGAGAAGTATCTGATCTATTTTCAAGCAGAGTTAGTAGTTTTCTTATGATGTTATCATCAAGTATGTTTCTGAAAATTATGAGCTCACTAGCTTTGCTGGTATAACTGGTCATCTTTTTCCTCCTTAAAGGGCAATTGTTTTCTTTATACGATAAGAAAGTATAAAACTTTCTTACATGCATAAGGGCAACATCGACTTCCGCTGTCGCTAAGGCTCGGCGCAAGCCGTGTTTTCTTTAAGTATACCGTATTGTTAAATTAAGGGTAAACAAGTATTGAAAATTAAATTATAATGATAAATAAAAATCTAGAAAAGTTATTTAATTTATTTAAGCAATGAATGTGAGGTTGGTTTAATATGAAGATAATCGAATGTATCGATGTTAATCTTATAAAGCGCGGAAATACTTTGCTAGAGCATATTAGTTTTTCAATTAATGAAGGTGATATTATTGGTATTCTTGGACCTTCAGGGGCTGGTAAGTCATCACTTTTTCGAGCGTTAAATATGCTTCATACTATAACTGGCGGCGAAATTAGATTTAATGATCAAAATATCTTAGATTATAAGCCGGAAGAACTTAGGAAGCAAATCAGCTATGTTCTCCAAAAGCCAACATTGTTTGGAAATGATGTTCTTGAGAATCTGTATTACCCATACCAGATATTAAAGCTAAAGCCTGATATGCTCGAAATAAAAAAATATCTAGAAAAAGTCAATTTACCAGAAGATATTTTAAAGCGCAAGCCCGCCGAACTATCAGGAGGAGAACAGCAGCGAATCGCATTAATTCGGTCGCTTCTCCTAAAACCGAGGATTTTACTGCTTGATGAAGTTACTTCCGCATTGGATGATGAAAACTCTCGAATTATTGAAAATTTAATTTTAGAAGAGAGACATTCTAAGAATCTAACAGTAATGTTCATTAGTCATAATGATGCTCAGGCCAAACGGTTAGCTAAAAAGATATTGTACCTAAAGAAGGGTAAGGTTGAGTTTTTCTGCACAGTAGATGAATTTTTTGAGGCAGGGGATAGACATGAATGATATTTCGCTTTTTTTAGCCTATAGTTTAGTGATCATAGCAATGTTAATGTCTTATAAAGAGAAGATTGGATTAGAAAAAGACCTGTTCATTGGTAGTATACGAGCAGTTATTCAGCTTTCGGCAATAGGGTTTGTACTAAAATATGTTTTCAATCTAGACAATGCTATCTTAACATCAATAATTTTAGTCTTGATGGTTTTCAATGCCTCAGCGGTAGCCGCAAAAAGAGGCTCAGGTATTATCCAGGCACGGAAGATCTCTTTCGTCTCAATTATGTGTGGCTTGGTTGTTACATTGGGGAGTTTATTATTGTTTAATGCAATAAGCTATAAGCCAAGTGAAGTAATTCCAGTGAGCGGTATGGTAGTAGGCAATTCGATGGTAGCGGTTGGTCTGTTATTTAAAAACCTCTTGGGTGGATTTGAGTCCAAACGAGACGAAATTGAAGTAAAACTATGTCTTGGCGCACAGCCGCGTGAAGCAGCGTTAACTGTTATTAGAGATAGTATCAAAACAGCAATGCTGCCTACAGTTGATTCCATGAAAACATTAGGGATTGTGCAATTGCCGGGAATGATGACAGGTTTAATATTAGCAGGCGTTGCCCCAACTGAAGCCATTAAGTATCAAATTATGGTAGCTTTTATGCTAAGCGGGGCTGTAGCGATCACTGCTGCAGTTGCAAGTTATTGGGCATATAGAGGCTTCTTTACCAACTTAGCGCAGTTAAGAGATTTGTAATTAAATCCAATGAGAGCCCTCTGTAGTTTGCCATGAAGCAATCAAAACAAACAAAGAAGCAAGTAAGCCATGTAGGCCTACTTGCTTCTTTTATTTTTTATAAGCTAAGTCTAGTTTTAATTCTGTGCACTGCTTCCTCGGTGTTTTCACGATTTCCGAAAGCAGTTAAACGGAAGTAACCTTCACCAGATGGTCCAAAACCTGTACCTGGGGTTCCAACAATGTTAGCTTCTGATAACAACTTATCAAAGAAGCTCCAAGAGCTCATATTGTTAGGTGTCTTGAGCCAGATGTATGGTGCGTTGACTCCACCGAAGGCCTCAATTCCTGCACTTGCCAAACCTTCGCGGATGATTTGAGCGTTAGTCATATAATAATCGACAATTGCCTTGATTTGCTCTTGTCCTTCAGGAGTGTAAACTGCTGCTGCTCCTTGCTGAACGATATAAGGCGTGCCATTAAATTTAGTAGTATGACGGCGATTCCACAGTTTGTTAAGCGGATATTCTTCGCCATTAGCTTTTTTGCCCATTACTGTTTTTGGAACAACAGTAAATGCGCATCTTGTACCTGTAAAGCCTGCATTTTTTGAGAAAGACCGGAATTCAATAGCAACCTCTTTAGCTCCTTCAATCTCGTAGATGCTGTGAGGCACATCTTCTTCACGTATGTAGGCTTCATAGGCTGCATCATAAAGAATTATTGCATCATTTTCTTTTGCGTAATCAACCCATTTTTTTAGTTCTGCTTTTGAAAGCGTTGTTCCAGTTGGGTTATTAGGGGAACATAAATAAATTAAATCAACTTTATGATCAGGTAATGCAGGCTTGAACTGGTTTTCAGCATTGCAAGGCAAATATGTAACTTTTTCAAACATGCCATCTTTAAGTTCACCAGTACGGCCAGCCATTACATTTGTGTCTAAGTAAACAGGATAAACCGGGTCGGTAATAGCAACTATATTATTAATTCCAAAAATTTCCTGGATATTACCAACATCACTCTTTGACCCATCGCTTACAAAAACTTCGTCTTCCTCAATTGAAATGCCGCGTGCAGCATAATCAGTTTCGATAATTTTGTTGATTAAGAAGCTGTAACCTTGTTCAGGGCCATATCCTCTAAATGTATCTGCATGTGCCATTTCTTCAACAGCTGCATGCATAGCTTTTACGATAGCTGGAGGTAGTGGTTTTGTAACGTCGCCAATACCTAATCTAATAACATTTGCATTTGGATTATCATTTCTAAAACCTGTGACTCTGCGGGCTATTTCAGCAAATAAATAGCTTCCTGGCAGTTTTAAATAATTTTCATTAATTATAGCCATTTTCATACTCCTTTCCAGTTTTGAATCATTAGCTAATATATTATACAACGTATCGCCAGATAGTGGTAGATATCAATCTACTTTTTGGAGAAATTGTATATTATTAGGGACAGACTGACTAATATTATTGACTAAATAGCATGAATAAATACCAACTATAAGTATTTTTGGCATGCAAGTGTCATTTATGAATCTTAAGCATATATATATTATAAAGTGAAAGGAGGCTGTGCGTATGGAAGAAAAAGACGAACGGGCTTTTGTAAATAAATGTTTACCCCAGGTTGGTCCCCAAAAGATTATAATGCGTCAGGTTGTTGGCCAGCGAAGCAAGCAGAAGTCACTTGATGTACATATGTGTGTGCCGAGACGCAGACCGGGAATCGAACAAATAATTGATGTTTTTGTTAAAAAGGTTAGGATTACATCTGTTGATATTATCACCGATAAGGTAATAGTGCGCGGACATTTTGAAGTAAAGGCCATATATGTAGCATGTCTGCCTAAACAGCCAGTACATGCAATTGAAATGCGGCGCGTACGATTCACAGTTGATGTACCAATATACGGAGCTCGCTGCGGTATGGATGCCGATGCAAGTGTTGATATAGAATTTGTCGATTATGATTGTGATGATAAAACTAGATTATATAAACATAAATACGATAAAAAGAAAGACTATGGCCATAAAGATTGTGATGATGACTGCAAGCCGCACCATCACGATAATTGCGATGACCACTGCGAGCCGCATCATCATAAGGATTGTGATTGCGATGATCACTGCAAACCGCACCATCACGATGATTGTGATGACAATTGCAAGCCGCACTATCATCATAACGATTGCGATTGCAACGATGGCTGTAAGATGCATCATTATCACGATGATTGTGATGATAATTGCAAGCCTCATCACCACCACAAAGATTGGGATGACTGTTGCAAGCCGCATCACCACCATAAACATGACTGTTGTGCCCGTGAATTTGATGTGTCGATAGTCTTAAGAGTAACAGCTAAGGTAATGACTGATAGGGAAGTTGTAATTGGCAACAATTACTACCCAGGCCTCCCATTAAAACCCAAAGGATAATGATAAGGCAGTCTGCGACGAGCAGACTGCCTTTATAATTGCCCAAATAGTAACAGATAAAGGATGAACCGCCAGCAACTCTAACTACAGGAGTTTTTAATCTTTTCGAGAATATGTAAAAGACGACATAGAAAGGGGAAAATATTTTGAAAAAATTACTGGTAGGTTTATTGCTGATCTTAACTTATGTTCTTAACTCTAGTATTTCATATGCTAACAGCGCTGAAAGTAAAATTATAATTATGCAAGATGAGAAACTTATTGAGACAGGTAAAACTGCTTTATTAGATAAGCATACAGTACTAGTTCCAGTCGATGTTATCAAAGATTATGTTTACGATAATATTGACCTCGATGTCGCCAATAGTAAGATGAATGTAAATATCATTCTTCCTAAGTTTCGCTTAGAAACTGAAAAACTGGATGAATCAATTTATTCTGGTGTAGATTTAAGTTTTCCAGTTAAGAAACTTGCGGGCAAGTCCTATATAAACCTCTACGGTTTGGAGAAAGTATTCGGTATCAAGGTTATAAATCAAGAAAAGACCAAGACTTTGGTTATTCAACCTGGTAATAATAGTTTTTTTTCACCTCTTCAATTAAACCAGACGCGTGAGAACATGCCTATTAACGGAAAAATAAATCTAGTTTGGGATCATGTAATGAGTGTGCCGCGAAACCTGGAGCGTGAGGATAAAATAGAAGGGCTGGATGTAATTTCCCCTACCTGGTTTTCTCTAGCCGACGAAGACGGAAATATTGCAAATAAAGCTGACATTAAATACGTAATGGATGCTCATGCAAAAGGATATAAGGTTTGGGCTTTGGTAAGCAACAGTTTTGACAAAGATTTGACAAGAAAATTATTAAATAATGAGTGGGCTAAACTCAATTTCATTAAACAGCTTGCAGTGTACTCTAGTCTTTATGATTTGGATGGTATCAATATAGATTTTGAAAACATCTACGACGAAGATAAAGACAAGTTTACTCAGCTCGTTCGCGAACTTACGGCAGCATTAAAAGAGCAAAACATCACAGTGTCTATAGATATAACTATACCTTCACAAACTTCATTTTGGTCAGCGTGTTATGATCGCCAGGAGCTAGGTAAAATCGTCGATTATGTAATGGTCATGACTTATGATGAACATTGGCGCGCAAGTCCGGTCAGCGGCTCGGTAGCCTCACAAGAATGGGTAGATAAGGGAATTGCCGCAACGTTGCGCAGTATTCCCAAAGAAAAGCTGCTTATGGGTATTCCGTTTTATACGCGAGAATGGGAAGAAACTAAAGAAGATGGCAGAGTAAAGGTAAAATCAAAAACCTTATCGATGGCGCAAGCACAGCAAACCATTAAAGATAACCAATTAAGCCCAGTTTGGTTGAAGGATAAGGGACAGCACTATGTTGAGTACAAAAAAGAGGGGAAACTGTATCGAATTTGGCTGGAGGACGAAAAGTCTGTTGCTCTTAAGGCAAGCTTAGTTCACAAATATGGTTTAGCCGGTGCAGCTGCATGGCGTAAGGATTTTGAGCAGCCAGTCATTTGGGATGTATTAAATACTACTCTGAAAAAGCATAATAATAAATAATATTGAACTTTTTAGGAGTAAAGTATGAGGCTGTTTGTTGGAATTGAATTACCTTCTCCGGTGAAATTAAAACTTAAGGAACTGCAGCTAGAACTGAAAACTCAAGCGGACCGGGGACGTTTTGTATCACCTGATAACTTGCACATAACATTGCAATTCTTAGGTGAAGTGCCAGATGCTATTACAAAAGATATTGTTTTGTCACTGCAAAAGCTACCGTCAGAAATTCCGCAGTTTTCATTAGGTCTCGGTGCTTTTGGTTTTTTTGGTAATAAGAGTCCTTACCGTGTAGCATGGGTTGGGTTAAATGGACAATTAGATGTACTCAATAAGTTGCAGCAAGAGGTACAGCTAGCCATGACAGAGCTAAAGCTGGTGAAAGATGAAAAGAGCTTTAAACCACATATAACACTTGCTAGAGATGTAGAACTGCCGATGAAGTTTCAGACAAAATCTGCAGAATATAACACAACATTTAATGTGGACCATTTTTCTATAATTTCGAGTTCATTAGAAAGCGGTCGAAGAATATATAGGTCGATTCACAATTTTATATTGCTATAAAATAAAGTGACTGCAGCCGAATCTCTTGTCACAAGATTCAGTTGCAGTCACTTATATTTTTTTTGCTAACTTCATATAAAATGTTTAGCGGAATGGATTTTTAGGCAACAATAATAGAAATAATTATGAAGGAGAATACTAAGTTTGCATTTTATAAGTTTGACGTTCTGACATGCAAAAAGTGCACCTGACTAAGTAATTTAGTAAATAATTCGAAGAAAACTGTGTTTTCCTAATAAAAATTAGCAATTTATCAGGAGTAGCCATTGTACACAGGCTGAGTATTCGATATAATTTAAAACATATAATTGCGCGGCGTGAGTTAGTTTTCAGTTGATGAGCGACAGGGAATTATATTTTTAACAATAATGAGGAGGATTTAAGCATTGAGTAAAAGTAAAATATCGATTATATCTCTCGGCGGTCTAGGAGAGATTGGAAAGAATATGACAGTTGTGCGTTATGGCAATGACATCATTGTTATAGATGCAGGGCTGGCATTTCCTGATGATGATATGCCTGGTATTGATTTAGTAATACCGGATATAACCTATTTGTTGGAGAATAGGGAGCATGTTAAGGCCGTTGTTTTAACACACGGACATGAGGACCACATCGGTTCATTATCTTATCTATTAAAGCAAATTAATGTTCCTGTTTATGGAACACGTCTCACTTTAGGACTAGCCGAGGGCAAGTTAAAGGAGAATAATATTTCTAATTGCAATCTTATACCAGTACAAGCTGGTGATGCTGTAACTATTGGTGAATTCGAAGTCGGTTTTATTCGTGTCAGCCATTCAATAGCCGATGCGGTAGGTTTATACTTGAAAACTCCGGTAGGGACAATCGTTCACACTGGTGACTTTAAGATTGACCAAACACCTGTTGATGGAAAACTAATTGATATACACAAATTTGCCGAACTAGGTGACCAGGGTGTATTAGTACTCATGTCTGATAGCACTAATGCTGAACGTCCCGGCTATACTATGTCGGAAAAAACTGTTGGTGAGACTCTCAGAGAAGAGTTCGCTCAAGCAAAAGGCCGCATAATTTTAGCAACGTTTGCATCTAACGTATTGAGACTTCATCAGGCTATACAGACAGCTTGTCAGTTCAACCGTAAAGTTGCTGTTAACGGCCGTAGTATGAAAAATGTCGTTGAGATATCCCAAAGATTAGGCTATTTAACTATTCCCGAGGGCGTGCTCATTGATATTGAGGAAATCGATAGATATCCTGCAAATCAATTACTTATACTGACTACTGGCAGCCAAGGTGAACCATTATCAGGTCTTTCACGTATGGCAACAAGCACCCATAGACAAGTTTGCATCGCCCCAGAGGATACCGTAATTATATCTGCTACTCCTATTCCAGGTAATGAGAAACTTGTAGGCAGAACAATCAACAGCCTTTTAAAACAAGGCGCTTACGTGGTATATGAGAGAACATCTGGTGTGCATGTTTCCGGACATGCAAGTCAAGAAGAACTGAAGCTAATGCTAAACTTAATTCGTCCCAAGTACTTTTTCCCAGTACATGGCGAATATAGAATGCTTGTTCAACATAGCAAACTGGCTCAAGATCTCGGTATTCCAAAAGAGAATATCTTTATAGGAAATATCGGAAATGTCTTTGAATTCTCCCCTGAAAAAGCAGTAATGGCTGGAAAAGTTGCTTCAGGAAAGGTATTGGTAGACGGGCTGGGTGTAGGCGATGTTGGAAATATCGTACTGCGTGACAGACGTCAGCTTTCACAAGATGGTATCATTATTGTCGTTATGACACTAGATAAAGAACGAGGCTGTGTATTATCAGGTCCAGATATTGTATCTAGAGGTTTCGTATATGTTCGTGATTCTGAGCATCTGATGGATGAATTAAAAGATAGGGTTCAACAAGTTATGGATCGTTACGAACCAGGAAAAGTTATTGAATGGTCTATTATTAAATCTGGAGTTAGAGACGTATTAGGGAAATTCATTTACGAGAAAACTCATCGTCGTCCAATGATCATTCCAATTATCATGGAAGTATAATGTTTTGTTTGTAGCTAAAAACCATTTAGTCTTTGACTAAATGGTTTTTCTTTTTGCTGGTATTTCATTTTTTGATAGATATAAGATTTTATTGCAGGAATATTTTTACATAAAATCAAATATATAGCACAATAGTGTAAGCTATTGTTATATCATCAATTGAATGAGGCTGGTGGTAACCTTGATTTCTGATGAGGAATTAGCAAGCCAACTGCAGTCAGGACGTGAAGATGCGCTAGACCAGTTGGTTTTTCGATATCATAAGCCTATTTATGCTTATATTTTCAGATTGAGCGGAGACCACCATACTACTAATGATCTCGTTCAGGATATTTTTATAAAACTGTGCAGAGGTATTAATAGTTATCGGCAGGAACTTCCATTCAGACCATGGCTTTATAGAATAGCAGCTAATACTTACAAGGACTATAAAAAGGCGGCATACACAAGGAAAGTACTTCCTGGATATAAAGATATGGTAACTCAGATTACAAATACTGCTACACCTGAAGATGCTTTTATCAAAGACTTTGAAAAAGCTAGGTTAATTCAAGCGGTTAATAATTTAAATGATATTTACCGCGAGACATTGCTACTGCGTTACTATCAAGAACTTAAATTAGAGGAAATAGCTATTGTGCTTAGTGTTCCAGTTGGCACAGTAAAATCTAGATTATCTAGTGCCCTATCACAGTTAAAACAAACGCTAAAAGATGAAGACTTTGTACTTAGACCAAACTTACAAGGGTCATGATAACAATGGTTTTATTATATACAGGCTCGAATTACCATTAAGGAGTTTTTATTATGAGCAAAAAACAGCAAATACTTAATGAAATTAAGCTAGATAATCATTATGAAAGTTTAAATGAGGTTTTTGAAAAGCTAGATAACTATCAAGTTGATTTGCCTTCACATGAAGATTCAAAAAGGCTTTTGCTTACCCTTAAACCTATCTTGGCAGCAAATATACAAAGGGAACCTGGTAAGATAAGGTTTAAAGAAATGATGGAAGCTAATAGAGTATCAGTGCATAAACCAGAAATCTTACAATTAATAAGATTGCAGTCAACCTTGATAAATAAAAGATTTTTATTTGTTACTTCTATACTATTAATCGCGTGCATTGTACTTGTCAGGTATTACGATATCAGTACTTCAAAATTCTTAGTAACATTATCACCAGTGCTAGGCATTTTAACATTCTACTATGAATATCGTGCTCAAATATACAAGGTTGAGGAGATTGAGGCAGTTTGCCGATATTCACGTGCTCAGCTGGCTCTTGCTAGAATTATGGTGGTAGTAGGGTATAACCTGCTGTTCCTTACTTGTTTAACATTTATTATAAACTCGTCATTTTCTATAGCAATTCTAAAACTTATAATGGATTGCCTTACCCCCTTACTATTGAGTTTAGGAATTGCACTAGCATCTTCGCTGAAATTCGGCATAGCTGGTGGATGCATGACCGCAGGTATAGTGTGGATTATTCAAATTACCCTTCTAAAGGGTGATTTTATATTCAGGTTCTTATTACCAAATATGACAGAAGCGGCGAACAATATTGTCGGTATAGCCTTCGGGTTAGCTCTTATCTATCACTCGGTGAGACGCTTAGCTTTTAGATAGTACAGAGAGGTATAGCAGGAGGCTAAGGTATGATGTCTTTAAAGCTTTCAGAGATATCGCAAAACTATAAATCCGGTAAAGCAGTATTAAATAATATTACAGCAACTTTTACTACAGGTATTTCTGTTATAACCGGACCAAATGGTGTAGGCAAAACAACTCTGCTTCGCATGATTGCGGGAATTATAAGGCCTTCCTCCGGAACTATGCTATGGAATGACCAGGATGTTTTTACTAACTACGTGAGATATAAAGATATTCTTGGATATTTGCCGCAGGAGCTTGGTTTCTATCCCGAAATGACAGGCAGGGAATTTCTAATGTATATGGCGCAATTAAAAAATATTCCTGCCAGCCTCTGTAAAGTGAGGATAGAAGAAGTAGCGGAAATTTTTAAAATAACAGATGTCATGAATTATAAATTGGAATGTTGGTCAATTGGTATGAAACAAAGAATGGGATTAGCCCAGGCTATTCTTAATGATCCAGATTTAATTATCCTCGATGAACCACTAGTGGGTTTTGATGCTGAGGATAAAATATATATTTGGCATTTGTTATCTCAATTATCTAAAGATCGAATTATAATACTAAGCAGTAACATTCTTGATGATTATATTCAGGAGTGTAATAATCTGTCGCTATTATTAAACGGTAATATTAAATTTACAGGGAAAATATTTGAATTTATCGATATTGTCAGAGACAAGGTATGGCTGGCTGATGTTTCTTACGAACAAGCGGAGCAGATTAAGAATACCTACCCTATAAGTATATTTGAGTTATTTAATGATAGGTGCAAAGTTAGAGTTATATGTGATACTGCTCCTAATATTGCAGGGGTCAGATCAGTGGAACCTAGAATAGAAGATGCCTATACTTACTTTGTGCAATATAATAATTTCGCCAAAGGAGAAAGTAACTTACTTGCTAGAGATAAATAAGGTTACAAAGATATATGATAATAATGTGACTGCCATATCTAATATTGATTTTATGGCAGAAAAGGGAATTTTAAATATAATTGGCCCTACTGCTGCCGGTAAAACAACTTTAATTAAGATTATAACCGGACTAGAAACTCCAACTTTTGGAGAGATAATCTTTAATAGCAATAAATTAGCTGAAAGCACGAAGCATAATTTAAAAAAAATAGGATACATGCCGCAGATATTTGACTTTTATAAAAATATTAGTGCCGAAGCCTTGCTAGATTATATTGCCGTACTTAGAGGGTTTAATAGTGGAATTCAGCGAAAATCTCTAGTAGAAGAGGTAGTTGAGGCAGTTCACCTAAATGATTTCCGACATATTCCAATTGGTGAATACTCCTTCGGTATGAAAAGAAGACTCGGCATCGCTCAGGCTCTTTTAGGAAATCCAGAGTACATAATATTAGATGAACCATTTCACGGCTTAGATCCGGTAGAACGAACTAGGGTTATTAGTTTATTAGTTAGAATAGCTAATAAGAGATTAGTTATTGTTTCAAGTAACTCATTAGAGGATGTAGCATACTGTGCCAGTATGCTTTTAGTGCTGTGTAATGGATCGATGGTATATCAGGGCACGGGAGAACAGCTTAAGAAGAGGATAGAAGGCAAGGTTTGGATATTGGATATGGACGATTTTTCGCTGGAAGAAATAAGGTTGAAGTATAGAGTAGTAGGGGTACAGCAAATTAACGGAAAACTAGCTGCCAAAATATTATCTTCAACAAAGCCTTTCGAGCAAGCTTACTTATGTGATGTGAGATTGGAGGACGGGTATTTAGCTTTAATGGATATAGGGGTTAGAAATGATTAACATTATTGCGAACATGGTGAAATTTGAACTGCTCCTATTTATGAAAGAACGAAACTTCTGGCTTGTATTTCTCCTCATGAATGTATATAGCTGGGCAGCTTTTGTGCTTGCCGGACAAATAATGTCAGGTGTTGCCCAGATGTTTATACCCTTGTTAGGATACCTGGCTATTGAAATAGTTACTAGAGAAAAGCGGGATAATTTTACTGAAATAACCCAATCGCTTCCGTATAATGACTATATATTCTTATCTCGCATAATCACTATTTTATTGTTATTCCTACTTTTAGGTACGGTATTAACATTGGCAATCTTGTTAGTATCACTCTTGCCATTGCCAATTTATGTTAGTTATTCGGCCTGGCTGGCTTTTGTTATTAAATACGCAATGATTGGTATTAACGTTAGTAGTTTAATGTTTTTTGTCGCTAGTCTGTCCAGAAAACCATCACTATTATATGCTGCTTTATTCGTATGGTGGATTTCGGGGATTTTTGTAACTAGTAATGCAGGTATACTCTTTCCGCTTAATCTAGCTATAGCTAACTTTACTTATATTGGCGGATTTGGCGGTAACCCCTCGGAAATTTCTGGCTTATTTCCAAATGGTGATTTGATAGCTGGGACAATTTTATTTCAAATAGCCTTTTCTATTATGCTAATGGTTTTTGCTTTAGCGATAGCAAGAAATAGAAGTATTGTTAAGTTAGGCATTTTTAGGACAAAGATAGCCCAGGGTCTTACCTACTTAGTAATGGTCTTACTTGTAGGCCTCGTTGCTGTTCAATATTCACATGTGAAAAAGGAACAAAGTTCGGCAATTTCCGGTAATAGTATTGTTATGGCTAAAACTTACGAACAATCAACGATAATAGTTGATGGTTATGATTTAAATCTTAGTATTCTTCCAGAGCAACACAAAATAACTGCTAAAGCAAAAGTAGAGCTAAGAAATAGCGGCACTTCACCGGCCCAGATTTATTTCACACTCTTAGAATATCTTAATGTACAAGAAGTAAAAAACGCAGTTTCGGGCGAGCTACTTGAATGGGTTCAGGAAGGACCATACTTAACGGTAAGTACATTAGGGCAATTTGATAATGAGGGGCGCTTGAATATATCATTTGATTATGCGGGGCGGGTATGGGAGTGGCGGAATGATTTCTACGGACATCCAGCCGGGCTAGTAAATTTCGTAGCGAAACCTTTTACCTTCCTGAGGGGGGGCTATGCCTGGTATCCTATAATCGGAAGGCATCAAACACATAGTATTGTTGACTATAAGCTGCCGTGGCTTAAAGCTGAGTATCAGATGATACAGCACATTCCAATAACGTACCAGCCTGTTCGTTTTAATATGACAGTAAACTCTGAGCAGGACTTAACTATTATTTCAAATTTAAAATTAGTTACAAAGAATCAGCAAGACAATCAGATGCGTTATGAGTTTAAATCAAATTTGGTAAGTGATGTTTTTTTGCTAGCTGGACCTTATGAATATACCCAGATAACTACTAATGCATCTAAGAGCCCTTTAGATTGCTACTATTTTCCTTCCCATGGTCAAAATATAAATAAAATTGCACATGGATATTCTCAAATAATTAAGTTTTATGATAGTCTTATTCCCAACGATTTTGAAAGTACGATAATATTTGAATCTCCGCGCTTTCTTACCTATGATACTATGATGCGAACAAATAATAATGGATTGATTGGCGCTATTCCAATAACGGAAGCTCTAAGTGTTACTAAGGCCTTATGGTCACCTTGGTGGTCACAGTCGTCAGGGCATGCATTAACTCAAGCTCGTATTCTAAATCTTTGGTGGCCTAATTGTTTTAACGATAATCATTCGACAGTGGCTGATGGTTTTGCTATTTATATGTTTACTCTCTTTAAGGAGCATCAGAGGGGGAGAATGTTTTATGATGATGCGAAAGAATATTGGCTAAGTTATAACGAAAATTCCCCTGATAATGAAGAAATGCTTGGGCGCAGAGGATATATTTTAAGAGAAGTTTTTTTATTGATGGATGCTATTCGTAAATCGAAGTTAGGTGATGCGGGTGTAAAAGAATTTCTCCGTATTATAAACGCTCAATATAAAAGTAAACGCGTAATTGAAACTGCTGATATCATTTTGGCTCTAGACCAGGTCGGTGTTTTCTCTGGTGAAAAAAATAGCAAGGGTAATGATAGTTATCATACTCGAATTGAAAATATAAATAGATTGCTAAACCAGTCTGAAAGTAGTTTACAAGGGACTTTAAAATTCAAACTAAACTGGGATTTCAGCCCAGAAGTTAAAATTATAAGAGTAAATTAAATAGACCATGGAAAAAAGTTGGCTCAGTTATGAGCCAACTTTTTTATCCTAACAGGAAGATAAATTCTCTTAAAGACAGGGTAAGTGGTTAGCGACTTGTACTGTCGCTAGAGGCTCGCGTAACCGTGGTTTAGTTATTAAAAAAATCAACGATACTGCGAACCAAACAGAAGGCTAAATCGTATATCAGATGAGAGTTTTTTTTAAAAAATATATGAGGGGGCGAACTTGTATCGAATAGCTAGGTTGGTGTTTTTAATAAGCATAAATAACCTTAGTGAGGAGACTTTTTATGGATAGAAGAGAGTTCATAAAGATTGCAACTTATGCAAGTATTAGCACCTTAGTGCTTCCAGGGTGTAGTTCTCAGAAGCCATTAACCCAGCAAACATCAGAACTCCAGACAAAGCAAGCTGCATCTGGCACTGTAGGAGAATTGATTATAGTAGAAGGTAATGAGCCAGAGCAATTACTAAAGCGTGGCTTTGATACTTTGGGGGGGATTGAGAACTTTATAAAAAAGGGTAATACAGTTGTGATCAAAGCAAACTTCAGTGTTCCTAGATTACCAGAAGAAGGGTGTACAACTAACCCTAATCTTGTAGCGGGATTAGTTAAAATGTGCAAGGCAGCTGGAGCTAAAGAAGTAAAAGTTATTGACCATCCCTTTAACAACCCAATTATTTGTTTAGAAAAGAGTGGTATAAAAAAGGCTGTAACAGAGGTAGGAGGAACAGTCTATGCGCTTAATAGCAGTCTTGAACGATATTTCGGTACAGCAAAAGTTAATGGAAAGGCACTATGGGAAATTGATTATTCAAAGGATGTTTTAGAAGCAGATGTCTTTATAAATATGCCGATACTCAAACACAATTACGCTACCGATGTTTCAATAGGACTAAAGAACTTAATGGGATTAGTGTGGGATCGTGGATATTTTCATAAGAGTGATCTTCATCTATGCATCGCTGAGTTAGCAGCCTTTAAGAAACCTAATCTTACTATAATTGATGCCATTAGAGGAATAACTTCAAATGGCCCGACAGGCCCTGGCCCAGTTAAAGATTATAACCAGATTATTTTTAGTACCGATCCGGTCGCGGCTGACGCTTATGCATCAACCCTCTTTGGTAAAAAGCCAGCAAAAGTTGATTACATACGTCTTGCTGCCGAATTAGGAGTTGGGCAGTTAGATTGGGAAAAATTGAATGTGAAAAGAGTTTAAATATGAAGCTATCCGTAATTCGGATTTTGCATCGTTTTTTACCCGTATCAATATTTGTAATAACTATAATCGTATTTTGGAGACACCAATATCCCTTACCATCAGACGCCGTACTTCTGCTGTGGTTTTCTCGATTAGACCCGTTATTGCTATTAGCGGAATGGCGAAATACTGGAAGTTTACCGGAATGGTTTTGGCTTCCCCTGATTTTAATAGGGATAACAATGCTATTTGGGCGATTATTCTGTGGATGGATATGTCCGGTAGGTGGTCTGCTAGCCCAAATTCCCAGCCGCCAACATAATATAGACTTACTTTATAAGGGGCGTTATATATGGTTAGCTTTAGTGCTACTAGTATTAATATCTGGCAGTAACTGGGCGCTCATTTTAACTCCATTTCACATATTTACTGAAGAGTTTACTAGAATGTGGCAGGGTAAAATACCGTGGGTATTGGGTGGAATGCTGTTAACAAGTACCCTTTTCTACCCTCGATTTTGGTGTAATAATATTTGTCCGACTGGGCTCTTGCTAGCATCGTTGTCACGTATACGATTATTTAGATTGTTTGTTAATAATGAATGTTCAAATTGTATGGTCTGCACAAAAGGCTGTCATTCAGTTGCGATTAATCCCTCAGAAAGAACAATATCTGAGGATTGTATGCTATGTTTACGCTGCATGCGGAATTGTCCAAAAGGTGAAATAAAATTGAGTAGGTTAGAAAAGGCCAAGGTTACTAGCTATGAAATGATGTTATCGCGTCGGCAGTTTTTTAAGGGAGGTGTTGTGCTTACGGTCGCAGGGGCTACCTGGCCGTTGCTTACGTCTGCATCATCAATAGGCGTTATACGTCCACCGGGAGCTGTTCCAGAGACTGAATTTTTGATGCTTTGCAGCCGATGTGGCCGCTGTCTTAAAGTTTGCCCGGCGGAGTGTCTAGTTCCAATGCCGATTGAATATGGATTTACTGCTTTCCTTACACCTAGAATAATACCTCGTCAAGCAAAGTGTGAATTATGTATGCTATGCCAGGAGGTGTGTCCAACTGGAGCAATAAATAAGGTGCCTTTAGAAAAGGTGAAGATGGGTACAGCGTATTTAGATAATAAAAAATGCTTAGTGTATACTGAGCAAAAAATTTGCCTATTATGTCGAGAACAGTGTCCCGCCCATGCTATTGAGGTAGATGATCGAGATAGACCCTACGTTAATAGCAATTTATGCCTGGGTTGCGGCGGCTGTGAAAAGGGCTGTCCGCTAAGTGAAGCGGCAATTGTTGTTCAACCTAATAAAGATAGTTGGAGGTATAAAGATGAGAATTAGGATTTTAGCTATTACAATTATAATGGTTTTCGTAGTTTTTTTATCAATAAGCTCAACGGTGGCGCTAGCTAAATCTTTCCAAAGGCTAGAAGTGGAAGCAACAAGCTGCCCTGTTAATTCGCATTGGCTGGCAGCTGGTGATGAAGCTGGTCATAGTATTGGAATTCAACAGCGTCAGGGAGATTCTAAATTTAGTGACGGTACAACTGCTAAATATACAACAGTATCAACAATCGATTTTCGTCGGGGAAAGGGAGGAACTTCTACGGGCTATTCTAAATTTACCTTTGAGGACGGCTCTTTAATTATATTTTCCTGGAAGGCAAAAGTCACGATTGGTGAAGGTGGTCTTTCATACAATGAGGGACAGGGTAAAATAATAAAAGGCGCTGGACGTTTCGAGGGAATTGAAGGAAGTTCTGTTTTTGCAGGAAGACAGTTAAAAACTTTGGCGGAAGACCCTAAGGGGACGGCGTTACAAAATGCTACTATTACATTTAAGCTTCCGAGAAAAGATTAGCAATAGAGGTCGGCAAATTAATGCCGGCCTGTTTTTGCAAACACATATGTATATTGTATACTTTCGAAAATATAATATTTTAATCAATCAAGTGATGATATATTTAATTTATGATAAATTTTAAAATTGATAGCAAGTTAAAGTATCAGACCATTCCCAATATGGTTACCGATGTTCTGCGTGAGGCTATATTAAATGGCGAATTAAAGGGCGGTCAGCAATTAAAACAGGATGAGTTAGGTGGTATTCTACATGTCAGCTTAAGTCCTGTGAGAGAAGCTCTCAAAAATTTGGAAGCGGAAGGTTTAGTAAAATTTTATCCTAACCGTGGTGCTGTAGTTACTGATTTGTCATCTGACGAAGCCCAAGAAATATTTGAAATTAGGTTATTTCTTGAGAGTGGTGCTCTGGAACTCTCTATTCCAAAGCTTACTGAGACTGACTTCACTAAAGCAAAACAACTGCTAGCAAAAACAGATAATGAAAAATCGCATGCTAAATTAGGGGAACTTAATTGGCGTTTTCATGAAGCTCTCTATCAAGGAGCACAAAAGCCGCGACTTATGAAACTAATTAATGTTATGCACAACAACGTAGAGCGTTATATGCGTTTATATCTCATAACTTTGAATTTCCAAGCGCAATCTCATATAGAGCATTATGCTTTATTAGAAGCATGTATAAATCGAGACATAGAGAAAGCTCAAATGGTACTTCGGAAACATATGGAAGCAGCGAGCAAAAGTCTAATTACATATTTGGAAAAGTGATATAAAAGCGTGTATCTGCTAATTTTCAGGTAAAGAGAGGTGGTATTTTGCAAGTAATATTTATCGGTATTTTGGCTTCATTATTTTTCGCATCCACTTTTGTTTTAAACCGGGCAATGGAGTTAGCTGGCGGTAGTTGGATTTGGAGTGCTTCGCTCCGATATCTGTTAACATTACCCTTCTTATTGTTGATTGTAGCAATGCGTAAGAATATGGGGTTGCTAATCCATGAGCTAAGATCAAACTTATCCGAGTGGTTAATTTGGAGTACAATAGGGTTTGGTTTTTTCTATGCCCCAATATGCTTCGCTGCTGCATATGGCCCAGCTTGGCTAGTAGCAGGAAGCTGGCAGATTACAATTGTTGCTGGCTCATTGCTTGTACCCTTGATATATAGAAGTTCAGAAACCACAAATGGCGTACAAAAGATACCACTTAGAGAGTTATTTATATCTATGTTTATTTTGTTTGGTGTACTTTTAATTCAGGTTAGAGATGATAGTAACTTAGTGATAAATGATCTTATTATAGGTATTTTGCCAGTTACTATCGCGGCTTTTGCCTATCCGCTCGGAAATCGAAAAATGATGGAAATCTGTGATGGTAGGCTGGATGTTTACCAGCGTGTGTTAGGGATGACAATAGCCAGCTTGCCATTTTGGTTAATATTATCTGCTTATGGTCTAACTACAGTAGGATTGCCAAAATTAGATCAGGTGCTGTCATCTTTTACAGTTGCAATATTTTCCGGAATTATCGCCACCGTACTATTTTTTTATGCTACTGATAAGGCGCAAAATAACCCACAAACTCTAGCCATGGTAGAAGCCACGCAGGCTGGCGAGATTATATTTACTATTATCGGCGAGATGATTTTTTTAGCAGGTATAGCACCAGCAGGCTGGTCATTAGTAGGCATTATGATTGTTTTTATTGGAATGATAGCGCACAGCTTTAATTTTAAAAGAAGTAACCTTACTTGCCCCGAAAATTCGGGTTAGTAAGGTTACTTCTTTTAATAGAATAAATTTGTTTAATTGGTAATTATTTTAACTATTTCAAAAGTTATTCTAAAAATAGTACGTCATAATACAAACATAGGTTCACGAATTAATTAAAGGATGGTGTGTGTATTATGAATAAAAACAAAAAATGGCTTATCGCGCTTAGTGTTGCTACTATGATTACTGCTAATGGTCTGGTAATGGCTGCTACTTCTAATCAGCAAACAGCAGATGATAATAAACCTCGTCATACTTTTGCGGACAAAAGGGATTTCGGTAAGAGAGGCGACATGAAAGCATTCCATGCTGATAAAACTGAATTGCTTAAGCTGCTTAAGATAGATGAGCAGACTTTTAAAGATGAAATTAAAGCAGGAAAAACCTTAGTGAATATTGCTAATGACCACGGTGTTTCAGAGTCAGAACTCAAAAGCTTTATGATTGAAAAAATGACCAATCGCATTAATGAATCCGTGAATTCCGGAAGATTAACTGCAGATAAAGCTGATAAAATGAAAGCTGATATGGATAAAAGAGTAACTGATATGATTAACGGCAAAGGACCAATGCATGGCCAACGCCCAATGCACGGTAAAATGTTGTTTGAAAACACAAAACTACTTGAATTATTAAAGGTTGATGCCCAAACGCTTAAAAGCGAAATGAAGGCAGGTAAGACATTAGTTACTATTGCTAAAGAGCATGGTGTTTCTGAAAAGAAACTTAAAGACTTTATGGTTAAGCAAATGAAGCAGCATATTGAAGAAGGCGTAAAAGCTGGTAGAATATCTGATGAGCAAGCTAAAAAAATGAAAACCGATATGGATAAAAAAGTATCGGATATGATAAATGGCAAAGGAATGATGAATCCTGGACATCGCCCAATGCATGGTAAGATGATGATGGAAAATCCAAAGCTGCTTGAGTTACTAAATATTGATGCTGACACATTAAAAAGTGAAATGAAAGCAGGAAAAACGCTTGCAGCGATAGCGAAAGAACACGGAGTATCAGAGCAAAATCTGAAAGCATTTATGGTTAAGCAAATGAGCGAGCGTCTTGATGAAGGTTTAAAATCAGGTAAAATAACAGCAGAGAGAGCTGAAAAAGCAAAAGCTAATCTTGAACAGAATGTAGAAAAAATGATTAATAGTAAAGGCTTTGAACGGGCCCATAAGCAAGCACAAAAATAATTATAAATAACCAGAGAGCTATACTTATATTACATGAGTATAGCTCTTTTTTACGTGCTTAGTAACCAAATTAGGATATTTTGAATCTGTACTGGAAAGAGTTTGATTTTTATGCTAAGTATACTATAATATAATCGTTAACTATACGTGATTAATTGGTTAACGATTATATTATTAGGGAGCGTTTTATGCTATTTTTAATTCATGGTTGGGCAGCTAATGCTGATATTTGGCCTAGTTGGTTAAAAACAGATGGTACATATATTTATCAATCACCAATTTTTCCTGAATACAAACACCTGGAGGAAGAGTTTCTCAGAGTATATAGAAGCTGTTCTAATAAGCTCACTCTCGTAGGATGGTCGCTTGGAGGTATGCTGTCACTGCAGCTAGCAGCTAACCATCCCCAAAAAGTTGAAAGAGTTATATTAATTTCATCAACCCCACGGTTTACGCTAAGTGAGGGTTATTGCGCTGGTTTACCAGCGAGCATTGTAAAAAATCTCTCTCGTAAACTATCATATAAAAAACAACGAACGTTACTAGAGTTTTATAAAATAATGTTTTCCCCATATGAAGAAGATTTTCTAAAGAATTTCATCCAGAATATGTTTCCAAAGCTAACGGATATTGAGCTAATTTCGTTGCAAAACGGGCTTAGCTATTTGTTGGAAGTCGATTTGCGAGAGCTACTGCCCCGTGTAAAAACAGCCTGCAGCATAATTCACGGTACCGAGGATGTTATTTGCCCACCTGAGGCGGCCAACTACTTGAAGGAACAATTACCTAATTCGACACTTACAGTAATACAAGGAGCGGGGCATATTCCTTTTATAACTAGGCCAGATATAGTAGAGCAAGTGCTGTTTAATAACAGTTCAAAGGAGAATTGTTGATGCTTAACAAACAACAAGTCAATATACACTTTAGCAGGAATGCGCAATACTATGATGAATACGCTGTAGTACAAAAGCAAATGGCTCACAATTTAATAGATATGGTAAAGTTGGCTGGCGAGTTTCGATATATTCTTGAAATTGGCTGTGGAACAGGCTTTTTTACTCGACTTCTGGCTGAGCTGTACCCAAAAGCAAAGATAATTGCCACAGATATTTCTGAAGAAATGCTCAAAACTGCCGCTAATAATCTTAGGGCTTTTTCGAATATTGAATATAGAATTGAGGATGGTGAGCAGCTTAAACTTTCTGGGCAATTTGATCTTATTGTGTCAAATGCGGCATTTCAGTGGTTTACTGATTATCAGCTAGCATTTAAGCAATTTGACAATAGATTAGCGGCGGGCGGTTATCTGATGTATGGAACTTTTGGTAGAGATACTTTTTACGAATTAGATCAGTCATTTAAAGCGGCACAACTTTCAGTTGGAATACCCCACCGTTTTTATCATGGTCCAAGATTGATTGAAATAGAAAGTTTAGAACATTTTGGTTGTGAATTAAGCCATTCGGTGTATTTGAAAGATGAACATGTTAAACAAAATTTCGCAAGTGTAAAAGAATTTTTAAGGTCGGTCAAAAAAGTTGGAGCCAATAATGCTAATAATAGCAAAAGCATGATAATTAACCGACAGTTTATGCTTTCAATGATTAATCACTATGAGAAGAATTTTAATCATAAAGGCAAAGTCCAAGCGACGTATCATGTTATATATGGGAGCCATCAAAAGAAGTAATTATTCATTATCTGGATAAACTAAAGCTGCATGTTTTATAGTTAATCTTTGCGGAGCTCCTAAAGGTTTGGTAAATATCAGGTAATTTATTGAATATAGACACGAGAATGAATATCAAAAACCTGGTGAGGTGATAGTTTGGGGAGAAAAGTATACTTCGGCGAACAAGAATTGTCCCTCAGACTCACAGGGCTATTAAGCTTTTTTGCTTTAAAGCGAGAAGTGAGGATACCCTATAAAGCTATTAAAAATGTTTATGTTGACTATTTTAAACCTCCAAGATGGATGCTTAAAATGCCAGGAACAGCAATATCTACGCTCAATATTTATGAAGGAACCTTTAGATATGCTGGCGTGTGGTACTTTTTATCCTTTGAACACAAGGTTCCGCTTTTAAATTTGGAATTAGGCGGAACTAGCAAATATAAATATGTAATTTTTGAGATTGAAAAACCGCAAGAGGTTTTGTTAGAAATACAAAGAAGATTACGATAGGGATTACTATCATACTTGTAAAGCATAGTCTGAGTCTTAAAAGGAGAATTAGGTGGATAAATTAATACTTATTAATAAAATGAAAGAGATTTTTTGTAAAGTTCCTTACGGTGTTGAGCATACATTACGGGTGCTAGCTTATGCTGAGGAAATTATGCAATATGAAAATATTACTCAGTATCAAAGAGAAGTAATAACGATTACGGCGATAATGCACGATATAGGAGCCATAGAAGCCTTACGAAAATACGGTGATATGGGCGGGGAACATCAAGAAATAGAAGGGCCTAATGTTGCCCGGAGAATACTCAAAGAACTACGATTGAATCCCGAACTTATTGAGAGAGTCTGCTTTATTATAGGCAATCATCACACACCATCAAAGATTGATGGTATCGATTTTCAAATACAATGGGAAGCGGATCTAATAGATAATATAAAGTATACAAATACTCACAAGGATACCGAAAGTTTGCTTCAATTAATTAAAGACAACGTTAAGACGAGCACCGGTACGAATATTGCGTATCGTGAACTCATGGTTTCTAGGCTTTAAGCTTGTATTTAGTTTTAGATATTGTAAAACCCTACAGTCCAAAATACTGTAGGGTTTGTTATTTTAATCATTAGATAGTTACATGAATTACTTTAATAAATACTTTCGGATAGATATTACTTAAAAAGGAGGGATATTGGTTGAAATGTATAATAATTTAGTTATAAATCCTTTAACTTAGGAGGTTTTAACTATGAATATTTTTGAGTACGCATTAAAAATGGAATTAGATGGTGAAAAATTCTACAAGGATCTCGCTGAAAAGGCAATGTGTAAGGATTTAAAAGTTGTGCTAGAAGGCCTTGCAGAAGATGAAAGGCGTCATTACAAGATTATACAATCAGCTCAAAGTAGCAATTTTAACCTCAGTGAAGAGCACCGTTTTTTAGACACAATTCAAAACGTTTTTGCAAATAAGCAAGACTTCGTCTTACATAATCAAGAAGCTTTAATTAAACTCAAATACGAACAAATTGATGTATATAAAGGCGCATTACTAAAAGAGCAAGAAAGTGTAGAACTTTATAAAAAATTAGCCGGTAGTCTAGCTTTGCCTGAGGAGAAAGCAATTTGTGAAAAGCTAATGCAAGAAGAAATAAAGCATACTGAGATACTTGAAGATATTATACAGATGTTAAACCACGTAAATGATTGGGTTGAGGCAGCAGAGTTCAATCATAAAGATAATAGTTATTAATTAATAGATTACCTAAAACCGGCTTAGCAGAATGCTTAAGTCGGTTTTTTGGTAAACTATCGAAGATAAAGCTAAGTGTGAAGGAGCGAGTTAAATGGCTGTTGAAGCTTATATTAGTTTTAATGGAAACTGCCGTGAAGCTGTAGAATTTTATACCCAGGTTTTTAATGCTGAGAAGCCTCAGATTATGACCTATGGTCAAATGCCGCCAGACCCCAATTTTACCGTTCCAGAGGATGCTAAAAATTTAATAGTGCATACCCGACTAACAATTAGCGGCAGTAATGTTATGTTTTCCGATGTGCCTCCAGGCATGGGACAAGAACACGTTAGAGGAAACAACATAAGTTTGACAATAGTAACTACCAATATTGATGAAATCAAAACCTATTATGAAAAACTAAAACAAGGTGGAACTATACTCATGGAGCTCCAAGAAACATTTTGGAGCAAATGTTATGGCTATGTAATTGATAAATTCGGAATTCATTGGCAGCTTAGCCATGATGGTGGACAAAGAGCATAGTTGCGTGATATAGACTAATATGAGTATAAAAGCAACCTCGTCCCTAATTAGCTGGGGCGGGGTTGCTTTATTTTGGTCCTATTTAATCTTTCCAATGGCTATACTTACCCGATAATTTCCATACTTCAAAATTTGATCTAAAAAAAGATTAAGCTCTTCCTGGGAATCAACCATGATTTTAAGTAGGTAGCAGCCGTCCCCGCTGATTCTGCTGGCGTCTATTACACAATCATTATTCTTTAAGAAGGTATGGAAGATATTATGATCATTTGTCTTCATAAAAACTGTTACATGTGCCGAAATTTTTTTTTCAGACAAGTGCTCATCAAGTAAGACTGTATAACCTCTTATTATACCTAAACGTTCCATTCTTGAGATGCGATTTGAAACTGCCTGACCTGTGAGATGAACAAGTTCACCGATATCTCGGTATTGAATTTTGCAATTCTTCTTTAATATTTTTATTATTTCTAAATCAATATTATCAAGCATTTATAAAATCCTTTCATGGGGAAATTAGTTAAGCGCAATTTCTTTCGCGGCTCAAGGCCTTGTGCCTATATAATTATTATAACAAAGGATTTTTATAGATAATATGGAATTGTGGAGGTAGTGATATGAAAAGAGCATTATTGGTAATCGACGTGCAAAATGAGTACTTTACTGGGAAAATGCCGATTACTTATCCGTTAGGAAGCTTTGAACGAATTCTCAAGGCTGTTGATGCAGCTAACAATAGTAACGTTCCTGTCATATTTATAAGACATGAAGCACCTCAAAAAGACTCTGCCGCTTTTGCGAGGGGCAGCAGCGGATGGGAAATTCATGAGGAGCTATTAAAAAAAGAACGTTTATGTATCATTGATAAGAAGCTGCCTGGGAGCTTTACTGATACTGAATTAGAAAATCTCCTAAGGCAATTTGGGGTAGATACAGTTACTATTTGTGGGTATATGACTCAAATGTGCTGTGATACTACTGCGAGGCAGGCTGTACATCTAGGTTTCACAGTAGAATTTTTATCTGATGCAACAGGCACTTTGGATGTAGCCAACAGTGTCGGCAGGATATCGGCCCAAGAGCTTCACAAGGCTATTTTGATAACGCAGGCAATGCGATTTTCCAAAGTAATTACTACTGATGAATGGGTTCAGAGTATAGGCGTCTAAATATGAGTCAAGAAAATATGTTTTTGAGAGGTACCGATATGTCGATATACAACAGTTTGGTAGAAGAAACTATAGCCGTTAGTCAAAAGGAGGCATCCTTACGACAAGAATTTGAAGATTTTGTTTTCAAGTTAGTAAAAGGATTTAGTTTGTATATTGGTGCCCCTGAAAACAAGGTGAATCTAGTTAAGAACTCTAGTGAGAGAGTGAAAGAGATAATTTCTCTGTATCAAGCTGAAGAAGCTATAAGTTTAACTGATGACTTTAGTTGTGAGTTTCAGTTAGTCATACTTTATGACAGAGGCGGTATACAGGATTTGATTTTAGACGTCATTCCGCTGAAAGTTACTAAAGTGGGAACGTGTTATTATAAGCTGATAGTTAATGGAAAAGGTGAAAGTAGCATTAAAACGGATATTAATTTTAACAGGATCGTTTATGATTGCATTTGTGCTCAAGTAAGCGAGCAAAAACGGCGGATAGCAGAGCAGCTAGATAGGCTACTGACAGCTGAAAAATATGCTAGAGGAGATACAAATGCAGACTAATTCGACTTTGCACAATATTATTTGCACCGCTAAGCCGTTGGCTGTTCGAATGTTAGTACAAGTGTTATTGATACTAAGCATTTCTTCACCGGTATTGGCAAATATCGGTGATAGCAGAAGCGATATTGACAAACAATCAGGTGAAGAATATCTTATACAAACTGAAGATAGGCGGATATGGTTAAAAGATGAGTATAGGTCAGGTGATTTAGGTAAAGTACGGTCCTATGGATATTTAAGTAATATTGATGGATTTAAGGCGACTCGATGGATTGAATACGATAATCAAGAGAGAGTTATTAAGGAGACCGTTTTATTTGATAAAGCAATTCAACTTAGAGAATATAAGAAATATTATAGAAATATCTATGAAGCAATAGCAGACGAACAGTTATATAGAATAAAATTTTATTCTGGTGATCGGTTAGGGGCGTTAGTTCCGGTATCTAATCAAAATTTAAACGAAATTCAGTTTTTCGTAGCACCCGATAGTACAAAAATTAATATGCACTCGCTGATTAGCGGGTTTGAAATTAAAGAAACAACAACTCAAAGGATAAAAGATAATCTAGCTGATAATTCTTGGCAGATAACGGACAACTATTTTGAAGATAGATTATTGTTTTCTGAGAAGTTGTTACCAAGGGCTAAAACAGATATGATTGTTATTCATCATACGGCTAAAGATAGCATGTCAGTACCTGATATTCATGCCTACCATTTAACAAAGGGATGGGCGGGTATTGCATACCACCAGGTGATATTGCCAGATGGGACAATTCAGGATGGACGACCTGAAGAAACAATTGGTGCTCATGCTTTAGGTGCCAACCCTCGCAGTATAGGAATTGTAGTTGTTGGCAATTTTGAGAATAAGGCACCTTCGGCGATACAAATGGATACTCTTGTTAAATTAACTCTAAAATTTATGCACGAATATAATATCCCAGTAGAGCATGTTGTACCTCACCGTGAAGTGACCAAAGGAACAACCTGTCCTGGCAAGCAGTTTCCATGGAATGAGCTTATGAATGAATTGAAAGCTGGGATATTGGTCAATTCGAGATGACAAAATCCATGTCTATAGTTAGATAATATAAGTTTTAAGAGGCATTTGGTATGCCTCTTTTTATTTTTGTATATGACAAAGATTTTGGCAACCCTGCAGAATTGTGCACAAAATGTCGGATGATTTCAGGTCTTTTCTGTTAATCTATACACGAGGGGGATGCAAATGAATTTAATAAAAACAATGAATACAGCTTTAGAACATATTGAGAACAATCTTGATAATGAAATTGATCTTAAAGAAGTAGCAAAGTTGGCATTGTGTTCTGAATATCACTTCAAAAGAATGTTTGCTTTCCTTGCTGGTGTAACATTAAGTGAATATATCCGGCGTAGACGGCTTACCTTAGCCGCATTTGATCTTATTACTAGGAATGAACGAATAATTGATATTGCCATTAAGTATGGATATAGCTCACCGGATTCTTTTACCAGAGCTTTTCAAAATCTGCATGGTGTAACACCTTCGGAGGCTAGAAATAGTGGGAAAGCTTTGAAAGCATATCCGCGAATGACTTTTCAGTTAGCAATAAAAGGAGGAAAAGAAATGAACTATCGAATAGAGGAAATAGAGCAATTTTCTATTATTGGAATTAAGAAAAGAGTGCCTATTGTTTTTGAAGGTGTAAATCAAGAGATCGCTGCTATGTGGAAGAGTTTAAATGGGGATACGATTAGCCAGCTTAAACAGCTTTCTAACGTTGAACCACGTGGCTTGATAAGCGCATCTATAAACTTTTCTGAGGGACGGATGGAGGAGAAAGGAGAACTGGATCATTATATCGGGGTAGCAACAACTAAGGAATGCCCAGAAAACTTTTCAGAACTTAAAGTTCCGGCTTTAACATGGGCAGTATTTGAAGCAGTTGGACCTTTTCCTGAAACACTTCAAAATATTTGGGGACGGATTTATTCTGAATGGTTTCCCTCCTCGAACTATGAGTTGGAAGTAGGACCAGAGATATTATGGAATGAACATAAAGATGTATCATCTCCAACATACAGAAGTGAAATTTGGGTCCCTGTTGTGAAAAAATAGCTATATAAATTTAGCTAGCTAAATATTATATTATGACAAAAAATATAAGGAAAGCTTTATGCTTTCCTTATATTTCTTCGTAACAAGTATTTTAAATTAAATGTTCTTAAGCAAAACTAATTCAAAAGAAATTTTATTATGATATTTGGGTAAATTATTTAATTACAAACCTACGGAGGAATACTATGCGTATATTATTAATAATCGTAGCACTATGTGCATTTATTGTTATAGCAGGATGTGGATATCAAAAGGAAACTCCGCCTCCTAGTAAATCAGCGCCTGAGCAGCAAAATATTGTAAATACACAGAACCAAGATAACAAACGAGTTCAACCCAATAATCCTGCCGCTAATGATACTGCAACTAAAAATAAGTCTGCCGAAATATTTTACGGGCAGTGGGTAATAAAAAAAGTGGCAGCTTATGGACCTGTCGGAACTTATAGTAAAGAAGACGTTGAAAAGATAGTAGGCAAAAGACTAAGCTTTTCTAAAGAAAAAGCAAGCTGCTTTGGAGACGATATAAAGTATTTGAATGATGTCGTTGTTGCCCCGATCTATGAAAGGACTATAATTTCAAAAAGTGACTTTGCAACTGAAAATAGAAATCGCCCTACCTTTGAAGACCTTGGTATTAAAAATGATTCTGTTACTAGGATTAATGTCTCGGATTCTAAAAGTACGAGATGTGTTTTCTATATAAAAGATAATAGCACCTTAATTCTGTATGGCGGTGGGACATTTTTTGAACTTTCAAGATAAGATAAAGACCAAGCAATCTAGAACTAGATTGCTTGGTCTTTGCTTATCTTCGCTTATTCTTATTTTTAATGAAATCTCTTGCTTGTTTCATACCACCAACGCTGCTGAACATTCTTTCAATCTTTTCATGCTCAAGCTGTCGTGAGGTCATTCCCTGATAAGAAATTTCGTTTTGCAGTTTTTGATAGTTTCTAAGTCTTTCTGATGCAAGAGTGCCGCTTTTGATAGCGTCGTTTACTGCACAGCCTGGTTCGTTTTGATGAGCGCAGTCAGAAAAACGACAGTGTTGTGCTAGTTCATCTATGTCTGCGAAAGATTTAGACAAATCAGCAGATTCTAACTGCAATTCGCGCATACCAGGAGTATCTATGACGACTCCCCCTGTAGGAAGCAGAAACAACTGTCTATGTGTTGTAGTATGTCTGCCCTTATCAGCAATGCCAACTTCCCTTGTTGCAAGCAAGTTGTCGCCCAACAGACAATTTATAAGTGTGGACTTGCCAACCCCGGATGAACCAACGAAAGCTACAGACTTTCCATGGCGGAGGTACTTGTTGATATCAGTACATCCATTTTCATTCATGCTGGACGTTATTACTATATCTGTTCCTATAGCTGCCAAGGAGGTCTCCGCCAGTTTTGCTGGCAGGTCATCACAAAGGTCGGCTTTGGTTAGTACAACAACCGGTGAAGCTCCACTATCCCATGCTATTGCCAGGTATCGTTCCAAGCGGCGCAGATTAAAATTGTTATTTAAAGACATGCAGATAAAAACCGTATCGATATTTGCAGCAACAATTTGACTTTGACTCGAAGTCCCAGCACCCTTTCGCGCAAAGGCACTTTTGCGACAAAGTCTGCTGTGAATAATAGCGTTTCCGCCGTGGTTGTCAGTGCGATCAACTAAAACCCAATCACCTACAACTGGATAATCTAGATTGCTTTGAGCCATAAAGCCGAATTTACCGGAGACTTCAGCGCGTATTTCTCCGTTTTCAGTAAAAACTGTGTAATAATCTTTATATTGTATTGATACTCTTGCTATATATAATGTGGGATATATAGCAGCTTCTCGTTCTAATTCGTCAGTAAGTCCTAAGTCACGTAAATTTAAAGTTGTCAATTTGATTTCCTCCCGTAGTAAAAATAACAATAGAGGGAGGGCTTATAATACTATTTTAAAAGCTCCTCCCCATTAATACGGACTGAGCTTTCTGTTGTTTAAACATAATATCAACTCCTTTAATATTACTATATCACATTTTTAGTTTAATATTAACTAGAGCTTGGTAATCCATGTATAGATAATGTTTCTAAGTTTTACAGGAATTACTTAAAAGATTCACGAACATGTAAAGATCACTTTTTGGAGGAAAACTAATGAAAGCAGTTAATAAGA
The DNA here is from genome assembly GCF_036763085.1 of Dendrosporobacter sp. 1207_IL3150. Taxonomy (NCBI): domain Bacteria; kingdom Bacillati; phylum Bacillota; class Negativicutes; order Selenomonadales; family Sporomusaceae; genus Dendrosporobacter; species Dendrosporobacter sp. 1207_IL3150. Next base: position 60,187 of record NZ_JBAIYU010000031.1, read on the forward strand.
TTGGCCGAGGAATGCTCTTTACCTTTGAAGATGATATTACGATATATTTAATTCAGTCTTGTAATAGATGGTTTTTATGTGATACCCACTTAGGACCGCTTTCAATGGAATATATAAAAAAATATATCTCGCAAAAACCAAATGTCAACGATATTGTAGTCTTTAACACTCATTCGGATTGGGATCATATATGGGGCAATTGTGCATTTAAAGATAAATTAATAATTGGTCACGAAACATGCCGAAGAAGGATTAGCGAAATTGGAGCATATGAACTTGAAATATTAAACGATCACCATAAAGGTAATATAGAATTAGTTTTACCTAAATTGACGTTTAATGATCGGTTAATCTTTGAGGAGGACGATATCGAATTTATATACGCACCGGGGCACACGATAGATTCCTCGATATGCTTTGACCGTAAAGATTCAGTGCTGTTTGTTGGAGATTTAGTAGAGTATCCAATACCATATTTAGACTATCATGATTTAGAAGTTTATATTAAGACGTTAGAATTTATTAAAAGTTTCTCCGCAAAGCTTAAAGTATCATCACACTCAGGTATTATTGATAATGTGATAATTGATAGCAACATTGCTTATATACGAGGTATTCTTGAAGGAACCTACATAGATCCGAACGAGTATCAAGGGTGTGTAGATGTTCATAACTTTAACATTAATAATAGACTATTCTTAAAGTATGAAAACATTGTTCGGAATAAATTGAAGACCAATTTTAACTATGCTGAATTCAGAAGAAATTTCGGGAGTTTAAAAGAGGCAAAATATGGTGACTTAGAGAAAGCGTTAGAGCTTTGTCTGGCACAGTTTTCTAAATGCTGAAGTTCCTAGTAACAAAAAGAAATTAGCGTGCTTAAGACAGCTACAGCCTAGAATAATGTATACAAATCGGCTATTCTTGCATCTTTCAAACTAATATGCTACTATATCAATTATATCAAAGAGGCCATGGGGAGACGTTCATGACGAAAGGTCAAATAGAAGCCAAGTTAAGTGAAGCCATAAGCAAGTTTGAAATAGAGGTTATGGGGCGAGGGCCCAAGCAAATCCGCACATTTATTTTACAAGACTTGATTGTGGTAAGATTAAATGGCTTTCTCAGTCCGTCTGAACGGAAACTGGCCGAAAGCAACCAAGGTGTAGAGTTATTAAAGAAACTTCGTACTACCTTATTTGAAAATGCTCGAAATGACTTAGAGGTTCTCGTCAAAACAGTAACTAATACAGATATTATAAGTATACACTCTGATGTTAGCACCAGAATTGGTGAGAATATCATTGTATTTACTGTTGGGGAGAACTTAGAAGATAAACTTAAAGCTAAATTGGGAGACTAACGAAGGGTTTTAACCAGTCGAACGTAATCCAATATCTATCTAATTCCTTGAAGGGGATTTAATAGATATTGGATTTTTTATTGTAAAAATAAGACATTATCTACAGATATTAGGGTGCTGATGAGTGGTTTTTATTTTTTCAGAAAAAGGAGTGATAAAAGTGCGTAAAGATTTATTAGAAAAAGACCTTCTGTCTTATAATCCTAAAAGATGGAGGATTAATATTCCTTTTAAGGATTATAGCTTTAAGGTTGAAGATTTTGTACCCGCGTTATCCGGGGCAATAGGAAAAGTAGCAATAGTTGCTGCTTTTGCAGTGGCCTGGTCAAAGGGCTTTGGTATTACTGACCCATCATTTGTTACAGAGAATGTAAGGCTTGAAATAGTCTTAGGGAGTATACTGACACTCATTCTATGTGCCTTTTTAAACCCTTACGCCGGTCCTCCCGGGACACTTGCTCCATTAATCCCTATCATCCCATTAATGGTTGTTTCAGGTGTCCATCCATTACCGTTAGGAATTATGATCGGACTAATTGGATTAGTGATTGCCTCCTTTAATTGGTTTAGCAAGATTGTTCAAATCAATGGTACGGGAACAAAAGGTGGAGTAATATTATTATTCGGGTTTATGGGTATAACCAGTTCGCTGGATACTTTGCGTTCTTGGTCCATTATTCAAGGTTCTCCTGATATTTTTACTATTCTTATAGTAGCGGGAGTAGTGCTATTTTTAATTTTAAATAAACTTAAGCTCCGCTGGCTTATCATACCAATATGTGCTGCCGCCGCGCTAGTTATATCGGCATCCTTTGGTATTTATCCTGCGTTTAAAACAGGAGCAGGTTTGCCTACTATTGACGCTAGTTTATGGTGGAATGAAAAATGGGGTATTGGATGGGGGCTGAGTGCGAGTAATTTTATCAGCGCACTTCCATTTGCAATACTCGCAGTGGTTATGTGGCCAATCGATGCTGTGGCGATAAAAACTATCCAGGAAAACAACTATCCTAAAGAAGCTAAAAAGGCAGTTTTTGATATGAATGACACCTATTTAATTGTTGCGCTAAGAAATATAATTGGAGTGGTCTTGGGTGGGGGGCAGGTTGCCGCTGTTTGGAGAAGCTTTATGATTCCCCTCGGCATGGTAAAGCGTCCAATAGGTGCAAGTGCTTTTTTGTTAGGGGTAGTTGGTATAGCATTTGGACTACTAGGATTCCCAATAGATATTGCAGTTTTTCCGCCGCTCTTAGGGCTTGTACTAATCTTCGGTGTATATTTGCCCCTTGTAGAAGTCGGTTTAGATACAATTAAGAGTACGGCTGAAATACAGATTGCAGCGGTATGTTTTATTATAGGAATTGCTGTTAATCCGGTAATTGGCTGGATTGCGGCAGTTCTTATAGAAAACTTCAAGCTGATAAGTGCCTCTGAATGTACAAGAACACTTACTCGACAAGAAAAACTCATTACTGCCTCATTAGCCGGAATAACTCTATCCACGTTTTTTATGGCTAGCGTTTAAGTAGTTCGAAGATAAGTATTATGAAATGTGAAAATAATAAGCAAGCTAGATAGATGAATATTTTTATGGAAAAGCGTTTATATCTAAGGTTAGGTTTAGATATAAACGCTTTTTAAAAAATATGGATTTATAAAATCTAAAATATTTACATTACAAACCCTTTTAGCCAATATGACTTAGGCCGATTAATCTTAAGTACCAGATTTAACTATTGACGGCACTATAATAAAAACATACAATAGTGTATATACACGTAATAAAGTGAGTATGAAAGGAAATTTGCTGTGGAACGCATTAATAAACTATATCCTAAAAGTTCGAGTATATGTAATTGTATGAATATTCGTCGGGCTTCTCGTGCTGTCACCCAGTTCTATGATGAAGTGCTCCAACCAAGTGGACTTACTATTGCCCAATTAGGGTTGTTGCGCCACATTGAGCTTGCGGAAAAAATAACGATCAGTGCATTAGCTAAGATGATCCGCATTGACCGGACTACTCTTAACCGTAATTTGAAACCGATGGCTGAAGCGGGCCTTATTGTTATTAACCCTGGAGAAGATTCGCGCACCAGAGAAATAACATTGACAGAAGAAGGGAAAGTTGCAGTCACTAATGCTTGGAAACTATGGGGAGAGGCCCAAGTATCTCTAAAGGAATACCTCGGTGAAGAAGATTTGACAAAGTTAATACAGTTGCTGTCGAAGTTAGAGGCACTAGTACCTTGAGCTGGATTGAAAATCCCTGTTTGTAGTATGGGGGGGCTATTTTTTACTATTTTGAGTGTATATACACATAAAATAAATCAACTATTAAGGAGTGATGGATTATGGAGAAAACAATTCGAGAATATATTTTAAACTTAGGTGTAGATGACGTTGGCTTTGCGAATGCTGCAGCGTATCAGAGTCCTAAGTCGTATGAAATTACAAAATTTCTACCAGATGCAAAGTCAATTATTGTATTGGCGTACAAAGTATTATCAAGTTGTGAAAGCCCGAGCTGGACCGCTGCTTTAAATGGTTATATTGACCTAGGCGCTTTTGCTCGTTCGACCCAATATCAAATAGCGAGATTTTTAGAGCGAAACTATGATGCAAAGGTTGCAAATATACCGCTATCCTATCCAATTGAGATACATCATGATCGAAGAGCAATTGCCGACTTTTCGCAAAGACATGCTGCGGTTGCTGCAGGGCTTGGAACTTTCGGTCGTCACAATCTGGTAATACATCCAAGCTTCGGAACTCGTGTTAACTTTGTTAGTATTATTACGAACCTTGAGTTAGATCCTTCACCCCAGAATAACGAAGAGTCCTGTATTCACTGCAATATTTGTGTTGAAAACTGCCCAGGAAGGGCATTAGATGATGAAGGAAAAACTGATATTTTAAAATGCATGAAAAACTCGCAGCCCTACGGCTTAGGCTCAGATATAAGATTTTGGACTGAGCTGACGGATAGCTCGCCCGAGGAACAAAAAGAAATGTTTAGCAGTGAACGATATGCGAGATTGAAGCAGGCTGCCCATTTAGGAAATCAATATATGTGTTTTAACTGCATGAAACTATGTCCAGTAGGGAAGAAATAAAATGTACCATGTCATGAAGCTCCTTTGGCTAAATTGAACCAGAGGAGCTTCATGACATTAAGCCCCAAAAAGGATAATATATTAGATTTTTGATAATCATAGGTGTGCTTTTTATAATCATTTTGGAATAAGTAAGCATAGATAAGATACATTGACAATACGGCAAAATTTGGTTAAAATCAATTCGAAAGTTATCGAAATATAATAGATTGAATTAAGGGGATGCCGTAAAAAGTGGATACAAAAAAAGTGGCAAAAATCTTTAAGGCTCTTTCTAATCAAAATCGCTTAGAGCTGTACTTAAAGATTGCTAAGGCTCATGAGGCCAGCTTTGAGACAGGCTGTGAATGCTTCGTTTCAGATATTATTGAGTCGTTGAATATTGGTGCGCCTACTATTTCACACCATATCAAGGAATTGGCAAACGCTGAGTTAATCTATACTGAAAAACGCGGAAAATTTTTAATTTGCCGAGTAAATGAGGACCTTGTAACTGAAGTTAGCAAGCTTCTTTCATTGCAATCATCGTGGGAATAAGGTGAACTGAGATATGAAAACTTTTGTTTTTTCAGCCACAGGAAATAGTTTGTACGTTGCGAAGCGAATCGGAGGAGAACTTTACTCAATACCACAGGTGATTAACCAAGAGAAAAGGGAATTCGAAGATGAAGTAATTGGATTTGTATTTCCTTGCTATGGATTTGGACTTCCAAGGATGATAGTCGACTTTTTGCACATGTCCAAATTTAAGGCAGAATACTTCTATGCAGTTATGACCTATGGTAATAAGGCGGCGTCAGGTCTAAAACACCTAGAGAATACGGGAGAAGAAGTAGGTATTAAGTTTGACTATACAAATGAAATATTAATGGTTGATAACTATCTGCCCTTATTTAAGATAGAAGACCAGCTAAATAAAGAGGACTCGAAAAAAATTGAAGTAAAGTTGGAACAAATAGTTAGTGATATTCAAAGTAGACGGAATTTACTTACTAAAAAAGGGATTGTGTCAGATGCTTTTTCAAAAGTTATTCATAATCTTTTTATGAAAAAACATCTTAATACTGGAGATAAGCAGTTTATTGTACAAGAAGACTGCAACAGTTGCAAAGTTTGCGAGAAAGTCTGTCCCAAAGCTAATATTAAAGTCAATTTTAAACCTGTATTTTTGCATAGATGTGATGGATGTTATGCCTGCATACATCATTGTCCTCATAATGCAATACACTTGAAATATGAGCGAAGTAGTACAAGATTCATTAATCGTAACGTTAAACTGCAAGAGATTATTAATGCGAACAATCAGTATATAAAGTAATTTATTTGGGAGGAATATCATGTTATATCGTAAGTTTGGAAAAACGAATGAAGAGGTTTCTGTTTTAGGGTTCGGCTGTATGCGGCTGCCGATTATTGATGGTGATCCAACTCACATTGATGAAGATAAGGCGATAACTATGATGAGATATGCAATTGACGCGGGTGTAAATTATGTAGACACTGCCTACCCTTATCACGGTACTGGTTTTACTAAAGGCGGTGAAAGTGAGCCTTTTGTCGCGAAAGCCCTAAAAGATGGATACAGGGACCGCGTAAAATTAGCAACTAAACTACCAAGTTGGTTAATAAAAACGCGCTCTGATATGGACAAATATTTAAACGAACAATTGGAACGTCTCGAAACTGATAAAATTGATTTTTACTTAGTACATAGTTTGAATAAAGGTGTTTGGACTACATTAAAAGAAGCTGATTTTGGTGGTTTTTTAGATCAAGCTATTAAGGATGGAAGAATAGGATATGCAGGTTTTTCTTTTCACGATGAAGTAGCGTTGTTTAAGGAAATTGTAGATTATTATGATTGGTCATTTTGCCAAATTCAGTATAATTATCTAGATGAAAACTACCAGGCTGGTAAAGAAGGTTTAGAGTACGCTGCAAAAAAAGGGCTTGGAATTGCTATTATGGAACCACTTAGGGGCGGCAATCTTATTAGGCTGCCTGAGAAAGCACAAGATGTTCTTATTGACTCTGAGGTGAGAAGAACACCAGCGGAGTTGGCGCTTAGATGGGTAATGAATCACCCAGAAGTATCAGTTGTTTTAAGTGGCATGAGCACAATGGATCACGTCATAGAAAACGTAAAAGTAGCCTCTCAAGCAGCGCCTAATTCATTAACATCAAACGAAATTGCCGTAGTAGATGAAGTGAAGAGGCTATTTAAAGAGAGAATAAAAGTGAACTGTACTGCTTGTTCATATTGTATGCCTTGTCCGGCAGGAATCAATATACCTAATATCTTTGGAAATTATAATGACTATTGGGTTTTCGACCGATCTCCAGAGGCTCAGAGAAGATATGGAATTATATCGAAGCTTGCAGCTCCCGCATCTAAGTGTATTGAATGTGCTAAGTGTGAGAGCCATTGTCCTCAAGGAATTGGCATTCGTGAAGAGCTGAAGAATGTAAAAGCGTTATTTGAGGAATAAAAGGATAAGAAAGATAATTGAATTAAACGTATGTAATTTTAGTTTAATGAAAAACAGTTAAATGGCAAACGCTCTCGGCGGGTGCTTGCTTTGGAGAATAAGACCTTACGATCATAGGAGATACTGTCAAACTGTACCTAAGGAGGATAATCATGGAAAGGGAAAAGATGCTAGCTTATATTTTGGATGCGTATCCTTATCCTATTGTTTATGTGGATAGCAATCATATCATTAGATATATGAATAAAGCGGCAGAGTATCACTATTACTCGGAGCGAGGATATAGGGAACTAATTGGCAGATCAATTTTTGAATGCCATAATTCTCAATCGGAAGTGAAAATCCATGAGGCAGTTGAGAAATTAAAAAAACATGGCAATGAAATTTATCTCGGCGTAAGTGTTAAGAACCAGCGTATCTATATTAACCCGGTGCGTAATGAAGCTGGGGAACTTATTGGATATTTTGAAAGATTTGAGTTGAATTTAGAAAAATAAATCGGTGGTGACTTTTGTGAAAAAGGTTGGAATAGTAGGTGAAATTGGCCAAGCTTATAAGGAGAGAATATGATCAAAGAATTTGAAATGCTTGATACGAAAGAAGTTATGGACATCTGGCTAGATGCAAATATTGCAGCACATAGCTTTATACCCCAAGAATATTGGATTGATAATTATAAAGTAGTTGAAGAAACCTATCTACCCTCTTCGCAGACCTTTGTTTATCAACAAGCTAATACTATTAAGGCGTTTATTAGTATTGTTAATGGTTCATTTATTGGAGCATTATTTGTTTCCCCAGAATGCCAAGGAAAAGGTATAGGTAAAGAGCTGATTAACTACTGTAAGTCTATATATTCAACTCTAGAATTAGCAGTCTACTCTCAAAATAAAAGTGCGGTAGAATTTTACAAGCATTGTGGGTTTACGATTATTGCAGAGCAGCCCAACGAAGATTCTGGATTTAATGAATATATAATGTCGTGGGTTAAAAAATAATAAGTATTTTATAGATTGGATAAGGGTATAGAAAACATGCCCTTACACTAATTAACGATGAGAGCTATACCACACTTTACTGTGAGGTATAGCTCTTCTTAGTTCGATAGATCATTAACATATTGCAGCTTAGATAGCTAAAATTGCAGGTTGCTATTAGCCGGTTGAAATGGATCAAATTACTAACATATACTAGAAATATAGTGAAAAGTGGAGGTGAGCAATATAAAAGTCACCATTGAGAATATACCTGCCGGAACTGAACCAGAAATAATTATTCGATGCAACGAAGTAGATAATTCATTACTGCAGCTTGTTGATGCAATTAAATCAGCTTCGAAAAAACTAATTGGTACTATAGATTTACAAATGCATATCATTGATCCTAACGATGTATTTTATTTTGAATCAGTAGATAACAAAGTATTTATTTATTGTAGCGAAAAGGTTTTTGAAACAAGATTAAAGCTTTATGAAATTGAAAAAGAATATGAAAATTGGGATTTTTTTAGAGCTTCTAAATCGATAATTCTAAATATCGCAAAAATCCACTCTTTAAGTCCTGTTTTCTACGGACGATTTGAGGCATTGCTTCGAAACGGGGAGAAGGTAGTAATATCTAGGCAATATGTTCCCATACTCAAAGGTAAATTAGGATTATAAGGAGGGATATTGTGCAATTTAGCAATTACCTTAAGTATTTCTTAACGGATATTTTTCAAGCTAGTGGATTACTAATAATTATTACTTTGATATTTTTAGGCATTAATTCAATAGAAACAATAGAAGCTTCGCTGTTATGGCAAATTATTATACTAGCCTGTATTTATACACTGTATAAATTTGCTTTTGCAAATAAGCTGGATTTAGGTAAAAAGGCGCATTTAATCAGTTTTACTATCTGTTCTGCACTAGCCACTACTCTGGTTATAGTGTGGCTATCCTTGTTAAACCCAACTATTGAAAAAAATCTTATAATAATCTATATAGTTGTAAATTTATTTGTAAAGGTATCAGTCTACGCTATGATGTATATAGATGGTCAAAACCAAGCAAGACAACTTAACGAGAAACTTAGTTATTATAAAAATGGTGATATCGAAAAAAGCTAACACAAGCTCCTACTCACTTAAATCAATAGTAATATAAAAGGCTCGTCTATCCTTTAACTATTGTATAAGAACAAGGAGTATTCTTGGTATATTAAGATAAATTATAGACAATAACCCTTACAATATATATTTATAATCAAGTCTTAAAAAACATAGTATTTATAGTAAGTACAGTAAAGTACTCATTTATAATAAAAGCACGAGGTTGTTATTATCCTCGTGCTTTTTGCTTTGAATTTTTTAATAACTCTATGAACTGACTCAGCTCATCAGGCGTAACCTCTGCTTCTATTGCTTCTCCAATGACAATATCATAAGCTAAGTGTTTTGGTGATCTTAACGCTTTTTCAGCCTTTTCGATCTAGTCTTGCGATAATACAGTGATTCTATCATCTAAAAAGAAGTCTTGCGGTCTGCCAAGTATGTTAGCTAGGAGTTGTAATTTTTTTAATCGCGGATACTTGCGTCCTAATTCATAGTGATTAATTAACGACCGGCTAAACCCTAACTTTTCTGCAAGTTCCTCTTGTGTGTAACCTAACTGTTGTCTTGCATATCGAAGTTTTTCGCCTAGCGGGTGTTTTATTCTATGTTACTAAATATTACTCACAATATAATTAGGATCCATTTTCGTATCATATCCATTCGAGACCATTAAGACAAAGTGAACTCCCGTATTCTCTGCATAGGATAACAGTTCTTCAATGTTGTCAATTCCTTTATCTGGAGCGAGGCGGCCATGAACGACATCATGCCGTATGGTATCAAACACAGCTAATTTATCTCTACTATATTGATACTTTTCGTGTTCTATAACGCTGGTGACTTGACATCTCCGATATAGGATATCGCACTTTTCTAACAATGAACTTCTTTCTATTTCCGCCAGTTTTTTCTTAAGAAGATGCAGTCGGATCTGTTCAGGATTTGAGTCTTTTATTTCAGAAAAGCTTATTTTGCGGTCCTTAATTTCGTCATCCCAGCGGCTAGGGTCTATTATTGTTGTAACTTCACATAACTGGAATAGTACACTATCGAGTATTGTATGTGCAAAAATTATACTTGCTGCGTCTATTGAAGCCTGTGCTTTTTTTAGTCTGTTATCGGCAACAAATTGGGCAAAGCCTGCAGGTGTGAACTTTTCTAATAGCTTCTCCTTTATAAGATACTTGTCACCATCAGGTGAGCGAAGTAACTGGAGAACAGCCGTTAGTTGTTCATCGTATAGTTCATCCCGTGATTGTTCTAGTCCGGTAGAAGATAATGCACGGAAATTTTTTATAGATGCAAAGTTAAACATAACAGATCCTAAGGATTGGCTTAGTATTTTGATACCTTGTTCACTCATCCTATTCCCTCCCGATCATAGTACTAACTTGTCACTATTGTACTATAGAATATAATGCTTGATAAGTATTGCGATTTAATACAAAAAAGCACCTCGTTATGAGATGCTACTTCTAAATCTAGCTTATCTTTGTTGATATAAATATATGGAAAAAGGCCCGACATTATTTGAACTCTTTATGAGTAGAGTTTAAATAAGACTTCGACGATCCCTCTAATTATTTCACAAGCATATTAATAGCCATTACTAGCAACAGAACTCCTGATACGGTTTTTAGTTTCCGTTGGATATTAATATCCAGCAGATAATGCCTAATTTTAAAAATCAATGAGATTATTACAGCGTACCATGCAATTAGCAATAATATAAAAATTAGTGTAAGAAAAAGTGACTGATTAAGTAAACTTTGATTAAGATTCATATACTGCGGAAATATGGATAAGAAGATAAATGAGGTTTGGATATTCAATACGTTTGTCGTGAAGCCTCTAGTAAACGATTTACGGCTTATTTCGGAGTCTGACAAATTAGTCAGATCGGTACTATTAACAGTGGTATTTCGAAGCTGGTAGGCATTAAATATACTAGAAATCGCTAAATATATGAGATATCCACTCCCTACCACCTTAAATAAGCCAAGCAGGCTAGGCGATTTAATGATAATGATAGATATCCCTAAACCAGAAAGCAACGTGTGGACAAACATTGAACTAGTAATTCCTGCAACATTATATATTGCTGCTTTATGACCAAAATTCAGTCCTGATTGAAGTACTAAAACTTGATTAACGCCTGGTGTGACTATCATTAGCATCATAACTAACATGAATGAATATAGCTCAGTGCCGCTGATTGGCAAATTCAAAATAGACAGCTCCTTTTTCATTAGGAAGTTTAGTTTTTCATAAACGCCCTAATTACAGAATCTGTTGAAATTATATCATGGACTAAACTATAATAGAATTATCGGAATTATATGCTTTGTATATCTAAAAAGTATAGTTAGAGGTGTCTGATTGGATATTCGGGAAATGAGATATTTTTATGCTATTGTGGAAGCGGGAAATATAAGTAATGCTTCTAAACGGCTGAACATAGCGCAGCCAGCACTTAGCAGGCAAATGAAGCAATTAGAGGATTCTCTTGGAGTCCAATTGTTTGAGCGTGGCAGCCGCAGAATAAGATTAACTGAAGCAGGACAGCTATTTCGAGAAAGGGCAGAACAAATCTTAGGTTTAGTAAATGGCACAATGAAAGAAATGACCGAGCTTAATTCAGGTATTGGCGGTACAATTTCATTAGGCACAGTCACAACCTCTGGAGCTACATTATTACCAAATTTAATTAGTGAATTTCATAGTCGGTATCCTAATGTCACGTTCCAGTTATGGGAGGGTGATGGTTTTCGAATTTTAGAGCTTTTAGATAATGGAATAATCGAGATTGGTATTATACGAGCTCCTTTTGACTCAGATATTTACGAGTCCATTTCCCTGCCTGACGAACCGCTAGTTATAGCCATGAACAGAACGAAATGCTATTGCGGTGAAGAATTAGAAACTATTAGGCTAATTGAGCTGGCTAGCCAACCGCTTATCATTCCATTAAGGTGGAAAGATATGTTTATTGAGTGGTGTACGAATGCCGGATTTAAGCCAAAGATTGTGTGCATAAGCGATGGCATCATGCTCAATATAATGTGGACTAAATTAGGTATTGGTATGGCATTGGTTCCTAAGTCCACCGAGGGGCTTATTTCAGACCCTGAATTAAATTATAAAACAATTATTGAACCGGCTGTTTCAACACAAACTGTAATCGTCTGGGTGCGAAATCGCAGGCTGTCAGCGAGCAGCAAGCATTTCCTTGACTTATTAAGAGACAAGATGAATGATGCTAAATAAGGGACGTAAGGGGGATAAGGCTTGAGCATGGAAGCATTTAATATGAAACACTATCTGCGTTCTATAGAGCTATTAAAAGACAAAATAGACAATTTTAATCAATATCCTTTTACACTGCCTATAATAAGGAATTTAGATACTTTGAAATTTGACAAACAGGTTACATTTATCATAGGTGAAAACGGATCAGGTAAATCAACATTACTAGAGGCAATCGCTATAGCTTGGGGCTTTAATGCCGAAGGGGGAACTCGTAATTTTACATTTTCAACAAGGAGCTCTCACTCTTCGTTACATGAATACATTAGGTTAATCCGGGGAGTCAAAAAACCTAAGGATGGCTTTTTTTTAAGGGCGGAAAGCTTCTATAATCTTTCAACAGAGATTGATGAGCTAAAAGTCACTGAGTTTTATGGTGGAGTATCTTTACATGAACAATCACACGGAGAAGCGTTTTTTGCTACTTTCATGAATAAATTTAAAGGACAAGGACTGTATATACTTGATGAGCCTGAAGCGGCCTTATCTCCTATGCGGCAACTAGCGATGATTTCAAGAATCCATGACTTAGTGCAGCTTAACTCACAATTTATAATTGCAACACATTCACCTATAATAATCGGTTATCCAAATGCAACAATATTACAAATAGCTGATAACGGTATAGATGTTGTTGAGTTTGAAAATACCGAACACTATATCGTGATGAAAGAATTTATTAATAACCGAAAAAAAATGTTAGAAGTGTTACTAGAATAGTCATTTGCAGCTAATTCATTTTATCAAAGTTCGTGATATGACGATGCTAAGCTAAATGACTTTTGGGAAAAAATAATATGGAAAGGGTTTCCATATTGATAAAGAATAAAGCATAGGGGTTAGAATTTTATTACCTAAAAGGAATTTATGGTTCCCTACATATTCAAATAACTGATTTAGAAAGGACATGATTATGATGAAACAAATAACTCCCAATTTAATGGTAGAAAATGTTAATCAAACAGTGGATTATTATAAAAGCGTTTTAGGATTTGAGTTGGTGATTTCGGTTCCGCAAGAGGGAATATTCAATTGGGCGATGGTAAAGCAAGGAGAAGTTCATTTAATGTTCCAAGAGAGAGGAAATATAATTGAAGAATATCCAATTTTAAAAGATAGACCAATCGGTGGAGGGCTAACTTTTTATATAAAAGTTGACGACGTTGAGGAATTATATAAAAAGATAAAAAATAGCGTGAGCATCATATTAGATTTGCACACTACTTTCTATGGCACCGTGGAATTCGCAATTCAAGATATAAATGGTTTTATTTTAACCTTCGCAGGTAATGGTAAAGAGGACTAACGTCAGTTAGCCATATACGAATTACTACGAGGCCGTGCATATGATGGACGAGTCTTATTTTGTTCAAAGCCAATTTATAAGAATTATAGTAAACCAGAGATTAATCATCTTTTAGTAGAGGTATCTTATTAAAGGCGTCAGATCTTATAGCGAAAAGTCTACTAGTCAGTGTAAAACTAGTAGACTTTTTTTATGCTTAGAGCTCATTTTTGTATTCAGCTCAGAGAATTATCATAGAAGAACATTGGCTTAGTATCCAATTTTTCGATGAAAGAGTAAGTGGATATTTACAAATACCTAACATATAAACTAGTATATTAGGTAATTGTTGTAAATAAGTGTATTTAGGAGAGAGATAATTATGAGTGTTACTTTTGCTAAACGTATGGAATTAATGAGAGCGTCCGATATTCGTGAGATACTCAAAATTACTCAAAGACCTGAAGTAATATAGTTTGCAGGAGGCCTTCCGGCACCTGAGTTATTCCCTATTGAGCAATTGAAAAAAGTAGCAGTAAAAGTATTAGAGGAGTCGGGTAGTCAGGCGCTACAGTATTCTACTACTGAAGGATTTGAACCTTTAAGAAAACAGATTGCCAAAAAGATAAATGCTAAATTTAAGACTAATGTTGACTATTCTAATATATTAATAACTAGTGGCTCGCAACAAGCGCTTGATTTTTCCGGGAAATTATTCTTGGACGATGACGATGTGGTTTTGTGTGAAAGTCCAACATATTTAGCCGCAATAAGTGCATTTAGAGCATATAGAGCCAAATTTATTGAAGTGCCAACTGATGAGAATGGAATGCTAATTAATGAGCTAGAAAGAATTCTTCAGCAGAATAAAAGTGTTAAGCTAGTGTATGTTATTCCTGATTTTCAAAATCCGACTGGTAGAACATGGTCTTTAGAGCGCCGGCAACAATTTATAGAGATAATAAATAAATATGATGTACCTGTTATTGAAGATAATCCATATGGAGAACTGCGATTTGAAGGGGAAATGTTGCCAGCAATAAAATCACTTGATAAGAAAGGCCTCGTAATATTTGTTAGTACATTTTCAAAAACTTTCTGTCCGGGTCTAAGAATAGGATGGATAGCAGCCGATGCGAAATTCATAGAAAAGTATGTTCTTATTAAACAAGGGGCCGATCTACACACATCATCGATAAGTCAGCGGGAAATCTCAAAATATATGGAGTTATATGACTTCGATTCAGATATAGAAAAGATTATCACGGTATATAGACGTCGCAGAGATACTATAGTTGATGCAATGGAAAAATACTTCCCAAGTGATATTAAATTTACTCGGCCGCAGGGCGGTTTATTTACCTGGGTAGAATTACCAATCAACATGAAAGCTAAAGAGTTACTAAACAGATGTCTCAAACAGAATGTTGCATTTGTACCGGGAGATTCGTTTTTCCCAAATAAAGTAATCGAGAATACTTTTCGGCTGAACTATTCCAACATGTCAGAAGAAAAAATCCACGAAGGTATTAAGCGTATATCTAAAATTATAAATGAAGGACAACAGTAAATCCTTAAATAGTTAGCAAGTATATTACCTGGGAGGTCGGCTATGGGGGAGCGGTGGGATGTAGGTATTTTCTTATTTAACGAGGTTGAGGTGCTGGATTTTGCCGGTCCATTTGAAGTTTTTTCTATAGCTTCTATTCCAGATCACGTTGATAAACCGTTTAGAGTTCACACAATATCACAATATGGAGATATGATAAAAGCTCGAAATGGATTAATGATCCAACCGGAGTATCGTTTTGAAAACGCTCCTGACTTTGATATTCTAATTATTCCTGGGGGCTATGGAGCAGAAGAGATAGAAATAAATAACCAAGAGGTAATAGATTGGATTAAATTACAGAAGGATAAAGTGAAGATCATGGCTTCTGTATGCACAGGTGCATTCCTATTAGCAAAAGCGGGATTACTGAATGGAAAAAGGGCAACTACCCACTGGATGGATGCTGATCGCCTAGAGCGGGAATTCACCCAACTTAAAATCATTAAGGATATAAAATTTATCGATGAAGGCTCGATAATTACCTCTGGAGGAATTTCTGCTGGAATTAATATGTCCTTCCATATTATTAAGCGATTACTTGGCGAGGATGTAGCAAGAATGGCCGCAAAGCGGATGGAGTATGATATAAATATTTAATTCATAAAGAAAGAAATTTTGTAAAAGTATCAACGAAAAACAAGAGAATGCTAAACTAGCTTTCTCTTGTTTTGTTTTAAAAATTTTGTTATCTGAAATCTTGTATAGATTTATAGCCTTTTCTTTACAGATCTCATTCAGTTTTATTATCGTTACTAAATTAATATTGAATAAAGGAATAATAATAATTACTAATTGAACGGCAGCTTAATCTGTTTGGATAAGGAGTTCAATTCCGAATATGTTTAGGTATATGATTCATCCGATGTTTGAATATTATAAAAAGTTAGTTCTATATAACTTTTCATCAGTTATGTACGATGTTATGATAAAGTAAAATATAAATTTCTTTGAGAAACAGGTTGCATGTAAAAGATTAGTGAATACACGAAAAATGCAAGGAAGGACAATGCCCAATGAAGATAATCGATGCCCATATTCATTTCGCCTCACATCCTTATTTTGACGAGATTGCAGAAATGGCGGGTCATAAAAATACTAGTGAGCATCTTAAAGAACAATACGCTAAGCATAATATTGTACACGGAGTGGTAATGGGGAATCAAAGTTTGCAGTTGAGCGAACATGAGTATCCTGAATATCTTAGTTATTGTGTCGGACTGGACAGTTCATGCTTTAACATTGAAGAAGTGGTGCAGCAAGCGTATCTGGTCGAAAAGCATTTGCAGAGAAAAAATTGTGTCGGCATTAAGTTATATCCAGGATACAATCACTTTTATGTTTACGATTCGGTTCTTGATCCGTTTTATCAACTGGCAATGCAATATAAAAAGCCTGTAGCAGTTCATACTGGATTAACAGCTACCAGTCATGCTATCTTAAAATACAGTCAGCCGATGACTTTGGACGAGGCTGCGGTACGCTACCCACAAGTGCAATTTATCATGTGCCATATCGGGAATCCATGGATAATTGACGCTGTCGCGGTAATGGAGAAAAACGAAAATGTTGCTGCTGATCTTTCAGGAATCCTAGAAGGCCGGATCGACAGTATGCCAGACTTCCTAGCTAAAAAGCACGGTTATATTAACTTCTTAAAAATGTGGCTGGAATACCTCGATAAATATGACCAATTGTTGTATGGAACAGATTGGCCGTTGGCTAATATTCCAAATTATATTGAATTTATCGCTCATATAATTCCAGAAAAACATCATGATAAAGTGTTTTTTGACAATGCGAATAGGATTTATGATCTTGGTTTTTAAATAGGTATTAAGGTGGGAGGAAGAAATGGATTTTAACGTTCAGTCCATAAATTGGGATAACGAAAACAGAATAAAAAGGGCAAAGATCATTTCAGAGGAGATAGCTTCTGTCATTGACATTAAAGAATACTATAGTGCTTTAGAATTTGGTTGCGGAACTGGTCTCATTAGCTTCAACCTATATGACAAGATCAAAGATATAACTTGCATTGATACATCGCAAGGCATGATAGAAATGTTAAATACAAAAATCCAGCAGAATAATGTTAAGAATATAACAGCTTACCAACACGACATTAATAATCATCCCTCACTATCAGATAAATATGATTTAATTTATACATCAATGGCCTTACATCATATTGTTGATATCGAAACAACATTGACACGATTATATAAATTATTAAAGAAAAATGGATATTTGTGTATTGTAGATCTAAATGAAGATGATGGCAGTTTTCATAAACTCGAGGTCGATTTTAATGGGCATAATGGCTTTAATCAAAATGAACTTAAGAAAGTTCTTGGGAAAATTGGTTACAAAGAATTGGCGTCACATACGTTTTATAATGATACAAAACATGTAGATGGCGTTGAAATTAGTTATTCACTGTTTGTTATGACTGGAAGAAAAATATAAGCAAGTATGATATAGAGTTGCTGAAAATACAAATCTAGCATAGGCAGATTGAAAAAAAAGAAATAGACTGTGAATAGTGGTTTAGCCAAATGATTACTTATCAAAAGAGTCCTCGCCATTTGTGGCGAGGACTCTTTTGTGGAGCGAGGACCGCTTTATTCGTTTGAGGATAGGCTTTCAGATTAGACCTGTAGGTTTAGTCTTTTTATAGAGTAGAGTATGTAGTTTAGTCTTGTTTTTCTTAGTTTAATTTCGTTGTAAAACAAGTGTCATATCAAACCACTGAGAACCACCGTGCTTCGATTCTGAAATTCCCTGATTAGCATAGCCAAACGATTCATAGTAATGAACTAGTCTGCCTTTACATGTTAAAATTATGCTCTTACGCCCAGTATTTTTGGCTATTTGAATAAAATGCTGCATTAGCTGAGCGGCTACGCCTTGGCGACGGTACTCGGGTATCACGTCTAGTCCAAATACTGATAAGTTCGAGCCGTTTGGTATATGGTGCTGTATATTATGAAACATTTCATCATAAATAACAGAGCTGTTTGTTACACAGCCGTTAATAAAGCCAATCAAGGTTCCATCTATATCAGCTACTAGAAAGTAGCCGGGAAAGGCCTTAATTCTATCTTGAAATGCTTCACGCGATGCTGCTTCTGCGGCAGGAAAACAAAGGGCCTCAATCTCAGCTATACGGTCTAAATCTTCTGGTCGAACTCTACGAATGATAAATTCTAGCATAACTGCTGCCTCCAGTTTATAAACTAAATCAAAAAGATTGACGGAGTTATTGTTTTCTACCTATCAAATAGTCAGTTTTCTCACTTTTTCGCGGTTGATACCTGTCAATTGTGCTATTTGTCTGCACGAGATTTTGCATTGGGAAACTAGTACCTGTACCAACTCGGCAGCTATATGCTGATTATTATACTTGCGCAAATCCTCGATAGACATTGAACGACTCTCTAAAAAACGCGTTATAAGATTTTCCGCTTGTTCGACACTTCTATCAACGATATCTAGAAATGGGTGCTGATTATCTTCTGCCAAATGAAATTCTCTAAATAATTGTATCGCACTCTCCTTATTAGAAGAGAATTGACCAAGGATATCTTCCATCTCAGGCAAAAACGGAAAAGCTTCATTATATCCTAGATATGAAGGATAGCTGCTCCATAGATAGTTAGGTGTAGGACTGAGTTCAGACCCAAAAGGATTCTTATGTATATATCGTATGGCGCTAATTAAATAAGCATCATCTTCGATTGCCTTGCTGAGAAAACGGTCTTGAAAAACATGTCCAATCCGGTTGTGCTTTTTATTATAATAAGCCGCGTAGGTTACGCCAATCCTCTTCATATATATTTCTAATGGCTGCAGAACTTCCTGAATAACCATGTGTACGTGATTGTCCATAACACAATAAGCATACAGTCGACTAGTTGCTCCATCTTTCTTTTCGAGCATAGTATCTACAAACTTTTTCTTGTCTTCCTCGTCAAGAAAAATCGGCTTAAGTTCATTGCCGCGGAGCATAACGTGATATATACCTGTTGAACTTTTATTTCGTGCTTGCCTAGCCATGATACACCCCAATCGCAGTATTACTATAATGTCAGTGGGACCGTATTTTAAGGTTCCACTGACATTATAGTTTATTTATTGTCTAATGAGTGTCTGTAATGGTTTCCACAGAGTGCACTAAATCACCCGCAAAGTTAATTTTCTTATTGCCATAAATCCATGCTGAGTCATTTGCCTCCGATTTTTGCGGCTTGCCCCAACTAAGCATTACTTGTCCCTTTGTCATACCTTTTTCTACGTTACCGCTCTCAATCTGGTACCACAAACTGTGGGACCAACCGAGACTCAGTCGTGGATCTTCAGTAAACAAAACTTCTTGCCATGGAGCTGTTTTGGCCCAAGCAGAAACTGGAATATTGGTCCAGCTGTAAGCGATAGGCATTACCGCCTTTTCTCCATTAAATGAAACAACTAACCAAATCGGCTCATGAGACTGATTGCCTGCATATACATCAACTACAGTAACTGGACTGCCAATTGGAACTGGTACAGAGGCAGGGGTTTCATTCGAACCCGGCACATACAACCCTGGTAACTCCCTAAGTTTTGGGTAAAGGGTTTTACCTAAAAACTGTTTTTTTGCATTCGTTAGATCGGCTGTCAATACTAAGCCTTCCAATTGGCCTCGCATGGTACGGCCAACCAATTTTTCTCTGGTATCGTTTACCGTCATATAGACCATAAACTCGTTTTGATTAGGGCCTGCCGGAAAGGGAATAACTTCTGTAACTTTAACTTGCTTTCCAGCATGTTTCGCATAAGGAATGCGAGCGGACTGATCGCCTTCAAACCCACGAGCAGCATTATCTATTGTATAGATATCGTATCCGGAAGATTGCTTATCTGCTGGCAAAGCAATAAACGTGAAATTATGGCCTGTCCATTGTTCGGTTGTTAAGTTAAATGAAGGCGTTTCGTTAGAAGATTTGGCCGAAGCAGGGCCAATTGTTCCGAAGGCAATTAGCATACCTACAACAAGCAAAAGCCCTATGTTGAATTTTTTCATGATATCCTCCTTTATTAGTCTATCGGCAACATAATGATTTTCCAAGAGCACAGTACTAACTGTGCTAGGGGTATCACCGGTTTATTGTAGCATAAGGGCAGATTAGTGTCAAAAAGAACCGTCCCTCTTGACAGTGTCAGTTATAGCAGCTGCCGATAGAGCTATCAAAGTTTCCATTACTTATCAGCAAAAACCGTGAAATCGCAGGTCTTAATTTTGATCTTTTATAATTTACGTAAGATATCTTGTATAGTGGATAACATATCGTTGCCTATTTGTAGCTGTATAGTATAAAATAAAACGAATTACAAGTTTTTTATAAGGGGTAATTTTTTATGATTCAAACTGCGAATCGCCAAGTTACAATTCGATCATTAAAGGGACAGCTCTTAGCTGCTTATGAATATTTAGTAGATAACAATGATCAAGAAAATGCTGGAAAAGTTAAGCAATTAGCAGGCAAACTAGTTAGCGAGGAGTTTGCTATTGCATTTTGCGGGCATTTTTCTGCAGGGAAATCAACGATAATTAATCGCTTGGTGGGCGAAAATTTACTGCCGTCAAGCCCGATTCCAACTAGTGCTAATCTTGTAAAAGTCAAAGCGGGCGAAGAGTATGCAAAGGTGTTTTTTAAAAATGAAAAACCTCGTTTATATCTTGCTCCTTATGACTATAAAATGGTTAAAAACTATTGCAAAGATGGAGATCAAATACATTCCATCGAAATAAGCCATTCTGACTCAGAGCTGCCGACTAACACCGTTATTATGGATACTCCTGGTATTGATTCTGCAGACGACGCGCATCGTATTGCCACTGAATCTGCTATTCATCTTGCTGATTTGATTTTTTATGTAATGGATTATAATCATGTTCAATCAGAATTGAATTTTATGTTTACTAAAGAGCTAACTGAGGCCGGCAAAGAGGTTTATCTTGTTATTAACCAAGTTGATAAGCATTCTGATCAGGAACTTTCATTCTCAGATTTTAAAACAAGTGTGGTTGAGTCTTTTTCATCATGGGGAGTAAAACCGGCTGATATTTTTTATACTTCTTTAAAAAAAGATGATCATGAATATAATCAATTTCCTAAGTTACAGGCTTTTTTGGCGGAGCGGTTAAAAGAAAAAGATAGCTTACTCCTTCAATCTATCTTTCATTCTCTGCAAAAAATAATCAAAGATCATCTGGATTTAACAGCGAAAAAGAATGAACAGGAGCTAGAGCCTTTCAAGGATATTTTAAATGAGCTATCGGTTACAGAACAGCAAGAGTTAGCAGATAACTACAATAGGCTGATGGAAGAGAAAAACTCTTTGGGCGAGGGACTCGAAAAGGCAGAAAGCGAATTTGATAATGAAGTAAACAAAATCATGAAGAATTCATATTTAATGCCTTTTCAAACAAGGGCACTTGCGGAAGGCTATCTTGAATCATGTCAGAGTGAATTCAAGGTCGGATGGTTATTTACCAAACAAAAAACCTTAGCTGAAAGAGAAATAAGACTGAATAACTTTTACCAGGATATACTCGATAAAACAAAATCACTGCTAGAGTGGCATCTTCGTGAGTTTCTGCTGCGTTTTTTAAAGGAAAAGCGGGTCGAAAATAAAGAATTGCTTACTAAAATTCAGAGTTTTACTGTTCATTTTTCGCGTGATTTACTAGTCGGTCATGTAAAACCGGGGGCACGTTTATCAGGTGATTATGTTATTAATTATACGGATAATGTGGCAAATGAAATCAAACTTTTGGCTAAAAGCGTTTTATCTGAAATTGAGATTGAAATACTAAATGCTTTACAGGAAAAAAATACAGCCAGCCAGGTAAGATTAACTCAAAAATCCGCGAACTTGGAACGATATGTTGCCGCTCTGAAGCAAGTTAAAAAATACGAGTCAGCCAAGAGTATTGAGCAAACGAAACTCGAAAGGCTGCTTACTGAGACTAATGGGCTAGTGGATGACCGTGTTCATTTGTTTGATGTGGAAGAAGAGGAATTTGAGGTAGTTTCTGGGGAAACGGGGCATGTAGAACAGGTAAAGAAAAAATCTAGTACTCCTGTGAGCAAGCCAGTCATTCAAGAGAAAACTCCATTACCTTCTAAAAGAGACCTAATGAAACAAACAGCTGATAAACTGAAGAAGACAGCACAGCTTGTTCAGGGGTTGCCGGGCTTTAAGAAGCTTGCAGCTGAGCTGGTAGAAAAAGCTGAAAGATTAGACAATAAAGGGTTTACTGTGGCATTATTCGGAGCATTTAGTGCCGGTAAATCTTCTTTTGCTAATGCGTTAATCGGAGAGAAAGTATTACCTGTTTCGCCAAATCCGACTACAGCGGCGATTAATAGAATTAAGCCGATCAGTGATTCGCATCATCATGGAACTGTTCTCGTTAAACTTAAAGAGGAAGGTGCCATGCTTGAGGATGTAAATCGTGCCTTGAAAATGTTTGATGTTCATGTGGATAGCTTAGCTGCTGCAAAGACAAAAATAGAAAAAATCAATGGACATTTGGAACAGCTAGGTACTGGCGAGAAGACAAATTATGCTTTTTTACAGGCATTTACCCGTGGGTATGATGCTTTTAGCGCACAACTGGGTACAGTACTCAATACAACGATAACCGAATTTGGCGATTATGTTGCGATGGAAGAGAAATCCTGCTTCGTCGAATGGATTGATCTTTATTATGATTGTCCTTTAACTCGCAAGGGTATTACTCTAGTCGATACCCCGGGGGCTGATTCAATTAATGCCCGTCACACAGGAGTAGCGTTTGACTTTATCAAAAATTCCGATGCCATTCTGTTCATAACTTACTATAACCATGCGTTTTCAAGAGCAGATCGGGAATTTTTAATCCAGTTAGGACGTGTAAAGGATTCGTTTCAACTAGATAAAATGTTTTTTATTATAAATGCTATTGATTTGGCTGATAACGAGGAAGAAAAGGAAACTGTTATTGAGTACGTCCACGAGCAGTTAATAAAATATGGCGTAAGAAACCCGCATTTATATCCATTATCAAGCTTAAAAGCACTTAAGGAAAAGCAAGAAAAGATAAACAATCGTGTTTCAGGAATGACAGCTTTTGAGGAGACTTTCTATCATTTTATTACCAATGATTTGGCTAACATGGCAGTTGCAGCGTCGGAAAATGAACTGAGCCGTGTGTATAATCTGGTAACAAAGCTTATTGATAGTACGAGGGAAGATGCTGTGGTTAAACAGCGGAAGAGGGCAAATATCGAAGCAGAGAAAGCTGATATACACACAATACTTGGACAGCAGACCGCACAAAATTTACAAAACCGCCTGTATCAGGAAATCGAAGAATTAGTTTATTATATTAAGCAAAGGGTATTTTTACGGTTTAGTGATTTCTTTAAAGAGGCATTCAATCCCAGTGTGCTACGCGATGATGGCAGGGACCTGAAAAAAGCTGTGCGGCATTCACTTGAAGAATTACTCGAACAAATTGGCTTTGAATTTGCACAGGAAATGAGAGCTACAACCGTAAGACTTGATCGCTATGCTGAAAAGTTAGCAGCAGAGTACCAAACAACTCTTATCGAAATGATTAGTGAGATGAATCAGGATTTATCATTTTCTTACTATGAAATTAGGGAAAAAGCACAAATTGATTTTGAAGCTGCTTTTAAAAATATTCAATCTGGGTTATTTTCAAAAGCAATGGCTTACTTTAAAAATCCCAAAGCTTTTTTCGAAAACAATGAGAATAAATTAATGAGTGATGAGATATATCGTGTGCTTAACACAGCTGCAGATGATTATTTACAAAATGAACAAAATCGGATACAGGTTCTATATGGAAATGTCATGGAGAGTGAGTTTAGAGAGCTGATTTTGCACATGACGGAACAGACTGATGATTTTTATTTGAGCTTACTATCGGCCTTAGATGGCGGAGTTGCTGCAGAACAGTTAATAGAGATCCAGCAAAGTTTGAGGGAATTATATAGAGGATGAAACTAGGGAGTCCACTGGGGCAAGTGATATATAGTGATTAGTGGAAATATAAAGCCATAACCACCATTAGGTGGTATAACAGGTATTTGAAAAGAGGAAGAACCATCAATGACAGCTTGGAATATATTTGAGATTATGGGAATAGTGGCTTTTGCCGTTTCCGGTGCATTAACCGGAATACAAAAACGTTTGGACGTCTTTGGTGTATTAGTATTAGCTTTAATAACGGCCATTGGCGGCGGGGTAATGCGCGACGTTATTATTGGTAATACGCCCCCGTTAACATTTCGAGACCCTACTTTTTTTATCATTAGTTTGGTAGTCACTATCGGTGTATTTTTTACTTACCGATGGTTAGAACGATATAAAAACACCATTCAAATATTTGATGCTATCGGCTTAGGAGCTTTTACGGCTACAAGTGCCAAACTGGCACTTGTGCACAATCTGGATTCTGTATGCATTATAACTACAGTTTCTGTAATAACAGGTATAGGTGGAAGCGTTATCCGTGATGTGATTGTCAAGGAAATTCCTTATGTATTCCGACAAGAAGTGTATGCAATTACTGCTATCATTGGAGCCATGACCTTCTATTACTCACAGATGTACTTTGCCAGTCCTATCCCATTATATCTTTGCTTTACTATTACGACTGGATTGCGACTGTGCTGTATTAAATATGGATGGAACTTTCCGGTCATTGGAAGAGATTCAGAAGAATCAATAACAGATAGCCAGAAATCGGGGCACAATTTTTGAAAATCATAGTGTAAATTAAAATAAATCCTGCTAGTTTGGAATTTACTAGCAGGATTTATTTTTTATTTAAAAAAGCTAATTAATACACCTGCTATGGGTGAAGCTTTCTGTTGATGAATTATGTTAATGGCTTATCAATATTAAATTTAAAATATTGAGAAGGTGTAATAATGGATTCAATTTATGTGCACATTATGCTTGTTTTAGTTACATTGGGGACTTCTGTAGTGACGCTTTTTACTGGATTTGGGGTTGGCACAATCATGATGCCGATTATGTCATTATTTTTTGACGTAAAAGTAGCTATATTTTTAGCGGCAATTGTCCACTTCTTCAATAATGTATCTCGGTTAGCCTTATATCGGGAAGATATTAACTGGAAGATCATACAACGTTTTGGTATTGTGAGTATTGTAGGTGCCTTTATTGGATCCTATGCTCAGATTTATCTTGATAGTGCCTGGCTAAAAGTAGCAGTAGGCTTGTTTTTAGCTACATATGCCTTGATATCATTGATTAATATCAATATAAATTATAAATTGCCCGACAGAATAGATTTTATTGGCGGCTTCCTATCGGGTTTAATCGGTGGCTTAATTGGCAATCAAGGAGCGATTCGATCGTTATACTTGTTGAAATATGAGTTAAATAAAACAGAATTAATTGTTTCATCGGCACTAATTGCTGTAATAATTGATTCGACACGTATACCGATTTATGCCTATACTAACTCCAGGTATTTGCAGGAAAACATAGTTCTATTATCACTTATTGTCTTTACATCGATTGTAGGAACGGTTGTTGGTAGTAGAATTTTGCCAAAAATTTCACACGATTTATTTAAAAAGATTATTCTATTTGGGGTACTAATACTAGGAATACTAATGACCCTTAGCGTTATTTGAGCTAATAAGACCCATGGATGTTATATTTAAACTAAATTATTCTTTCCTTATTAATTATTTGTATTTAGCGCTAACGAGGTTGCAGTGAGGTGTTATCATCAATGCTGACTCATAAAAATAATTCAGATACAGTTATCATTGTTCTTCATGAAATCTATGGAATTAATGAACATATCATAAATGTATGTAAAGAATTATCAAAACGCAAGTATGATATTATCATTCCTAACTTGTTGAAAGATAGAATTAAGTTCAGTTATGATCAAGAAGAGCGTGCATACAATTACTTTATGAATAATATTGGCTTTGAAGGCAGTCTGAACCAGCTAAAACAAATTTTATTTAATGTAAGACCTCATTATAAAAAAGTCTATTTACTTGGATATAGTATAGGAGCTACTCTTGCTTGGTTATGTAGTCAGACGAAGTTATGTGATTTAGTAGTGGGATTTTACGGTTCAAGAATAAGAGATAATCCTACGGTGGTGCCTAAATGTCCCACGTTATTGTTTTTTCCCACTGAAGAAAAATCTTTTGACGTAGATGATCTGATTATCAAACTAACTAAAATAGATAACATTACCGTCAAAAAGATCTGTGGTAAGCATGGCTTTGCAGACCCATTTTCGAAAAACTATAACAATAAATCATCTTTTATAGCGTATAAAGAGATTTTGGTCTTTGTAAAAAAAGTATCAGCATTGAGCTGATACTTTTTTTACATATTAAGACATAATATTAAGAAAATGTAAACATTGCAGGAATTGCCGACAAAATATGGAATAATTATGGTAATTAATGTATAAATGTGATGTGAATTGTAGAAAAAAAGGAAACGAGTGAAATATTTTGAAAAAGAGCGTTTTAATAATTGCTGCTGCCGTTATATTGTCAGTAGCCACAGTTGGATCAGCGGCAACACCAGAAGTAAATGGCGATATTCGAATTCGTATTCAAGATCGCGCTGGAGACACGGATTCTCCTACCAAAGGAACATTCACCATTACCCGTGTCAGATTAAATGCCAGTATGCCTATTGAAAACAATACAAGTGTTTTCGGTCGACTAGCGCTAGAGCAGGCAGCCGGTGAAAAGGCTCACAGCAATGGATTATACGATACCAGCGGTGCTTTTGACCGATGGGGAGTTAAGTGGAAGTATAAAAACGGGGCGTTAAAAGTAGGGAGGCAGGATGTAGTATTAGGTCAGGACGGACTGGTATTGACAACGCTTATTGATGCTGTAGGTGAAAGCAATCAGTTGACGGGAATAGATGCAAGCTGGAAAGAGGGGAACACTTCTTTAAAGCTGGTCGGCGGCCGTTTAGGCAGCGGGTTGTTTCAGCCTCTTCACGGCATGGAGGCTAACCTGTATGCCTTGCAGGTAAACCGCAAGATCGACCAGCGATTTAGCGGAGGTGCGACTTATCGTCGAATATCGACAATCGACAATTATTCAACAACGATGGCTAATCTAATACCTCCTAATAAAAGTATATTCAACACATATTCTTTATTTGGCAGCTACTGTTTTGATTCTAAAAACGTAGTGTACACTGAAATTGGCAGTTCTAACGCCGATAGCGATGATAACGGTTTGAGTCTTGGTTTAGCCCATAGAATAGACAAAAAGAATAGCTATAGTATTAACTACTTTAAGCAGGAAAGGTACTCCGGGATGTTTCGCAATTGGGGAGCACCTGATTTTGCCCGCGAAGGCTCCAATACTTCCTGGAATGGGTATGCGCTCTATTACCGATATCAAATGAATGATAAAACGCTGCTGGAGATTAGCGATTATTATGAGAAAGGTAATGTAAGCAACTCAGCTAATCAATTTCGTGTAACCTTACTGGCAAATTTTTAAACTGGATGATGAATAGAGCAGTTAAATAAAGTTTGGGGATAATCATAGGGGAGACAATAGTGTGGCAAAAACTTTCACAAAAAAATATTTGTGGCTCCACATGGTCGGTATCCTGCTGGCTAGCGTTGGAATCTTCAGTTATTTTTATGTTTCGTTAGAATCGGTTAAGCCTCCACGTGCAACTAATGGCGAGGTTGATTTGTCAGGGTGGGATTTTTCGAGTGGTGCTGTTGTAAAGCTGGATGGTGAATGGGAATTTTATTGGCTGCAGCATTTGAAGCCAGTAGATCTTAATGAAGCAAATAAGGCCGCTATGACTGGCTTTTTTACTGTACCTGACAAGTGGAACAATTATAAACCGGAAATCAGTCCAACAGGTGATGGTTATGCCACTTACCGGCTAAGGGCCAGAATCGACAAAGCCGGACAGTATCTAGCTGTCAAGATGCCTGAGGTGTCCACAGCCTATAACTTATATATAAATGGGCAATTAAAGCGTTCTGTGGGGCTTGCCGGCCATACATCCGCAGACACCGAGCCTAAATATTTTCCTCAGGTTGTTTGTTTTTATGCTGATAGTCAAGAAGTTGAATTTGTAATTCAGGTATCGAACTTTGCCCATCATAAAGGCGGAATCAAGTCCAGTTTGCAGTTGGGTCTGCAAAACGCAGTGTACGAATTACGGGGAAAGAAGCTAGGTTTTGAAGTGTTTTTACTAGGCACTTTCGCAATTATGGCTGTTTATCATTTCGGTCTTTATATGCTGAGGCCAAAAGACAAGCCTGCTTTATATTTCGGTCTGTTCTGCCTGCTAATAGCTATCAGAACAATAGTAACAGGCGAAATAATTGTAATGACGCTGATACCGAATTTCCCTTGGGAATGGCTGATGAAAATAGAGTATTTGTCCTATTATTTATCAGTACCTGTTTTTATATGGTTCATTTATCATCTCTATGCCACAGATACATCACCTAAAATTCCTGCAGTATTAACCTTAGTCAGCCTGCTGCTTGGGGGATTTGTGGTTATGGTATCACCGAAATCTTTTGCCCGCACTTTACTATGGTATGATGTTATCACCATAATGAGTTGTTTGTATGTTTTCAGGGTGCTGGCAAAAGCAGTTCTAAGTAATAAGGAAGGCGCAGTTAGTTTTGCCCTTGGTGTAGTCATTTTTTTAGCAACGGTAGTTAATGATATATTGTTTTATATGGGGATTATTACTACCTGTGAAATGGTATCGATAGGCTTATTTGTGTTTATTTTTTTTCAGGCATTGGCTTTGTCTACCAGGTTTTCCAGAGCATATACTACCTTGGAAAATTTATCAAACCAATTAAGCAATAGCAATGAAAAGATTAGTCATATTCTTAAAAGCATAACAGATGGTTTTTTTGCCATTGATAATCAGGCCAGGTTTACCTATCTGAACAAAGAGGCCGAAAGATTATGTAGAAAGACCCAGGAACAGTTGCTGGGTAAGGTGATTTGGGACGAGTTTTCGCACTCGGAGGTTTCATTGGTATATCGTCACTACCAAAAAATTACAAATGACAAAAATCCGGCATATTTTGAGATTTTTTGGGACAGGCTTGGTTTGTGGCTTGAGGTAAATGTATATCCTTCACAAGACGGGCTATCAGTTTTTGTGCGTGATATTCAAGAACGAAAAATGGCCGAAAAAAAGATCCAGGACTATACTCAAATGCTGAAGGAGCAGGTGAGACTTTTGGACCTTGATCCTGATTATACTATTGAACGTAGCTTGGATGGAGTTATAGTTTTTTGGAATCATGGTGCGGAACTGGGATATAAATGGACTAAGGAAGAGGCGTTGGGAAAAGTGGTCTATAAACTGTTAGACACTCAATTTCCCCAGCCTCTGCAGGAAATAAACCAGGAACTTATAAGTAGCGGGCGCTGGATAGGAGAGCTGATCCAAACTAAGCGTGATGGCGTAAAGGTTGATGTAAGAAGCTGTTGGTTAATTAAGCGGGATGTAAATGGTAATCCTGTCGGCGTGCTGGAGTTTAACAAGGATATAACCGAACAAAAAAATATTGAAAAAGAAATGGCTCGTCTTGATAGGCTGAATCTTATCGGTCAAATGGCTGCAGGCATCAGCCATGAAGTACGAAACCCAATGACAACTGTACGAGGTTTTCTACAGTTATTGAACCGAAAAGAAACTAATGCAAAATTTCGCGAGTATTATGATCTGATGATTAGTGAACTGGATCGGGCTAATGACATTATTACAGAGTATCTATCGATTTCCAAGCCGCAGAGTGGGAATTTTAAGCTGGAGGATGTTAATTACATATTAACTTCTTTAGAACCTTTGCTACAGGCAGATGCGGTCAAAATGGGTAAAGAAGTTATCTTGAATTTGCAGCAGATTCCGAAAGTGTTATTAGATGGCGGTGAATTTCGCCAGTTGGTGTTGAACTTATGTCGTAATGGGCTTGAGGCTATGGCAAATGCAGGAAAAATATTAACAATATCTACCTTTATAGAAGGCGACAAAGTGGTACTTTCTGTCCGCGATCAAGGACCAGGTATCTCGGAAGAGATTGCTGCAAAAATTGGCACACCGTTTTTGTCTACAAAAGACAATGGTACTGGCTTGGGTTTGGCTGTCTGTTACGGTATCGCAGCTAGACATAAAGCCGATATTGAATTTTGCACTGGACCTGAGGGTACTACATTTTTTATTATATTTAAAATGAATTCGGATTGTTTATAAAAAAGTAATGATGAGTAGCGTAATCTATAGTTAAAAGCAATCACTATTTACTTTTTACAGGCAAATAGTGATTGCTTTTTATTGTGCCAAGACAGTTGCAAAAACGATTATTTCCATTTTTTTAATGGAAATAATTTGATTTAGAAAGGTATTATGTGTTAAAGCGAGTTGAAACAATTAAATAGTTTCATTCCAGGAGGAGGCAGTGTGGACCCTACCTTTTCGTATATTGGATTAATGATTGAACGGGTAAGCTTGATTTTACAAATAGTCAACTGTCAATTTACAAAATGGCGTTTCAGCTTATAAAGTGGCATCTCGCTTTTTAATTAAGGTGCTTTTTATCCTTACCTTAAATTAACAACAATTATATAATGAAAGTAGATAATAATTTATTGTAAAACGATAAAACATATGATAATATCTGTTTAACAATAAATAAGCGAGGTGCTTTCCATGAAACGCGAAACACTTTTTCTAAAGTTAGCTGTTATTCTTATAGGCGTACCAATTCTAGCTTTATGTATTTGGGGGCTGCCTTGGTTAATTAAAAATCCAGTAAATCCAGTTTATGCTCATATGATTTATCCCATTGTAATAGGCATGTATGTATCAGCAATACCTTTTTACATTGCATTGTATCAAGCTCTTAAAATTTTAAGCTATATTGACAAAAACAATGCTTTCTCAAAATTATCTGTAAAGGCTTTAGCGATTATAAAATACTGTGCAGTCACAATCAGTACTTTGTATGTGGTAATGTTGCCATTCGTTTTTTTCGTAGCAGAGAAAGACGATGCCCCAGGTCTAATAATATTTGGAATGGTCCCTATTCTTGCTTCAATGGTAATCGCAGTCTTTGCGGCTGTTCTGCAAAAGCTATTAAAAAACGCCATAGATATTAAATTAGAAAATGATTTAACGGTTTGAGGTGAATAACATGGCGATTATAATAAATCTTGATGTGATGTTAGCAAAAAGGAAAATGAGCGTAACAGAACTTTCCGAGAGGGTTGGAATAACAATGGCTAACCTTTCTATATTGAAAAATGGAAAGGCAAAAGCAATTAGGCTTTCAACGTTAGAGACAATCTGTAAGGCTTTAAAATGTCAGCCAGGAGATATTTTAGAATACAAAAGTGACGAAGATACTCAAGAATAAAAAGGTATAGGTATAATTAACTCTTGTATCTCCTTGAACCGCTACTATGTGATATAGCGGACATCCAATAATATTTCATAATATAACTAACCTAAAGAGAAAGTCAATCTATGCAAATAAAGCAACTGTATAGAGTTGACTTTCTCTTTCGTGTGCGCATTATTTTGACATTTGGATTGTAAAGTATATGCTGATATTTTATACTAGTAATATATGGATGATATGGGATTTATAAGGGGAGTTTGATGATATGATAGGATTTTTACGCAAGATAAATTTGGGAGTTGCTTTAGTATGGGGCTTGTTGTTTGTAGCTATGAACAGTTCCTTTGCTTTTGCCGCTGAAGAGCTACCGCCGGAGAAGGCTTATCTAAACGAAGTATATAAAAACATGATGGATGTAAACAACTTGCATTATGATATGGCGATAAAAGCTATAACCCCAATGGGTGAAGTGCAAGCTGCAATAAATGGGGAAGTCCAGGAAAATCCCTTGACCATAAAACAGGATATAAACCTTTGCTATCGTGACGAGCAGAATAAAGAAAATAAGGTAATGTTAAAGCAGTATATAGAACAAAACCATGGTAATTTAGTTATGTATTTGTTAAGCGACGGAAAATGGATTAAACAGATCGTGCCTATCGATCCATCCTTAAACAAAAAACTTACAGCAGATGAAAAGGTCTCTGCGCGGATGGATATGCTGCAGTTGTTGAAGTCAGTGAAGCTGAAAAGGGAAACACCATCCTATAAGTATATGGAAATAACTTTGGATAGTATACAAATAAGTGATGCTATAGGCGCAGCTGTCAAACAAAATAATGCGCAGGATAAGGACATTGTAAGTGCGATTGCGGTAGCACGACTCGGGTTGTTAGCTGCTGGTGATATAAAATACAATGTAAAAATTGATAAGACGACTAATATGATAAAAGAAATAGATATAGATTTGACAGAACCGATTCGAAAAGGGGCAGGAATATTTTTAGATATAGCTAATCCAAAGGATAGGACTAAAATTGAAGACTTTTTAATAAAATCGACATTAAATATGCAGATAACGTATTCGAAATATAATCAAGTAGGTCCGCTAGAAATTCCTCAAGATGTGCAAAACAATGCAAAAGAAATCAAATTGGATGGTAAGGCGGTAATTCCTAAAACATGAATAGGTAGCAATATGTAAGGGTTATAATATTGTAATTATCCACAAAAAGGCATAGACTACATAGGTCTATGCCTTTTTATTTATACTAAGACCGGAATAGCGGAGGAGTGCAGGTATGAAGGACTTTTATAAATAATTATGTAATTTAATATATTAGAAATTAGCAAAAGTACGGAAATATGCTGCTTTATATTTCGATAGAATGATCATTTGAGGTGCACGATGGATATTCGTTTGCTGAAAACATTTTGTGTAGTTGCAAAACTTGAGAACATTACTCAAGCTGCAGAAATACTTAATTTTACGCAACCAACTGTTTCAGCCCAAATTCGTACGTTGGAAGAACATTTTGGGGTGCAATTATTTGAACGTATTGGAAAAAAACTCTACATTACCAATGCTGGCAAGGCTCTAATCGATCCTTCTGAAAAAATCATCAAAATTTATAGTGAAACTGTTGCTCAAATTAATTATTTTTCAGAAGTTCAGTATACGAGAATTGGTATATCAAGCAGCTATATTAATTATTGGCTTTCGCCCGCATTATTACAAATGCAAACAAGCGATACTACAGGGAAGATCAATGTAGAAATTTGCCTTAATTCAAATGGTGTGCTTGATGGGGTTAATAATAATAAATATGATATAGGTATTGTACATGATACTATTTCTGAGAAGTGTCTAAATACAGTTATTATTAATTCTGAAGAACTTGTTTGGGTTGGACATGAAAATCTGATTAAAGATAAAGCGTGTCCACGCATTGATGATTATCCAGTTATTAATTTTCGACAAGGATGCACTTTCCGTAAATTGTGTGATAAATTACTGCAAGAACGTGGACTGAATTCGACTTTCGAATATAGCGATTTTGATGCTGTCAAAAATGCAATGACTGAAGGATTGGGTATTGCGTTGCTTCCGCGAATCGTTGTAGAGAACCTCATTAAAGAAAATGATAAGTTTTATATATTTAAAGAAGTTAGCAATTTAGAAATTCCGCTGTATACTATTACTCGCAAGGATAAAAATCTATCAACCACGGCGCACACTTTACTGAGAATTCTTCAAGAGAATAAGGTTGCGATATAGGCTTTTTTTATTTTACTCATAATGCTTTTCAATTTCAAAAAGGAGTTACTCTCCAGTATAATATGAGCAATACTAGCTGGAGGGGGTAAGAACTTGCAAGCAACTGATTTACAAACACAAAATAATATAATAAACATATTGAGAGATTTCGGTGATCTAATTTATGGATTTGCTTATGTTGGTGATATTGCTCCTAACCAAATCGGGCATCTCCCATATGCAATAACAATTGGACTACCTCTTTCGCCGCCTATTGTGAATAATATTGTAGATGGACCTAATCAAGCTTATTATGATGAATATCTTAGCGTAAATGATAGGCTTGATTTGATAACTGAGCAACTGAAAATTGAAATAGAGGAGAGAGGATATCAGGCTTATGCCATACCCTCTTCAAAAAGAACTGATTTTGTCAATATCAGCGGTGAATTTCCTCATAAAGCAGCTGCCGTAAGGGGCGGGTTAGGGTGGATAGGAAAAAGCTCTCTTTTAATAACAAGACAATATGGTCCAAGAGTTAGATTGTCAACCTTGTTTACTGATATGCCACTTCAAGCAAATGATATACTTGAAAAGAATCATTGTGGTAAATGTAAAAAATGTGTTGATGCATGCCCGGCAAGAGCTATTGTTGGTAACCTTTGGAGTAATGGGGTGCCAAGGGAATCATTGATTGATGTTCAAAGATGCGACATATGGAAAATAAATAGATACCCACAATTTAAGGGGCATGTTTGTGGAATTTGCGTTGCGATTTGTCCCCATGGAAGTAAATAAGAAAATAGTTGAAAGATTGAATAAAATATAGCTTGATAGTTAAAGTATTAGCGTAATGCTGATACTTTTTTTGTACATACTAACTGTGGAAGATGCCATGTAATGGAACTGATTTTTAGGGGTGATTTAGTGGAGAAAAAAGCCAATAAATTGATAGATGAGAAGAGTCCTTATTTACTGCAGCATGCCTATAACCCAGTAGATTGGCATCCATGGGGAGAGGAGGCTTTTGAACGGGCAAAGCGGGAAAACAAGCCAGTCTTTTTAAGCATCGGTTACAGTACATGCCATTGGTGCCATGTTATGGAACGAGAATCCTTTGAGGATAGCGAAGTAGCCGAAATTTTAAATCAGCACTTTATTTCAGTTAAGGTTGATAGAGAAGAACGTCCTGATGTTGATAATATCTATATGACGGTATGCCAGATGCTAACAGGTCAAGGTGGTTGGCCTCTGACAATAATCATGACACCAGATAAAAAGCCATTTCTTGCTGGTACTTATTACCCTAAGAATAGTAAATGGGGACGACCGGGTATCATGGATGTTCTAAACACTATCAACAAAAACTGGCTAAACAACGAAACACGCGATAAGTTAGTTTCCGTTAGTAATCACATTACTGAAGGTCTTTATTGTATGCAAAGACCTGCTAAAGAAGTTAAGCTCACAGAAGAAATTCTCACTGAAGCTTATAAACAGTTTGAAAAAAGTTACGATACAAGGCATGGGGGTTTTTCAGCAGCACCTAAATTTCCTACACCTCATAATATGATGTTCTTACTTCGTTATTGGCATAAAACAGGTGAACATAAAGCTCTCTCAATGGTAGAAAACACCTTGAAAGCTATGCGTCAGGGCGGTATATATGATCATCTAGGTTATGGTTTTGCACGTTATTCAACTGATGATAAGTGGCTTGTCCCGCATTTTGAAAAAATGCTATATGATAATGCCTTGCTTTGCATTACCTATCTCGAAGCATATCAATGTACTGGTAACGAGGATTTCGCTCGGGTCGCCGAGGAAATTTTAGCTTACGTTGCTCGGGATATGACTGACAAAACCGGCGGCTTTTATTCAGCCGAGGATGCCGACTCTGAAGGCATTGAAGGTAAATTTTATGTATTTACTCGTAAGGAGATTATCGAAGTATTAGGGGAGTCAGATGGCGATATTTTTGCCGAATTCTATGGCGCTTCAGAGCAAGGTAATTTTGAAGATGGAACAAATATTCTAAATTTTATCGGTGAGAATTTGCAGGAGTACTGCAGCAGAGTTAATCTTTCTGAGGATGAGGTAAGAAAGATTCTTGAAAAAGGCCGAAAGCAGTTGTTCACGTACCGAAAGAATCGAATTCATCCGCATAAGGATGATAAAATACTAACTGCTTGGAATGCTCTAATGATAGTGGCATTTGCTAAAGCTTCAAGAATACTGAATCGCTCAGATTATACTATTATGGCACAGCGAGCGATTGATTTTATTTATAGCAAACTAATCCGTGAAGATGGGCGGCTTTTAGCTAGATATCGGGACGGGGACGCAGCCTATGCCGCTTATCTCGATGACTATGCATTTTTGTTGTGGGCCTTGGTCGAAACATATGAAACAGTTTATGAGCCGATTTATTTACACAGAGCTATGGAGTTATACTCTGATTTAAAAACCTTATTTTGGGATGAAGCGAATGGCGGATTTTTCTTCTATGGTTTAGATAGTGAAGAATTACTTATTCGTCCCAAAGAACTTTATGATGGAGCTATGCCGTCCGGAAACTCAGTTGCTGCGTTGGCACTTTTGCAGTTAGCGCGGTTAACAGAGAATAAAGAGGTCCTTGAATTAGCAAATAATCAGATTGAGGCTTTTTCATATGAGGCACAACGCCACCCTAAAGCATTTACGTTTTTTCTAATAGCTTTCAGCTATTATTTGTCGGTACCGCAGCATATAGTTGTTGCCGGTTCGTCCGATTCAGAGGATACTTGGTCTATGTTGAATGAAGTGGGTAATAAGTTCTTGCCTTATACAGTTATAATGCTCAATGACTCTGAGCATAAAGAACTAATAAATGAGGTATTGCCGCACATTGTTGAACAGCAGCCATTAGAAGGAAAGGCTACAGCTTACGTTTGCAACAATTTATCATGTAAACCTCCGATTAGCAGTATAGAAAGACTGGGAGAGCAGATAAAGCAGTTGCAATAGTAAAAGAGGTAGGTGTTTGATAATAATTATCTCTTGCTAATCATGATAAATTATGTTAAAATTAGCTTAAATAAGATAATGTTGGTAAAAGGAAAGGGGAATAACCAATTATGATCAATCAAAAAATGCAAGATGCAATCAATAATCAAATTCAGGCAGAACTTTACTCAGCTTACCTTTACCTTTCAATGTCGGCTTACTGTGATAATAAAAACTTACGTGGCTTTGCCCACTGGATGAAGCTGCAATATCAAGAAGAAACATCACATGCGATGAAACTTATAGACTATCTTCAAGAGCGAGGTGGAGTTGTTCAGCTTAAAGCTATCGAAGCTCCTCCAACTGAATTCGGTACACCGCTTCAGGTGTTTGAACAGACATTAGCTCATGAGGAGCATGTCACAAGTTTGATTAATAAACTATATGAAACTGCTTTAAATGAGAAAGATTATGCAGCCCAAATCTTCTTACAATGGTTCATTAATGAACAGGTTGAAGAAGAGGCAAGCGCTACTGCGATAGTAGAGAGATTAAAAATTATCGGTGATAAAAGTACAGGGGCAATTCTTTATTTAGATAAAGAATTAGGAAAACGTGCTTAAAAAATTAGGTAAGGTCCAACGGACCTTACCTAATTTTTATTATTCTGAGTGCGACGAAACTCTTCTGTCCTAACTATTATCTAAAAGTTGTTTACAATAATTAACTTACTAATATTATTACTAGATACAAATACTATAATTGGCTCTGTATAAAACTACAGGAGGTGTTTAGTATAGTATGAGTAGACACAAAGGCATAATGTCTGACAAATTAAAATACGAGATAGCTAAAGACCTAGGGTTTAGCGAAAAATTAGAGGATGGTGACTGGGGCGATGTCACTACACGTGAAGCAGGTCTTTTAGTGAGGGAAGCAATAAAAAGAGCCGAGAAGTCAATGGCAGAGGAGAATGGCCGCATTCATCAAAATGCCGAATAATACTCAAACCCTGGATTTAATCCAGGGTTTTTAATTGCTAGGATAAAAATGAGAGAATGAAGCAATTATAAGCAGTCAAATTTTGAGCAAGGCACGAAAGTAATGTTTTCTGGTTTGATAAAGGCTTGGCAATGTTTATACAATGTATCAAGTGAGTAGCCTTGACTGCTTAAGTGAGCATTCAAATGAACTTCACCAGTTAAATATTCAAAAATACCTAATCTTCTTAGATTAAGTAATATTTCATACTCCGAACCTTCACAGTCAATTTTTAATAATTTGCATTTTTCGATTCCTGTTTCTTCCAAAAACTTATCCAAATCAATAGAATCAACCTGATGTGTATAATAGTTGATCATTTTTGAAGCTTCCATTTGCGAAGTGGCTCCGCCAGTGTTTGAACAATGCAACGCCATTAGCAGCTTTCGTCCGTCTTTAGTAACGGCTTTATTATATAGATGGATATTTTTTACTTGGTTTAATTCAATATTTTTAAGGAAGTTGTGGTAATTGCCGGGGCATGGTTCGAAGGAATAGATATTTATAAAAGGGTATTTTTTAGCTAGGAAAATCGATACCATTCCTACATGACCAC
This sequence comes from Dendrosporobacter sp. 1207_IL3150, assembly GCF_036763085.1. NCBI lineage: Bacteria > Bacillati > Bacillota > Negativicutes > Selenomonadales > Sporomusaceae > Dendrosporobacter > Dendrosporobacter sp. 1207_IL3150. The sequence goes on from NZ_JBAIYU010000031.1 coordinate 98,778, forward strand.
CGACGTCAATTACATTGTCGTTTTCTGAAAACGCCATTTGGCTGAATTTATAGCAATCTTGATTAAGTTCGCTGGCGATAATATCCGTAGTTTTAGAAGCAAAATGGTCAGAAATTGTTAGGTCTATCCCGTTTATTCGATGGGTCTTCACTGCAAAGTCCACTGTGTTCCCTCCCAATATTAATCGCAGAAATACATACTATTCCATGCATTATATGATTGAAAGCAGAACAATGTGTTTATCACAAGCAGCCAATATAAAAAGTAACCTTTTTATAACAAACTATCCAAGTCATTGTTATAGTAAAGCTCTAGTCTGCGTTCCGAATAATTAATGTTGGGCAGTGAGCATAGTGAAGTACATAATTGCTGACACTGCCAATCAAAAGCTTGGCTACATCACTCATACCGCTTCGGCCCATTATAATCAGCGAAAAATTGTTTTCTTTACTGTATTCAGTTATTTTAATACCTGGATGACCGTATTCTATCTCCGTTGTTACTCGACCATTATAATCTTTAAATATTTCTAAAGCTTTGATTATTATTTGCTTACCGCCTTCATCTAAACTTTGAATAATTGCATCAGGTATCGAATGAGCATATGTTGAAAGTTGAATTATATGAATTAAAGTTACAGAACTATTAAACTGCTCAGCTATTTTTCTAGCTTGTTTTAATGCCGCAATTGACTCAGCAGACCCATCAATAGGGACTAAAATTTTACTAAACATGATATCACCTCTTTATTGTGGTTGGGCAAACTATTCTCTATTATAATTATACCATATAATTTATCTGAATTATTAGTTACTTCAAAGCGTCTATGTTTTAGAATTATGCCTAAATAGAGCATAACTGTAATTTTGTATTTCTTTTTATATAACTAAAGGCCAAAGTGAATACTCTTATTCGCTTTGGCCTTTAGTATGTCTATTAAATTAGATACTATTTTAATCGATGAGCCGCGTGATAAAGTGGTCCAACGTATTCGTTAAGCTTAAAGGAATGTTTAAGTGCCGTTGTTACGAATATTTTAGCCTGTTTAACGGCATCAAGTACAGGCAGCCCTTTAGCTAGACCTGCTGTAATAGCAGCTGCGTAAGTGCAGCCTGCCCCATGAGTAAAAGTTGTTTCAACTTTAGCTGATTCCAAGATTTCGAATTCCTCACCATTATAGAAAACGTCAATTGCGGTTGGAGTACCCAATTTTGCTCCACCCTTAATTAAAACGTTTTCGGGGCCTAGTTTATAAATTTCAACAGCGGCAGCTTTTATATCATCTACAGAACGGATTGCAAAACCGCTAAGCTGGGTAGCTTCAAATACATTTGGCGTTATAATGGTTGCTCTAGGAGCAAGATGTTCACGAATACTCATAGCTGCTTCAGGGTGCAATACTTCATCAGTACCTTTACACACCATAACAGGGTCGATAACTACATTTTTGACTGAATATTGGTCAATTTTTCTTGCAACCAAGGATATAACCTCACTGGTTGCTAGCATGCCGGTTTTAAATGCATTTACTCCAATTCCAGCTAAAACAGTATCCATTTGAGCCTCAATTGCATTGAGTGGCAAAGGATATACGTCGTGTGCCCAAGCGTTTGCAGGGTTTTGAGCAACTAGTACTGTAATTGCAGTCATACCATAAATACCTAACTCCTGGAAGGTTTTTAAATCTGCTTGTAAGCCAGCACCGCCGCTTGTATCTGAGCCGGCTACTGTAAGTGCTTTAAATATTGTCATTTCAATAACCTCCAATAAAAAATACAAGCTATAATAAAATTCTATATGTAAAATTTAATAGCTTGAAAATTATATTTAGTATTATAAAATATAATTGAGTCTTTTAAAATGTACAGAACTGACATTTTTAATAGGGTCAGTTTTAAGGGAGTTGAATTGTCTGGAACTTATAATGCTTAGCGAGACTAAAAAAGACCCTCTTTATATACAGCTTTACAACCATTTTCGCCAGGAGATTGAACAATGCCGTCTTCAGCAAGGAGAAAAACTGCCCTCAATACGTGGGCTCTCAAATAGTTTATCGATTAGTAAGATAACAGTTGAAAAAGCTTACCAGCAGTTGTTGAGTGAAGGGTATATACAAAGTTTTAATCGCTCACGTTATTCTGTAAATAAATTCGAAGGTAATATTATTCCGATAAAAACTAAACACACGCTTATTAAATCAGACAGCAGCTCAAAGCGAGAGGAAGAAGTTATCTATGATTTCTCCAGCGGCGAAATGGATATGGATGGTTTCGACTTTGCTCTTTGGAAAAGGTATATAAGTAAAGTATTCTCAAATAAAGGTCGTTTAATGAGATATGGCAATAGTCAGGGCGAAGAAGAGTTGCGAACCGAGATAGCAAAATATATCCATAAGTCGAGAGGAGTACATGTTCATAAAGACCAAATAATCGTAGGGGCCGGGATTCAAACACTTTTGCATACTCTGTGCAGTATGTTGAAGCTGGAATACAATAGTATTGCTTTTGAAGAACCAGGATTTAAAAATGGTCGGAGAATATTTACCGACCATTCTTTTGAGATAATGCCAACAAAAATGAGTAAAGATGGCATTGATATGGAGGAATTATCTAAAAATGAAGCGAGGCTGGTATATGTAAGCCCGTCACATCAGTTTCCCACAGGATATATAATGCCAATCGGTAAAAGGCATCGTCTTTTACAATGGGCCCAAGATGTTAAAGGTATCATCATTGAGGATGATTACGATAGTGAATTTCGATATTTTGGCCGCCCCATTCCCGCTTTAAAAGGTTTAGATGCAAGTGGTAATGTAGTATATCTAGGTTCTTTTTCAAAAATAATACCGCCGTCAATAAGGATCAGTTACATGGTATTACCGGATACACTTATGGAAGTTTATCAAAAAAGTGCTTCATTATATAATCAGGCAGCTTCTACAGCGGAACAGTTAGCCCTAGCAAAGTTTATGGCGGATGGACATTTGGAGCGTCAAATCCGCCGCCTTAGAAAGTTATATGCAGACAAGAGGCTGATATTTTTTGATGCAATTAAAAATATTTTAGGAAAAAATGTTGAAGTCAATGTAAGTGAAGCTGGTCTTCACACCATTTTAGCCGTGAAAACAGGGTTAACAGCTAAAGAATTAGTCGAAAGAGCTCTCGTAAAAGGGTGTCGCATAGCACCGGTTAGAGATTACTATATAAACAAGTCCACTGAAAAACTACCGCAAATTATATTGTATTTCTCAAAAATACCCTCCAATGAAATTGCGCGTGCCGTCAAGCTTTTAAAAGAAGCTTGGTTTTAGAGTATTCAGAAAAATGGGAAGGATTTCTAATGGGCTACATAAAAATATAATAGTAGACGTTTTATATGTGCTCTAAATGAGTACTCTAGTAATTTTTGGAGGGGATTAAATGAATGAATCAATAAGGCAGTATATGCAAGTTGGTCTAATTCATTTCATGGCGTATCCTGTGAGTAAAGGGGAAGGTCCTATTGCAGAAACTTTTAAAAAAATAGCAATCGATGATTATTTTGAAGTTGCTGAAATCACTTGGATTAAAGATGCCGCAACCCGTAACAAAGTGAAAAAAATGATCGAAACCTCCCATATGACGGTTACTTATGGAGCTCAGCCAAGGCTATTGACTACTGGTCTTAATATTAATGATCTAGATGAAGTTGGCAGGCAGAAAGCTATTACCACTTTAAAAGAAGGTATTGATGAGGCTTATGAAATGGGTGCAAAAGGTTTTGCTTTTTTGAGTGGTAAATATGATGAGGACAAAAAAGAAGAAGCTTATCAAGCCTTAGTTAAGTCAACAAAAGAATTGTGTGGTTATGCTAAAGCAAAAGGAAGTATAAAGGTAGCTCTTGAGGTTTTTGACTATGACATTGATAAGAAATCTATTATTGGGCCGGTAGCTCTTGCGAAGCGTTTTGCTGAAGAAATTACAGCCGAATATGATAATTTTGGATTAATGGTTGACTTAAGTCATTTGCCGCTGCTTAGAGAGAGTCCTGAACAGTCGCTCATTCCAATCAAAGATTATATTATTCATGCTCATATGGGTAATTGTGTAGTCAAGGACTCCTCTTTGCCTGCATATGGGGATGCTCATCCTCGTTTCGGTTTTCCTAATAGTGAAAACGATGTTGATGAATTGGTGGAGTATTTGAGGGTTTTAATGTCCATTGGCTTCATAAGTAAGGAAAAAAGGCCGATAGTGAGTTTTGAAGTAAAACCATATGAAGATGAAGATCCTGATCTTGTTATTGCAAATGCTAAACGAGTATTAAACCTTGCGTGGGACAGAGTATAAGCGTTAAAAGAAAGGGGTAATTACTGATGAAAGCAGTAGTATTGGACGGATTCACCTTAAATCCAGGAGATTTGAGCTGGAGCAAGCTCGAAAAGATTTGCGACACGACTATATATGAGAGAACAGCTTATGATACCAGCGATCTTTCGCTTATAATCGAACGTGTTGGTGATGCCGAAATTATATTTACTAATAAGACTCCATTGCCTGCTGAAGCTATTAATGCGATGCCTAATCTTAAGTATATTGGCGTCTTAGCTACCGGCTACAATGTCGTTGATGTAGAAGCCGCTAAAAAAAGGGGCATAGTTGTAACCAATATACCTACATATGGAACAACTGCCGTTGCTCAAATGACGATTGCGCTGCTCCTAGAGATGTGCCACCATGTCGGCGCTCATAGCCAGGCCGTTAAGGATGGTGACTGGACAACTAATCCCGACTGGTGTTTCTGGAATTATCCTTTGATTGAACTATCAGGTAAAAACATGGGGATTATTGGTTTTGGGCGTATTGGTCAAGCTGCCGCCAAAATTGCACAAGCATTGGGCATGAATATATTAGCCTGTGACAGTAATCGGATTAAAGAATTAGAAAGCGATACATTACAATATGTTGAACTTGATGAACTATTGGCAAAGTCGGATGTAATCAGTCTTCACTGTCCTCTATTTGACAGCACTAAAGGCATTATCAATAAAGATACATTGTCTAAAATGAAGGATGGAGTAAAGATTATAAATACTTCAAGGGGACCATTAATAGTTGAGCAAGAGCTTGCTGATGCTTTAAACAGCGGCAAAGTTGCTGGCGCTGCACTCGACGTAGTATCATCAGAACCAATTAAGGCAGATAACCCTTTATTGAAGGCGAAAAATTGTATAATCACCCCGCATATAGCCTGGGCACCAAAAGAATCGCGGCAGCGGCTCATGGATATTGCAATAAATAATCTAGCGGAATATCTTAATGGACGACTCATTAATGTTGTAAATTAAAAAGTCCCATAGGTATATCAAAACGATATACCTATGGGACTTTTTTTGAGTATAAATTAACTTCCGCGACGACGGCTAGGTGTTTCACTATTAATCCATAATGCTAGCAAACCGTACAAAAAGTAGCCAAGCAAACCTAATGCCATCCAGCTGTATCCAGCTAATACTATGTATGAGCCGATTTTAATGTGCCCAAATGCTTGAATAATATCGCCGCCTGCTAATATTATTCCGCCCATGATAATTAACAAAGCTAGTACTCTTTTCATTCGTTCGCTCATATCTAGCTTGGGAATAATCCATAACGGTGCAATGGCCATAGCTCCGGCTAGGGCGAGGTGCAATGAGATGCGCGATTGGATGTCACGCAATTGGCTTTCAATTCCAAACTCGTTTGCAAAAGCGCTGGACATAGTAAGATCGCCTTTTGCGGCCATGTTTAAAGCCATATCAAGATTATAGATAACAGCTTGATTATTTATTTTTGCTAAATAGCCATCATAAAATAATCCATAAGCTAGACTTGATAAAAATAGCAGTAAGGCGCCTATAAATAGAATTCGCTGACTCATTTAAGATCCTCCTTAACCCCACTCCTATTTAATATTGCCAGTTTTTCACTTATTAATTCCGTTATTTTAGCTTTAAATTAGAATCTTAAATCAGAGTTGCTGTATTATAGGAGTAAATTTGACTGTTAAGTTGTCCTAGTATTATGGTACTTTTATCCTATCGTTTTGATTACCAGTATGTGCTATAAATAAAGTAGGAAATTTACATAAGAGGTGTAAGTATGGTAAGGAAAATTCCTATTATTTTAGTAGTCCTGCTTATGTTTTCAACTACTGCATTTGCGGCTTCGGCATTGGAGAAAGAAATAAAGAAAGACTTAAATAGTTTTAATGGCAAAGTAGGGGTTTATGCGAAAAATCTTAAGACAGGAAAAGTATTCGACTACAACGAAAACGAAGTTTTCCCTACGGCTTCTACAAGCAAGCTTGTTGTCGCCATGGCAACATACCAGTATTTGTACCCAACGGCAGATGCCAGAAAGAAATCAATGTACGATAATGATATAAGATACATGATGGTTATAAGTGACAATGCTTCATTTGACGAACTTTTGATTGAATTAGATACTAAAAAGCCAGATGCTTTAAAGAAAGTCACGAATGACTTGCGTTTGAAAAAGACTCAGATACATAGTAAGGAAGCATATAAGAAGTATAATTATCATAGTGTAACGACACCATCTGAGATGGCAAAGGTTTTTGAGACAATATATACCGATAAATATCTTGATAAGAGAAAAACAAATGATTTGAAGTACTATTTGGGAAATACAATATTTCACGACGAAATTCCTCGGCATATGATGACACCGGTCTACCACAAGGTTGGACAGCTTGATGATGTGCTTTGTGATGTTGGGGTAATAGATGACGGCAAAGACCAAATATTAATAAGCGCTTATACAAGAACTAAGCAGTCAGATGTTTATGCAAGTGATTTTATTGCTAATATTTCGGCTAAATTATACAACGAATTAAGAAGAAAGTAGGTATTAGGTATGAATCTAAAAATGATAATACTAGTATCTATGTTGATAATATCAGTTAGCTCGACAGTGTTGGCAAGTGATATTAAAGTGGTGGCCCGTTATGGAATGAAAGGTGAAAACGTAATATTAGTTCAAAAATATTTAGCAAAAGCTGGTTATTACAAAGGGAAAAATGATGGAGTGTTCAGCAATAGCACTTTAGCTGCAGTCAAAGATTTCCAAAGGAAAAACAACTTATATGCAGATGGGATAGTTGGTCAGCAGACATTTAGCTATTTGAGGCAATATAGTTCAGCTATCTCAAAAAAACCAGCTATAAAGCGTCCAGGCATTGCCCATACACCCCAATATCCCGCTGGAAAAGTTATCCCAATGATTGCTACAGCATATACCAGATACGACGAGGGATGCACAGATTATACATACCGCGGAAATTACCTAAGGCGTGGTCTAGTCGCTGTAGACCCAACATTTATACCGCTGGGGACTAAGCTATTTATACCAGGGTATGGTTATGCTGTGGCCGACGACATAGGTGGTGCAATAAAAGGGAATAAAATTGACTTAGCTGTTGATACCGTTGATGAAGCTTTTGCTTATGGCGTTCGTCATGTTGATGTTGTAGTTGTTGAGTGATTCAACACCAAGACAATAACAAGCTATTATATTGACTAGAATTTTGCTATAATGATAAACAAAATTGATTCTTGGGAACTCTTAGCTGCAAAATCGAGGGGTTATCTTCTGTTTTAGGAAGCCCAAGGGTTGATAATTTGGGTTTTAAGGATGGTTGATATGGACAAAAATTTAAGCAATATCATTTACAAAGCCCGCAAAACTCATAGTTTAGCTAAAAATGAAATAGTCGACTTGTTAAGTACTGATTCAATTAATTGCGAATTGTTTGATGAAGCTGATAAAGTTCGAGAAGAAAATGTCGGTAATTCAGTTCACTTGCGTGGTTTAATTGAGTTTTCAAATATTTGCAAACAGAATTGTCTCTATTGCGGTTTGCGGCGCGATAATTTGAATATAGAGCGTTATCGGCTTGAACCGCAGACTATCATTGACTTTGCTGAAAAAGCAAAATCATATGGTTATAAAACTGTTGTGTTACAGTCTGGGGAAGATGATTATTTCACAGTTGATAAATTGCAATACATAATAAAAAATATAAAGGCATTGGATTTAGCGGTTACGTTAAGTATTGGTGAAAAATCACGGGAAGAGTACGCGGCATTTAAAGCTGCTGGTGCTGATAGATATTTACTACGTATTGAAACTACCGATAAAGAATTGTATCGAGCACTTAATCCAGGAATGAGTTTCGAAAATCGCGTACGATGTCTTAAAGATTTAAAAGATCTCGGCTATGAGGTTGGTACTGGCTGCTTAATAGGACTGCCAAATCAAACTAATGAGTCCTTAGCAGAGGATATTCTTTTCTTTAAAGATTTGGATGCCGATATGATCGGTGTGGGGCCATTTATTCCCAATGCTGATACACCTCTCGGCGATGAAAGTGGTGGAACTTTTGAAAAAAGTCTTAAGGTAATGGCAATAACTAGGCTGTTGCTTCCTGATGCAAATATCCCAGCAACTACCGCAATGGAGACCTTAAATAAAAACGGTCGTATCATTGCCCTTAAGAGTGGGGCTAACGTAGTGATGCCTAATGTCACCGAAGGAGAGTATCGCAGGCTCTACGCGCTGTATCCAGGTAAAATTTGTATAAATGACACTCCTGCACATTGTCGCAATTGTATTACCGGAAAAGTCACCGGTATTGGGCGGACTATATCTGAAGGATTTGGTTTTAGACCCAAAAAGCGGTAGTTGCCCGATTGGAGTCGACTATAAAAAAACTCCCTTGCAAGCATACTATAAGCAATATGTTTGTAAAGGGTGATAAGTATGCAGCGGTTTGTACCAAAGCGGGCAATTTTTGAACAAAATGCATTAGAATATCCTTTAGGTCAAAAAATTCATGATAAGTTAAATGAAATGGGCGTACCAATCACGCTCGCGGCATCACATAATCGTATTACAGGAATACCGGGAAATACACCTCAGCAGTCATATCGTGAGGCGAAACAAACACTAGTTGTAGGAGTACGAAAGACAAAAGACTTCTCCTCCTGTAAACCTTCAGCTAATTATCAGCTTCCGTTAAATACAAGCTGTCCTGGCATGTGTGAGTATTGTTATTTGTCCACTACGCTTGGAAAAAAGCCATATTTACGAGTATATGTTAATTTAAATGAGATATTAGCTAAAGCTCGGCAGTATATTTTGGCTAGTGAACCAGAGCTAACTGTTTTTGAAGGTGCCGCAACATCTGATCCTGTCCCTACTGAATATCTTACCGGGCTTTTAAAAGAAACAATCGAATTCTTTGGTAAAGAAAAGTATGGGCGGTTTCGCTTCGTAACAAAATTTACGGATATTGATTCACTCCTTGATGCTAGGCATAATGGGCATACAAGATTTAGGTTCAGCATCAATGCCGATACCGTTATACGATCATATGAGCATCTAACGCCCAGCATGGCAGAACGCGTAGCTGCCGCTGCTAAAGCAGCAGAGGCTGGCTACCCAATAGGCTTTATAATAGCCCCAATCTTCTATTTTGATAGTTGGCAAGATGAATATTGCCGGCTTTTTGATGAACTGGCTAAAAAAATGCCGCGGCAAGCTCACTCAGACTTGACTTTTGAATTAATTACTCATCGCTTCACTAAACGTGCTAAAGGTAATATCTTAAGTGTTTTTCCTGAAACCAAGCTGCCGCTTGAAGAAAGTTCCCGCAAATTTAAGTTTGGTCAGTTCGGGTATGGAAAATATATTTATGAAAAAGATACTATGGCTCAAATGAAGGAATTTATGGAAGGAAAAATTAAGGAGTATTTTCCAAATACCAAACTTGAATATTTCGTATAACAAGTTTGAATAAATCGTTCACAAACTTTTAGAAGCGTGAATTCTCACGCTTCTAAAAGTTACATATCTATCTAATAGCCCATATATATGGTTATTTTGACGAAAGTTTCAATTCCACTGGGGTATCTATTGGCTGGGTTAGACTTTGCGGGATTTTGAAATTAGGGTATTTTGAAGCATACGGCTGATAAAACTCAAGCAACCTCGCTGTGGTGTTTGTTCCGCGATTATATATATCTGGGAAAGCTTTCAGATATAAGCCATCAGGCTTTTCAATTAATAATAAGGTTTCATAGGTAATAATCACTGGGGTACCTATCTGGACAAGTTCGTAAATTTCACGGGCATCAGAATCTTGCATTCGAAGGCAACCACCTGACACTGGGTAGCTTATATCCCAGCCTTTATTTGTTCCATGGATACCATAGTTTGTTTTAAATTCCATCCAACGAGTTCCCAAAGGGTTCTCTGGTCCAGGGGGAACTGGAGTGTGATCATTAAAATTACTGCCTGGTATCCAAGTTGGGTTCTGTTCCTTGTAGAAGATTTTGAAAGCACCAGTAGGGGTCTGCTCGTAAGGGGTCCCAACAGCGATATTATACTCCTTTATAATCTGGTCGTTTTCAATTAGCAGTAACTTAAAAGCTGGGATGTTAACGCGTATTTCTGGTTGTGCAAAAGCTAAACTTACACAGGTAACAAGTAAGTAAAAAACACATAACAATACTCGCATTATCTCACACCTCACCTAGAATTAGCTTTTTCTCCGAAACCAAGCAGCCTAAATAATCCAGACCTCGACATTTTGAGTGAGGTATAGAAAATGGTCTATGCGTAAAACCAAGAAGTAGAGTAGTATTAAGAGAGTCATAAAACAGCTTTCTAATTCTGGATGCACGTGCACAATTTGGAAGATATCTTGAAGATATTTTTGTCGGTTAATGTCGATGTTATGTCTGAAAATAGTTACCAAAAAAAGAGGGTATTTCTGTTAACGCTACCAGGATTAACCCTCTAGAAACTAAAAACTAGTTATTATTGTCCGAAGTCGTTAGCTTTATACGCTAATCGTTCGAATATTGGTGGACAAAGTCGAATTATTAGTGATAGAATTTTAGTGTATAAATTACATTAAACGACAAGGGGTATATGGGTATAGGAGGCTATTAATTTGGAAATTTCGACAATTATTGGTCTAGTATTAGGTATAGCAGCAGTTTTAGTTGGTATGGCTCTAAAAGGAGCAAGTTTATCAGCACTTATTAATCCTGCAGCGTTTATGATTATCTTTGTAGGTACTGCAGCTTGTCTGCTAAATGGTTTTTCTATAGATCATATAAAAAAGTTTCCTGTGCTTATGAAGAAGTTGTTTAAGAAACCGGAGCTTTTTCCTAAACCTGAACTTTTAAGAATGTTTGTTGAACTGTCTCAAACGGCTCGACGTGAAGGTATACTGGCACTGGAAAGCAAGGTTACTGATATTAATGACCCATTTTTAAAAAATGGCTTAAGTATGGTAATAGACGGATTAGATCCTGATTTTGTCAGTGATGTTCTTGATGCCGAAATACAAGGCATGGAAGACCGCCACCGGGATGGTGCTCTAATATTTACACAAGCCGGTACATATGCACCTACTTTGGGCGTTTTAGGTGCCGTTGTTGGACTTATCGCTGCGCTGGGTAATCTTGAGGATATCGAAAAACTAGGCCATTCAATAGCTGCCGCTTTCGTTGCTACATTGCTAGGTATTTTTACCGGTTATGTTCTATGGCATCCTTTTGCAAACAAGTTAAAGATGCTTTCCAAGAAAGAAGTAGAAGTTAAAAAAATGATGATAGAAGGAATATTATCATTACAGGCCGGTGATTCCCCAACAGCGATAGAAGCTAAATTGGTTGTTTTTATTCCTCAGAGTGAACGTGTACAGTTGAAACCGGAAAAATCGGGGGAATAAAATATGGCTAGGAAAAAACACCATGCTAAACATCATGAAGAACATATAGATGAAACCTGGCTTATTCCATATGCGGATTTGCTTACTCTCCTATTGGCATTATTTATTGTGCTCTTTGCCTCTGCTCAGGTAGACCAAAAGAAGTTTGACCAAATAGCAGATGCTTTTAGCGCGGCTTTTTCTGCTGGCAGCCCTGCACTTTTAGATAGTACTAGAACGCGGCCGCAAGTGACAGAAGGCCCGCCGCAGGAAGCTAAATCAAATGACAAACAGGTAGCTTATTTACAAGAGAATGCTCAATTGATGGAAGTCAAAAAGATAATTGACCAATATATTCAAGAAGGAAATCTTTCAGGAGATTTGCAAACAGCACTTACCGAAGACGGTTTATTAATAAGGATTAAGGATTCGGCGCTTTTTTCATCAGGAAGTGCTGAACTTCTGCCAGAATCACGCCGATTAGGCTCAGTTATAGCTAAAATGATTGTTCCATTGCAGCAGAAGATTGTTATATCAGGCCATACTGATAACGTACCTATAAATACTCGTGAGTTCCCATCAAACTGGGATTTAAGTTCGAAGCGTGCCCTTAATTTTATGAAATTTATCCTTGCCCAAGAAAAACTTCAACCTGAAAGATTTAGTGCCATCGGTCATGGTGAGTACCGACCAGTTGGTTCAAACGATTCAACGGAAGAACGGGCTAAAAATCGCCGAGTCGAAGTACTTATTTCTCGTACGTTTCGTCTATAATATGAAACGACCCGTTTAGGACGGGTCGTTTTTTTCTGACTAATTTTTGGTTTTTTAGGAGGGTAATGGAATAATTTTGTAGAAGATGTATAATGAAGTTTTCATATGTTGAAATATGGAGAAGTGAGAAATGAGAATTAGAACTAAGTTATATTACGGTCTAGGAATAATATTGACAATTATAGTTGCTATTTCCCTTTTTTTTATCCAGATGTTCAACGAGTTAAATGAGAACACTATTCAGATTGTCAATCATCGCTATGAAAAAGTTCGCTTAATTTCATCTTTTCGCTATGAGTTAAATAACTGGTCAAGAGAATTAAGAGGTCTTCCGGTAAATACTAATCCTCAATTAATGGCAGAGAATATAAAAATAGCCCAATCTTATAAAATGAATGCCTACGTAGCTCTTGATGCCTTAGATAGATTCACTACAGACGAAGAATCGCGTAAAGCCGTTACAAAGATAAGAACTGTTCTATCAAACTATGAGAAAATCGGAGAAGCAATAGTTTCGAGTGTGGATAGTGGGGTTAGTTACAGTCAAGTAAGACCAGCACTCTTCGAAGGAGCACAAGTCAGGTCTGACATTATAAGTGAATTAGATAAGCTTCAAAATGCAGAAGAGATTGCAATTAAGAACGAGTTAAATAAGTCGCAAGAAATTCATAATACAGCGGTTAGAATCATTTATATGTGTGTAATAGCTGGTGTTTTACTGGCAATAGGGGTAACTTACTGGATAGTAGAAGCAGTGACTCGTAATCTAAATAAGGTGACAAGCGTAATAAACACTGCTGTATCGGGCAGTATGGAATATATGCCGCGAATTCATATTACAGCAAAAGATGAAATTGGCGAGATTGCAACTGCTTTTAATAAAATGGCAGATGAACTGGATAATCATGCTGAGCTTGAGCAAGAACAGAGCTGGCTTAATTACCAGGTCGCTGAAATTGTGAAGATGTGTCAGACTGCAACTGACTTTGATAGTTTAGCGAAATTGTTCTTACAGAATATTACGCCTGTTGTTGGTGCAAGTTATGGTGTTTTTTATCTTACAGAGGAGATAAATGGCGAGAAATATCTTGTAAATATTTGCTCATTTGCTTCCGATAATCTTGACACACAGTTAATCAAGTATGGTGAGGGTTTAGTTGGGCAATGTGCTGTAAATAAGGAACCCATAATGGTTAAAAACATCCCTGAAGACTACATAAAAATAACTTCTGGACTTGGTAAGGCTAATCCTCAAATGATAATGATTCTGCCTATTGAATTTGAGAATGAGATATTAGGAGTTGTCGAGTTGGCTTCTTTCGGTAGTTTTGGACGGATTGAGCAAAAACTGCTAACAGAAGCCGCCAATTTTGCTGGAGTAACGCTTAGTATTATTAATAGTCGCATGCGTGTAGAAAACCTTTTAAAAGAGTCTCAAATCCAGGCAGAAGAACTTCAGGAGCAGTCCGAAGAACTGCGAACTCAGCAGGAAGAATTAAATGCACAGCAACAAGAACTTATAGCTATTAATGAGCAGCTCGAAGAACAATACAGCCAGGCTGAGATAAAAAGCCGGGAATTGGAGAAGGCCAAAACTGCTCTTGAGGAACATGCCAAGCAATTGTCACAAAGTTCAAAATATAAGTCGGAGTTTTTGGCAAACATGTCCCATGAGCTTCGGACGCCGCTAAATAGTTTATTAATATTAGCTCAGGTACTTACCGAGAATAAAGATGGCAATTTATCACAGAAGCAGATTGAATACGCGAATACTATTCAATCCTCTGGATATGACCTGCTGAATTTAATAAACGATATCTTAGATTTATCTAAAATAGAATCTGGACGGATGGAATTAAATCTTACCGAAGTTAAGGTAGAAGAATTATGTGAAGATATAGGCAATTCCTTTAAAATAATTGCACGTCGTAAAGGGCTTGAATTCATTACTGATATTAATACAGATACTCCTACGTTAATCTATACTGATGAGCATCGCCTTAAACAGGTCTTAAAAAATCTGCTTTCTAATGCTTTAAAATTTACTGAAAGTGGTAGTATACGATTGGAATTTAAACCGACTAGTATTGATTTACTGCCTTCTGTAAAAGGTGAACGAAACATTGAAAATGTAGTTGCTATTTCTGTTATTGATACTGGTATTGGGATTGCAAGTGATAAACAGGATATTATTTTTAAAGCGTTTAGGCAGGCTGACGGCACAACAAGCCGCAAATACGGCGGCACTGGCTTAGGCTTAACTATCAGTAGAGATATAGCTAAACTTATCGGTGGATTTATTGACGTGAAAAGCTCGCTAGGTCAGGGAAGTAATTTTACTCTATATATACCAAACTATGCCAAAGAAACTCATGTCGCAGTTGTCCATGAGGCTGCAGCAAGCCTAACTGAGACAAGTTCAATAGAATTTGACGATTTCTACACTCAGCAAGAGGTTCTTGAAGGTAAAAAAGTGTTAATTATTGATGATGATATGCGCAACTTATTTGCACTTACTACTGCCTTAGAGAACCAGAAGATGGAGGTTTTAGTTTCAGAAAATGGCCAAGAGGGAATTGAAATATTAAAGGTCCAGCCTCATATTGACATAATTTTAATGGATGTAATGATGCCTGAGATGGATGGATATACAGCAATACAAATTATCCGTGATATCCCTAAATTTAAAGATATTCCGATTATTGCGCTTACCGCAAAGGCTATGAAGAATGATCGGGAATATTGCCTGCAGGCTGGGGCTTCTGACTACATAAGTAAACCCATTAACTTGGAACAACTTTTGTCACTAATGCGTGTTTGGCTGTACAGATAGGTGCAAACGTGGAATTTAAATTAAATGAAGCTTTAAAATGTGAAATAGAAAAAACTGAAATTGACCTTTTGCTTGAGGCTATTTATCGTGTATATGGTTTGGAGTTTCGTAATTACTCACAGCAGTTTATTAGAAGACGTATTTTTCGGCGGATGATGGCAGAACGCCTTAACTCTATATCAGGTCTGCAGGAGAAAGTGCTGCACAATCCTGAGGTAATGGAAAAATTGTTTTCGGATTTATCTATTAATGTGACCGAAATGTTTAGAAATCCAGATTTTTTTAGGTCCTTGAGAACTAAAGTTGTTCCTAAGCTTCGGGAATATCCCTTTATTAGAATATGGCACGCGGGCTGTTCAAGTGGCGAAGAGGCTTACTCAATGGCCATTCTCTTGCATGAAGAAGGGCTCTACCATAAGACCAAGATTTATGCGACCGATATTTGTGACAAGGCTTTGAATAAAGCTAGACAAGGAATTATCAAATTAGAGAAAATGCAGGAATATACAAAAAACTACCATAAAGCGGGGGGGAATTGTGAGTTTTCAGAGTACTATTCGGTAAAAAATAGTGAGGTGTTTTTCTCTCAAGACTTAAAGAAGAACATTATATTTGCTCAGCATAATTTAGCTACAGATCATTCTTTTAACGAATTTCACGTAATAATATGTCGTAATGTTACTATTTATTTTAACAAGACACTGCAGGAACGAGTTTATAACTTGTTCAATCAAAGTTTAGGGAAAAATGGCATTTTGGGGTTAGGGGATAAAGAAGTTTTGAAGTATTCAAGTATCTCTAACTCTTATGCTGAGCTTGATGCTGAGCAAAGAATATATAAGAAAATTAGCTTTACCGAGTAATAAAATTAACAAAGGGATGTTGCGATAGTGACTAAGCAAAAGGTTAATATTTTAATGGTTGATGACCATCCTGAAAATATATTGGCTTTAGAAGCAGTTTTAGCGTCTGAAGAATATAACTTAATTAGTGCGGATTCAGGAGAGCAGGCATTAAGGTATGTATTACAAGAAGATTTTGCTGTCATTTTATTAGATGTGCAAATGCCTGGACTTAATGGCTTTGAAACAGCCAAGCTTATCAAAGCAAGGGAGAAATCTAGGCATATACCGATAGTTTTTATTACAGCTATTAATCACCCACCTGACTATATAAGTGAGGGATATTCAGTAGGGGCGATTGATTATATAGTAAAGCCATTTCAGCCCAATTCTTTACGTTCGAAAGTAGATCAGTTTGTTAAACTTCATAGAAAATATAAAGAAGCCAAGCAAGATAGTCAGCTGCTTGATACAAAAACAATCGAGTTAGAACAAACCAGTGCGCGTCTTGATAGTATAAAGCTGGATCTTAGAAAAACTCGAGCTCTTGCAAAGCTTATTGCAGATATTGCATTAGACACAATTATAACTTTTAATTCAGCAGGTTATATACTGACTGTCAATCCAGCAATTGAAAAAATGTTTGGCTATAAAGCCGCCGATTTAGCTGGTGATCGAGTTGAAAAACTCTTTTTACAGTCAAATCAGCCAAGAAGCTCTGAAGTTTTGATTGCTGGTCAATCAATAAGTCTTTTGGCTGATAAAATAAGTGAAGTTATTGCAGTGCGTAAAAGCGGAGTAACTTTCCCTGCGGATATCCAAATACGTCAAGCTAACTTTGAAAATGACTGTATTTATGTTTGCTCTATAAGAGATATAAGTGAAAGAAAGCTTCAGTATGAAAACTTAGAACGACTTGTTGAAGCTAGGACGTTAGAATTGCTTTCCGCCAATACAAAACTGCAGCATGAGATAGAAGAGCGAAAAATTGTAGCTGATAATCTAAGATTGTCGCAGGAACGTTTTCGGAAGATATTTGAGTCTAGCCCTAGTTTGATGGCGATAGCTTCATGTAAAGATGGAAGATATATTGACGTAAATGAAAGCTGGGTGGCATTTACTGGCTATAGCCGGCAAGAGGTTCTAGATCAAGTTGAAAATAAGCTGAATATAACATTTGTCTCGGGTCAACCTGATTTGGTAGATATAAGCTGTAACAACTCTTTACGAAATGCCAGAATTCGGTATTATACTAAGGCGGGACAAGTGAGAGAAGCACTTTTGTCACTAGAGAGCTTTGAGATAAGCGGCGAACAATGCCAGCTGTTAGTAGTTACTGATATAACGGAGCGAGTTTTTCTCGAAAATAAGATGGCCCGTTTTGACCGAATGAATTTAATAGGCGAAATGGCAGCTGGCATAGCTCATGAAATCAGAAATCCTATGACTACGGTACGTGGTTTTTTGCAGATGACTAAACAGCGAGGAAAACTCTCGCCATCACATATAGACCTAATGATTGAGGAATTAGATAGGGCAAACGCGATTATTACCGAATATCTTAGCTTAGCAAAAGATAAACCAACCGATAGAAGGCTTCAATCCTTAAACCAAGTGGTCGAAAACATTCTTCCGCTAATTCAAGCAGAAGCCATACGTTCGGATAAATTTGTTATATTTGACTCGAAGCCTTGCCCAATGCTCTACCTTGATGAAAAAGAAATCCGTCAGCTTGTTTTGAACTTGGCATTAAATGGCTTGGAAGCTATGAGTACAGGCGGTATTTTGGAGATAAAAACATATATAGAAAACAAAACTGTTATACTAGCAGTACAAGATCAGGGAATAGGTATGAAGCCTGAGTTGTTAGATAAAGTTGGAACCCCATTTTTTACTACAAAAGAACAAGGAACAGGCTTGGGGGTTGCAGTTTGTTATAGCGTAGCAGCCCGGCATGATGCTAATATAGAATATGAATCCTGTGAGTTTGGAACGACAGTATTTGTTCGGTTTCGTTTATCAACAGATGCTGATAATTAGGTTCGACCTAAAACCAAAGAGTCACTTAGACTCTTTGGTTTTAATATGTCATAGCTCAAATCAACAGTAATGTTTAATTTTGAGGTGGTAATGTGATAATTGGTACAGGAATAGATATCATTGAAATTGATAGAATAGAAAAGGCTATACAGAGGGACAAGTTTGTTAAAAGGGTTTTTACCGTTAAGGAACAGGAGTACTGTAACAGCAGGGGTATCCAGCGTGCAGCCTCTTATGCGGCTCGTTTCGCTGGCAAGGAAGCCATCTTAAAGGCTTTTGGCACTGGTCTTGTCGGCGGTGAATTGTTGGATATTGAAATTTTACCAAATGACAAAGGGTGCCCTAAGGTGTCGCTTACAGGTTTTTTTAGTGAGTATGCAGCTTTACTAGAGGTTTCAGATATACATATCACCTTAACTCATGCACGTCTATATGCTGCGGCAAATGTAATACTTTGGGGAGGAAAAAAATGAAGATAGCTACAGCTTCTGAAATGCGGGAGATTGATCATAAAGCAATAAATGAATTTGGAATTCCAGAAATTGTTTTAATGGAAAACGCCGGAGTAGAAGTAGTTAAGACTATTGAAACTATGATAGGTTCACTAGCAAATAAGAAAATTTGCGTTTTCGTGGGGAAGGGCAATAATGGTGGAGACGGTTTAGTTGCTTCTAGGCACTTAAGTAATCAAGGTGCAAAGGTGAAAGTTTTCCTACTTGGCGGTATAAATGAACTGCAAGGGGCAGCTAAAATAAATTATGATATTTTATGTAAAATGGGAATTGATATTGTCGAAGTCGCTAATGAAAGAGACTGGGATAAAATGAAAATTGCCAGTGCATTTGCTGACTGTTTAGTTGACTCTTTACTTGGTCTAGGTTACAAAGGCGAATTAAGTTCGAGTATGAAAAAAACAATTGGTATCATAAATGAAGCCCATAAGCCAGTAGTAGCTGTTGATATACCATCTGGTGTCAACGCTGATACAGGTCAAATAGCTACATCCGCTGTTAAAGCTAGTTACACTATGACTTTCGGACTTCCAAAACCGGGTTTACTCCTATATCCTGGGGCTTCGTTCGCTGGTGAAATCTTAGTATCAGACATTGGTATACCAAACTGCTTACTGACAGATGTTAATATTAGGCAGAACCTTATTACTGTTAGTGATGTGCGAGCCAAGATGATAAAAAGACTACCAGATGCTCATAAAGGTAATTGCGGGAAGGTTTTAGTGCTCGCTGGTTCGAAGGGACTTACTGGAGCTGCAGTTCTTACTTCCACAGCAGCATTAAGATCGGGTGCTGGATTAGTAACTTTAGCAGTTGCAGAAACTCTGCATGATATATTAGAAACAAAGTTAACGGAAGTTATGACTGTACCTCTGCCGGATTTAGGCAATGGCTCAATCGGCAAAGAGGCTTTAGAAAGTATATTAGAGATTGCTAAGAAGTGTGACGTACTAGCAATCGGGCCTGGATTAGGAACGCATGAAGAGACTAAGACGCTTGTTCAAGAGATAATTTTACAATCGGATATACCTCTTATTATTGATGCTGATGCAATAACTGCAATTGCTTCATGTGGCGACATATTAACTAAGGCCAGTGCATTACCAGTGATAACACCTCATCCAGGTGAAATGTCTCGACTTATAGGATTATCGCCAGATGAAGTGAATCAAGATCGTATATATGTAGCTAGGCAGGCTGCAGAACTTTTTGGAAGTATTGTTGTACTTAAAGGCGCCCGGAGTATAGTGGCATTTCCTGATGGAGAGGTATATATTAATATTAGCGGTAATGCCGGTATGGCAACAGGTGGAACTGGGGACGTATTGACAGGCATAATAAGCGCTATGGTCGCCCAAGGTTTAGATAGTCATACAGCTGCAATTATTGGTGTATATATACACGGTTTGGCGGGTGATATTGCTGCTAAATCGGGTATGATTGGGTTATTAGCAGGTGATATAATAAATTCTATACCTTCGGCGCTACATGGAGCTGTAGAAGAGTGATATACTATTATATATAAAAAAGTTTGACATTAATATATAAAAAACATATAATTTTTATTAGAGAGAGTGTGTGTGTGCAATCTGCGGGGGTGAAGGCGTGGCAGGGTTAAAAAGGATTATGATTTCTATCCCAAATAGCTTGTTGCAGGAAGTAGATGGTATTATTGCCATGGAGAAGCTTAGCCGCAGCCAATTTGTGCGAGATGCGATGCGTGTATATATTGAAGATCGCAGACGTAAAGCAATACGGGATAACATGAGAAAAGGATATCAGGAGATGGCCATTATCAATCTGGCATTAGCGGAAGAAGGATTGCATGCTGATGCAGACTTTATTGAGATGCCCAGCTTCCTGGCGGAGCGTGAATAACAAATGGTGGTTAAACGCGGGGACATTTATTATGCCAACCTAAGTCCGGTTGTTGGGTCAGAGCAGGGCGGTCTTAGGCCTGTTTTGGTCGTTCAGAACGATGTAGGCAATAAATATAGTCCTACTGTTATTGTTGCAGCCATAACATCGCAAATTTCTAAGGCGAAACTGCCAACTCATGTAGAAATCAATGCTAAAGAATGCAACTTAGAGAAGGACTCAGTTATTCTGTTTGAACAAATGCGTACGATCGATAAGCGACGGCTTAAAGAGAAGGTTACGCACCTTAATGATGACGTTATGACTAAAGTCGACGAAGCTATTAAAATTAGCTTAGGTTTAATACAAATTTAATTTATTACTTCATAGGCAGAATAACTGCCTATTTTTTTTATTCTGGCAGAAAGCTGAAATTTCTCAAAAACAGGATAACTGCGACGGTTACTTCAACTTTGTTATAGACTCGGAACTCCTTGTTTTTGTTTAGAATTGTATAATAATTAAATTTTGATAGAATAGAGAGTGAGTAGTTTCTAATTTCGCCCAAGTACATCCTAAGGCGAATATAATCTAAATCTGTTTCAATTGGAGGAGAAAAATGAATAGTTTAAATAAAAAGATCAGCCTTGCTACTATAATTATGATGCTGGCAATAATATTTTTGATTGGGTGCGGTAACGTTAGTCAGAGTACAGAACTAGAAAAACCACGTCCAAATCAGCTAATGATTAAGGTTATTGATATTGGTCAAGGTGATGCTGCACTGCTAAGAACTGCCGAACAAACTATTCTTATAGATACGGGTGATATATCCGAGCGGGATAAATTGGTTTCTTTTCTAAAAAAGCAAGATATCAAAGTAATTGATAAAGTAATTATTACACATCCTCATGCCGATCATTTGGGCGGTATGGATGCAGTTTTAGACAACTTTGACGTAAAGCAGGTCTATGACAGTGGCATAACTACAACAACCAAAGTTTATCGTCAATATTTAACAGATATAAAAAAGAAGAATATACCTTTCAAGGTCGTTACAGGCGGGGAGAACATTGATTTTGGCGGCGGAGTAACATTTAATGTATTAGCTCCAGAAAAGCCGTTCATTGAGGAATCTGAGCTAAATAACAACAGTATTGTAGGTAAAGTTGCTTTCGGTAAGGTTTCTATGCTATTCACCGGGGATATTGAAAAAGAGGCAGAGGCTAAATTGATAAAAAACTACTCTCCAAAGTTAAAAGCCACAATACTAAAAAGTCCACACCATGGTAGTGAAACATCCTCTTCTATGGCTTTTTTGCGCGCTGTATCGCCAGAAGTAATAACTATCTCGCTGGGTGCTAATAATGACTACCATCATCCACATGCCAAAGTTTTGAAACGATATAAAGAACTAAAGTCGCAGATTTTGCAAACTGACTTGGCGGGCACTATAACTATAGTAACCGATGGTCAGAGCTATAATATTACGAAGGAGAAATAATAAATGAAAACTACAGCAGTTATTGACCGATTTGAACAAAAAAAAGCTGTATTATTAGTAGGGGAAGAAGAAGTAATAGTGAGTTGGCCAAAGAGCTTTTTGCCAGAAAAAGCAAAAGAGGGCGACTTTATAAAAATTAATATTGATATAGATGTAGAAGCTACTGCTGAGGCCAAGAAAGAGGCTGAGGATCTGCTCAAAGATTTAACCAATATTAGAAAAATCTAGTTAGTTTGTCGAAATATTCTCAAGAATTTCCAACTTAAGTCCTGCAGGAATTTGGCTGTTTGACACGAAAAAGATAAATTTAAGTCATAAAGAAAACACGGCCTGTGTCGAGCTCTGCGAAGGCAAAAATCGATGCTCCACCCCTTATGCAGTAAGAAAGTTATACTTTCTTATCGTATAAAAAATATTAAAATAAGCAATAGGAGGTGTTGGCGTATAAGTACTAGGATAGTTACTTTACTTTTATTAGTTTTCCTAATGATTCCACAGATAGCATTGGCAGGTCTGCCTGAGTTAATTCCTGATGGCAAACCCGCGGTATCGATTCCTATAAATGTAGATAGTAATGGCCAATTTCAGTCTAGTCTTGGAAATAGACTTGAAATGACTAAGTTTAACTACGCTATACATACTGATCAAACTACAAAGGCCCAAATGCTTCGGTTAGTTATTGATGTATCAGGGCCGGTACAAGCTTCTTCAATTATCGGAAATACTAACACTCTAATAGTAAATGTGAAGGGTGCATCAGTTGGTAGTTTGCAAGAGGAATTTAAACTAGATGGAAATATAGCAGATTCAGCAAATATCAAACGGTTAGATGATTCAAACAGCCAGCTGATTGTAAACTTACCTTCGATGATTGCCGAAAGTGATTATCGTGTCTTTACCTTACCAAGTAATGAAGAAGCGAAAAGACCTTTTAGAGTAGTAATTGATATCAATAAGCCAACCGCATTAACTAAACCTCCTGTAAATATAGAGGCGAAGCCTGCTGCAGACTTATCAGCTAAGAAAAATGAAATAACAAAGGTCAATTATGCACTTTCGAATGATGCCCTTACTGGTTCTCAAAAACTTCGTTTAGTATTCGATATTTCAGGACAAGTTCAGGCTACAGCTAGTATGAGTGCAACACCTGATCCTTGCCTTACAGTTAATTTTAAAGGTGCATCTTTAGGGGACTTTAAAGATGCTATGACTTTAGACGGTAAGATAGCCAATGAGGTGAAGTTTTCGGCAATAAATGCTGAAAGCAGTAAAATAATGATTAACCTTCCGGCAATGCTTGAGGACAGCGAATATAAGGTGTTTACGTTGCCTAGCGATCCGAAAGCTAATAGGCCTTTTAGGGTAGTAGTTGATATTAATAAGCCAATTCCTCCTATCGAGTTTAATTTTAAACCCGGACTTAAAGGTAAGGTAATCGTCCTAGATCCTGGTCACGGAGGAAGTGACCCAGGGGCTATAGGCTTAAATAAGCTTAAGGAAAAAGAAGTTACGCTGCCTGTAGCAATAAAAGTTAAGGCTTTATTAGAGAAAGCCGGCGCTAAAGTTATTATGACAAGACAGGATGACCGTGATGTATTTGGGGCTGCTGCTACTGCAGTGGAGGAACTTAGCGCACGTACAAAAGTGGCAAACAGCATAAAAGCTGATCTGTTTTTGAGTATTCATGCCAATGCATTTGCTAATAGGAGCGTTGGTGGCACCTCTACGCATTATTATCAGAAATCAAGATATGATAAAATGCTGGCACAAAATATCCAAACTAGCCTTATTGAGGCCGGCGGTTTAGCAGATCGCGGTATTCAGACAGCAAATTTTTATGTAGTTAAACGTACTTTAATGCCAGCAGCATTACTCGAGTTGGCATTTATATCTAATCCAGAAGAGGAAAAACTATTAGGCTCTCCTACGTTTCAGCAGGAAATTGCCGAGGGTATTGTTGATGGAATAAATAATTTCTTCCGTCAGGCTGCTAGCAGAGGGGGTGCCAAGTAATGAAACTAAGACAAAACTATTTATTACTGCTGCTCCTTTTGATAGCTATGCTAATTACTGGCTGCAGTGAAAGTAATCAGCCTTCTCCAAATGTCCCGCCGGCTGCGAATGATAATTCTGGACAAGCAGATAAAAATTCGGCAGTTCCGGCTCAGAATATGATGAAGATAACAGTTTATCATGCCACGAAAGATGCTTCGAATTTAGTAGCTGAGGCGCATATAGTTCCCAATAATGATCATCCTGCAAAAACTGCTGTTGAGCTTTTAATCAGTGGAACTAAGCAGGCAGAACTGGTTTCCGCTATTCCTGCGGGAACTAAATTGCGCAGTATAAGAATAAAAGACCATACCGCATATGTTGATTTTAATGATAAACTCATAAAAAACAGCAGTGGCGGCTCAGCGGGAGAAATTCTATTAGTGGGAGCGATAGTAAACACTCTTACTGAGTTCCCTGATATTCAGAAGGTTCAAATATTAGTTGATGGCAAAAAAGTAGATACAATTAACGGGCATCTAGATACAAGTGAACCGCTCGGTAGATCAGAAAATATTATTAAAAAATGATTGTATTACCATAGGCAATTTGCTAAAATGGTAATGATAAAGAGTAAATTCATATTATACATTCCACTAGGGGAGCATATAGCTGAGAGGCCGCTTGGCCGACCCTTAGAACCTGATTACTGGCTAATACCAGCGTAGGGAAGTGGCCGAAAAGACTGTAAATATTAACAGCCGTTTAGCCATTCTTGGTTAAGCGGCTCTTATTTTATCCTAACAGAAGCATAGTTTTCTTAAAAGCAGGATAAATGGTAAGTATCGCCTTGCGCTGTTGCTAAGGCTAGACGCAAGCCGTGTTTTCTTTATCAGTAGTAAATCGCAGATTAATTAGGGGGGACTTTTTTATGGCAACTCAAATGCAGCTTGCACGACAAGGAAAAATCACTGATGCGATGCAGATTGTGGCAGAAAAAGAAGGTATAAACGTTGAGGTTATAAGGGAAAGAGTTGCAGAAGGCACAATAGCTATCTGTGCCAATGTAAACCATACCTCACTACAGCCTAGAGGCGTAGGTCTAGGACTTTCGACTAAAGTAAATGCTAATATCGGCACCTCAAGTGCCTTTCCTGATATTGAGCCAGAACTAGCTAAATTAGAAGTTGCTATTAAAGCTGGTGCAGATGCAGTTATGGATCTAAGTACCGGTGATAATATTGATATTTCACGTCGGGCAATTATTGAAAAATCGACTATCATTGTCGGTACTGTGCCTATTTATCAAGCTACAGTAGAAGCTATTAAATCACGTGGCTCTGTTATTGATATGACAGGTGACGATATGCTTCATGCAATCGAGCAGCAAGCTAAAGACGGTGCTGATTTCATGACCATTCATTGTGGTGTAACACAAGGTGTTATTGCTCGCCTGCGTCAACAGGGTAGAGTAACCGACGTAGTAAGCCGTGGCGGTTCCTTTATAACTGGCTGGATGCTGCATAATGGTAAAGAAAACCCACTATATGAGCGTTATGATGAAATTCTCGACATATGTGCTCGCTATGATTCAACAATAAGCTTAGGGGATGGTCTAAGACCAGGGTGCCTAGCTGATGCTACCGATCGTGCTCAATTACAAGAACTTTTGGTTTTAGGGGAATTAGTAGATCGAGCATGGGCTAAAGGTGTTCAAGTTTTAGTCGAAGGCCCTGGTCATGTTCCTTACGACCAAATCGAAGCTAATATTAAATTACAAAAACAAATATGCAAAGGCGCTCCTTTCTATGTTTTAGGACCGCTGGTTACTGACGTTGCACCAGGTTATGATCATATCACATCTGCAATAGGAGGCACGCTTGCAGCAGCCGCAGGTGCTGATTTCCTCTGCTATGTAACACCAGCTGAACATCTAGGGTTACCGACAGTTGATGATGTTCGCGAGGGTATCATGGCGTCTAGGATTGCCGCTCATGCTGCTGATATTGTAAAAGGAGTCAAAGGAGCTCGCGAATGGGATTTAAAAATGGCTAAAGCCCGTAAAGCTCTAGATTGGGATAAGCAAATCGAATTAGCTATTGATCCAGAAAAAGCAGCGCGTTATCGGCAAGAACGAAATCCAGGTGGAGCAGAAGCCTGCTCAATGTGCGGTAATTATTGTGCGATGAAAATTGTTGGTGAATATTTAGGTAAACCAATCGAACAATGCTAAATGGTTACGCAGCCCTAGTGAAAACTAGTGGCTGCTTTTATTTTTTTCGATGTGTGGCATACTACGAATGCAGGAAATACTAGTATAAGCAAGAAAAGAAATTACGTAAAGCTTGTGGAACACGTACATGAATTGGGTGGTATTAATGGAACTAAAACAATTAGGCGAATTCGGTCTTATTGACCTACTAAAAGAGAACACGATTATCGATCCAGCTTCTGTTATTCTTGGTATTGGGGATGATGCTGCAGTTTTGCTGCCGACTCCGCGTCAGTTACAATTATTATCAACCGATATGCTGGTAGAAAACGTTCATTTTGACTTAAACACGACAACACCCTATCAACTTGGTTACAAGGCTATTGCTGTTAATTTAAGCGATATTGCCGCTATGGGGGGGGCTCCAAAGCATTTAGTTATATCAATAGCAATCCCCAATACGATATCAGCGGATTTTGTTTTGAATTTATATAAAGGTATGAAAGAGATATGCCGGCAATTTAAAGTAAATATAGTTGGCGGGGACACTGTAGCCAGCAAAAATGGTCTTGTTATAAATGTTGCAGTAATAGGTGAAGTTGAACCAGCTCAATTACAAAGACGATCTGGCGCTAGGCCTGGTGATTTTGTTGTTGTTACAGGTATGCTTGGAAATTCTGCAGCTGGGTTGGACCTACTTACAAAGGGTAACTGGGAAGAACTTGATTTTGCTTGGCCATTAGTAACTAGCCATCTCACTCCGAAGCCTCAGGTATGCGCTGGAAGAGTTATAGCAGCATATTCTAACAGCATGGATGATATAAGCGACGGATTAGCAAGTGAGGCAAATGAAATAGCTAAAGCTAGCAATGTTGGCCTTAGACTGTTTTCTCAAAAGATCCCAATAGCGACAGAAGTATATCAAGCTGCAGGCTTTCTAAAGCGCCCAGAGTTAGATTATGCTTTATACGGGGGTGAAGATTACCAGTTGATCTTCACAATTGATCCAGATAAATACAGTTTGTTACCTTTAGAAGAGATAGGTGAGACTTTAACAATTATTGGGGATGTTATTGATGGATCAGCTAAAGTTGAGCTTGTCGAATCCTCTGGAAAAGTTGTACAATTAGAGGCTAGAGGATACAATCATTTTAAATAGAAGGTGTTTCGATGTTTATATTTAAAACTTGTTCGCCAGAAGAGACTTTTGATTTTGGCAGACAAATTGCAAAACATACTTCAGATGGCTTTAAAATTTGTCTTAAAGGCGACTTAGGAGCTGGTAAGACACTTTTAGTCCAGGGAATAGCTGCTGAACTTAAGGCGACTGATGATGTTACAAGCCCTACTTTTAGTATTTTAAATATTTATAACGCCAAGTTGACTATTTATCATTTTGATCTATATCGATTAGACAGGACTGAAGAGTTATTTGATATTGGTTTTTATGAATATATTAATTGCGGCGGTCTGACCATTATTGAATGGCCGGATAAATTCATTGAGGAAATGCCTCAAGAGCATTTGTGGATCGAAATAAAACCTGGTGATATAACTACTGAAAGACTTATTGAAGTTAAATCAAATGGTGTTAAGTATCAACAGGTTTGCGAGGAGTTGAAAACTGTTGCCAATTCTTGCTTTAGATACGGCCACCCTTGTGTCTAGCGTAGCTTTAGCTACACAGGATACACTGGTGGCTGAGTTAACAATTCAAACTAAATTAACTCATTCAGAATTGCTAATGCCTCATATATCACAGATTTTGTCTGCTGCGAAACTAAATAAGAGTGATTTAAAAGCAATAGCAGTCAGTATTGGGCCAGGCTCTTTTACAGGACTAAGAATAGGTTTAGCTACGGCAAAAGCAATAGCGTATGCTCTTAATATTCCGCTTGTCGGTGTGCCAACGTTAACAGCGCTTGCTTATAATTGTCCAGTGCCGGAAGTTTATTTGGCGCCTATGCTTGATGCGCAGAAAAATAACGTTTATACGGCGTTATATCGATGGGAAAGTGGAGAACTTCGCGAGCTTCAGCCTGCCCAAGTCGGTATGTTTGACGAAGTGCTTGAGAAACTGACAGTTTTAAATAAACCTGTAATGGTTATGGGTGAGGCTGCAGTAATGAAAAAAGAACACATTATTTCATATGGAGATAATATACTTCTAGCACCTGCTCATTTAATAATTCCAAGAGCAGCAAGTGTAGCTGTTCTTGGTCATAAAATGCTAAATTCCGAATTAAAGAATGACGTAATGACATTAGAACCGTTATATATAAGAAGGTCTGAAGCTGAAGAATTGTGGGAACGACGCAATGGAGTTTGTGGATGAATGAAATAATTATTCGACCGATGTTAGCGGAAGATATTGAGGATGTTTTGGCTGTTGAGGTTCTTTCTTTTTCTACGCCTTGGTCGCAAGACGCGTTTGAATCGGAAATAACTAATAAGCTCGCCTATTATCTTGTGCTTGAAGATAATAGGCAAGTAATAGGGTACGCCGGAATGTGGCTGATTTTAGATGAGGCGCATATTACAAATATAGCTATTATCCCTCAGTACCGCAGAAGTGGCTTGGGCGAGAAACTTCTGCTTGAAATGATACAGAAGGCTAAGCTGCATGGCGCAGCCAGTATGACCTTGGAAGTTAGGGTATCTAACAATGCTGCGCAGTGTTTGTATGAGAAGCTAGGTTTTGAAAAACGTGGTATTAGAAAGCAGTATTATACTGATACGAAAGAAGATGCGCTTATTATGTGGGCGGAATTTTGATGGTATATAATTGGTAACCTGCGTAAAAAAAAGACCGCTTTCGCGGTCAAAGGGTGATTGGTTTTTATAGAATATGCACTATGGCACAAATGTGCTACACAAAAGTTTATGGGCGGCAATGCCGCCCAATCGGTTATTTCAGTGTTGATTCGTACTGCTCAATCATCCGGCGAACCATTTGGCCACCTACACGACCGCAGTCTGCGGAAGTCATTGTAGACCATCCTGATGAACGAACATGTTCCGCAATTCCTAGTTCTGATGCTACTTCGAATTTCATTCGATCTAGAGCGTTTTCACTGGCAGGATTTACAGGTCTATTTGATCTTGCCATTTGAATCCCTCCTTTCGAGTGATTTATTATCACTCTATCTGTAATTTGTGTATTTTCAGTTTTAATAATACGTGTAATTAAATAGCAAAAAGATGGAGGCATCTGCCTTGAATAGTTCATTAAACCAAATCAATAGCAATTATTATACATTAGCATTAGAGACAAGTTGTGATGAAACTTCAGCAGCGGTTGTTCTTAATGGGCGAAAAGTATTATCAAACATTATATCTTCTCAAATTCCGGTGCACCAAAAATTTGGTGGCGTTGTTCCTGAAATAGCATCACGTAAGCATATTGAAAATGTTATACCTGTTGTAGATGAAGCTTTAAGGCAAGCTGAAGTGTCATTAAAGGACATTACGGCAATTGGAGTAACCTACGGACCAGGTTTAGTTGGGGCTTTATTAGTTGGCGTTGCCGCGGCAAAGGCTCTTTCGTTTGCGTCTGATATTCCGTTAATTGGAGTCAACCATCTAGAAGGGCATATTTTTGCTAATTTTTTGTCGCACAGTGAGCTAGAGCCGCCATTTATGGCTCTTGTAGTTTCAGGTGGACATACATCACTAGTTTATGTTAAAGACTATAACAATTTTGAACTAGTTGGTCAGACTCGCGATGATGCGGCTGGTGAAGCTTTTGATAAAGTTGCCCGAGTAATGGGGTTACCTTACCCAGGAGGACCATATATTGATCAGTTGGCTGCGCAAGGTAATCCTTCTGCTATTAGCTTTCCGCGAGCCTTGAGTGAAAAAGGCAGCTTTGAGTTCAGTTTTAGCGGGCTTAAATCAGCAGTTCTAAACTATCTAAATAGCGCGGCACAGCGCGGGGAACAGATCAATCAAGCTGATGTTGCTGCGAGTTTTCAAACTGCAGTAGTAGACGTTTTGGTTTCGAAAGCTCTGCAAGCAGCCGAGCATTATAATGTAAATAAGCTTGTCTTAGCAGGTGGTGTTGCTGCAAATAGTATGCTTAAAAATAGATTGGAAAGCGATTGTACGGCAAGCGGCATTAAGCTATATTATCCAAGCCCAATATTATGTACCGATAATGCGGCAATGATAGCGTGCAGGGCGTATTATCAATACCAAGGTGGCAAAATTGCAGATTTATATCTAAATGCAGTACCTTCGCTCAAAATAGGGCAATAACTGTGGAAAAGTGTCGAATTATAATTTGTGGATACTGTGGATAAGTAGAAAATAGGGCCATTAATAAGTGTAGTGAATGTGTATAACTTTGTGGATATTGTGGATAAATCTAAAAGTGATATTGACTTTTATTAAATAAAAAAAGTTTACGCGAAAAGGAATTTTGTGACTAAAGGTTGAATAAAAATTAATTTAGTAATATGCCTGGAGGATGGATAGGAAAATGGGAGTTATTGGAGATGTATGCCGTAAGATAACTGTATTAACCATTGCGCAAATTGAAATACTGGATAAACTCAGCGGTATCTTTCCTTTAGTGTGCGATTTAGCACACGCTCAATTAACTATTTATACTAAGGCTACCGATGAAAATTTATTGGTTATTGCTGCCCAGTTTAGACCGAATACAAGCTTTAGCCAATATAAACCCAATTTGCTTGGAACTACTGTTTATTCAACTGAGGAGCCATTAATTTGGCGTACTATGTCTACAGGACAGCCTATCTGCGGTCAGAGAGAATGGGCACTCGGAATGTTGATGGAGATGCAGACCTACCCGATAAGGGATTATGATGGTAACATTATTGCAGTAGTTAGTTTTGAAACAAGTCATGAAGAGATTCGTACTGAAGGATATAATATTCTGCTTGATACTGCCTATAAACTTCTTATTAATGCAAGATCACCTTTTGATGGAAAACTTCATCGCGCACTTTCGGCAAGTGATGGCATTATAATAACGGATGACCGTGGTAAAATAATTTTTGCAAACGGTGCTTCAAGCAGTATTTATAAGATATTGGGAGTTGGACGGTTAGTTGGTCGCTATATTTACGATAAGCAGATAAATATGCGCTATACTAAAAAAACAACTTCTAGTCAAATGCCCTATGAGAGCGAATTGGAGGCAGGCAATTTAATCTTAGTCCAGCGAACCATTCCGATCATTCAGGGAGGGCAGGTCTTACGCACTGTAATTGTTGTTTCAGACGTAACTGAACTCAAAAAAAAGGAAAAAGAGTTACTAATAAAATCCGCGGTAATCCAAGAGATTCACCATAGAGTCAAAAATAATCTTCAGACGATTGCCAGTTTACTGAGGCTTCAGGCTAGGCGGACTAAGTCTACTGAAGTTAAGGCGGCACTGCGTGAGAGTGTTAACCGAATTTTGAGTATTTCAGTGGTTCATGAATTTTTATCACAGCAGGATGCTGAGATAATAGATGTTGCTGAAGTTGCGAAAAATATCCTGGATCTAGTTATCCAAAACATGTTAGAGCCAGACTTTAACTTACAAACCGTCTTCAATGGCGAAACGGTAATACTGCCGTCGGAGCAAGCAAGCAGCTTAGCCTTAGTGATTAATGAGCTTATCCAAAATTCAATAGAACACGGTTTTATTGGCAGGCCGGAAGGTCTCATTGGTGTGGATATAAGCACGAATCCAGACACTTATCGTATCGAAATATACGATAATGGTATTGGACTGCCAGAAGATTTTAACTCACAGGCGTCCAAAAGTTTGGGGCTTCAAATTGTAAGAACTTTAATTGAGGATGACTTAGGCGGCACTTTTGAATTGTATGCTGATAAGGGTACGCACGCGCGTATCGCAATTCCTAGAACCATTGAGGGAGGAAGATAAAAATGCAACAATTGCGTGTAGTTATTGCTGATAATGAATCAATAATTAGAATGGATTTAAAAGAGATACTTGAAGAAGCCGGTCATATTGTTGTCGGCGAGGCTACTGACGGGCTGAAGGCTATTGAACTAACGCGCAAGTATCGTCCTGATTTGGTTATTATGGATATTAAAATGCCTGAAATGGATGGCATTACAGCTGCTAAAGCTATTTCTAACGAAAAAATTTCGCCAGTACTTCTGCTAACAGCTTTCAGCCAAAAAGAAATTGTTGAAAAAGCGAAAGATTCCGGTGTCTTAGCGTATTTAGTAAAACCGGTCAAAGAAACAAATCTTTTTCCTGCTATTGAAATCGCATTATCACGGTTTCAGGAATTTGCTGAATTAGAGCAAGAGTTGGAAGATGTAAAAAACTCTCTTGAAACTCGCAAAATCCTTGACCGAGCTAAAGGGATACTGATGGATGCGTATAATCTAAATGAAACTGAAGCATACCGTCGTATTCAGCAATATAGTATGAGTAAGAGAAAGTCTATTAGAGATGTAGCTCAAGCGATAGTTGACTCTGTTACCAAGAAGAAGGAAAAATAGCAATTAGCCTGAACTGTTAGGTTTAAATTAATTAAGCATAGCAGTTCAGGCTAATTCTTTTTTTGCCCCAATAAGAAGAATAACTTCTTATTGGGATAAGTTCTATCAAACTCCGCCTAAATTAAGATCTCACTTTATATGGGCCAGTCAATGTAAAATGTAAAAGCTAAAAAACTGACTAAATTAAAGAAATTCGTAATAATAAAGCGAATTCAAGTGTTAATTTTAAAAAAAAATTAGCATAAGCCTTATTTTTCCGTTTATTGCTCTTGATTTTTGGCAATGAATTATATTATGATAATTTATGGAATTAGCACTCGCGATTGGTGAGTGCTAACAAATAAACTAATAATATAAGACATCATAAAGGGAGGTTACTTCAATGATTAAGCCATTAGGCGACAGAGTGGTCATTAAAGTTTTAGAAGGGGAATTAAAAACAAAGAGTGGTATCGTTTTACCTGATACTGCTAAGGAAAAACCCCAAGAAGGTCAGGTTGTAGCTGTTGGTACTGGTAAATTACTCGACAACGGTCAACGTGTAGCCCTTGATGTTAAAGAGGGAGATAAAATTATTTTCTCTAAATACGCTGGTACCGAAGTTAAAGTTGAAGGTCAAGAATACCTCATTGTAAGCGAAAGAGATATTCTGGCAATAGTAGAGTAATAAATATACTATTCAAATAAGGGAGGATTACATATAATGGCTAAACAAATTTTGTTTGATGAAGACGCACGTCGTGCACTCGAGAAAGGCGTAAATGCGCTTGCTAATGCTGTTAAAGTTACTCTTGGTCCTAAGGGCCGTAACGTTGTTTTAGATAAAAAATTTGGTGCTCCAACTATTACTAATGATGGTGTTACTATTGCTCGTGACATCGAATTAGAAGATCCGTTTGAAAACATGGGAGCGCAGCTTGTTAAAGAAGTTGCAACAAAAACAAATGATGTTGCAGGTGACGGTACTACAACTGCTACTTTACTAGCACAAGCTATGATCCGTGAAGGAATGCGCAATGTAGCAGCAGGCGCAAACCCTATGATTATTAAAAAGGGTATCGAGAAAGCTGTAGTAGCTCTTGTAGAAGAAATTAAAAAGAACGCTAAAAAAGTTGAAACGAAAGATGCTATTGCTCAAGTTGCTTCCATTTCAGCAGCTGACGAAGAGATTGGCCAATTAATTGCTGAGGCTATGGAAAAGGTTGGCAAAGATGGCGTTATCACTGTAGAAGAATCCAAAGGTATGGGAACTAGTCTTGATGTTGTTGAAGGTATGCAATTCGACCGCGGCTATATATCCCCTTACATGGTAACAGATACAGATAAAATGGAAGCTGTTTTAAACGATCCTTATATCCTTATCACAGATCGCAAAATTGGCGCAATTGCTGATATGCTTCCTGTACTTGAAAAAGTTGTTCAACAAGGCAAAGAATTACTAATTATTGCTGAAGACGTTGAAGGCGAAGCTCTTGCTACTTTAGTTGTTAATAAACTTCGTGGTACCTTCCGCGCTGTTGCAGTAAAAGCTCCTGGCTTCGGTGACCGTCGTAAAGCTATGCTTGAAGATATCGCCATCCTTACAGGCGGTAGTGTCATCACTGAAGAACTTGGACGTAAACTTGACAGCGTTCAATTAACAGATCTTGGACGCGCTCGTCAGATTCGCGTATCTAAAGAAGAAACTACTGTTGTAGACGGTGCTGGCCAAGCTGACGATATTAAAGCACGTGTAGCCCAAATTAAAGCTCAAATCGAAGAAACAACTTCTGATTTTGATAAAGAAAAACTTCAAGAACGCCTTGCTAAATTGTCTGGCGGTGTAGCTGTTATTCAAGTTGGTGCAGCTACTGAAGTTGAACTTAAAGAAAAGAAACTGCGCATTGAAGATGCACTTAATGCAACTCGTGCTGCTGTTGAAGAAGGCATCGTAGCTGGTGGTGGTACTACTTTCATCGATATTCTGCCTGTTCTTGACGGTGTGGTTGCAAGCGGTGATGAAAAGACTGGTGTTCAAATAGTTAGACGTGCTATTGAAGAGCCAGTTCGTCAAATCGCTAATAATGCAGGTCTTGAGGGATCTGTTGTAGTAGAAAATGTTAAAAAATCTGGCAAGGGTATCGGCTTTAACGCTCTTACTGAAGAGTATATCGATATGATTGCTGCTGGTATAGTGGATCCTGCTAAAGTAACTCGTTCCGCACTGCAAAACGCAGCCAGCATCTCAGCTATGGTATTGACTACTGAAACACTAGTAGCTGATAAGCCAGAAAAAGATAACCCTGCAGCCGCCGCTATGGGCGGTATGGGCGGCATGGGTGGCATGGGCGGCATGATGTAATAAGAGCCTGAGATCCCAGAAAATCTGGGATTCCAAGCTCGATGTTAAGCCCAATGCTCACATTTTGACCACATAAAGAATATTTTTAGAGGCAGCTCATTAGTTCGCTAAACTTTTGAGCTGCCTCTTTCTTCTTTGTTCTTGTGACGTGGAGGTAAACCTTTCTTGTGATTTCATCATCAGAGTGACCAAGCCGCTCCATAATCTCCTCAAGCCCAACACCAGCCTCAGCCAGCAGGGAAGTGTGTGTATGCCGTAACGAGTGGGGCGTGAGGTTTGTGCTTAACCCACTCAGTTTTAAGAGCCTTGCCATTCGATTCTCTACAAACTTGATATAGTGAGGGTAGCCAAATTTATCTTCTGTTTTTGTAAATATAAAGTTCTTGTCGTGATAAGTCTCGCGGTGTTTCATTCTTATAATATTTTGTTTTAAACGGTGACGCTCAAGTTCTTGGATAACAAGCTTGTCCACTTCAATCGTGCGCTTTGAGCTGCCAGTCTTAGGTGTCTGGAGCTTGTATTTTACAGTGTTGTTGCTTGGGTTGTAGTACGTCTTAGTAATAGTGATTGTTTCTTCATCAGAATCGATATCAGTCCATTTAAGGGCGCATAATTCACCGACCCTTATACCAGTATAGGCCAAAGTCAGGAAGATTGCGTAATCGCCTTCTAGGCCCTTTTCGCGAGCTGTTCTGAGTAAGACAGCTAATTCCTCTTTTTCGAGATACTTCGGGATTTCAGTCTCTTGCTCTAGTTCTTCGACCGTTTTCTGCACACGTGGAATACGAGCATATTGTGTAGGGTCATCTTTTCTTATTTTCAGCTCGACAGCTTTCTTGAAGATCATGCGGCCGGTGCCGTGGATACCAGCAAGAGTATTTTCGGCATAACCATCTTTTTTAAGGTCAGTTAGAGCTTTCTGATATATGCGGGGAGTAATGTCCTTGATTTTTGTGTTTGCGTCAAATAGCGCAACCAGGCAATTGCTTTCATGCCTTCTAACTCTAACAGAACTCTCTTTAACGTTGTCACCATATAGCTCCAGCCACTCGTTCACAAATTGTTCAAACGTTATATCTTGCTCTTTAACATAGGTGCCATCCTCAACTTCTCGTAAGACCTCCGCAGATGCCAACTGGGCATCCTTTTTTGTTTTAAAGCCGCTTACTGTTTTTTGATCTCTTCTGCCATCCGGCTTTCTGCCAATATCTATGGTATAAGACCATGTAGAACCACGTTTGCGGAAATATGCCATATATACTCCTCCATTATAAGGTGAAATTCATTATGCCGATTTCTTATTTTGCTTTTGCAATTTTAGGGCTTCGATCCAAGCAATAAAGTCATGCTTGTCGACTCTCTTGGAATTTCCGATGTCGAAGTTCGGGATTCCGCCATCAGAGGGGTGGAATTGGAACAATTCATAAACTCGGCGTCGGGAAATATGTAAGTAGTCGGCGATATCCTGAGCTGTCAGGATGTCTGACATAGAATCAAGATTTCTATTCATTCGACGAGGTTTTGAATGAGTGCCATTGCATTCGGTTAGTTTTGTTGCATTTAAAGTAGTCACGATTATATCCGCTCCTTCAGCATAATAGGTTAATAAACACGAAGGCACCAATTGGACACGGTCAATCAAATCATTCGTAGTGACGATGACTTGATTAGACAATGCGCAATTGGCGCCTTTTAGCTGAAAGTGTATTAACAAGTTGCTAGTGAGCAAATTTACTCAAAGCCGCTTGACTTATCATAAGTATTCAATTGTATTCTAACACAGGATTGAAATTACGTCAACATATTATGTCGTATTTGTAAAAAATTACTTCATGAGTTAATCGTTCAATTCACGAGTCTGCTGTTTGGATAACTTTGTGCTGTGATCGACACTAAAAGTATTCTGTAGCATAATTTCATGTATTCTACATTCAGATGTACTGCAGTGCCGGAGCAAGAATTTGCACAACTGGCTTCCATTGCTCGCGTTATAAGCTGTCGATCTGCAGATGGCCGCTATTCACTGCCGTCCAGGCTCTGTTAGTAATTTTATGTGCGGCAAATAATGTCTTCCTTGCTGCTTGTTCCACTCTGCCAGATTCCCGTGATAGGTAGTCTGCCGGATTGAACATAGAAGGCAAACGTTTGACGGTGTCCTTTACTGAGTTCGATTAAATATAATGTAACTCCCTTGGTCTGTTCGCTAATGGATTCCAGATAAGCGTCGAACTACTTTGATCGCCCCCTTTTTATACAATGTGACGCAGACAAGATTACCGTCAGCCTAAGCGGTCCAAAAGCGGCTACCGTATTTATGGATGCTCACTAGATTCACCTCCTTTCAAGTTCAGAAATAAAACGAAAGGCCAACTTCTACCGCATTTATTGTGCGGCGGAAATTGGCCTTTTGCTATCTCGACCCCCGGGGGCAAGAATACCCAGACGGACAAGTCATCAAGCATATAGGTTCTAGGAGCTGTGATTGTAATTAGATCGATATAATTATGCATTTTTGGATTCATATTGTGTAAATGACAGATAAGGCTGCGTAATGTATTTACGAACGGAATGAAGGGAGGTGTAGCGATGAGCATGATTGATTTCGATGCGCTGAGGCATCTGCGACGGAAGCGCGGGCTGACTATTCGAAAAGTTGCTGATTTGATCGGCAAGAACCCAGGTACGGTTTGGCGATATGAGAATGGAAAGACCCAGGTTAAAGGGGAAGTTTTATTCCGGCTAGCCGACTTATATGGGGTTGATGTTTCTGTTTTAAGAAAGTGATTAGGAGATGGTTAGATATGAGGCAATTGAGTAAGAAGGCAGAGCTACGCAAGATAGTAGAGGATTACGCGGCCATACGGGATGTAAATACAAAACGCGGATGGCGTCACTTAGACGCGATATTGGAGAAAGTTCACAGCCTTAATTTGGCGGAAGAATGTACGTTAAGAAATGTGACACGTCCGCAGTTTCTCAGTGAAACTGGCATGATTGATGAAGCAATCAAACTAATGAAGGATGATTTAAATGTACTAAAGGCACGGAAGGCAAGCAAATATGTTCCAACACCTTTTGAACAGATGGTTAAAGCAATCTGTGAAGAAGTGAAATTGATGCCGAAGCCGACTAGAAACCTACAACTTTAGAACAGTTTTGCGGCGTCTAATACTTGAGGATATACTACGCAGTTATAACAGTAAGGGGTCGTTTGTATGAAGAAAAACCAGGTTCAGGCCACTGTTCCATTCTCAGTAGCCTGCCAAAAGCTCTATGCTGATGCAGTAGGATCAAACTTCAAAGTAGTGGTCGCTGGGCCTTATATTGAGGTACAGGTCTATGAACGCAATATTCTACACACAGGGAAGCCCCGGCGTAGCGTAGGCAGGCAGGATAAGTGTGCATCAGACGACCCCATTGAAAGAAACAGCAACATGAAAGCATATAGAGCGCGCCGCAAAGCAAGAAAACTTGGAAGGATAATCAATGAAAATTTTACAGATGGGGATACATTCATTACGCTGACATTTCAGACTGTAAAAGAAATAGATGAGTCGTTAAAAGCATTCCGCCGATTCTTACAGGAACTTCAACGAAAAGTTCCTGGAGTAAAATACATCGCTGTAGTAGAGCCGCATCAACGAAGTGGCTATCATCTTCATGCGATCATAAATAGACAACTTCCAAAGGATCCAGAGGAAGCGGCTCCTTTCATCAAGGAAGGTGTGATCAAAAGCAAAAAAGGATGTCTGTCAGCTTTATGGCCGCATGGTTTTATTCATGTTAAGATTCTTGACACAGAGTATGGAAATTTAGGTCACAACTTAGCAAACTACATTACTAAGGCAACAGATGATCCAAGAATGCATGAGAAACACAAAGTATATCGATCAGATAATCTAAAAGCGTATACAACAATGTGCGATTGCGACGGCATTAGCTTTCTTCAAAGGGAAGTCGTTGATAAGGGACTGACAGAAATATATAGCTATACTCAGGATAAAGTGGATTATGTTGGATCATACCATTACTTTGCATTCAATCGCTTGGAGGCACATACCTCGCAATCTAGTTCACGCTTGGTCTCTTGAAATATTACCACGTATAGCAGTTAATGTAGTTTAGCATTCGGGCTATGCGTGAATCTATATGGAAAACAGCCTGCCCTATATGGGTAGGCTGTTTGTGCTTTTAAGAGAAATTGGAATCATTCAATCAATAACTCATGCCATTCAATCAATAACTCATGCAGCGGAAGGATTATGCGCTTCCTCCGACTAATCTGCAAGATCGCAAAAAACACCAGGTATTCCGGTGGAGGAAGGCCTAAGCTGGCTGTTTCGTAAAAACGGCGCAAAACGTGGATAT
Source organism: Dendrosporobacter sp. 1207_IL3150 (assembly GCF_036763085.1). Classification (NCBI taxonomy): domain Bacteria; kingdom Bacillati; phylum Bacillota; class Negativicutes; order Selenomonadales; family Sporomusaceae; genus Dendrosporobacter; species Dendrosporobacter sp. 1207_IL3150. The sequence goes on from NZ_JBAIYU010000031.1 coordinate 138,308, forward strand.
TAAGTGTGAGGCAGAAAATGTTAACCCCTGCATCCAGCATGGATACAGGGGTTTTGGGTGTTATGGAGAAGGATCTGCATTTGGTAGCTTGTTTTAAGTGGCTAAATAAGCGGTAATATCATTTATTTCGGCCTTTGTCAGCGAGAAACAGTTCAATAGCCTCTCTAATTGCTTGTGATCTTTGGATATTACTTATGCGACAATAATTGTCCAATTGATTAGTTGTTGCCGTGTCCAGACGGAAATCGATCTTCTTATCGGCGGAGTTAGGTTTCGGTGGGCGTCCTCTATCGGGAATAACAACAGAAAACGTATCGTTATCAGGATTATATGCGACATGCAGATATTTTCGCTTGCGATAGTATTCTTGATGTGTGCTTATGAATCTTGCCCAGATTGCCACATACTTTGCCTTCGTGTCCTCAAAACGCTCCGGTAATATGCGACCCCGTTCCTTTTCGCCAAATTCTTTAATAAATTGAGTAGCTATCTTAAATGTTTCTTTCGTCAGCGGCTGCGCTGGTTCGTTTGTCGGTGGCTGCAGAGTAACAACTAAGTCGTGCTTTAACGAAAATAAGTCGTAAGGGCCGAAACATATTCTTTGGTGCAATACGGTAACCTCCATGGGGCATTTGTTGTGCGGCAATTATAGAATAAGTGTGATTTGGAATTGTGTCAAGGTTACTTTACCTCTCAGACATGCCCATCAGTGAGTAGGACTGGTCAGTTAAGAACGGTAGATACAACGGTTCTCGTATATCCTTGCTCAGCGAGAACGGCAAAAAGATACAGGAGAACCGTCCTACTGTATTATGCTTAAAATCGCTAAGTAGTAGGGTTCCATCACTTTTGAATGAGATAGATGTCCCCGAAGGGGCTTGAGAAATTCCAATCAACAGTTTTGCCGCTACTTGAAGCCTCATGCTAGATAGTAGGGAGCTATGGTACTTGGAGTATAAAGGACGGGTGAAGCGGTAGCTTCTTACTTGGTTCTTACTTATTTGCTGGGCAGGGAAACCGCATGTGGTGTAGAAATCATACCTTGTTCAGAAAATGTTTATTGGCACCGTACGGCAGAAGATATAACTAAGGAGAGTAATTGATCGTGGAAATGAAACAGCAAAACTTAGCAGATTTTATTTGGAATGTGGCTGACTTACTCAGGGGTGACTTTAAACAGTCCGAATTCGGCCGAATCATTTTGCCATTCACAGTGTTGCGCCGCTTGGAATGCGTGCTTGAGCCAACTCGGGATGCAGTGCTTGAACAATATGAGATGATGAAAGACAGTGGCATTGACTTTGAATTAATTTTACCAGGTGCGGCACAGGCGACTTTTTACAATATATCTCGCTTCTCGTTGGCTACAGTCGGCGCAACCAGCACCAGAGCTAATCTCGAAGATTATATAGCCAAGTTCTCGCCCAACGCAAGACAGGTATTTGAGCATTTTGCATTTGACGGCTGGCTGGCCAAGCTAGAGACAGCTAACCTTCTATACCTGGTAACCCAGAAATTCGCCTCCATAGACCTCCATCCCGATACCATAAGTAACGCCGAAATGGGCTTGGTCTTTGAGCATTTAATTCGCAAATTTGCTGAGTCGGCTAATGATACGGCAGGAGAATTTTTTACGCCTCGTGATGTGGTACGGTTGGCTACAACCCTGGTTTTCGCCCCTGACCATGAGGCATTGAACGGCGAAGGTGTAGTGCGTACGGTGTATGACTGTGCTGCCGGAACAGGCGGCTTTTTGTCATCAGCTATCGAGCAAGTGGCAGAGTGGAATGGAAATGCTCGGATGGTGCCCTATGCCCAGGAATTGAATCCCGAGACGTACGCTATCTCGGTGGCGGACAAGCTAATCAAGGGATATGACACCCTAAATATTAAGCTGGGCAATACACTATCCAATGATCTGCTGCCGGGCGAGCGGTTTGACTACTGCCTGGCCAATCCCCCTTTTGGCGTGAAATGGGAAAAGGTACAAAAGGAAGTGCAGAACGAGCAGAAACAGCTTGGCTATGCCGGACGTTTCGGTCCGGGTCTGCCGCGTGTAGGCGATGGCTCCCTCTTGTTTTTAATGCATCTCTTATCAAAGCGAAAGCCGTTAGAGCAGGGGGGGAGCCGCATCGGCATTGTCCTTTCAGGCTCGCCATTGTTTAACGGCGGGGCTGGCTCAGGAGAATCGGAAATCCGGCGCTGGATATTGGAGCAGGACTGGTTGGAAGCCATTGTAGCTCTGCCGACAGACTTGTTCTATAACACCGGTATCGGCACTTATATTTGGATTCTTTCTAACCATAAGGAGCCTCAGCGCAAGGGCCTGGTGCAGCTTATTGATGCCACCGCCCTTTATTCACCCATGCGCAAGTCTCTCGGCAGTAAGCGGAAATTCCTGTCTGACGAGCAGATTGCAGAGATTGCCCGTCACCATGAAGTATTTGAGAATACTTCTACTAGCAAAACCTTCGCTACGACCGATTTTGGCTACCGCCGAATTACGGTAGAGCGGCCGCTGCGGTTACGTTTTTCTGTAACGCCAGAGCGCTTAACAGCTTACCGGGATACTAAAGGCAGTGATCAGGCTGACTCTTTTGCGGCTGTTCAGGGCTCTTATGATGACGTGAAAAACTTCTTAGCGGCAGCTAAAGTGAAAAAGCTGAGTAAAGCAGCCCATAAAGCGGTGCTGGCTTGTTTTGGCGAAAAGTGTATTGATGCACAGCCAGCAGTTGATATTGATGGATCGGTCATGGCTGATACGGACCTACGGGAATATGAGAATGTACCGCTAAGCGAAGATATTCGCGACTACTTTGCTAGAGAAGTGCTGCCTCATGTGCCTGACGCCTGGATTAACGAAAGCAAAAAGGACGAAAAAGACGGTCTGGTCGGCATTGTGGGCTATGAAATTAACTTCAACCGCTATTTCTACCAATACCAGTTGACGCGCGGCCTAGAGGAAATTGATAGCGAGCTAAAACAGGTAGAGGACGAGATTGCAGCGCTTTTGAATGAGGTGACGGCATGAGACTGTACAAGCCCTATCCAACGTATATGGATTCGGGGGTAGCATGGTTGGGAATGGTGCCGGAACATTGGTCAATAATCAGGCTAAGATACCTTTTGGCAGAGAAGAAGAGAAAAGTCACGCCATTTCTTCCATGTGGTGCTATTAGTTTTGGAAATGTTGTATATAAGGATAGCGAAAGTATACCAACAGAGACCAGAGCAACCTACCAGGAAGTTCTTCGCGGCGAGTTTTTAATTAATCCAATCAATTTAAATTACGATTTAAAAAGTCTCCGAACAGGACTTTCTGAAATAGATGTTTGTGTTAGTCCTGCATACATCGTTTTAAATACTATAACAGATTCAGACAAGCGTTTTCTGAAATATTTGCTCTTCTGTTTTGATATTTTACATATGAAAACTCTTGGAGCAGGAGTCAGACAAACTATCACATTTGAGGAAATTGGTGGATGTTATATTTGTCTGCCTTCATTGAGTGAGCAACAAATCATAGCGAATATCCTTGACCGTGAGACCGCCCGTATAGACACACTTATCGAAAAGAAAGCTCGCTTTATTGAACTACTGCGCGAAAAACGACAGACGTTGATTACTCAAGCAGTTACGAAGGGGCTTGACTCTAATGCTAAGATGAAAGATTCCGGTGTAGATCGGTTAGGGCAGGTGCCTGAGCATTGGGCAGTTACTAGATTAAAATTTGTTGCTTATAAAATCATTGATTGTCCGCATGAAACTCCTGTTTACTCAGATGAAGGAGATTTTCCGGTGATAAGAACTGCGGATATAGGATGCGGAACAATCGATTTTTCTCGGATGAAGCTTGTCAACAATGATGAATACGAGAAAAGGATAAGAAGGTGTAGTTTAGAATCCGGAGATATTGTATATAGTCGTGAAGGGGAAAGATGGGGTTTTGCCGCTTTAATCCCACCTGATATAAAGGCGTGTCTGGGACAACGAATGATGCAGTTCCGCTGCGATAAAGATATAGTCCCTGATTATTTGATGTGGCACCTTAATTCAGATGCTGTCTATAACCAAGGAAAAGTTGATATAGTTGAAACAACATCACCGCACGTCAATGTTGAAACGGTACGTAATTACTTTCTTTGTTTGCCGCCGCTTTTAGAACAGAAGGCAATAGTCGAGTATATTAATTCCAAGATAAGAGATATCGATAACATTCAATATAAAATCGCCAAATCTATCGATCTCCTCAAAGAACGCCGCATAGCCCTCATTACTGCCGCCGTTACTGGTCAAATCGATTTAAGGGAGGCTGCCCCATGAGCCAAATCCACCATGAATGTGAACTGGAACGGTATATCGTTAACCAACTGCAAGCAGCGGGCTGGTTGGTAGGTCGATCGAGCGGCTACGACCAAGCCTCAGGGTTGTACTCAGAAGACGTTATCGGCTGGTTACAGGACAGCCAGGCCGAAACCTGGGACAAGCTAGAGCGGATAAATGGCTCTTGCACGGTTAAAGCGGTACTGGAGCGCCTCGTGAAAACGTTGGAGAGCAAGGAGGGTGGCACCGTCAATGTGCTGCGTAGGGGTTTTTCTATTGCTGGCGGCGGCAATTTGTCCATGAGCCAGGCAAAGCCCGAAGACGAGCGCAACGAGACAGTTATCCACCGCTATGCCGCCAACCGATTAAGGGTAGTTCCGCAATTGCGCTATTCGCTGGACAAGGCTGATGAAATCGATTTGGTCTTATTCATTAACGGTATCCCGGTTGCAACGGTGGAACTCAAGACTGACTTTACCCAGTCGGTGGAAGCGGCCATGCACCAGTATCGCCAGGACCGGCAGCCAAAGAATGAGAAAACCGGACGGGAGGAGCCACTTTTAACCTTTAAGCGGGGTGCAGTAGTACATTTCGCTATGAGCGACAGCGATATCCGAATGACTACTAAACTCGCTGGTGATTCAACCTTTTTCCTGCCTTTCAATCGCGGAAATGATGGAGCTAAGGGCAATCCTCCGGGTGAGAACGGCGAGTATCCGGTGAGCTATTTCTGGCAGAGGGTTCTGCAAAGGGACCATTGGCTACGAGTCTTCCACCGCTTCGTATTGCTCGAGAAAAAGGAAGCCCAAGATATAAGTGGCAAATCCTACTTCAAAGAGAACTTGATTTTTCCTCGATTTCACCAATGGGAATGTGTCGCCAAAGTCATCGACGCCGTCAGGCAAGAAGGGACTGGTCAGCCCTATCTGATTCAGCACAGCGCTGGCTCTGGTAAGACGAATACTATATCTTGGACGGCTCATGAATTGATTCGCGTGCGCCAGCCTGACGGTGAGCCATATTTTCACAGCGTTATCGTCGTGACCGACCGGACCGTGTTAGACAAGCAACTGCAGGATGCCATTGCCCAGATCGAGCATCAGACCGGCGTAGTACGAGCTATTGACCGGGAAGCCTCCAACTCGCCGAAGAGTCAGCAATTGGCTAAAGCTATGCTGGAAGGAACACCGATTATTATTTGCACCTTGCAGACCTTCCCCCATGCGCAAAAGCTGATTCTTCATGAGAAGAGCCTCCGTGACCGCCGTTTCGCTGTTATCATCGACGAAGCCCACAGCAGCACCGGCGGCAGTACAGCTGATGATTTGCGTTATGTATTAACTGGCCAGAGCGAAGAGGAATGGGAAAAACTGAGTAAAGATGAGAGGCTGTCAGTATGGCAATCTTCCCGCCAGCGGCCAGGCAATGCCAGCTATTTTGCCTTTACGGCAACACCTAAACATTCAACTATTAGCTTGTTTGGTCGTCCCCGTAATCCGGCCCAGTTAGTAAGCAAAGACAATCCGCCGGCACCTTTTCACCTCTATTCCATGCAGCAGGCAATTGAGGAAGGCTTCATCCTGGATGTGCTGAAAAACTATACCAGTTATAAGGTTGCCTTTCGTATTGGCGAGCAGTTTAATAAAAGTGCTGATAAGCGGGTTGATGAAAAGAGTGGAAAAAGGGCTTTGGCTAAGTGGCTATCCCTGCATCCAACCAACGTAGCGCAAAAGGTAGAACTAATCATTGAGCACTTTCGGCAGAATGTAGCTCATTTGCTTGGCGGCCAGGCTAAAGCCATGGTAGTGACTTCATCACGGGCGGCGGCAGTCAAGTATCATTTAGCTTTAGAGCGGTACTGCCAACAGCAAGGCTACAAAAACATCCAAGCGATGGTGGCCTTCTCCGGCGATGTGCCAAACAAAGAAGTACAAGACGAGTCCTTTCCAGAAGACTATCAGTTTAACGAGAGCAACAGCAATCCCGGCCTTAATGGGAGGGATATGCGCAAAATGTTTGACCATCCAGAATATAGGGTAATGATTGTAGCCAACAAGTTTCAGACTGGTTTTGACCAGCCCAAGCTGGTGGCTATGTACCTAGATAAAAAGATATCCGGGGTGGAAGCGGTACAGACGCTGTCACGACTGAACCGTACTTACCCCGGAAAAGATAAGACCTACGTTATTGATTTCGCTAATGATCCCGAAGAAATTTTGTCTGCCTTTCGGACATTTTATCGTGATGCAAAAGTTGCCGATATCCAAGACCCCAATGTAGTGTATGACCTGAAGGCTAGGCTAGATGCATCGCTGATGTATGATGCTGTGGAAGTAGTTGCTTTCGGTGACGCTATCGTTGACAAAAATGTGACTCACCAGAAGTTATTCTCCTTGACTCAGCCGGCAACGGACCGTTATAACGTTAAAATGAAAGCACTCAACGATGCGATTGATCAGTGGGAGCGAGTATGGGAGAAGGCAAATGAAAAAAGCGATAAAACTGGCAAGGAAAATGCCGAATTGCATCGATCCGAGCTATGCACAGAACGAGATGAACTCTTGATCTTCAGTGAAGGATTATCAAAGTTTGTCCGCACTTATGAATATGTAGCACAATTAGTTGACTTCGGTGATCCAAACCTAGAGGCTTTCGCAAACTACGCAAGGCTCCTGCGCAAGCGATTACGAGGTATTGGCCCTGAACAAGTCGATTTGGCTGATCTAAAACTTTCCCATTATCGTATCAACCAGGGCGGTGAATTATCAGGAGTCAATGGTACGAAAGAAACACCGGAGTTGTATGGCATTACGGATAATGGACAACGCGAGGCGCGAGATCGTCAGAAAAAGTATCTGTCAGAGCTTATAGCTAGGCTGAATGCTGCCTTTGGTAAGGATATCAGTGACAAAGACCAAGTAGCCTTTGCCGTTCATGTTTCTGAGAAACTGCGCGAGGATTTGCTAGTAATGGCTCAGGTGCGGAACAACCCTCGCGACCAGGCCATGAAAGCAAACTTACCAAAAGCCACGATCCAGGCTATCAGCAGTGCTTTTGCGACTCATCGTGATATCGCCACACGATTATTAAGTGACGAGGCAAGCCGCACATTGTTTCTAAATGTTGTCTATGAAATGCTTAAGCAAGATCAAAGTGCTGAACTTATAAAGGCCGCACGTGAAAATGAATAATTCAGCAGTAGGTTAGACAAATAATTAAAGGATCTAGGGAGGTTTCCCCTAGATCCTTTGTCTACTGTACGTTATTAGTATTGTCACAAGCTATTGTAGAAATTTTGTGAAAAGTGTAGAAATGTAAGCGATACCTGAAGGATTACTAAAGCCGATAGCCAAGTATAAAAGTAATAAGATAACGGGCTTATTGAAGCAAAAGGAGTGATTGGCATGGCGGATCCACGGGCGTTTATAAGTTTTGATTTTGATCACAACGAAGAAGAAAAGACATTGTTTGTTGGTCAGACAAAAAACTCACGTACTCCATTCAACATTGAGGATTGGTCTTCAAAATTATCCTTACCACAATCTAAGTGGGAGGAGATTATCGAGGCGAAAATTAAAAAATGTAACATGCTTATAGTTCTTGTAGGTAAATATATGGCTTCAGCTAGTGGCGTGAAAAAAGAAATTAGTTTTGCAAAGAGTAATAATGTCCCGGTTTTCGGTGTCTATGTTGGGGGTGCGGACAAAACTAGTACATTACCTGAAGGACTACAGCGCAACCGCACTATTGATTGGAAATGGGATGCCATTGCAGCAGCAATAGACCAAGTTATGACGGAAGGGAAGAATAAATAGTTATGAAGAGGGCACTAGTTGTCGGTATAAATAATTATCCCTCTTGCCCACTTCGTGGTTGCATTAATGATGCAAAAGAATTTTCCGAAACTATTGGATCTAATGATGATGGTTCGCCAAATTTTGACGTAAAATATGCAGAAGACGTTCCTAATAAAGCGACCCTAAAAGGCTTAATTGTTGATTTGTTCAGTGGAGCTTGCGATACGTCACTGTTTTATTTTTCGGGACATGGTTTTATAAACGAACTTGGGGGATACATTGTAACGCCTGATTACGGTAAATATGACGAGGGTGTTTCTATGGACGAGATCCTCACACTTGCAAATAATTCTAAGGCACAGGATAAAATTATTATCTTGGACTGCTGTCATTCGGGAGCGTTTGGCTCTCCTAAAATTACAGGACATAATGCCCATATATCAGAAGGTGTTTCTATACTTACGGCAAGTAGAGAAGACGAGCCGTCTTTAGAGATCGCAGGTCACGGTGTTTTTACTAGTTTGCTACTAGACGCTCTACGTGGTGGCGCTGCAGACATTAGGGGTCATATCACACCAGGTAGTATTTACTCGTACATTGATCAGGCATTAGGCGCGTGGGATCAACGGCCGGTTTTTAAAACTAACATAACAAGGTTTACTTCAATCAGAAAGGCAAGGCCTTCCGTCCCGTTAGAAACACTAAGAAAAATTGTAGAGTATTTCCCCAATCCGAAGCAAGAATTTCCTTTAGATCCTTCTTACGAGGATACTAATACGGAAGAGGTAAAGCACGAAATAGTTGAGCCTTATGCTAAAGAAGAGAACGTTAGGGTATTTAAAAATTTACAAAAGCTTCAGAGTATTGGCTTAGTTGTCCCTGTTAATGCAGACTATATGTATTTTGCCGCAATGAACTCAAAGTCTTGCAGACTTACGGCTTTAGGCTATCACTATTGGCGGCTTGTCCACGACAAGAGAATTTGACCCGTGTTAACTAGTAGGTAATGAATTTGACCACCGGTTGACCACGCTCTCAAAGAAAAGTTGTACAATCTAATGCAAGATATTACAGCATACATCGGTGGAAACTCAGTTTTTCCGCAGGATTGTGAATGCTTATGAACGATATTACAGCTTGCGATCTCATGGGCGGCATGATGTAATATTTGCCGTAACCCGTTTAAAAATGGGTTCGTCAAATGATAAGCATAATTTGCTAACGTTTTGTTACTGAACATGCATAAAAAATTAGAGGTTGTCTATAAGTATAAAACTTATGGGCAGCCTCTTTTTTGATATAAATTGTTCCATTAGATTATATACTGTTGTCATAATTATGTCATATTTCCAAATTATAATTTAAATAGTAAATAAAGGAGGAATTAAATCTATAATATAAATTCCATTGGAGTGTGATTAAAATATGAAAATAACTCCTATTATGTGTATCTATAAAAGCGAGTTGTTCGATTATAAATATAAAGACAAAAAAACTGAATCCAATAATAAATCAACATATAAAAATCAGTCAACATTTAAAGCGATGCTAAATGATGAAATGTTGCGAGCATAAACGTCCAAAGAACAGATGCGCTTTATTATTTTTATTTAAGATAAAAAAAGCTGCTTAAAATTAGTATCTTAAGCAGCTTTTTTAATACGCTAGTCTTTATTGTCATTTTTATTACGTGAATATAATAACTCCGATTTAAAATAAAAATATATACAAGAAATAACAGTAATAGATGCTGCAAGCAAGGCAACACAGCATGAATGATCGTGCATAATTCACCCTCCTACTATTCATAACAACTTTACCTAATAATAGTATATTCGGGTAATTATTAGTGTGCCATAAAAAAAGCCTCCACATGCGATTGCGGAGGGCGGGATAAGGAGGAAATATTTAAAACTACCGTTTATATTATTTCCTAAGTCTAACAGCTTATTACGGTTAAAAATTGGTAATAAAAATGCCCCAAATGGGGCAGAGGTAAAATGTCTGTAAATATTATATGTAAATTAATAATACTTATCCACGGTGAGTGAAAAATGTTTAATCCATTAATGTAAAATCGTGTCAGTTTATGTTATAATACATAACGTATTTTGTTTACAAGAAAGGAATTATGATATGAAAAAAACTGCAATTTTATTTTCTTTTGTTTCCATGCTGCTAACTTCTACTGTATCAGCTGGAGTAGTGATGGCTCCTAGCGATCCGAGTTCGCCAAATGATTATCACGCTAAAATTGGTGGTACAGGTGTAATTAATACTCCTCATGCTATAGCTTTAGACAAAGGCGGGTTCTCTATAAGCTATCACGATTTAACAGGTAGCCAAACTCTTACTCAGGCTAATATTGGAATCGGTGGTAATCTGGAGATAGGTGTTACTAGCTTTAATTTAAATAAAGATGATGAAGCTACATACGGAAATTTGAAGTATCAATTTCTAAAAGAGACTATTGCGACACCTGCTTTAGCAATAGGCGTGGTGGATATTTCCGATAAATACGGACGTAATGCTTATATTGTCGGCTCTAAAAATCTACCTGTAATTGACACTAAAGTTTCAATTGGTATGTATCAAAAGGGTGATAACAAAGCTTTTGCAAGTGTTGAAAAGACTTTTACACCACTGTTAGGCAGCAAAAATCTCTTTCCATCAACTACGCTTAAAGTTGAATACGATGGCGAGGATACTAATTTTGGAGCAAGCATTGCTACAGTTCCAGGTCTAAAAATTGATATTGGCAGCCGGAATGGTCATGGTTATGCTGGTGCCACATATGTTTTTAACTAATCTAAATAAGTAAATACTGATCATCTTTGATAAAATTATGAATAACCCCTTCTATTTGAAGGGGTTTATGCTTTATAAGGCGAAGTAATGGATATAATTATAAATAATATTTTTTTAATTTATTTCGTTATAATAGGGGGCTATATAAAGTGTTTGGGATGAAAAAAGATAAGCCTGTAGTAGTTGAAAAAAGCGATAAAATAGAACCTAAGTTAAAGGGGCGGCTGCCGGCTTCTAAACTAGATAGGCAGCTACTAAATAAACTATGGGATATATTCAACGCTGATGGAGAGTTTTTATGGACTTCGGAAGTAGGTACCGGCGGTGATATATTAGGCAAACAAGAAGAAAGACCTAAACAAGCAGTAAATTCATGGGATGAATTAATTGAATTAATGCAGACATTGCCTCGCATTGACAGTCTGACCATTACAGCAGAAGTACCTGACAAAGGTGTAATCGCTTTAGCTTTTCGGAATTTTGCGCCAGCAAGCGGTAAATTGGTAGTTTACAGCGAAGATGAGAAGTGGGCGGAAGATAAGTATTTTGATATCATAGAATTATTTGAAGCCCATAAAGATACCTTTCCCAATATGATTCATACTAGAATTGGATTTGGTGTTGTACAATCAGTAATCCCATTAGCATTATCTTGTGTCGTGGCTGTATTTTTGGCTGCATTTTTAATTCCAATAGAAATTAGAAGGACACAATATTTATGGTGGATTACCGTTGCAACATCAATAGTTACTCTGAGATTAGCCTATACTATTTCAGACAAACTAATTATTTACGCTATAAAAAAATATCCATATATTCGTTTTTCATAAATTCGTCTCCTTTCGCATAGATACTATTGTAGTTGTGCGGAAGGGGGATGAAGGTGTGATTATAAATCTGCGCAGGTTATTGCAGCATCGTCACTTGTTTTATAGTATTATTGGCTTATTAGCCATAGGTACGACATATATCCAAGTTGCCGATGTTATTTCCGGCGGTCCTATTGCCATTGCTGGAGTAAGAACAGAGCAAAAGGTGGTTGCTTTAACATTTGATCATTCCTGGGGGAATAAATTTACACCATCGATACTAGATACATTACAGAAAAATGATTTAAAGGTTACCTTTTTTATCATGGGGCCATGGGCGACAAAATATCCTGAAGTAGCCCAGAGAATGGTAAAGGACGGACATGAGATTGCAAGCCATGGCTATCGCCATGAAAACTACGGTGATATGACGCCTGAGTGGGTTAAGAGTGATATCGAAAAAGCCCATGCTCAGATTAAAGAAGTTACTGGTGTTGAACCTTCGCTTCTGCGTCCGCCAAATGGTCACTACAGCCAGCAATCACTTAAAGCGACTGATGAAATGGGTTATAAGACAATAATTTGGAATGTCGATTCGCTTGATTGGAAAAACCCCGGAAGAGATGTTATTGTTGAAAGAGTAACAAAACGGCTTAAGCCTGGAGCGATAATATTACTCCATGCATCCGATACACCGGTTCAGACGGCTGAAGCTTTGCCGATCTTGGTTGAAAAGATTAAAGCGGAGGGTTACCAAATTGTAACTGTTGGTGAATTGCTCACCAAGTATGGTGACAAAGGTGTTCAGCGCCATTAGGATTTTAGAGAGATTGCTTCTAGATGCGAAGCGATCTCTTTTTTGCTCTAGCCATAAAGAACATCCTTTTTATAAGTGAGGAGTACACAGGTTTCCGCTTACACCAAAAGCTTGGTGTAAGCCTTCTTTTCTTTAGTATATAACTTGTTTATTTTGGCAGGAAAATAAATAACAACTACCGAAATAATTAAAGTTTTAAATAAGTGACAAAATACTACTTAATAACCTAATATTTATTACTTTATTTTTGAGTGGTATGCTGATCTAAGGGTGGTGAAAAGTCATGTCAATTTTAGAAGCCGCTTCAACTAAAATTAATAACGGCGAACGGATTAGTTTTGAAGAGGCCTTAGCTTTATATCATAGTAATAACTTACTGGATTTGGCTAAGCTAGCTAGAACAATTAAGGAAAGAAAATCGGGCCGTAATGTTTTCTTTAATGTTAACAGGCATATAAATTTAACCAATATCTGTTCTGCCGGATGTCCTTTGTGTGCTTTTGGCTGCAAATCAGAAAATAAACAGGCATTTACATTGGAGCTAGAGGACGTTGAAAAACTTATCGCTGAGACTAAGGAACAGTCGCCAGATTTAACTGAAGTACATATGGTAAGTGCCTTACATCCGGATAAACCTTTTTCGTATTATGTTGATATAGTTAAGATTGTAAAACAAAACATGCCGGATGTACATTTAAAGGCATTTACTCCGGTAGAAATAGCTTATTTCGCCAAGATTGCTAACCTAAGTGTTGAACAAGTTCTTGAGCAGCTAAAGACAGCTGGACTGGACTCGTTGCCTGGGGGCGGAGCGGAGATTTTAGATGATGAAGTGCGAAAAATTATTTGCCCCAATAAAGCGACAAGTGCTGAGTGGATTGAGGTAATAACAACAGCCCATAAACTAGGTATACCTACAAATGCTACCATGCTGTATGGGCATATAGAGACAATTGAACAGAGATTAAGGCATTTATTTACCCTGAGGGATATTCAGGATCAGACTGGCGGTTTTCAAGCGTTTGTTGCCTTTCCTTTCCATCCTGATAACACCGGTTTTGACCAGCTGAAGCGGGTAACTTCGTGGGAAGATCTTAAAATGATCGCATTGGCTAGGATTATATTAGACAATATTGATCATGTAAAAGCATTTTGGATGATGCTGACATTACCAATTGCTCAGCTAGCGTTAGCCTTTGGGGTTGACGATTTAGATGGGACAGTCGTAGAGGAAAAGATAATTCATGCTGCTGGCGCTAAAACAAACAAAGGCATAACAAAGGCTGAAATCATAAATCTTGTGCAAGAAACAGGTTATATTCCAGTTGAGCGGGATACTTTTTACCAGCCTCTGGCAATAATGAGCGGAGTGTAGAACATGGAAAAGCCGAGTTTAGGACATATTAATTTTATTAATTGCTTACCCTTATCATATGGTTTAAAGTTTGGTGGTTATGCTGAGGATGTAGAGGTATATCCCGACGTGCCAGCCAAGCTAAATGCTAAAATTGTCGGAGGACAGCTAGACGTAAGTCCGGTGTCTTCGATTGTTTATGCCAGAAATAGTGATAAATTTGTACTTATGCCGAATGTATCGATTAGTGCTGACGGAGCATTACAGAGCATTTTATTAGTTTCTAAGAAACCGATAGAATGTCTTGATAAAACCAGAATAGCTTTGACTGCTAAATCGGAGACATCACATTGTTTGCTTAAAATAGTACTACATAACGCCTACAAAGCTTCTCCGGATTACTACGTAACAGATCAATCGCTGGATGACGGTGTATTAAATAACGCAGATGCAATATTATTTATTGGGGATGATGCTCTGTACAATTATCATAACCGTCGTGATGGGTTATATTATTATGATGTTGGTGATGAGTGGAAAAAACTAACTGGTCTGCCAATGGTTTATGCAGTTTGGGTTATAAAAAAACAGTTTGCAGTAGATAACCCTATGCAGTTGCAAAAAGTCTACGAGAGTGTTATTGGCGGCTTTGAGTTCGGTCTTGAAAATCTGGATAAGGCTATAAATTGTTTTTTAGATAAAATTCCCTTCAGCTATGATCAGGTAAATAAATACTTACAACTGCTTAATTGGAAATTTACTAACGAGCATGAAAAAGCACTGCTGACTTTCTATCAAAAAGCTTATGAAATCGGGTTAATCAAAAAAGTTCCAGAAATTAAATTTGCGGAGGTGGCTAAATGATAAAGCTAACCTCACAGCAAGCTGTGGATATGCTACAGCAGACCGATATATTAGAACTCGGAAAAATGGCCGATGAAGTACGCCAGAAATTACACCCTGGTGATGATGTAACCTTTATCATCGACAGAAATATCAATTACACTAATGTATGTTCAAGTGAATGTCGGTTTTGTGCCTTTTTCCGCCGGCAAGGCCATGAAGATGCATATATTTTACCCAACGATGTTATTTTAGAAAAAGTTAAGGAAACTATTGAGGCTGGCGGGACGCAAATTATGCTGCAGGGCGGTTTGCATCCTGAGCTTGGTTTAGATTATTATACTGATTTACTTAGTCTGATAAAGAAAAACTATAATATTACTATTCATTCTTTTTCACCTGCTGAAGTGCTGCATGTATCCCGGCAAGCCGGTTTGACAATTACAGAAACATTATCTCGGCTCAAGGAGGCGGGATTGGATTCTCTGCCTGGCGGCGGTGCGGAAATTCTAGTAGATGAGGTTCGAAAACGAGTAAGTCCAAAAAAAATCAGCGCAGGCGACTGGCTTGATGTTATGTCATCAGCACATGCTGTGGGTCTTAAGAGTACAGCTACAATGGTTATTGGTATGGGCGAGACTCTTGAACAGCGTATTGAGCATATGGAGAAAATTAGGGCACTACAAGAAAAAACCGGGGGCTTTAGAGCTTTTATTACATGGACATTCCAGCCTGGTAATACCGAGCTGGGCGGAGAAAAGACCTCGGCTTGGGATTACCTAAAGACACTGGCGCTAACCAGGCTTTATCTGCCAAATATCAGCCATATCCAAGGTTCCTGGGTTACGCAGGGTCAAAATATTGGTCAGTTGACTCTAGCCTTTGGTGCTAATGACTTAGGCAGTATAATGCTTGAGGAGAATGTTGTTAGAGCAGCTGGTACAGCCTATCAAATGTCGATAGACAAAATGGTAGGCATTATAAAAGCTGCTGGCAAAATTCCTGCTCAGCGCGACACGGAATATAATGTAATTCGGCGGTTTTAAGCAAATAAGAATGGATGAGGCGATTAGATGAATCTACTAAAAACCGAATTCGCTGTTATCGGCGGTTCGGGTACTTTATCAAGTGATTTTCCACTTGGAGCAAACGATCCAGGTGTAAAAATTTTAGCCGATGATATAGAGTTTGAGACACCATACGGCTTGAGTCCGGCTTTTCGGTTATTTAGTGTGGACGACCGGCAGGTTCTGACTTGCAAAATGCATGGCTGGCGCAGTGGGGTCAGCAGGGCGGATGCATCAAGGCAAGTATTTTGGGCTCTAAGAGAGGCTGGAGTAAAGCGAATTATTGCTGAGGGTGGTGTCGGAACAGTCAACCATCTGCTAGATCCGCGTGATTTTGTAATACCAGATGATTATTTGGATTTATCCTTGCGTAAAGATGTTGGTCTAGAGGGAAGATATCTATTAGTGATGCGTGATGCGTTATGTTCTGAAGTCCGGGACAAACTAATAGAGACTACTCGCAGTAATTATGAGGGGCGAATTTTTACAAGAGGTATTTATGCGGTTACCGAAGGGCGGCATTTTGAAAGCCCTGCCGAAATTGCAATGATGAAGGGACATGCTGATATTGTTGGTCAAAGCCTATGTCCTGAGGTTTATTTAGCACGTGAAATTGGCGCTTGTTTTGCCGGTCTTTACTATGTCGTAAATTATGGCGAAGGAATTGTTAAAGAATGGTCGCATCAAGAATTGCAGGATATTTTTTATGATGATGCACCGATGATCAGCCGGATAATTTTGGACACAATTAGACAATTACCGGCTAAAGGTGAATGTGAATGTAGTGACTTGCGTAAAGAAACTCTGCTCAAAACTATTTACAATAAGTAGAATTATATGGTATATTGTCTTACATTAGTTTTACATAGGGGGATTTCTCTGAATGGAAACCAAGCAAAATGAAATGATTCTTATAATGGATTTCGGTGGGCAGTATAGCCAGCTGATTGCTAGACGAATTCGCGAATGCGGCGTATATTGTGAAATAGTGCCGTTCAATACGCCTATAGAAAAGATCCGGGCACTTCAGCCTAAAGGAATAGTCTTTTCAGGCGGACCTTCCAGTGTGTACAGCGAGAATGCACCAAAATGTGATCCAACAGTATTTGATGTAGATATTCCGGTATTAGGTATCTGCTATGGTATGCAGCTTACTGCTCATATATTGGGTGGTGAGGTAGCCCATGCTACAACAAGAGAATACGGCAATACGCACTTATTTGTTGATCGCAACCAAGATCTTTTTTCTGAGATCAGTGCAGAGACTAAAGTGTGGATGAGTCATGGTGACTATATCAATACTCCGCCAAATGAGTTTGTTGTTACTGCTCATACTAACAGCACTCCTGTAGCGGCTATGGCAAACGACAAACGCCGCATCTATGGCGTTCAGTTTCACCCAGAGGTTGTTCATACTCCTGAGGGTATGAAGATGCTTCGTAATTTCCTGTTCGACGTTTGCGGCTGCCGTGGCGATTGGAATATGGGATCATTTGTTGACCACGCCATTAAAACCATTCGCGAGCAAGTAGGGGACAAGCGTGTTCTTTGTGCTCTAAGTGGTGGTATTGATTCATCAGTTGCCGCTGTTTTAGTTCATCGCGCAATTGGAGACCAATTAACATGTGTGTTTGTAAATCACGGTTTTTTACGTAAAGGCGAGCCTGAGCAAGTAGTAAAAACCTTCCGTGAAGGCTTCAATATGAATCTTGTCTATGCGGATGTTGTTGATCGGTTTATGGCTAGAATGGCTGGGGTAACTGATCCAGAAGAAAAACGTAAAATTATTGGTGATGAATTTATCCGCGTTTTTGAAACTGAGGCCTCTAAGCTTGGTGAGATTGATTTCTTAGTACAAGGAACACTTTATCCGGATGTTATTGAGAGCGGTACAGCTACTGCTGCTGTAATCAAGAGCCACCATAATGTTGGTGGTCTGCCTGAAGATATGAAGTTTAAGCTTGTAGAGCCTCTGCGCGACCTGTTTAAAGACGAGGTAAGAGCGTTGGCCCGTGAGCTTAACTTACCTGAAGATATTGTATGGCGTCAACCTTTCCCTGGTCCTGGTCTTGCTATTCGTATCATAGGTGAAGTCACTGAAGAACGTCTGGAAATTCTTCGTGAAGCAGATGCAATAGTTCATCAAGAAATAAAAGTTGCTGATTTATATCGTAAAGTATGGCAGTCATTTGCTGTACTGCCAGCTATGAAAAGTGTTGGCGTAATGGGTGATGAGCGTACTTACGCATATACAGTAGGACTTCGGGTCGTATCGAGTGAAGATGGCATGACTGCTGATTGGGTACGTCTTCCTTACGAAGTAATTGATAATATATCTCGTCGTATTGTAAACGAAGTTAAAGGCGTAAACCGTATTGTTTACGATGTAACTTCTAAGCCGCCTTCTACAATTGAATGGGAATAAATTAGATATTAACGTCCTAGCTTCGGCTGGGGCGTTTTTGTCTTTTGCATAGAGAACGGGTGGGTAGATATATTATTAACGCTCCAACGCTAGCGCTGACTTACGCTTTTAATAATATATCTACCCACCCTGCTGAGTGCCCAATTAGCTTGTTATTTATATAAATTAGCTTCTCATTCAAATTATAATTATTTCCCTTGCGTATCCCCTTTGTGTCCTTAGCGTACTTTGCGGTTAAATATATTTCGTCGTCCTATACACTTGCATTATGGATAAATAAGGGGTTAGTATATTTATGGGAAGTTTAAAATAAACTAACAAGTGTTATGATTAATTTGGAGGGGATTTAAAATGAGTTTTGAAGCCAAACTAAAAGAAATGGGAATAACTATTCCTGATGTACCAAAGCCGGTAGCTGCTTATGTGCCAGCAGTAAAAATTGGCGATACGATATATACTTCAGGACAAATACCTTTTGTAGCGGGAGAGTTAAAGTACAAAGGAAAAGTCGGGAAAGATATCAGCCTGGAAGAAGGGTATGAAGCAGCGAAAGTTTGTGTTATTAATGCCTTAGCTGCTGTTAAAAGCCTTGCTGGTTCTCTTGATAATGTTGAAAAAATTGTTAAGGTTGTTGGTTTTGTAAATAGTGCACCTGGTTTTGTCGATCAGCCTAAGGTTATTAACGGGGCATCGGAATTACTGGCTGAAGTTTTTGGTGAGGCTGGTGCGCATGCCAGATCAGCAGTAGGTGTAGCTGAACTGCCTATTGATAGTGCAGTTGAAGTTGAGCTTATTGTAAAAGTTAAGTAATAATTTATCTGATGGATTCGTCCTATTTGATACATAGCCGTAAGCGGAGGGATATGATGGCGACAGTAGTTGTAGTTGGCGGAGGCTGGGCAGGCTGCTCAGCTGCTATTGCTGCGAAAAAAGCTGGAGCTCAAAAGGTTATACTCTTAGAACGCACTGATATGCTGTTAGGTACTGGGCTTGTTGGTGGGATTATGCGTAATAACGGAAGATTTACGGCGGCGGAAGAAGCTATCGCTATGGGCGGCGGAGATCTGTTTTTTGTAACGGATCAATGTTCACGTCATGTTAATATTGAATTTCCAGGCCATAAACATGCCAGCTTATACGATGTATCAAAAATAGAACCTGCCGTGCGCAAATTGCTATCAGAGAATGGTATTGAATATTGCACCATGTCTAGGGTCCGTGATATTACAATAAAGGGAAATAGAATTAAATCTGTTATTACCGATGCTGATGATGAAATATATGGTGATGTTTTTGTAGAGGCTACAGGAACTGCTGGGCCGCAAGGTAATTGCAGTAAGTACGGAAATGGCTGTGCAATGTGCATAATTAGATGTCCCGCTTTTGGGCCGCGGATAAGTATTGCAGGGCGATCTGGCATTCAAGAAAAGCACGGTAAAAAAATCGATAATTCTATTGGAGCTATGAGTGGTTCGTGTAAATTGCTAAAAGAGTCTTTGTCAAATGAAATAGTACAGCGACTTGATAAGTATGGTGTAGTAGTGATACCTATTCCTACCAATCTGCGAAAGTCTGAAACACTGGGTATCAAAGCTTGCCAGCAATATGCTTTAAAGGAATTTGCCGAGAATATAATCCTTTTAGATACAGGACATGCTAAGTTAATGTCGCCTTACTATCCGATTGAAAAGCTACGGGAAATACCGGGCTTTGAATATGCTCGCTTTGAAGATCCCTACGCAGGCGGAATAGGTAATTCGATGAGGTATTTTGATTTATCACCTCGTGATAATGCCTTACGTGTACAAGGGGTAGAGAACCTGTTTTGCTGTGGCGAAAAAGCAGGCTTGCTGGTAGGGCATACAGAAGCTATTGTCACAGGCATGCTGGCTGGTCATAATGCCGTACGTAAATTAGCGGGATTAGATTTATTGATTTTACCCGACAGTCTTGCAATTGGTGATGCAATAGCGCACGTTAATGAGCAAATGCAAACTGAATCAGGTATGAGCCTAAAATATACATTTTCAGGCGCACAATATTTTGTTCGTATGCAAGAAAAAGGTTTGTACACAACAAATATTTCCAAGATACAAGAACGTGTTAATCGCCTAGGATTAAGCGATATATTTTCTAAAAGTATATTATAAAATAGGCCTTACTATAATGGTGATTTTTGCAAAGTTATAGTAAGGTCTTTTAAAATGGGCGCAATATAAAACCCGAACATTATTCATGTTACGGCGATTAAAGTTCATTTTTCGTTGACAGCTTATGGCGATTTCTGTTATTATAAGTGAGTAAAGTTTAATACTCGTATAATATTGAGAATATGGCTCAAGAGTTTCTACCAGGTAACCGTAAATTATCTGACTACGAGTGAAAATGTACCTAGGGTTCCGCATGGCCGACGATGTCCATGTTTTGATGTCTGGCTGTGGCTGCGACCAAGTGGTACAAGTGTTAACAGTAACACTACACCGTTGGGACAAAAGCCCGGGCGGGAATTTCGCTCACTAAGTGTAATGCGAATTTCCCTGCCCGGGCTATTATTTTATTGGAGGTGAATGGTTAAAATAACGGTGCTGGCTACTGTAGCATGTTTTTGCTCAGATTTTCAGAATAATTTAAGGGGAGACAATAATGTTAGAAAAACTCTTTTCGCTTCGTGAACGTAATACAACAGTCAACACAGAAATTATGGCTGGTATTACAACCTTTATGACAATGGCGTACATATTGTTTGTTAATCCGAGTATTCTTTCTTCAGCTGGAATGGACAAGAATGCTGTACTTCTGGCTACTGCAATAGGTGCTGGACTTGTCAGCATAATGATGGGGTTATTTGTTAATTATCCAATTGCGCTAGCTCCAGGTATGGGCTTGAATGCGTTCTATGCTTTTACAGTTGTACTAGGAATGGGTGTTTCCTGGCAAGTAGCACTGGGTGCGGTATTTCTTTCAGGTCTCATTTTTATCTTATTAACAGTTACACAAGTTCGTCAGCTGCTCGTCGAGGGCATGCCAGCATCGCTTAAACATGCTATAACTGTTGGTATTGGGTTATTTATCACTATTATAGGTCTAAAACTGTCGGGAATCATGTCAATTAGATTATCCTTGATTCCACCAACGTTAGAAAAAATCGTTGCTGCAAAAGGTAATGGTACTCCGCTTTCTTTTGAAACTATTATTGAGATGGGCAACTTAGCACATAAAGATGTTTTACTTACACTCTTTGGACTAATATTTATTGCTATTTTGATGGCACGCAATGTTCGTGGTTCTATTTTACTAGGTATCGTAACTACTACTCTTTTAGGTATAGTTATGGGGGTTGTGCAAATACCAGCAGGCTTTAGTCCGATATCTGTTCCTGATTTTAGCAATAACGCCTTTTTTGCGCTTGATATTAAAGGTGCTCTCAGCATGGGGTTAATGACAATTATATTCACATTTACTTTTGTTGAACTGTTTGATACTATGGGCACTTTAGTTGGTACTGCTACTAAAGCTGGATTAATGGATAAACAGGGCAGATTTCCTAAAATTGGCCGTGCTATGCTTGTTGATGCTCTTGGTGTAAGCTTAGGATCACTTTTGGGTACAAGTACAATTACTGCTTATGTTGAAAGTGCAGCTGGCGTTGGTGCAGGTGGACGCACGGGGCTTACAGCAGTTGTTTGTGGTATTTTATTTCTTTTAGCTCTTTTCTTTACGCCGCTTGCTGGATTAATTCCAGATGCTGCAACAGCACCTGCATTGATTATAGTTGGTGCCCTAATGATGGAAGGCGTACGCCATATCGATTTTAGCGATTTTACCGAAAGTTTACCAGCATTTTTAACTATCGTTCTTATGCCTTTCACCTACAGTATCGCTAATGGTGTTTCTGCTGGTTTAGTATTATATCCTCTGCTGAAGCTTATTACAGGAAGAGGCAGAGAAGTTCACTGGATTCTTTATGTTTTAGCTGTATTAGTTATCGCCAGATTTGTTTTCCTAAATGAATAATTTTGTTGATCGTTTTGTTTTTGCCAACTCCAGTCTTAAGCTGGAGTTGGTAAAAAAAAGATAGATGATAACTTAGAAAATTAACCCGGATATCAGTTATGGTATCTGGGTTTAATATAAATTACTTTTTTAAGGAATAGTTTCCATGACGTCTGGAACAAACAATATTCCAATAGCTACACTTTTTAGTTTATTATCATAGCATCTTGATGTGGCGCAGTAATCGACGAAATCAATTAATCACGTAAAATGAGGGGAGAGCACAAAAATGAAAGTTGCAATAATTATGGGTAGTGATTCCGATTGGCCAATTCTGAAACCAGCTGTAAAGTTATTAGAAGAATTTGGCATAGGTGCAGAAGTTATAGTAGCATCAGCGCATCGCACGCCAGCCAAGGTACATGATTTTGTTACCACTGCACCTGAACGCGGTGTTAGAGTGTTTATCGCAGCTGCTGGTGCTGCCGCTCATTTGCCTGGCGTAGTAGCAAGCTTGACTACTCTGCCTGTTGTTGGTGTCCCAATAAACAGCACAGCTTTAAATGGATTTGATGCGTTATTAAGTATTGTGCAAATGCCTTCAGGTATTCCAGTTGGAACCATGGCCGTTAACGGTGCGAAAAATGCAGCAATATTTGCTGCCCAAATAATAGGTGTTTCCAACAAGGACGTACAAGATAAGCTGTCATTTCACCGGCAGGCAATGATTGATGAAGTTGAAGAAAAAGCAGCTAAAGTCTTAGCTAATCAATAAAAGATAACAGGAGGAATTTACAATGGAAAAGCAACCATTATACGAAGGAAAAGCAAAAAAGATATATGCAACTGATAAGGCTGACGAAGTATTAGTTTATTATAAAGATGATGCCACTGCCTTTAACGGCGAAAAAAAAGGAACAATTATTAATAAAGGTATATTAAACAATCGGATTTCCTCATTTTTTTTCAAACTCTTAACTGAAAACGATATTCCTAACCATTTTGTCAGTATGATTAGTGACCGCGAAATGTTAGTTAAAAGTCTGAAAATACTCCAAGTAGAAGTTGTTGTACGTAATATTGCGGCAGGCAGCTTAGCTAAACGTATCGGCTGGGAAGAAGGCCGTAAAATGCCTTGCACAGTTGTTGAGCTCTACTATAAAAATGATGATCTAGGCGATCCGCTAATTAATGATTATCATATTAAGGCACTAGGTTTAGCAACAGAAGAGCAAGTGTCTAAAATGGAAGAATATGCTTTAAAAATTAATTCCATATTAACTGATTATCTAAAAGCAAAAGATCTTGAATTAATAGATTTTAAGCTTGAGTTCGGACTTTATAATGGTGAAGTTATTCTTGGTGATGAAATTTCGCCAGACACTTGCCGATTCTGGGACAGCAAGACTGGTGAGAAACTTGACAAAGACAGATTCCGCCGTAATCTTGGTAATGTTGAAGAAGCCTATAAGGAAGTATTACAGCGTTTAACAGGTGAGGTTCTATGATTGATCTTGAACTAGATAAACTAAAGGAAGAGTGCGGTGTATTTGGCATATATTCGAGGCAAGAAGATGTATCATTATTCACTTACTGGGGACTTTATGCTCTTCAGCATCGCGGGCAAGAAAGTGCCGGAATTGCAATAACTGATGGCTCTTGGATGGATGTCCATCGCGGGATGGGACTGGTTAATGAAGTATTTCGTCACCAGCTTCCAAGCATGGGAAATCAGCATATTGCTATCGGACATGTTCGTTACTCGACTACTGGATCTAGTTTATTGGCAAATACGCAGCCGCTTATGGTTACCTATGCTGGCGGACACATCAGTCTTGCTCATAACGGCAATTTGACAAATGCACGTGAGCTGCGAGCCGAAATGGAGCAAACAGGTAGTGTATTCCAGACCTCTATTGATAGTGAAGTGTTCGTGAATCTTATTGCTCGTTCCCGTAATCATTCTATCGAAGAGAAGATTATGGAAAGCTTAAATAAAATTAAAGGCGCTTACTGCCTCGTTATAATGACCGAAGATAAACTTTTCGGTGTACGTGATCCGCATGGTTTTAGACCTCTTTGTATTGGCAAGCTAGATGACGGCTGGGTATTAGCCTCAGAATCTTGCGCTTTAGATACAGTTGGCGCTGAATTTATCCGTGATGTTGAACCAGGTGAAATGGTAGTTATTGATGACGATGGTATTAAATCATATCGATTCGCCTCATCAGACCGCCGTGCGCTTTGTATATTTGAGTACATCTATTTTGCTCGTCCCGATAGTATTATTGATGGTCAAAGTGTACATGAAACTAGATTTGAAATGGGTCGTACCTTAGCGCGAGAGAGTGGGTTTAAGGCTGATATAGTAATTTCGGTTCCTGATTCAGGAACGACTGCTGCGCTAGGTTTTAGCTATGAGTCAGGTATTCCTTTCATGGAAGGTCTGATGAAAAACCGCTATATCGGCAGAACTTTTATCCAACCAGAGCAAAAAAAACGCGATCTAGGTGTTAGGCTGAAGCTAAACGCTGTAAAATCAGTTGTTAAGGGAAAATCGGTTATTATGGTGGATGACTCAATTGTGCGCGGAACGACTAGTGGGAAAATTGTGCGAATGCTTAAAGAGGCAGGCGCTAAAGCTGTGCATATGTGTGTTAGCTCCCCTCCAATCGGCTATCCTTGCTATTATGGAATAGACACGTCGGTTCGGAAAGATCTAATCGCCTCCTCCAAACAGATAGAGGAAATTAGAGAATATATTGGTGCAGACTCACTTCATTACTTGTCACTTGAAGGGCTTCGTAATTCAGTCGGTAACGTGCGTCATGAGGAAATGTGCCATGCGTGCTTTAACTGTGAATATCCAGCAGACGTACCATGTGAGGGGTCCTGTGCGAGCAATAAGTTTGTATTTGAAGAAAGAAAATCGCAGCAGAAATAAGCTGCAGCCAGATGGAGGATGGGTTATGAGTACAGACAAGACTAATGCGCAGCTTACGTACCGTGAAGCTGGTGTAGATATTGATGCTGGTAATCGAGCTGTTGACCTGATGAAAAAGCACGTACGTGCTACTTATCGTCCTGAGGTATTGGGTGATATTGGTGGTTTTGGCGGTTTGTTTGCTCTTAATGCCGGTAAGTATAGTCAGCCAGTTTTAGTTTCAGGAACCGACGGCGTAGGAACTAAACTGCGAGTGGCGTTTTTGCTTGACCGACATGATACAATCGGCCAGGATGCTGTGGCGATGTGCGTTAATGACATTTTGGTTCAGGGTGCTGAACCGTTATTCTTTTTAGATTATCTTGCAGTCGGTAAACTAGAGCCTGAAAAAGTTGCAGCTATCGTCAGCGGCGTAGCAAAAGCCTGTAAAGAATCAGGGTGTGCCTTAATTGGCGGCGAAACTGCTGAAATGGCGGGTTTTTACCCCGAAGGAGAATACGATATCGCTGGTTTTGCTGTAGGTATAGTCGACAAGCCCAAAATTATAACAGGCGACAATATTAAGCCAAACGACGTTCTAATAGGTTTGCCATCAAGCGGTCTTCATTCTAATGGTTACTCACTTGTGCGAAAAATTTGTTTTGATGTTAAAAAGCTATCTGCAGATCAATATATACCTGAATTAGAAAAAACTTTAGGCGAAGAATTGCTGGTGCCTACAAAACTCTACCCTAAGACATGTTTGCCTCTGATCAATTCATTTGATATAAAAGGTATGGTTCACATTACTGGCGGCGGTTTCTATGATAATATCCCGCGAGTTCTACCTAAAGACTGCGCAGTAGAAATAGATGTTACAAACTGGCCCAAGCCACCAATTTTTGATTTGCTTAAAGAATGGGGCGGTGTTGCTTGGCCTGAAATGTATCGAACTTTTAACATGGGTATCGGGATGATTTTAGTTGTATCAGCAGATAAGGCCGACGCTGTACAGCAACACTTAACTGAGCGTGGAGAAAAAAGCTACATCATAGGTAAAGTCACTGCCGGTAATCAGTCCGTAACCCTAAAGGGAGGCGTATTCGGTGGCTAAGCCAATTGTTTTAGGAGTATTAGCCTCCGGACGCGGCAGCAACCTACAGTCGATTTTAGATGCGATTAATTCAGGCGAAATTTCAGCTGAAGTAGGAGTTGTAATCAGCGATAAGCCTGAAGCAAATGCGCTTAAACGGGCAGCTGACTTAAATATTGCGGCTGTTTGTGTAGATCGCAAGCAATATAAATCGCAGCAGGACTTTGAACAAGCGTTGATTAAGCAACTTCAATTATATAAAGTAGACTTAGTTATTTTAGCTGGTTTTATGAGGATTTTAAGCTCATATTTCGTAAATGCTTATCCTAATAAAATTATGAATATTCACCCATCGCTTTTACCGGCTTTTCCAGGCAAGAATGCGCAGCAGCAAGCATTACTTTATGGTGCTAAAGTTTCAGGATGTACTGTGCACTTTGTTGATGAAGGTATGGACACTGGACCGATTATATTGCAGCAGCCAGTACCGGTTTTAGCTGACGATACGCCAGAAAGCTTGGCTGCGCGAATTCTGCAGCAAGAGCACATGATTTATCCGCAGGCAATCAAGTTTTTTGTCGAAGGACGTTTGCAGCTTGAAGGCCGGCTAGTGAAATTGCTAAGCAAATGATAAAGTGCTGTTCGGTTAGTAACAGCTAAGATAGTGGGGATGAAAATGAATATTAAGCGAACCCTTATTAGTGTATCTGATAAAACCGGAATAATAGAATTTGCTAAAAAACTTCATGAATTAGGAATAGAAATAATATCAACTGGTGGAACAATGAAAGCACTCCGTGATGCTGGTCTGCCAGTAGTTTATGTAAGTGATGTGACTGGCTTTCCAGAAATAATGGACGGGCGTGTAAAGACGCTTAATCCTTATATACATGGCGGAATATTGGCTATTAGGGATAATGACGCCCATGCAGCGGCAATGAAGGAACATAATATTACAGGCATTGATATGGTAGTAGTCAATCTGTATCCTTTTAGGCAGACGATATCTAAACCTGATGCCACCCTTGCTGATGCTGTTGAAAATATCGATATTGGCGGTCCAGCAATGATTAGAGCTGCTGCTAAAAATTTCAAATATGTCTCAGTAGTTGTAAATCCGGCTCGATATGATGAAATTATTAGCCAAATAAGTGAAAAAGGTGCTGTATCGGAAACTTTTCGCATGGCATTGGCTCAAGAGGCTTATGGTCATACGGCAGAATATGATGCTTGTATCAGTCAATACTTATCAAAACAGCTCGGTCAAGGTCAATTTCCTGAAACCATGCACATAGTAATGGAAAAGGTTCAAGATTTAAGGTATGGCGAAAATCCGCATCAGCAGGCAGCTTTTTATCGCGAAAAATATTTTACTGGTGCCGGAATTGCAAATGCTCGCCAGATTCATGGCAAAGAGCTGTCATTTAATAACATAGCTGATATAGAGGCAGCATACGCGATTGTTAAAGACTTCAATCAGCCAGCGGCAGCAATTATTAAGCATACTAACCCTTGTGGAACGGGGGTTGGTGAAACCATATTAGAAGCTTATAACAAGGCTTACCAAGCTGACCCAGTTTCAGCCTTTGGCGGTATAGTTGCTCTTAATCGTGCTGTAGATAAGGCTGCTGCTGAGCAATTGGCTTCCATTTTTCTAGAAGTTATTATAGCTCCAGCGTTTGAAGAAGAAGCATTTGCAATTCTAGCCCAGAAAAAAAATCTTAGGCTGTTGCTTGCTGAAATTGAGACAAAAGGCGAAGATAAATTCTTGGATTTCAAGAAAGTGTCTGGTGGAATGTTGATTCAAGATGCTGATACGGCAGTTCAAGCTGAAACTGACGTTAAAGTAGTATCAAAACGTCAACCAACAGAGGAAGAATTAAAACAGCTTCTATTTGCCTGGAAGATAGTCAAGCATGTTAAGTCTAATGCAATTGTTGTTGCCGGTAATAACCAAACATACGGTGTTGGTGCAGGCCAAATGAATAGAGTCGGTGCTGCCGCTATTGCACTAGCTCAGGCAGCAGACAAAGCACAAGGTGCAGTTTTAGCTTCAGATGCGTTTTTTCCATTTCGTGATACGGTGGATACCGCTGCTAAAGCTGGTATCAAGGCAATAATTCAGCCTGGCGGCTCCGTAAAAGATGCTGAATCTATTGCGGCTGCCGATGAACATGGTATAGCTATGATATTTACTGGAATGAGACACTTTAAACATTAGTCTTCTATATGGGGGAATGATCGTATGCGGATTTTAGTAATTGGCGGCGGTGGACGTGAACATACTTTAGCATGGAAACTTGCGATGAGCCCGTGTGTAGAAAAAGTATATTGCATACCAGGCAATCCTGGTATTAGCAAAGTTGCAGAATGTGTTGAAATAGATATTTCGGATAATCAAGCTTTGCTGGAGTTTGCCCAAAGCAATAAAATTGGATTGACGGTTGTTGGTCCTGAACTGCCTTTGGCTAATGGTATTGTAGATGTATTCACAGCTAAAGGATTAAAGATTTTTGGACCTACACAAGCGGCCGCTGAAATTGAAGGCTCTAAAGCTTTTGCCAAAGCGTTAATGAAAAAATATAATATTCCGACTGCAAGTTTTGAAGTCTTTACCGATGCAGATAAGGCCCGAGAATACATTAGGAATCAAGGTGCACCGCTTGTAGTTAAAGCTGATGGCTTGGCTGCTGGGAAAGGCGTTGTTGTAGCTATGACGATCGAAGAGGCTATCGGCGCAGTTGATATGATAATGCGCGATCAGACTTTTGGATTAGCAGGCAGCAGGGTAGTTATTGAAGAGTATTTAACAGGGGAAGAGGCATCCTTGCTTGCCTTTACTGATGGTTTTACTATTGTACCGATGGTTTCAGCTCAGGACCATAAGTGTATTTACGATGGTGATAAAGGATCTAATACTGGCGGTATGGGGACATATGCACCTGCACCGATTATAACTAAAGCTATGCTCGAACAGATACAGTTAGAGGTTCTTCAACCTGCAGTTGATGCTATGCGTGCTGAAGGTAGATTGTATTGCGGATGTCTATATGCTGGATTAATGATCACAGATAGCGGACCCAAGGTCATTGAATTCAATGCCCGCTTTGGTGATCCAGAAACTCAAGTAGTGCTGCCCCTTTTATCGAGTGATTTAGCTACAGTAATGGAAGCTTGCATCGATGGGAAACTATCAGATATAGAGGTTAAATGGGACGATAACGCAGCTGTGTGTGTTGTTTTAGCAGCTGGCGGCTACCCAGGTGGGTATGCAAAGGGTGACGTAATAACTGGTATCGAAAACGCTGAAGAAGTGGGTGCTTTAGTATTTCACGCTGGAACGGCCATAAAAGATAACGCTATTGTCACAAGCGGCGGGCGTGTATTAGGCGTTACTGCAACAGCGAAGGATATTTTGAGCGCCGTAAAAAAAGCTTATAATGCCGTACAAGAGATTAAATTCACAGATATGCATTATCGCCGTGATATAGCACATCGCGCTATTAAAAAACTTAACAATTAAAGACAAAATATGTTTCATGTTTATCATGGAACATATTTTTTTTTGACAGGCCGAAGATAAATTAGCAAATGAAGGTAAGAATATCAGATTTGGAGAATAATAATTAAAAGCCAATACTAATTTACTAAAACGGAGATTGAGTAAAATGGAATATACCGAATTACTGGTGAATATTGCGTTTATAGCAGTTTTGCTGGGCGGCATAGGTCTTACTCTTATGGGACTGCCCGGAAATGTTTTAATATTTTTAACGGCCCTGGTATATGGTTACTATGAAAATTTCGTCCATATCAATTTCACTTCACTTCTTGTATTGCTTGCAGCATTAGCAGCAGGAGAAGTAGTTGAAGCGATTGCAGGAGCAGTCGGCGCAAAAAGAGAAAAGGCATCAAAACGTGCAGTAGCGGCAGCTTTTCTCGGTAGTGTTATTGGCGGTATTGTTGGAACAGGGGTTTTGCCGGTCATAGGATCTATAGGAGGGGCAATTTTAGGTGGATTTGCCGGCAGTTATTTTGCCGAGTATACAAAGAATAAGAGTCCTGAACAAGCTTCCCGTGTAGCTCAAAGTGTTATAAAAGGCCAAATTATCGGAATGATAATAAAGTTCGCCATTGCGGTTGCAATGACGGCTTATATTTTAGCAAGCGTACCTTGGAGTTAATTGTTAGGCGTGTGGATAGATGCCTTTAGTACGAAATATACTAAAGGATAACAAGAGCTGGCAATGAGATTATCAGGCCATCGAATAATAATTGGCATAGGAAATTCCTGTGCCAATTATTATGATATTAGAAAGAGTTTTTAGTAAAAGGCTTGTGCTGAGCTATGTGAAGGCAGATGCCGCTCACCACTTATGCAGTAAGAAAGTTTAAACTTTCTTATCGTACTAAAATTCAGATGGAGTTATACCCAAAGGGCACAGGCAGCCCCACCTGAATCAAGGTTTACTTTATGTAATAGAAAGAGAGGCAAAATATTATGACTTTACAGTTAGGTAATATCTATCATGGTTTTAAGTTAACTGAGGAAAAACAAGTAAAAGAAATTAATTCTTTAGCTCAAATATTTAATCACGAGAAAAGCGGCGCCCGTTTAATGTTTTTAAAAAATGAGGATGACAATAAGGTTTTTTCAATTACTTTTAGGACACCGCCGGAAGATAGCACAGGAGTAGCTCATATAGTCGAGCATTCGGTACTTTGCGGCTCTCGAAAATTTAATATGAAGGAACCTTTTGTTGAGTTAGTAAAAGGTTCCCTGAACACCTATCTTAATGCAATGACATTTCCTGACAAAACCATGTATCCTGTAGCTAGCAGAAATGATAAAGATTTTCAAAACCTGATGGACGTATATCTTGATGCTGTGTTTTTTCCTAATATCTATAACCAGCCAGAGATTCTTATGCAGGAAGGCTGGCATTACGAACTTGAGGATAAGGATGCTGAACTTACCTATAAGGGTGTTGTATATAACGAAATGAAAGGTGCCTTTTCTTCACCTGAAGCAATTTTGGATAAAGAAATTTTGGCATCACTTTTTCCCGATACTACCTATGGTTATGAATCAGGCGGCGATCCAGACGTAATACCTGATTTAACGCAGGAAGGGTTTCTTGAGTTCCATCGTAAGTTTTATCATCCTGCCAACAGCTATATGTACCTTTATGGCGACATAGATATCTTAGAAAAATTAGATTTTATAAATCGGGAATATCTCGGCAAGTTTGAAAAAATTGAGACCCATTCTGAGGTCCAAGAGCAGAAACTATTTTCTGCAAAAGTAGAAAAAGCAGCCGACTATCCTGTGTCGCCAAATGAGCAAGTAAAAGATAAGACCTTTATAAGCTTAAACTACATTGTCGGTAAGGCAACAGAGCCAGAAAAAACGCTAGCTTTTCAAATTTTAGAACATCTGCTCCTTAGAACGCCTGCTGCTCCCCTGAAGAAAGCTTTACTTGATGCCGAAATTGGTAAAGATGTTATGAGTATATATAGTGATAGTATATTACAGCCTACTTTTAGCATAATTGTCAGTGGGTCGAACGAAGATCAGAAAGAGAAATTTGAGCAAGTAGTTAATCAAACATTAGCAAAGCTTGTAAAAGATGGACTTGATAAACAGCTGATTGAAGCCTCAATTAATTTGTTAGAGTTTAAGCTTCGTGAAGCTGACTTTGGAAGAAGCCCTAAGGGATTAGTTTACAATATTAAATGCATGAACAGTTGGCTTTATGATGAAAGCCCATTTTTACATTTAGAATATGAAGCTGCACTGGCTAAAGTTAAGACAGCTCTTACGGGCAACTATTTTGAACAGCTTATAAAAGATCGGCTAATTGAAAACGGGCATAAAACGCTTGTAGTATTAAGACCGAATCAGGGACTTGCTGAAGCTAAGGCTAAAGAAATAACTGAACATTTAGCTTCTTACAAAGCAAAACTGTCACCAGCTGAAATAGAAACAATAATCGAACAAACAAAAAAGCTAAGAGTTATGCAGGAGACACCTGATACTGCTGAAACGCTGGCAGTCATACCGCTTCTAAGTCTGAGTGATATTGAACCAGAGTCCGAAAAGCTGATCCTTGTGGAAAAAAATGAACAGCAAACTAAAGTGCTGTTCCATCCTGTTGGTACCAATCAAATAGCATATGTAAATCTGTATTATGATGCTAGCGGAATATCACAGAGCAAACTACCTTATGCTTATTTGCTGGCAGAATTCTTAGGTAAGGTTTCTACTGAAAAATATGAGTACACCGAACTAGCGAATGAGATAAACATCAATACCGGTGGAATTATCTATGATCTGCTTGCTTATACCGAAAACGACAGTGATGATATTTATTATCCGAAGTTTAGAATTAAATCAAAGGCGCTTGTTAGTAAGCTTCCTAAAATGTTTGATCTAGTAGGTCAGATTACAGCTCGCAGTGTTTTTGCTGATAAAAAGCGAGCCAAAGAATTGGTGCAACAGGTAAAATCCAGCTTAACGATGTTCTTAATGCGAAATTCGCAACAAGTTGCTGCCGGGCGAGTATTATCGTATTTCTCACAATCCTCCAAATTTAATGAGATGGGTTTGCTTACTTTTTATGAATTCATGGTTGATTTAGAGAAAAATTTTGATGCAAAGTTTGAAGAAATAAACGCAAGCTTAAGTGAAGCAGCTAAGATTATATTTAATCGAGATAATTTAATAGTTAGTGTAACTGTCGAGGATGAAAATTACGAAAAATTCCAGCAAGCCTTTAAAACATTTTATAGTTATCTAGGAAACACTGAAATTGAAAAGCAAAAGTATAATTTTGAACTCGAAGCTCTAAATGAAGGTTTGATGACGTCTGGCAAAGTCCAATATGTAGCAAAAGGCGCAAATTTCCGCAAACTGGGTTTCGATTATCATGGCAGTCTTAAAGTTTTGGAAACAATTCTGCGGTATGATTATTTGTGGAATAAAATCCGCGTACAGGGTGGAGCATATGGTGCTTTTGCACAATTCCGCCGGAATGGTAATATGGTATTAGGGTCATATCGTGATCCTAATCTTCGAGAAACAATTAATGTATATGATCAAACACCGGAATATCTCAGAAGCTTTAATGTCAGTGAGCGCGAGATGACTAAATATATCATTGGAACAATGAGTCAGTTAGACACGCCGCTTACTCCGCAAATGAAAGGTGATGTAGCTGCTGAGTGTTATCTTCGGAAGATAACACAAGATATTATCCAGCAAGAGCGTAACGAGGTTTTAAGCACTCGACAGGAAGATATTAAAAAACTGGCAGACTTAATTGATGCTGCTATGAAAGAAAATTACTTATGTGTTTTGGGCAGCGAACAGAAAATTTGCGATAATAAGGACGCCTTTAAGCATACTAAAAACATATTTGAATAGAAAAGAGGCCAATCCGCAAATGGATTGGCCTCATTCTATTCAAAGACCTATGCCTAGGCAGCCTTATTTTTTCTACTTAATATAGCTGCGGGCTCCTACATAATGATCAACATAATATTGCTCATCTAATGAGGAGATTGCTACTTGCTTAGCTGCTGAGCTTGCATGAATGAATTTTCCGTCACCCATATAGAAACCAACATGTGAAGCGCCTGGTTTATAAGTTGTGAAGAAAACTAGGTCGCCGACTTTTAGATTATTTTTAGCTACAGGGGTGCCTGCAGCGAATTGCTCGGCTGCTGTTCTAGGAATTGTAACACCATTTTGCTTCATTACGAATTGTGTGAAGCCGGAACAGTCAAAGCCGTTAGGTGTTTCGCCACCCCATACGTATGGTACACCCATATACTTTTGGCCTGTTGCAATAATTGCACTGCCTGAAGCAGATGCCTGATTTGAAGCCTGAGTATTTGTTAGACCTAAGACTTTAGATAAATCATCTGATTTGCTTGTAGCGTTACCTAACAACTTACCTAGAAGAAGTCCCATTAGTATATTATATATTCCATTTCCAGAAGAACTATCAGAAACAGATTTTGTTGTTTGGGCTAACAGGTTGTCCAACGATGCGGCATAGGCCGATGCTGGAGTAGTAAAAGTTATGGATACGGAAAGCATTAAAGCAACTGCAAGCGGCGACTTATACTTAAACATTGATTCAACCTCCTAATTAGTGTCCAGTGTTACTCTAGACCTTATTTATTGTGAAACATGCATAAAGATATTTTATATCATTTCATGAGTTATGTAAACTTGAAAAAGTTAGCAACAGGATAGCCAATCAGGCAATAACCAAGATTTTGCATCTTAAAATAAATAACGCTGGCATTATGCTCAGCGTTATTTGTAATTAAATTTAAACTAAAAATATATAATTTGCTCTGTAAATCATTCACTGGTTTGAAATAGTAAGTTTGAATCCCCTTTACAATGGCATCCGCGAGCTTGTTCTGATATTCGGCGGACTGTAGTAAAGTACGTTCCTCCGGATTTGTAATATAGCCGACCTCGACTAACGCGGCGGCAACTTTATTGCGCCTTAAAACAAAATAATCACCAGGATGGGCATTTGGCTGTGCTGTAGTGATTCGGCCAAGTTCCTGTTGAATAGCGGTAGCCAGAAGTTTTCCGGATTGTGACTTAGCATAATAGAAACATTCGGGTCCGCGGCGGCGTGGGTTGGTGCTTACATTAGCGTGAATACTGATATACATATCGGCATCCGACTCATCAACCATTTCTAAGCGGGCAGCAAGGTCGCGGTTATATCTGCCTTTTACTTTTGGTTCATCACAATATTTACTTAATTCGGTATCAGTTTCACGCGATAAGATTATCTTTGCTCCTTGAGCATTTAATTTTTCCTTGAGTAAAAGCGCAATAGCTAGATTAATATCTTTTTCATTTAAGCCTTGACGATTTGCTCCAGGGTCTATCCCTCCATGTCCAGCATCAATTATAATTACTTTATTGGTTAAATTTTGTAATGAATCAATTGCATTGACAACTATTCCCCCAATAAACAGCAGGGATATAATTAGACATAAGGCAAATTTCGGTTTTTTAAGGTGAAAAACTCTCATAACCTCCTCCTTTCGTAAATAGATATGAGAAGGATAGAGGAATTAAGACGCTCAAATAGCTTTAAATATAAAAAAATCGAGAGAGGATGTTCGTAATGAAGATAATTGACTTGCATTGTGATACAATATCCGCTTTACTTGACAAGCCGGAAGCGGGAGGATTATGCGAAAACAGCTTAAATATAGATATTAACAAGCTCAAGAAAGCAAATTCGCTAGCTCAATTTTTTGCAATGTACATTAATCTTAAACAAACAAATACTCCGCTAGAGGACTGTCTTACGATGATTGACTTATTTCACACAGAAATAAAAAGAAATAGCGATAACATAAATCTGGCTACTTCTTTTATGGATATGGAAATGAATGAAAATGAGGGCAAGATTTCAGCTTTTTTAACAATTGAAGAAGGCGGTGTTTTAAAAGGTAAGTTAAGTAATTTGCGTAATTTCTATCGGCTAGGGGTGCGTTTAATGACACTTACCTGGAACTATCCAAATGAAATTGGATTTCCCAATTGTCAGCCGGAATATCAAAACAGAGGCTTAACTGATTTTGGACGGGAAGTAGTAGGAGAGATGAATTGCCTTAAGATGATAATTGATGTCTCACATCTCTCTGATCAGGGATTTTATGATGTTAGTAAATACTCAGATAAACCATTTGTGGCCTCACACTCTAATGCCCGCCAACTCAAAGATCATCCTCGCAATCTAACAGACGAAATGATAAAGATTTTGGCAGAAAAAGGCGGAGTTATAGGAATTAATTTTGCAAACACCTTTCTTGGTAACAGCCCTATGAGTCTTGTAGAGGATATGGTAAGGCATATTAAGCATGTACGTAATGTTGGCGGCATAGATGTAGTTGGCCTCGGATCAGATTTTGATGGCATCGATCCAAATATAGAGATTCAAGATATCAGCCAAATAGATAAGCTAATACAGGCGTTAACTAAAAATTCGTTTAGTGCAGGAGAAATTGAAAAAATCTGTAATAAGAATATAAAGCGCCTAATTAAAGATTGTCTTTCATGACGAATATTTGCTATTAGTTTTAAATGCATTGACAGCGTATTTTCTTGTTTCTATAATTATAATGTTATATATTTTTTGGGGGTATTAATGGTGCAAAGCCGGGAGTGTGAAATTTTACTTGATTCGCGCAACAAACGTCAACAAATTTTAGATGCAGCATATGTGGTGTTTTCTCGCAAAGGCTTCCATCGAGCAACTGTTGATGAAATTATTGCTTTAGCGGACACAGGAAAAGGGACGGTTTATAATTATTTCGTTAACAAAGAGCAGCTTTTTTACACACTTATTAAAGAACGGAGTACGCCGTTCGAAACAGCTTTAGCTGAAGTTGCCGCAGCTGAGCAGCCGCCGTTAGCAAAAATCAGAACAATGATTAAATTGTTTTTAGAGTTTTATACAGCTAACGCAGACTTATGGCGGGTTTTAATGCATGAAGTTCGTGGCTTAGGCAGTGAGGGTTATTCTGCTTTCAGTCAAGAGCAGCGAGAGAAATATCAATTGCGCTTTCGAGATACTATAGGTATGCTGGAAGTTGTTTTACGTGAAGGTGTACAGCAAGGTGTAATGCGCGATTGTGACACTAATAAATCTGCGTATGCTTTATTTAGTGTTATTGTTATGATGGTATTCCAAAAATTTGTCAACGATGATCTTGAGGCTACAGCTAATGGTATCGCTGATGTATTTCTACATGGGATTGCCGTCTAACTTTTTTTGCACCACTTAATGACTATTTGGTCAATGGGTTACGGAGGGGTTTGAGATGCAGGAAAGCACTGCACAAAGTAATGTTGGGAAACAGCAAGTAATAATTAGAATGATGGTAGGCTTATTGTTAGTTGGATTAATTGGAGGTGGCTGGTGGTGGTATCAAACAGCCAAGTTTGTTGCAACCGACGACGCCCGAGTCAGCGGAAATATTGTTACTGTTGGGGCGAAAATTTCAGGCCGTATCTCTGAAGTTTTAGTAAAAGAGGGAGATATAGTACAAGCCGGTCAAATAATTGCGCGGATTGATGCACGTGATGCAACTGCAGTACGGAATCAGGCAGAAGCAGCCCTGCTTGCTGCGAAGGCCCGTTACGATGAACTGACTAACGGAAGCAGACCGGAGGAAATTAATCAAGCCAGGGCAGGAGTCGAGCAAGCTAATGCCAATGTTGATCAGGCAAAGGCTAACCTAGATAATGCTGTGCTGAATTTTGAACGAATGAAGAAGCTATATAATGAAGGGGCTATAAGTATCGCACAGCGTGATAATGCCGAGACAGCTTATCGTGTTGCCCAAGAAGCTCTCAACAGTACCGAACAAATAAAAAAAGCTGCAGGCGATAAACTAGAGCTTGTAGTAAATGGTGCACGTGAGGAAACTATTCGTGCTGCTGCAGCCCAGGTTAAACAAGCCGAAGCGGCACTTGAAGCTGCAAGAATAACAATGGGTGAAACATCAATTATAGCTCCGGTAAACGGGTCAATTGCTCTTAAATCAATAAATGCCGGCGAAATAGTAATAGTTGGGCAACCAATGTTTTCAATTACCAACCTCAAAGATGTATGGGTGAACGCCCGGATTGAAGAAACTAAGATTGGTAAGCTCAGAGTTGGACAGAAGGTCGACTACACTATTGATGGGTATCCTGGACGCACTTTTACGGGTACCATATATGATATCGGTACCGCAGCTAACTCAGTATTTGCCCTTATACCTACCGAGAATTCGTCAAATAATTTTACTAAAGTAACTCAGCGAATACCTATAAAAATTACCCTCCCTGAAAATAGTGACGTTCCGTTTAGACCGGGAATGTCAGCCTATGTAAAAATAAAATTGGATTAGGGAGAAGTTATGAAAATCTCTAATCTGCGAATAGACGATAATAACTACAAATGGTGGGCGCTTGGCGTAACAATCATTGGCGGCTTCATGAGCATACTCGATACCAGTATTGTAAACGTAGCAGTACCCAAAATGATGGCAGTATTTTCTGTTGATACAAATCAAGCTCAGTGGATATTGACTGCGTACATGCTAACGATGGGTGTTATACAGCCAGCTACCGGATACTTTTGCGATGTGCTGGGCAATCGACGAATGTATCTTTTTAGTCTAGCGGTTTTTGTTATTGGATCGGCATTATGTGGTGCTGCCTGGAGTAATGATTCTATGATTATTTTTAGAATTATTCAGGCAATCGGCGGTGGAATGATAATTCCGATAACGATGGCAATTGTTTATCAGGTCTTTCCGCCCGCGCAAAGAAATATGGCGATGGGAATTTGGGGTATCTCAGCCATGGCGGCACCTGCAATAGGGCCAACACTCAGCGGCTATTTTGTTGAATATCTTGATTGGCGCTTAATATTTACCATTAATATACCAATTGGTATAATCGGCTATGTTTTAGCTTTTCTTGTACTTAGAGAAACTCCAATTAATCGTGAACATAAATTCGATTTCGGCGGATTTGCCACTTCCGCAATAGGTTTATTCTGTCTCCTCTTAGCGCTTTCAGAAGGAACAGATGAAGGATGGTCGTCGGGATATATTTTAGCTCTTTTTTATACTGCACTTATAAGTCTTAGCTTGTTTATTTATATAGAATTAAACCATGATTCACCTATTCTTGATTTAAGCTTATTCAAGGATTGGAACTTTTCCTTGAGTACTTTGGTAACGTTTATTGGTACAATCGGTTTATACGGCGGTATTTTTCTTATGCCGTTATTTCTAGAGAATCTTCGCGGCTGTACTGCAATGCAGACAGGTATGCTGCTTTTCCCTTCCGCTGCTGCGGCTGGCCTAACAATGCCAATTGCCGCAAAAATGGCAGATAAATTTGGGGCTAAGCCTATAGTTGTTATTGGCATAACGATACTGACCATGGGGTCTCTACCCCTAATCTATGTTGATTTAGATACAAGTAACTTTCACTTAATGTTATTTATGATGGTTAGGGGTATCGGTTTAGGCCTTTTTATAATGCCAGTAACTGTACTTGGAATGAACAGCGTACCTCCTGATAAAATAAACCGGGCTTCCTCACTCAACAACGCCGTCCGGCAGATAAGTGGTTCAATGGGCATTGCGATTTTAACCACAGTACTTCAAAACCGCCAAATTTTTCACCTTCATCACATTGCCGAAAATATCAATAACGCATCCAGTGCAGCAACAAATATGATTAACAGCTACCAAAAAAAATTCCTGCACTATGGTGATACCTGGCATATTGCAAAATTAAAGTCTTTGGCTGTAATAAATTCAATGGCTCAGCGGCAATCTTATACTTTTGCTTTTGACGATGCGTACCTTGTATTGGCGATAATATGTGGTATGGCAGTTATTCCAGCTATTTTATTAAAACCAGCCAAAAGTAAGAAAAGTAGTTCAGCTGTTATGCTTGAATAAAACAAATGTTAGCACGTCTAACATTTGTAGGCTGTCAATAAAGGCTCATTTGCGTTGTTGCTCCTCAAACCCAT
The DNA here is from genome assembly GCF_036763085.1 of Dendrosporobacter sp. 1207_IL3150. Classification (NCBI taxonomy): domain Bacteria; kingdom Bacillati; phylum Bacillota; class Negativicutes; order Selenomonadales; family Sporomusaceae; genus Dendrosporobacter; species Dendrosporobacter sp. 1207_IL3150. The sequence continues at coordinate 178,149 of NZ_JBAIYU010000031.1, forward strand.
TGCTTGCGTACGTCCGCACAGTACGCAAGCAATGGGTTTTCCGGTGCGCCTAGCAACTGAACCTTTCTCAACAGCCTATATAATAGGTTTTTCAAAAAAACAAATGTTAGCACGTCTAACATTTGTTTTTTTTGCATATTTAAACGAATACTATTTCTACCTTATGTTGAAACTAAATTCGACAAAATAATAGGGGGTAAGAAATAGTGTCTGATAAAGGTAATGAAAAGCTTATCAAAAGTACCGACGAAACTAGTCGTGGTGATGTGGAATCAATTGCTGGCAGAGGCGACGCCAGCGGCACTAATGATCCAAATGAGCATTTTGATGTGCATAAAAACGCTAAAAAGTACTATGACATTGAAAAGTCGCCATCATCAATGGAAGAAGTTCATAAGTGGCAGCGCGAGCATATCAAAGTACACGATCAAAGCAAAGATGGTTTCCCATTAAATATAATCGTTGATCCAGCAATGCGCGAAATGTACCAGCATGTTCACGCGCAAGGTTTAACAAATGTATTTGACCGATTTGAACAGCAAGAAAAAATTCGTTGTAATTTCTGCGCCACAGGATTATCTTGCCAACTTTGTGCTAATGGACCTTGTCGTATTAATGCAAAAACACCTCGCGGTAACTGTGGTGTAGACGCTCATGTCATGGTTTCTAGAAACTTTGTATATAGACATGTAACAATCGGAACCTCAGCAAACATCTTCCATGCTCAGCAGGCCGCAAGAACTTTAAAAGCAGCAGCAGAAAATCCTAACAGCGGTTTGAAAATAAGAGATAAGGAAAAGCTTTTAAAATATGCTGAGATGGCTGGCTTAAACAGCCATGAAGATGTAAACAAAGTGGCAGTTAACTTTGCTAACTGGGTTCTTGAAGATATGGGACGACCTTATTGGGAAGAGTCTAAAATGACGCAAGCATTCGCTCCTCCTAAACGTCAGGAATTATGGCGAAAACTTAATATATACCCAGGCGGCGGTTTTAGTGAAGTCGGCTTTGCACAAACCAAATGTATGACAAATCTAAATGCCGATCCAGTAGATTTCTTGCTGACATCGGTTCGTTTAGGTATAATCAACGAATATCAAGGTTTGTTTGCTCTTGATATTCTTCAAGAGATCTTAATGGGAACACAAAAAATTCGTACAGCAAAACAAAACATGGGTCTTCTAAAGAAAGATATGGTCAATATTATAACAAATGGTCATATGCCGCTTACTGCGCATGTCGTAATTGAATTGGCATCTACTCCGGAGTGGCAGGAAAAAGCCAAAAAAGCTGGCGCTAGCGGAATGCAAATACTTGGTCACGTGTGCGAAGGTCAACAGCTTTTAAACTACGAAGATACAGGCAAAATGAGTGCTTATGGTGGTCAAGAAGGTGAGTGGCTGTCAGAAGAATATCTCTTAGCCACCGGCGCAGTAGATTTGTTTATGTTTGACTATAACTGTACGATTCCTACCCTGCCGCTTTATGCTAAACGTTTTGGAACTAAAATGGTTAGCACGCACGAAGTAATACGGATGCCTGATACTGAAGTGGTTGAATTTAAACCGGAAACTATGAAGCAGCAAGCCGAGAAGATTCTTGATATGGCAATTGAAGCATACGCAAAGCGTAAAGCTGAAAACCGCGAAGTATATATTCCACCGCATGTTTCAGACTGTATGGTAGGCTTTAGTACAGAATCGGTAAAAGCGGCGTTAGGCGGCTCCTGGAAACCACTTATCGATGCAATTGTTGCAGGTAAAATTCGTGGTATAGCTACAGTAGTAGGCTGTACAACAGCTCGTTACGGACAAGGCGGCAGCAATATATTCAGAATTACTAAAGGCCTAATCGAAAAAGATATTTTAGTATTATCCGGTGGCTGTACGTCTTCAGTTATGCAGTATACCGGTCTAGCCGATCCTAAAGCAGCCGATGAAGCAGGCGAAGGACTTAAAGCCGTATGTAAATCATTAGGTATACCGCCAGTATTATCATACGGTGCGTGTGTTGATATTGGTAAAATGACTCAGACAGCAAAAGAAATAGCAGATACACTTGATGTTGATACAAATATGCTGCCGCTTGTAATAGGAGCTCCAGAATATCTTGAGCAGAAGGCTGTGGCTGATGCATGTACTGCGATTGCACTAGGCTGGTTAGTTCACGTAGCACCTGTACCTTCAGTAACTGGAAGTGATGTTGTTGTTAAAGTCTTGACTGAAACAACTGAAACACTAGGGTTAGGAAAACTTACAGTTGAGACAAGTGCTGATAAAACAGTACAAATATATGTCGATCATATTGAGAAAAAGCGTAAAGAATTAGGAATATAAAGGAATAAATTTGTAGGGAATTCCCGTCAAAATTGGGGATTCCCTATATTACTTTAAAAAAAAAGCCCGTGGAGCTTTCGCATGAAAGTGAACTGAACCCTTGCGAATAGACACGATTAAGAAGCCCTGTCGCAGGATTATATGAAATTACGCATGCTGACGCCGTTTTTCAAGTGGCGTCAGCTTTGTTTTTAGCTGAATACGTTCGTGATTGT
>NZ_JBAIYU010000032.1:0-155316 GCF_036763085.1 Dendrosporobacter sp. 1207_IL3150
TTAATCTCTGCTCTCACATCCTTCCAGCAGCCTGAAGAAAAGACTTATATAGCTCAACTTCTCGCTCAAGCTCCTTTATCCTAAGCGCCATTTCATCCTGTTGATTCAATGGACTTTTCCTTGGACGCCCCCTTCGTTTAGGGGAAGTCGGCATCTTTTCTTGTTTTCGATTATTTCGGTTTACCCAGTTTTTTATCTGAATTTTGTCTAAACCTAAGGCATCTGCTATCTCTTGCCTTGTGTGTCCTTCTTTACGCATTTGTATTATGATTGTTTCCAAAGACATTATGTCTGTCCATTTTCGTGGCATAATTAAAACCTCCCGTCATAGTTATCCTACAACAGGAGGCTTTTTGTCACAATGTCTGTTTTGCTGGGTTCAGTTCAAATGCCTGGAAGGCTTCTGATTTTGAGCAAGCATCGGGATTCGGACCTCCGCGATTCAGGGCTTGCTTTGCGATATATAACGGAGCCAAAACCGCAATATTTCTTTAGGCCCATAGACACCTAATGACCTGAAAATATAAAGAATCGCAACCGGGCCAGAAATAGAATAGTTTATTCGGAATCCGCCAAGAATCGAGTTGCACGATAACGAGTAGGCAAAAGAGTAAAATTACTTGAAAGGTCCCCTTTTATCCTGTAAAACCGCCCAACTTGAGTTTCAGGGTCGAAATCAAATACTCGATATACATAGTATATCTCAGGATTTGCCCGAGAGAATGCCAACTCGTTTGCAGTTATTTCAAAGGAGGTATTGGCACCCCGCCTTGTCGTCTTTACCTCTATGTATTTGAGTGTCCCATCAAGATGAAACGATCGAATATCATACCCCACTCCGTCTCCTTCTTCCTCAGGTACGTGAACTATTTTCTTTGCTAAATCCTCTCTTCCATTCTCCCGCAAGTTCCTTGTTTCATATTCTAAAATGAAGAGCTCGCCAGCAAGACCGACATTCCGGGATTCTCGTTCGTTTTCTGTGTAGTCAACGAACCTCCCGCGAAACTCGCGCGTTGGTCTTCCTCTTCTGCGGCTTTCCCGATCTGGGGGAGAACTTTCAATATTAATTTCTCGCACAACCTGGTTACTGTGTTCAAACTGTCCCCGAGGAGCCAATCTTAAGTTCATTTCTTGGAGTACTGCAACTGGTATATCCCAATCAAGTATCTGCCACTTGAAGTGAACTGGATTCTCTTGCTCAGTGTCATGATCTATGTATGCCAACCGCCCCATGTAGGTATATTTTTTCTTTTTATCTGCACGTAAAAAGAGATAAATGTTATTCCTGGCATGATCGTGCCTAATAAATTGTCTAATTCTCTGTTCAGATAAGTTTTGCGACGGTTGTGATTGCCAAGTTAGAATTCCATCCTCAGTAACGCTCTCATTGAACGAATGATCGCCCTGCCGTTGACCAAAGGTAATAAAAAATACATAGTCGCCATATCGGTCCGGAACTTTCACAATGCCAGATAAACCCCAAGTTCCTGCCTGAGGAGTAAAAATTGTATTAGGCGAAAAAACATCGTGAATCTCTTCTCTTGTATAAGAATGGAACCTGATGAGAGACTTCATACGTACCTCCTGATAATTTTTCTATTCAGGTATTAATTCTTCAACTGATTTGAATTTGCCATTTTGTAGACCTGCGAAATTTTGGAGTAATTTTGCTTGATCGATTCCGCTACATTCAATTGGGAATTTAGAGACACCTAGACTCATTAAATATATAGTGCGAGTAACGCCATTAGCTATATTTATATACGCAGTCTTATCATCTAACAAAAAACATGAGACTTCCGCTAGCGGAACAGGGTTACCTTCTCCATAGGAAAATCCGACAACTGCGTCTTTATATTTTCTATCTTGCTTCCACGTCAAAATATTTCCCCTAGCAATTTTAATATGGTTAGTGTCCGTGGTATTACGCCAAAGACTTAGGAAACGCTTCGAATCGACTTCAACGACAAATCTTTCATCGTTCAAACAAGGTGTTTTAGCCACCTTCATAAACACATCATCAGCATCGGTTGATATGCGAAATATTGCATTCATAGAATTAGAATAAGGCTCTCTTGCTAATTTAAAAAATGTCTCCATATAAGATTTCCTCTCGATATTAACTTAGGCATTCTTTTCTATCTTAAAGACGCTATATACTTTTAATGATTTATTATTCTCTTTTGCCTTCCTATTTGCCTTCCAAACACAAAAAAGCCTTCTAGCAAATTGCTAGAAGGCTTGATTTTCTTGGAGCGGGCAACGAGATTCGAACTCGCGACCCACGGCTTGGGAAGCCGGTACTCTACCACTGAGCTACGCCCGCCCGATATTGGAAATAAGGGTTTGTAAAAAAAACACACTACAAATAAGATAAAAACCGCTTTAGGTATACTTCCTAATTCAAGATCCAATAGAATAGAATATAGTATCTACGCACCTCCATGGGCATTTTCGACCCACTTCCTAAAGCAATTTCATTATACTTTAGGGTGCATAAAAAGTCAATATTATCCAGTTTATGCTTTAAATACTAATCGTGTCAATGTAATACCCCGCCAACTGCCATCGGGAAAGTCATTTTGGATACAGAAAACTTACCCCACCCATTCAAAAAAGACTTTTTTCACCCTTGCGGATGTATTGTCCTTTTCATATCAGCAAGATAAAACCAAAAAAATTACTTTGTTGCCGCAATTAGTTTGCCAGTATCTATATATGATAGCTTTCTTTCATGTTGTTCTGGACAATCTTTTTCAAGCCATAGTAATGAATCCTCTAGCTCATTTGTCGGATTGACCCATGTTATATTTGCCAATTGAGCAATCCCATTAGCTTCTAACGCAAAATGGTATCTAGCTTTATCATCTTTAGATATTATTATTTCATCTGTTTTAACTGAAGCTTCTACTAAGTGTATATCTTTTATCATAGCATGCACATGACCCGTCTCATTTGAACAGTTATTTAATAATGTTCTTAATTCAGCATTCTCAGTATCATTTATAAACATCAACTGGTTTCTGCTTATCATTGAGACTAGCCAAGACCGAGTGAATCTGGACATATGCTTATCCCATTCTTGTCTAATTTCCTTTGTCATAACAAGTATATGGTTCCGCTCTCTAAAAATTGAAAGAAAGTCTCGGCACATTCTAGAGTGTGGATGAATACTTTCTCCAGGTGACCTAGCAATGCAAGCATCAATTACCATCTTTTTGATAGTCGTCATTGGATTGCATTCCTTCCTCAACAGTATTTAAATACTCCATTTCAGCCATTAACGCTATATCATCAAAGTCTTCTGGCCACTCTCCGAACGCACCATTTCTGTCTAAGTCAGCACTAGATACTTCAGTAATACCATTTTGCAATTTATTGAACCAGTGTAACTTTACTAAACCATGAGGTATCTCTTTTTTGGCAACAGCTATTTGTATTCCCCTTATCAACAAAGAACTATGCGTCTCTACAATTACCTTGACACCCCTGCTAGCTGATTCCACTAAGAGTTTTGCCATAACTAATTGTGCTTTTGGATGTAGATGTATTTCTGGTTGCTCAATATAAACAATCTGATTAGGTTTAGCGAATATTAATGCGACAGCAACTGGTAGTGTTTGTGAAACTCCAAGCCCTACATCAGCAATGCTAACATACTCGCATTTTTTTGAGTCTTCTGAGCTGTAATTCCGATCTACAAAAATTTCAACTTGGGTATCATTAATAACCTTAGTATGTAGTTTATTTGCAAGTCCAAGAAGCCTTAGATTCTCTTCTAACCTTTTTAGCTTTAACTGGTCATTCTTTTGCCAATAATTAAGAATACTTGCGACATATTTCTCGAAGGTACCCGGCAAATATAATTCTTCATTATCAGCCGTTAAACCTGTAGTTGGATAGCTTCGCTCCGGGTTTCCCCTTAGTCCTGGCAGATGCAGTATTTGTCTAATATGAGATTCCACAGGATTGTCTGGCCCCAGATTAAATGTTGCATTATCATATTTCGAATTAGCTACAATTTTAAGAAAGCACCGTTCACGTTTTGCAATTAGATTAGGCATCGGTGCAGGTATATTTTTATTTGCATTCTTTTGTTTTTGTTTATTGCGTTTGTATGGCTCATTTTTATCCGCCATAACCCTGCTGACTAAACTTAGAAGCCCTTCTGGAACAATTTTTTGTAACTGATCTTGTGTTTGATTTAAAATTATTCTTAACGGTTCTTTTGAATCAATTACTAAGCTTGTCTCTAAAACCTCAAGCCCCGCTTTGGGATTCTTCTTGTAAACAATTCTATATTCATTTTTTTCATTGAAACCAATACTAATATTTATCTGATCTTTGCAAGAAGTTTCTGCACTATTGTTAATTATTTGATCAGCCGAAGTACATCTAACATGAGGTCCGTTTAATAGAAAGGCTCCGGGGTCATAGCCACATTCTAAAGTCTGCTTCATCAAGAGCAATGGCTGCATTACGCTTGACTTACCACAGCTATTAGGACCAGCTAAGATTGTAAGAGGGCGGAACTCAACTTTTCGCTCCCTTCCAAAAGACTTAAATCCACAAAGACGTACACTAGTTATTCCACCCTGCCATTTTTTATTAGATGATTTTTCTGGTGTCGTATTCTTGTCCATGTTAACTCACACCTCCAGTCAAGTAAATTCATGGCGATTCATAGGGTTTCCTGCCATCAAATGGAAATATATTTTAAAATCTATGCTCTACCCTCTAATTCTTTAACCCGTTGATAAAATGTAGCTTTCTTTAGTCCTGTAATATTCATAGCTTTAACTGCCGTAATTTCTTTTTCCTTCCAACGTCTATATACTTCAATGGCATCGCGGGGACGGTTCTCGTGAGTCATGCACGTACAATCACACTTTGCGTTATGCCCGTCAGCCGTGCAATTTGCCTTGTTGATATCCCATTAATCTGCTTAATTTTTCGTAGTATTTCGTCCCGTTTCTGTTTTTCCATAGTTTGCAGTTCTGTTGCTACGGTTAGCTTCGCTGTCTCTTGTATTGCAAGTCTAGCTTCCAGGTCTGTCAATTTATACATACCGTAAACCATTACACCGGCATCTTCCGTCTTTTCGTTCATAAACTTTTCAAACCGGCGGACCGCGATTTCTGGGTCTGAAGAGAACATGTCCATTGCAAAATCAGTATCAACTAAATTACTGTATCCAAAATACCCTTGATAACTGCTCCAATGGTAGTCGCTCATTTTTTTGACTTCCCCCGTCTTCAAAGGGTTCTGATGTATGTAACGTAGCACCATCAAAAAATACTCGTCACTTTCTACAACCTCACTCTTAAACCGATCTTGGAATAAAGGACCACACCGACCGTATTTTCGGTTGAACCACGAAACATAGCTTACACCAATTCGCTTCATGGTCTTTGCGATTAGTTCATTACCTTCCTTTATTAGCAAATGGATATGGTTATTCATTAGGCAGTAACCATATATCTTGTATTGACCAACTTCCTTATAATAATGCAAACACCACATGAACCTTTCTTTATCTTGTTCATCCTCAAATATAACTTGTTTATTTATCCCTCGCAGAATTACGTGATATATTCCGCTTTGGCTCTGTTTTCGTGCTGTCTTGGCATGCTGCTTCACCTCATTCCTATTCTGACATATGCACTACTTTCGCATCAATAGAACCGTCCCTGTGATGGCGATGTCCCGATGGAATTCCTTTTACGCCTTCCTAACGATAGCATTTATAGGATTTTTTGCAAAAGCAGTTACGTCCCTTATCATATACATAGAGGAAAGAGCACAAGTAGGACAAAGAGTGCATTCTCCTGGTCCAGTGGTATTACAACCAGCCATGAAACCTTTAGATACGCATGAACAAAAAAAGCCCCACCACAAAGATGGGACTCAAAATTCAGGGAATGACAGCGATACTTTTTAAATTCATATATAACGAATCTTTACTGTTTTAGATGATTTTTTTCCACATATCGAAACTACCTTATTTTGAGTTTGCTAGATTCCTAGTAAGTAGTTTTAATGCAAAACAAACACCACTGCAGCTATTTGCTGACAGTGGTGCTCTAGCAGGGCGGGTAAAACTATGTTAGTCAGTACAGCAATCGTTATCAAAGCTAAAGAATAATAATAATATAATTATTATTATGATTATTATTGAGCTACCATTGTTATTTCCACCAAATCCACCAAATCCCATATCAATCAACTCCTTTGATCTTTCTGTGTATCCTATGATATGAGAAGCTGTTTTGCTATTGATGAAATAAAAAAGTATTTAATTTTACCCGTTTGTTGTTACGAAGATAGATTTTAATTAAATATGTAATCAAGAATAGCTGAGAAGCAAAGAAGCCGTCTTGGGATCAGTCCCCAGACGACTTCTTTGTTTTCATAGTATTTATGGTAAAAATAGTAGTATCTATTTAATTCCTGTATTACCTCGCGTATAAGATATTTTTCCTTGATTTATTTCTTCTAAAGCATTCGTGACAGACTTAGAAGACTTGCTCTTTACTAAGAGTTCACTACCATTATTTATTTCCCGAGCTCTTTTAGCCGCTAGTACAGCAAGAGTATACCTACAGTCAGTTCGTTTTTCCAAGTCGTCCAATGCTGGATAATTCATTTTATTTACCCCTTTTCATTACCTCTTATTACTACCAAATTCACTCCCATCAATGTTTTACATCAATCTATATATCATACCATACTTCTGGACTATTTAGTCATAAAACTTGAAATAAAAACAACATATGATAAAAAGGCCACTGATATAATGGACTAGAATCACATCTAACTAGATGTCTGTGATTTATGGGCAATAGTTTCAATAATGAATTTCGCTAAAATACTTTTCAGAATATAGATAGGAAATGACCAGATATGCTTCCAATTGATAATAGTATATACTCCTAACCACTGAGCAAACGGCTCCCCCAAGAAAGCTAAGGCAGCACCTAGAAATACTTCTGCTATAATAAAGTTCTTCCATTTAGGGAAGTATTGATATATTAACATATCAACTACTGGAAGTAATCCCCAATCTATTGCCTCTGTATGTGGTGCCACAGGTATTAATTTAATTGGATAAATCCAGCGCTGTTTAACTATTCCTATTGCATCCATTGCTATTACTATAAACATGATAACAAACCCATAACAAAGAATGTTAAAAACGCTTTTCTTGTCTACTAACTTCCACCATATTAACCACGAAATAATTAATACGGCTAATAGATACCACCACTGTCTGGTAAATAACTCAAACTGATACCAATGCTGTAGCTGTAATATATGAAAATAACTTTGAGCTTCGAGAATTTGACTATACTGCTGCAAGTTACTACTCATCATAGCTCCTTTAAAAGACTAAATACCTTCTTATTATGTGATGCAAGACTATGGATATACGATATAAATAAGCGTAAGTGTAAAATTGTAAATGAGTAGTTTGAATAGCAAAGAAACCTCTAGCTATACCGGTAGTTCTATTAATTCACTCAAACTCTGTGTTGTAGAGAGCTATTGGACAATACTCTAAGGAGCAGTTGATTAATTGCTTATAAAGAGGAACAATTAGTAGATCACTAAAAGAAAAGCATACAACAAGAGACCTCACCACTAAAATGGCAAGGTCTCTTGTTTTATTGTCTCAATTACAGGGAATTGAACAATAAAAGTTGTTCCATTAATACTAGTTTTAATACTAACTGTTGCCCCATGACGTTCTGCAATTCCGTAGCACACTGATAGACCTAGGCCAGTTCCGTTCTCTTTTGTAGTAAAGAATGGTATACCCAGCTTAGTTAAGATTTCTTCTGGAATACCCTTTCCGGTGTCTGAAATTTCCAAAAGCACATGGATTTTATCCATATATGTTCTAATCGTGACCAAGCCTCTATGTTCCATAGCTTCTAATGCATTACGAACAAGATTGAGAATTAGCTAACGAATTTCTTTATCATCCAGCAATATGTTTGGAATTTTTTCTAAATCTTTTCTTATATTATGCCCCATTCTAAATGCATCTGCTTGCATTAGCGGGAAGAGAGTATTTATAACTGCGTTCAAATCAGTAGATTTAAGTTCAGCTTTTTGACTCTTGGCTAAACTTAAAAACTCCGAGATAATACTATTTGCCCGGTCTAATTCCTCAATCATAGTCGCTATATCTTCATGATAGTCATTAAATTGTTTCTTTCGTTGAAATAACTGCAAATAGCCACGGACAGTAGTCATGGGATTGCGAATTTCATGCCCAACTGCTCCACAAAACTGCGAAAGTAAGCTAAGCGAATCGTATTTTGCTAGTTCGTTTTCTAACAGTTTCTTTTCTGTGATATCCGTTATTACGTTAAGCCTGCAGATTTCGCTGTTTATTTCGATTACGTCAGCAGACAGCAAGCCGATACGTTTCTGATTATGTTCCAAAAATTCTAACTCATAATTTGAAATGTGTCCATCTTCTTTTAAAATATTTGCTATTTCATTAAGCTGTTTTGGACTTATCGAAAGATTAATTTCGGCAGTTGTTGCGCCAATAACTTCTTCCCTCTTTAAGCCAGTAGTTTTAAGAAACACCTCGTTTACATCAATATAAACACCTTTTTCTGATACTATCATCATCATGTTAGGGTTCATATGAAACGATTTTTGAAATCTTTCTTGGGCTTGTCTTAGCTTCTCACTGTTTATCTTTAATTCATTGATATCACGGAAGAATACTGAAACACCACCGTCTTTTTTAGGATAGAGATTAAAACTAAACCATCTATTATTTACCGAGCTTATAGCCTCAAAATATACGGGTTCTTTTTTATGAGCCGCCTCTTGAATCGTATGAATAATAAAAGGATTAGGATTGGCTGTGCAATCAAGGAGATGCCTTCCTGTCAGGTCAACTCTGAAGTGATTTTTAGTAGCTTCATTACAATATGTAAACATTAAGTCTTTATCGAGAGAATAAAACATATCACTTACGTTCTCTAAAATTCTTTCAATTTCAGCCGATTTCTTTCTCAACTCAGTACGAAGATTGATTACTGTTTCCAGCACTGGTTCTAATTCGGGGAAGTCACATAAGCCTTGTTTGGAATCATCTTGATTTTTTATCTGATTGGCCAGGTTTTCAAGGTTACTATTAAATTTCTCGAATAGCTTTCTTAAAGCAAACATTATATTAAGCCAAAGTACAAGGTAAATTAGCAAATTTTTCTTCCATGCATCCCAGTAAGCGGCTTCTACGTCGGCTAGTTTAGTACTAACTCCTACATGACCATAAATTTCATCATTAGATATCAACGGGTAATTAACTGACATACTACTTGTTCCCCATACAGGTGAGTAATTATTAATTGCTGAAATCATCTCTTTCTTTTCATATACAGCCTTGCCAGCTACTGTAGGGACTAGTTTAAAATTAGCAGAAGCTGCTATGAGATGTTCGTAATCACCGAAAACCATTAGATATCCGGGATATTTTTGTTCAATCTCATTTATAATTGGCTGAAGCCGCTTTTTTAATATACTTCGCCTCTCTTCGGGACTTAAATTAATTCCATTCTCTTCTTGTATGATTTCTGAATAAGTTTTATCCAGCCTCTGTGCAAGAGTTGTTGCTATCTGAATGAGAGTTCTTTCTTTGTCAGCATAAACGATGTATTTTGTTTTAATTGCATCATTGTAACTGATTCCTACAAAAGCGATAGCGGTGATTAGAGTAATCATAAAGTAAACTTTTTTAGTTGCGGATAAAGACGGCGACATTAGCTACTCCTTAGTGCGTTAATTATTCAACAAATTCAACATTCTTAAAAGAATAACCTCTAAAACTACTGTTTTATGTAATTATGTAACATTTATAATTCAATAATTACAGAATATGACAAATTTTACATTAAATCTTATTTATAATAAAAAAGTATGTCGATGGGTAACAAAGGGAAGGAGATAAATTAGATTGTTTAAGTGGAAAAGAAGCCGGGTTGACGCAGAAGCAGAGCTAGAACTAGTAAGTCGCATAAGTGCTATTTCAACTATGTTAAATGACCCAAAGTGCGAGAACAAATACAAACTTTATTCCGAACTAGAGTTGATTCTAAATAGATATACACAATTAAAGCAACAAAATCCAGCATAAGGGTTTTATATGACATAAAATTATAATTAACTTAACCTAATGAATGATAAATAGTGCCGTCCAACAAATTTGATGTTTTAAACTACTGTGTTTCTTCGTTTAGAAGAAACTTTTATTTTTAAAATAGAGATAGTAGTTGAACTATAAAACCCCGTTTATTAGACGGGGTTTCGTTATTAAGAATTGATAGGCAAAATAAAAAAGTCCTAGCATAGCTAAGACTTCAATCAAATACTAATTAAGCATTAATCAGCTTATCCTCTTTTAAAATGTGGTCTAGCAGCCATTCACAAACAAATACTAATATTCCTTCCAAGTATTTGTTTTGATCATTATCTAGTTGTGCAAAGTCAATCTTCTCAATTTTTTCGATGAAATCCTGATGTAAGACTTTATGAGAAAAAAACTTCTTGTATCCGTTTTTAAACATATATTCTTCCTCAGCTTTGAAGTGAAAAATTGTGTATTCTTTTAACTCGTTAATTATTGCCACAATACCGTCATATTTGTCGACGATCAACTCATTCTTTAGCAGTTCTTGTGTACGGTTTACTATTTCAAATAGTTCTTTATGCTGTTCATCAATGTCGGCCACGCCTATACTATACTCGTCTTTCCATGCTACCATTGCCATATACAAATTCCACTCCTTTAGATTCATTTCCTTATAAACAGCTAGGCTATACTACAATATTTATTAAAAATATCAAAATACCTTCTAAAATTTGATAATTATACAAAATTTATAAATAAGTAGTTACAATTTCCCCTTCTTTTCGCAACAAAATAGGACTAGCTGTTTAACAGCTAGTCCTATTTTTACTTAGTCTTTTTTATATATTTTGCCAATCTCTATTTCTTACGGCTGGCAATATCTGCTGCTGCAGTAAATAGTACGTCTGTTGAGGAGTTGAGAGCTGTTTCAGCAGAGTCTTGTAGTACACCAATGATAAAGCCTACCCCTACAACTTGCATTGCGACATCATTATTGATACCGAAGAGGGCACAAGCCATCGGAATGAGCAATAGTGATCCTCCGGCGACGCCAGAAGCGCCACAAGCGCCAATGGTAGCCAAAATACTAAGAAGTAATGCCGTCCAAATATCAACAGTAATGCCGAGGGTATTAACCGCTGCCAGTGATAGTACGGAGATTGTTACTGCTGCGCCTGCCATGTTGATGGTTGCGCCGAGCGGAATAGATACTGAGTAGGTATCAGGATTAAGACCAAGTTTTTTACAAAGGTTCATATTGACAGGGATATTCGCTGCTGAACTGCGCGTGAAGAAGGCATAAAGACCACTTTCACGAAGGCAAGTAAATACAAGCGGATATGGATTTTCGCGAGTTTTAACAAAAACGATAAGCGGATTGATGACCAAAGCCACAAAAAACATACAGCCAATTAAAAGTACAAGTAATTTAGCATAGCCAACCATCGCTCCAATACCATTTTGCGAAATAGAATCTGCCACTAAGCCAAAGATACCGAGAGGAGCTAGTTGGATAACCCAACGAACAACTTGCGATACAGCATCAGAGAAACTTTTAATAACCTCTTTTGTTGTATCGTTAGCATGACGAAGAGCAATTCCAAGAAGAATACTCCAAGAAAGGATACCGATATAATTACCATTCATAAGTGCGCGTACTGGATTATCAACAACATTCATAGCGATGGTTCGAAGTACATCTGTAATACCATTTGGAGGCGTTACGTCGGAAGCACTAGCAGCCAATTTAAGCCCTACAGGATACATGAAGCTAGCTACTACGGCGACTAAAGCGGCTGAAAAAGTACCCAAAACATATAGATATATAATGGATTTCATATTTGTTTGTACACCTTGCTTTTGACCTGAAATGGCACTCATAATAAGAACAAATACCAAAACAGGTGCAACAGCTTTTAAAGCACCTACAAATAAATTACCTAATATAGCTACCCGACCAGCAAGATCTGGCGCATACAACGCAACAAGGAGGCCAAGGACAAGACCAACTAGTATTTGTTTGACTAGACTTACTTTACTTATTGCAGAAAATAATGATTTAAACACGCCTGAGACAACTCCTATCTTATATTTGTCTCTTTATACTTATAATTAGATTACCCTAAAATTTCAAAGAGACACAAAGCTAATTATAATAGCTTTGATGTATATCGTCAACGTACAACTATTCTTTTTGTGCATATAGGGAATATTTGGAATGGAAAGATCAAGGAAAACTCCCCTCCTTCTCTTATCTTAAATTTTCTTCTATATACAACAAAAACACCCCAAAAGGTGTTTCTTTTGAGATGCTCTAACTTTTGATAGTTTTCCACTATCTTTTTTTTATGAAACCTCAAACCTGTTTCCTCTTTTCGACTGACCTTAGATCAATCCCTCAACATCTCTTTATTGAGAATCGCTTTAAAGCTCGTTTTAGACTTAACTTTTATGTACTTATTGTAGCAATCAGACATTCTCTCCTTGTATTTGCCGTCAGATAACTGACTTTTATAAACGCAAGTAATCGGAGTAATTTTCACCACAATCACCAACTTCCATTTAATGGTAAGTTGTATTCTTCATGGTGATTATTATTTCCTCTAGTAAAATTACTACAAATTCCTACAAGAACGCCTAAAACTATAATTAACCCTTATAGTGGTGCTCCACGCATCATAATGATTTAACCTCTGTTGTCTTTTGACAAAAAAATAAGACGGGTTTCCCCGTCTTATTCTGCTACTAGATATTAGCTAGTAACTGTTGAAGCACTTTATATTTTGCGTTTTGATATATTTGTTCGAAGTCAACAATATACCATTCGCCATCAATTTTCTCTAAACCAATTGGTTTAACTGTAAATCTAAAGCTATTTTCTTCTTGAAGAGTTGCAACAACTACAGCAAAGTCACCTTGTTGTTTTGCCAGCTTAATGGACGCAAGGTTGGATTTTTGAATTTCAGTTAAGCCAGAACCAGTCATAAACTTAATTGCAGTTTTTACATCACCACTTGAAACAGGTGATACATATAATTTAGCTTCATTCAAGTTATTGCTTTTAGCAGCATTGAAGAAAGTTTTAACTACGCCGTCTGGTGATAATCCAGATATTCTCTTAGCCCCTGAGCCGCCGCCTCCGCAGCCTGCTACCAACACTACGATAAGTAATAGGCTTACTACAGCTAATGTTTTGAAAGATTTTTTTACCACGATTTAATCATCCTTTCATGCTTCCTTAACTACTGATATGTAGTTTTTATGTTTATAATAGCACATCCTGACTAGTCAGTCACTGGATAAATTAGGAAAGTTAAATTGCCCTACCTTGGGATAAAGAACCACCACTCATGTTGAGTCCTAGCGATAGTGGCATTTGTTGCTACTCTTATTCTGATTTTAAACAAGTAATGGTTTCTATAACAAAAATAAAAAAACCGGCTGAATGAATCAGCCGTTTTTTTTATACTATTGTTACATTATATTTTCGCATCCAAGCATCAGTTTGAACTAAGTAAGCAAAGAGCTGTGCCCCGCCCATTAGTTGGCCAAACCACGGAATATTTGACGCTGATAAGTCAGTTTGTGCTATCGCTTTAATATTGGCGCAATCAATCAGCGGTAGAAGCGGTGAGGATGAATCATTTAAGATATCTAAGGCCCAGCCACGTACAGTGTTTAGATATTCTGGGTTATGAGTCTTAGGATAAGGACTCTTCTTACGCCATAGAACATCATCAGGCAATATGCCTGTTAAAGCATGCCTTAATAAACCTTTTTCGCGATTTTGGTAGTTCTTCATAACCCAAGGTACATTCCATACATACTCTACAATGCGATGATCACAATATGGCACCCTTACTTCTAGACCAAAAGCCATACTCATACGGTCTTTGCGGTCCAACAATGTAGGCATCCACCGTGTAATACTTAAATAAAAAATCTCGCGCATTCTTGCCGCATAGGCGTCTTCTCCAGCAAGTCGCGGTACTTCTGCTAATGCCTCGCTGTAACGCTGCTTAACATATTCTGAAAGATTGATTTTAGCCTTAACTTCAGGAGTAAGCCAATCTAATCTCATATCTGGTCGCGGAGCCCACGGGAAGGTTGTTGCATTGATCATTTCTTCGCGATAAAACCAAGGATATCCACCGAATACTTCATCTGCACATTCACCTGACAGCGCAACGGTAGCACCTTTTTTGATCTCACGTGAGAATAGATAAAGTGAAGTATCTATATCTGCCATACCAGGTAAATCCCGGGCAAAAGCTGCTTCGGTTAATTTTTGTGCCAGCTCGCTGTTATCTAGCATAATGTAATGGTGGCTGGTTTCAAAATGCTCTGATACGCGCTTAACCCATGGAGCATCAGAATTTGGCTGGAAGCTGCTTGCCTTAAAGAATTTATCATTATCTTGATAATCTACTGAATAAGTATGGAGCGTTCCCAAACCGTCCTTTTTATATGTATTTGCTGCTAGTGCAGTAAGCGCACTAGAATCAAGTCCTCCTGAAAGGAAAGTACAAACAGGAACATCGGCCACTAGTTGGCGTTTTGCAGTGTCACAAAGTAATTCACGAACATTTTGAACCGTTTCTTCAAAATCATGTTCATGCTCTTCACTATGCAGCGCCCAGTATTGGACTATTCTTTTTCCATTACGGTTATATAACATTGAATAGCCAGGCTTTAACTCATGCACCCCGCGAATAACACCGTGACCTGGTGTACGTGCTGGACCAAGCATAAATATTTCTGCCAAACCCTCAGCATCTATTTCTGGCTTAACTAGAGGATTGGCTAACAAAGCTTTTAACTCAGAACCAAAAATCAAGCTGCCGCCACGTTCCGCATAAAAGAGCGGCTTTACTCCAATGCGGTCGCGAGCTAAAAATAGGCTTTGATTTGCTTCATCCCATATACCAAAAGCAAATATCCCGTTAAAGTTTTCTACACACGCTGGACCATACTCGATATAAGAAACCAGTAAAACTTCAGTGTCACAGGTTGTAGTAAAACGATAACCTTTGGCTTCCAAGTCCTGTCTTAATTCTGGTGTGTTATAAAGTTCACCATTGTAAGTAATAACATAAGTATTGTCGCCCCTCTGCCTAATCATTGGCTGTGCGCCATTGATTAAATCGACAACACTGAGTCTCCGGTGGCCGAGAGCTACATTTTGTTTCACATATGTTCCCGATGCATCAGGACCGCGTGCTGCTAAAGTCTCTACCATTGCATCTAATACCTTGCGCTGCTGCTCAAGATTATCATCCCAGTCTATCCAGCCTGCTATTCCGCACATTTTTATTCATCTCCCCTTCGAGAAGAAATGAGCGCCTACAAAAGCAACCTTAATAGGAAGCATGTTATAGGCGCCTTTGCCTCACATGTTAGTTACAGGATATTACTATGCTAATGGCGGATAATTTGCTACAACCTTTCCCAGTAAAATTACCAATAATGTGATTGCAGTCACAGTAATTGGGCATAGTAAACTCTATAATATAATCAAAGAACAGTAAATTTAAGGGGGAAATTAATATGGCAAACAAATTTATAAAAAACATAGAGTTTAGCAAAGCACTTAATTTAGCTGGTTTGGTAGAATATCAGCAAGGCCGAGTTGTCAGTTTAACACTCGCCCAAAATAGTACTATAAGCATGACACTATTTGCCTTTAGCAAAGGTGAAGAAATTAGTACCCATTCTGCTCCTGGCGACGCTATGGTGTATATTTTAGATGGTGAAGCAGAACTAACTATTGGTGATACAAAAGTCACTGCTCGTACTGGTGAAACAGTAGTAATGCCTGCAGATATTCCACATGGCCTTGAGGCAGTTGAGAACTTTAAAATGCTCTTAGTTGTAGTTAAGTAAACTTTTAATATTAATGGCCCAATTCTCATTCGAGAATCGGGCCATTAATTATTTTGCCTGTAGTTCGATTACACCATTTTCTACTACTGCCTTAACATTAGAGTCTTCTGTAATTATACCTGCAACCAGCATTTTACTTAGCTTAGTTTCAACCGTTCTGCTTATCAAACGGCGCAGCGGTCTGGCACCATATGCTGCGTCATAACCGTCCTGAGCTAATAAATCCAGCACTTTGCTATCCCAAGTTAGATTAATGTTAACTTGCTTACGAAGACGTTTATTTAAGTTTTCCAGCATTATCTCAGCTATTCTTCGTACTTGTTCAGCGGAAAGAGCATTGAATACAATTGTATCTTCAACGCGATTTAAAAATTCAGGTCTAAAATAACTTTTCAGCATACTTAGAACCCGCTCTTTAGCAACAGAAAAATCATTCTGAAGAATCTCAGCTGAACCTAAATTTGATGTCATTATTATAATTGTATTTTTAAAGTTAACAGTGCGCCCTTTACTGTCAGTAAGCCTGCCGTCATCTAAAATCTGCAGCAATACATTAAATACATCAGCATGGGCTTTTTCAATTTCATCCAGCAGAACTACACTATATGGTCGGCGGCGAACTGCCTCTGTCAACTGCCCGCCCTCGTCATAACCAACATAACCAGGTGGTGCGCCAATCAGCCTTGCTACAGCATGTTTTTCCATATATTCACTCATGTCTAGTCTGACGATATTTCTCTCATCATCAAATAGAATTTCAGCTAGTGCTTTGGCAAGTTCGGTTTTACCCACACCTGTTGGGCCTAAGAAGATGAAAGAGCCAATCGGACGGTCAGGATCTTTAATACCCGCTCTTGCCCTAATTATAGCTTCGCTTACTGCCTTAACTGCATAATCTTGCCCAACAACACGCTCATGTAAAATATCTTGCAGTTTAGCAAGCTTTTCACGCTCGCCAGCAAGCATTCTACTAACTGGTATACCAGTCCATCTGCTCACTACCTTAGCAATATCTTCTTCACGTACTTCTTCTTTAAGCAAGGTTTTGCCACTTTGGTTATCAGATAATACGACTTCTTCTTGAGACAACCTTTGCTCTAGTTCAGGCAAACGACCATATTTAAGTTCTGCTAAGCGGGTTAAATCGTAAGACCGCTCGGCATTTTCCATTTCGACTTTTATAGCGTCAATTTCTTTTTTTATTGTTCGCACACGTAAAATTGCCTGTTTTTCCGATTGCCACTGTTGCTTTAAAACATCAGCCTCTTTACGTAATTCATCTATTTCCTGTTGAATACGTTTGTGTCTATCCTGAGATAAAACATCGCTTTCCTTCTTTAAAGCCTGTTCTTCAATTTCCAACTGCATGACACGGCGCAATATTTCATCGAGTTCGCTTGGCATAGAATCTATCTCGGTTCGCAGCTTAGCCGCAGCCTCATCAACTAAATCAATTGCTTTATCAGGCAAAAATCGATCCGAAATGTAGCGATCGGATAGAACGGCAGCAGATACAAGCGCAGAATCTTTTATTCTTACACCATGATGAATTTCATAGCGTTCTTTCAGCCCGCGCAATATAGAAATCGTGTCCTCAACAGATGGCTGCCCTACAAATATTGGTTGAAAACGTCTTTCTAAGGCAGTATCTTTTTCGATATATTTACGATACTCATTTAACGTTGTTGCACCAATGCAGCGCAATTCGCCTCTTGCCAGCATTGGCTTTAAGATATTACCCGCATCCATGGCGCCTTCAGCAGCTCCAGCACCAACAACAGTATGAAGTTCATCAATAAACAACAAGATGTTTCCTTCAGATTTGGCAATTTCGTTTAAAACGTTTTTTAGCCGTTCTTCGAATTCACCCCGAAACTTGGCACCGGCAACCAGTGCACCTAAGTCAAGTGAATACAGTATTTTGTCTTTAAGTGATTCAGGTACATCACCAGCAATTATCCGACGCGCCAAGCCCTCCGCAATTGCCGTTTTACCAACTCCCGGTTCGCCAATAAGTACTGGATTGTTTTTTGTCCGACGTGAAAGGATTTCAATCACTCTACGGATCTCTTCATCTCGTCCAATCACAGGATCTAACTTGCCCAATTTAGCTTGTTCAGTTAAATCTCGTCCATACTTATTTAATGCTTGAAACGCTTCTTCAGGATTATCAGAGGTTATATTTTGCCCTTTGCGCAGCTCACCTATAATTTGCTTTATGGCATTACGATGCAGCTCAAATTCGCGGCAAATTTTAGTAACCTCGCTATCGCCATCTTCAACAATAGCAAGTAAAATATGTTCGGTACTTACAAAAGCATCCTTCATTTCGGAAGCAGTTCGCTCGGCTAGAGCCAATACACGGATCATTGCTGTATTCATATGCAATCCCGAAGAGCCGCCACGAACTTGAGGCTGCTTTTGCAGCAATTGCTCTAATCTTTTCTCTAATAATTGTGTATTAACTTGCTTTTGGCCAAAGATTTGTTTTAACAGGCCTTCAGCATCTCTGACTAATACGAATAGCAAGTGAGCTGTGGTTACTTCTTGGTGATAATAAATTGCTGCTAACTGCTGAGCACCTTGAATTGAAGCAAGTGCACGCTGTGTGAATTTGTCTTGCTGCATTATTATACCTCCTCGGCTTAGCCAAATTTTGATAACTTTAATCTGTAGCTGTTCTTACCAAAGTATCATTGCGTTGACGTATTGGTTATAAATTAATAGTAACAAAATATAAAGTTATTATCAATAATTATTTTTGACCTTTTGACCTTTGATATTCATAACATAGCAAAAAAAGCAAATCTCCCTCTGATTAAAGGGAGATTTGCTTTTTTATTCGGCTAGTTTTATATCTACGCCCAATACTCCAATGATTTTATTATCATCCTTTATCGGCAACGAAACTGTTATACAAGGCTTGTGGGAAATTGCTGAAACATATACTGATGAGACGTATGTATCGCCTTTAGCGGCTTTTTGAAACCATTCACGTGAAGAAGCATTTGCAATCCCTGCTGGCGGGAGTGAAACAATGAACCGTCCGTCAATCGTATTTGTCCACGCAGCTTCAAGCTCAGAATGCTTTTGTAAAAGTTCAACAAGTACAGCACGGTGATTTTGTTCAGACAAGTCACTTAATTTATTAGCACTAATGGCTTTGTGAAGTACACCCTTCATCAGTGTTACTTTTTCATCAAGTGCCTGCTGATCCTTAATATCAATTAAAGAAATTTGTCCGGTAGCTTTTACTAAAACAGCCGCTACATCGGCTAAAACTTCTCCCATTTTCAAGGTCTCCTGCAAATGACTTTCTTGGCGTTTTACTGAATCAGCTACGATATTTACGTTAGCAGCAGCTTCTTGGCACATAGCCGACATCGTGCCCAATCTATCTGCGGCTCGACCAGTCGCACTAAGCTGCGCTTGACGCGCTGAGCTAGCCTCAGCCAATTGACTTTCGATTTGACTGCTTGCCGCTAGTATGGCCTTTAAGCTAGAATCAGCCTCTGCCATAGCCTTAACACCACGCTGGACAGATACTGTACCTAACTCGGCAGCTTTAGCTGCTTCAAGTACTCCTGTATCGATTTGAGCCAGTAAACCATTAGCGGAATTAGCGGCCTCATTACTTGCGTCAGATAACTTCTGAATTTCCTGGGCGACAACTGCAAAGCCTCGTCCATGCTCTCCTGCTCTTGCAGCCTCAATGCTAGCGTTTAATGCTAATAGATTCGTTTGAGAAGATATTCCCTGAATAGTATCTAAAAAAGTATCGATTTCTCTAGCTATTTGTGTTAGTACCTTTATACGCTGCTCTATCTCCGAGGAGGCTTTGTTGATATCAGCCATTGCCGATGACGCTTCTGCCACTGCGTTAGAGCCAACTTCAGCAATTCTTTTCGTTTCAATACTATCCTGATATATCCCGCCTGCTACTTCAGTAATCGTTTGTGCAGAGGACATAACTTCATCAACCTGTTGAGCTGTATCTACGGCCATATCTGCAATAGTAGCAGTTAGTTTTTGGGTGCCTGCCGCTGCCTGGTTAACCGCCTCAGCCAGCTCGTTAACATTTACAATGCAGTCATTCACTTGTTCAACTACTGCTGAAACTTTTCCGGAAGATACTTGTGTTTCCTGAGTAAAATTGCGAATCATACCTACTAATGCTGCTATATGGCTTGCTAAAGGTCTTAATTCAGACGGATAACCGTTAACTTCAA
The DNA here is from genome assembly GCF_036763085.1 of Dendrosporobacter sp. 1207_IL3150. NCBI lineage: Bacteria > Bacillati > Bacillota > Negativicutes > Selenomonadales > Sporomusaceae > Dendrosporobacter > Dendrosporobacter sp. 1207_IL3150. The sequence goes on from NZ_JBAIYU010000032.1 coordinate 20,266, forward strand.
TTTTATTAGCCATATTTCCCGAAGAGTATTTGGCAGTTTCCTCTGTCAATCTTTTTATTGCATCCTTATACCCAAACCAAAACACAAATATCCCTCCTAAATATTGAAAGCCTTAAATGAACCTTGGCCTAACTAAGCCAAAGCACGCTCGCTTCTATGTCATTAATTGTAGTTAGTCGCTATGTAAAGCTGCCTTTGATAGATTCAATGCTACCAAATTGTAGTAATTGTGTCAATAACTGTTTTCTCACATTGTACATTTGTTCTTAATTGTTTAAATGTAAGTTAATTTTCACTTATATCGACAGCAATTTTTGACTTTATCATAATTACCTGGTGATATTTCCCGGGAAATGTTGAAATAAGAATTTTCCAGCGGAAATATTAGCTGTTTATGGTACTATTTACATGCAATATTATTGAATAACGCGAAATATGTATTAAAGGATACAAGTAGCGAGGTGATTTCATGAGTAACGAGTCCAGGCACCAATCATTAAGTAATTCTGCAGCGCAGCCTTATCCCAAAATTAAAGTAGTGCAGCAAAATAAATACTATGGCGTATTACTATTAGAAGACTATGCGGGCGCAATTAGCGAACTTACGGCTATTTCTCAATTTATTCACCACCACATAGTATTTCGCGATGAATATTAAGATTTGACTAATTTGGAAAGAAGCATTGCAATGGAAGAAATGCATCATCTCAATCTACTTGGTCAAGCAATCTCTATGCTTGGGGTTGACCCAAAATTTAGAACCCTCACCGATAATATAGCAAGCTTTTGGAAAGCATCTTACGTTTATTATGGCTCAGATATCTGCGATAGGCTGTCTGCGGATATTGCTGCGGAACGCTCAGCAATCAGCCAATATCGCTATCACGTAAAACTGATTGATGACCCACATATCAAGGCACTGCTAGAAAGGATAATTATTGATGAGGAAAAACACCTCCGACAATTCATCCAAATTGCAAATAAATACTGCATTAATGTAGACTCCATTCATGGCTGTTCATTTTAATAACCTGACTTTTATAAATGCTTATAACAAAAAGAGATAGCTCTGACTATTGTCATAGCTATCTCTTTTGAATTTAACTTAGTTTTTACATTCTAAAACTGCAGTGTTCTTCTTATACTTCTTGTATCCTACTACTAAAAGTACTGAAACAACTACGATAATTATAGAAACCACAATAAGATTATCCGAGAACTTTGCCAAAATACTCATAGCACTCGGACCAAAGTAATATATAATTATTCCTTCAAGCAGGAATCGTTTAGCACGCCCAAAGAACGACGCTGCTAAAAATAGACTCATTTTTATCCCTAGCGCTCCGGCAGTTATACTAACAAATTTATACGGAATAGGTGACATAGCTGCAAGAAATACTGCCCAAGCTGCGTTGTCTTTTGCATAGCTGCTCACCATATCAGTATATTTCGCTGGTATAAGCTTTTGTGCGGCAGGTAAGCCTATCTTTTGACCTAACCAATATCCAATGATACCGCCTAATACTGAAACTACAGTTGTTAAAAGCCCATAATATATAGCCTTTTGAGGAGTTGCTAACGCTAATGGTATTAAAATTAAATCTGGTAATATAGGAGAACAGAATGACTCTGTAAACGCGGCAACGATCAGTCCTAATACGCCCCAACTCTGCAACAGCTCAGTTAGTGTTTCCATTATTGTCACCTTCTTTCTTAAAACAAATTAAAATGATGCTAATACAGCCATTTTACTTATCTCAGCATTTTCATCGTAAAAAAAAGACCTATGGTATGTAAAAACCATACCAAAGGTCTCGCTTATTGGTAATATTCCAACGGTAGTGCCAGATGCTCACACATCGGTTGTTGACACTATCCTAGCAAGCTACTCCCCTTTAGAACAATTGAGATTAGCTTAATTCTAACAGACAGACAAAATAGCGTCAAGTTCAAAAACCATCCTTAATCTAGTTTCATGGCTGTCTAGATTCAATATTTGAATCATATTCTGATTTCTTATCATTTTTTACAATATCTATTGTAGTCGGTGTTCCGGACATTTCACTATATTTTTTGTTTAATTCGGCATCAAATAAGTTTGATTCTTTTGTAAACTTATTCTGAATATCAACTGGAATATCTTTTCTTGTATCGGCATTAAAAGCTACTGCTGCATCTAACGGCTTTGATAGATATATTAAAGCAACAACAGGAGCAGCCATCAGTATAAATATTGTTATTATGTTCAACAACCCTAGAATCACGTTGTGTATAAATTTTCTCATGGCCATCTCCTCCTTACGATTATTGTTATGTAAACAATATCACTCTTTTTTTAGAATTTCATTTGAAGCAGTACTATATTTATTAAAAAAACTGCTTTCCAAAGGTTTTTACGCTTTTATTTTTGGCTGGTTATATTTTCTTATGACTAATAAAGCTATATAAATGCTGTGTTTTTTGATATAACATAATCTGTCAATAGTATATCAATAGGATAAATGAAAAAAATCACGAATTAACATAAAACATAATCTAGTTTCCTATTAAAATAAGGCAGGTGTTTATATGATAAACAAAACAATTAAGAAAAGACTTCTTACTGGAATTCTAACGCTTTCTGTTCTTTCTACTTCCTTCGGCGGTGCCTTTGCAACTTCAGCATATGCAGCTACCCCTGAGGAAATATCAGTAGACGTACAGCAAGAAAAAAAATCCTCCAGTAATGGAGTGTTAATGGGACTGTTAGCTATTGGACTGATCTCCGCGATTTCCAATAATGGCGGCTCATCTGATAATAATTCAGCTGCCAGCAAAAGTACAGTTCCTACTACTACAACTAAACCACAAACTCAATCTCCAACAACTACAACGTCTAGTAATGCTGGAACCGTTTCTACTACTAAAGAACAGCAAGCGCTTCAACTTTTAAACAATGATCGCGCTGCTCATGGACTACCAGCGTTAAAGTTCAATTCCAAACTAACTACTTTAGCGGAGAATTATGCTAAAGATATGATCAACCGCGGATTCTTCTCACACTACACTCCGGAAGGTCTATCACCGTTTGATCGTATGTCACGCGCCGGCATAGGCTACAGAACAGCGGGAGAAAATCTTGCAATAAATTCTAGCGTAGCGGGAGCTGAAACCGCTTTTATGAACAGTTCTGGTCACCGAGCTAATATCCTTAATTCCACCTATTCTGAAGTAGGCATTGGGGTTGTACAAGCTCCTAACGGTTCATTATATGTAGTCCAAGAGTTTATCGGCAAATAACTTTTAATTAAAATTATTAAATTCACAGGAGGCTGATATTCAGCCTCCTTTACATATAATATAAAGCAAACACTTAATATAAGTTAATCTCCATCGTCATCACCAAATATTCCGCCCAATAAGCTCCCTCCGATGACGCCGGCACCGAGAACAGATCCCTCGCCCCGGCTGCCACCACGTTGCGGAGCCGCGTTTAACATACGCCCAGCAAGGCGGGAAAACGGCATCGATTGAAGCCAAACCTTCCCTGGTCCGCGTAAAGTTGCAAAAAACATTCCTTCACCACCAAACAGTGCTGTTTTTATATTGCCTGCCTGTTGGATATCGAAATCTACACTAGGCTCAAAACAAACAATACAGCCCGTGTCGGCGTGCAGAACTTCTCCTGTTTTTAACTTTCGCTCAACAATAGTTCCCCCGGCATGTAAGAAGGCCATACCGTCTCCTTCTAGCTTTTGCATAATGAACCCTTCGCCGCCAAATAAGCCTGTCATTATTTTACGCTGGAAGAAAATACTTACAGATACACCTTTAGCAGCGCACAAGAAGCTATCTTTCTGACAAATGATACTTCCTCCAATATCTAGAAGGTTGACGGGCACTATGTTTCCTGGGTATGGTGCTGCAAAGGCAACCTTAGCTTTGTCTTTTCCTTGGTGTGTAAATACGGTCATGAATAAACTCTCACCAGTGAGTAGGCGCTTACCCGCTCCCATCAATTTATTGATGAATCCTCCGCCAGTATTCTTTGAGCCGTCGCCAAATATTGTATCCATAGAAATATAAGATTCTTTATACATCATGGCGCCAGCCTCGGCTATTACACTTTCGCCAGGATCTAATTCAACTTCAACAAACTGCATTTCGGAACCGTATATTTTATAGTCAACTTCATCAGCTTTACGGCTTGATATACTATGGCGGACAAGCGGGGGTGGCATTACTCCGCCTTCTGAACCACTTAATTCTGCAATTCTAACTATAGGTACCCATTCAGAAAATCCTTCCCTCCAGGCCAGGCCATTTAGATTTTGGCGACAGTACTCTCTCGCCTGAACTTCATCTAACGGGCCGACTTGTTTACCGTCATAGCTTAAATACCACTGCATTTTACCTATCCTCCCAAACTATAATGTAATATTTTTACATTCGCCAGCATATATTGATTTCCTTTATTTTCCATGTTTAATTATTTTTTATTCTCAGCACGCCATGTGCTTAACATGCATTTTAAATTTTAGGGAAAACTACTCTTGAAAGGGGATGGCTATGAAGAAAAAACCAGAATCAGAACTTCGTTCATACACTTTACCACAGGAAGAATTGGCTAATATGTTAGCACGCTATGGTGATAAACTTGAACCCGTTAATCCAGAAAAGCTTGCCCAAAAAAACTTTAAAATGCAAAAAGCTCGTCAATTAAAACAACGTTTCGAAAAAACACCTGAATAATTGCAAATAAAATCCTCCCATTTTTTACAATTGGGAGGAAAGTTTATTTTCCATGAATAGATTGTCTAAATTCAGGAAAAATAACTAAAATTTTATGGAGGTGACGGGAATGGGGGATAAAAAACCTGGCCGCGGTCCAAAGAAGAGTACTAAAAGTAACAAGGCGTCGTTAGAAGTTGCTAAAGAAATAGCTCCAAAAAGCAAATAAAGATTATAGCTATCCAAAGCACGCTAAGCCTATAAGCTTAGCGTGCTTTGGTTTATCCTACAAATGTCGTTTTAAATTTTTTTGCAATAATTAGCCTTTGTACTAATTGATTTTCCGAAATAATTTAGATATTATATGATTAGCACTCACTAGACTAGAGTGCTAATAGATAACTTCCTAGTTTATCATCTACTTAGGAAGAAAGGTAACAAGGAGGATTTTTATGGCTGAAACTGCTAAACAAACTCGTGAATTTCAAGCTGAAACCAAACAATTATTAGACCTGATGATTCACTCTATTTATACTAATAGGGAAATTTTTCTGAGGGAACTGATTTCAAACTCTTCGGATGCCATTGATAAAGTTCGCTTTAATGCCTTAACTAATCAAGATCTATTAGAAGGTACTTCTGAATTTGAAATTTATTTACTTCCGGATGAAGATACTAAAACCTTAACCATATCTGATAATGGTATGGGCATGACTTATAACGAAGTAATAGAAAACATTGGCACAATTGCTAAATCCGGCACTAAAGCCTTTTTGCAAAAGTTAAAGGACTCAGGTTCTGCTACTGACAATGAATTAATCGGTCAATTTGGAGTAGGATTTTACTCGGCCTTTATGGTAGCTGATAAAGTTACATTAGTAACCCGAGCACCTGGCCAAGCTAAAGGTGTCCGTTGGGAATCTATAGGCGACGGTACATATACTATCGAGGAGTGTGAAAAAGAGACTCGAGGAACAACTATTATCTTGTCATTAAGAGCTGAATATTGTTCGCCTGAGAACTCCGAAGAAAACTTCTTAAACAAATATACTCTGCAAAATCTAGTAAAGAAATATTCGGATTATATTCGTTATCCTATCAAGATGAATTTTATAAACGAGGAAAAAGAGCGAGATTCCGAGGGTAAAATCATTGAAGATGCCCCAGTTGTCAAAACAACTGAGGTGCGCACCCTTAATTCCATGACACCTCTGTGGACTAAAAATAAAAGTCAAATAACACCCGATGAATATAACAATCTATATAAAGAGCTCTTTCATGATTGGGAAGACCCGCTTGAAATTATCCACTCTAAAGTTGAAGGAGCTGTAGAATATACTACTTTGCTCTTTGTTCCAGCACGTGCTCCTTTCGACTTTTATCAGCGAGAAGCAACTTCGGGGATAAGGCTTTATTCTAAAAATGTTTTCGTAATGGACAACTACAAAGACTTACTGCCAGAGTATTTGCGGTTTGTCCGTGGTATAGTGGATTCGCCCGACTTCTCGCTTAATATATCCCGCGAGCTTCTCCAGCATAGTGCCCAGCTTAAAAAAGTAGGCAAAAACTTAGAAAAGAGCGTGCTAAAGTCTTTAGAAGCCATGTTGTCTAAAGATCGTGCCAAGTACGAGAGATTCTGGAAAGAATATGGCAAGGCAATTAAGAGTGGTGTATATTCTGACTTTAGCAGCCGTGAAAAGCTTCAGGATCTTCTGCTCTTCCCAACATCCTCTTCTGATGAATTAGTCACTCTTGCCGACTATATCTCCCGCATGCCGGAAGGCCAGTCTGTAATATACTATGCCACTGGTAAAGACCGCTCTTCAGTTGAGCGTCTGCCTCAAATGGAAATACTTCGTGAAAAGGGCATCGAGGTTATTTATCTGCTGGACCGCGTAGATGAGTTTGCGATTGATGCACTAAGCCAGTACAATGATAAAAAATTCCAATCAATTAGCCGCGGGGATTTAAAGCTTGATGATGTTTCTTCCGACAGCAAGAAAGAAACCGACGAGCTTTCCAAAGAGAATGAGTCTTTACTCACAGCAGTAAAAGAACAGCTTGCTGGAAAAGTTGCTGACGTAAAAATAAGCAGCCGCTTAAAAAGCAGTCCTGTCTGCTTAATAAGCGATGATAACGGCATTAGTATTTCAATGGAACAGATCCTTTCGGAAATGGATAAATCCATGTTTAAAGCTCGGCGTATTCTAGAACTTAATCCAACACATGACGTCTTTAAAGCTCTTAAGAACACCTTTGAAAAGGATGCAAATTCTGAAGCCTTCAAAGATTATTGCGAACTGCTTTACGGGCAAGCGCTGTTGTTAGAAGGATTAACCCCTGATGATCCAATTAGTTTTGCAAAAAAAGTAGCAAGCTTAATGGCAGGAACAAAATAGCATAAAGTAAAGGACAGCCGGGCGGCTGTCCTTATGTTTATCTTATTCAACTTTATTTCGCAGAATACCAATTCCCTCTATGTATATCTCGATAACATCACCCGAACTTAAATACTTGGGCGGGTTAAAGCCTATACCAACACCAGAGGGGGTACCTGTGGCAATTATATCACCGGGCTCTAAGGTAATGACTGATGAAATTGTCTCGATAAGCGTTGGGATATCGAAAATCATATCGCTTGTATTAGCACTTTGCCTAATCTCATCATTTACCTTACATTCAATATCTAGTTCCTGCGCTTTAAGCAGTGCTGATTTATGAACAATGCATGGCCCCATTGGAGCATAAGTATCACAACTCTTACCCAACAGCCACTGTCCATGCCTAATTTGCAAATCACGTGCTGACACATCATTTAAAATAGTGTAACCAAAAATATAGTCATAAGCTTCTTCTTTTTTTATCTCTTTACCTTTTTTTCCTATAATTACAGCCAACTCAGCTTCGTAATCTAATCGCTTTACTGCTGTATGATTTTTGATTATACCTTCCGGTCCGGTAACTGCTGTAGGCGCCTTAGAAAACACTATCGGAAATTGGGGTATATCAGCATTACTTAGAAACGCCTGTGTTTCTTTAACATGCTCGCGATAATTTTTACCTATACAAAAGATGTTTTTGACTGGACGCGGAATAGGTGCCAACAATTGAACTGAATTTAAAGCTAGCGTTCTTAGTGCTATGTCAGCATGCTTTTCTCTTATGGCAGTAATTAACGGGACAGTTTCCGCCTCGGTATTTATAATTCCTATCATAGAGTCTGGAATTATCGTTGATCCAAAGAGTTTTCTTTCGGCCTCTGCGATTGGAACAATCTCAGTTTCACTCTCTGTCAATAAACCTACATGAATTGCTCCTTGTTCTTCATATGTAACCAATTTCATTACACTATCCCCTTTTTACATAATATCCTACACTGTCCTGTTAAGCGCAATCCTACTATGTACTACTTAACTAATACGTCTATATTCTTTATTTTCCTTCTTGATGGAATTTTCTTACTATTGATATTTTTCGCTGACACTTGTTCATAGTAAAATTAATGCTTAACCTATGAATAAGTAATAAGGCTGTCATTATGCTTTAGAGGCATAATGACAGCCTTATTACTTATAAGTGGCCAAATCAGATAGACATTGTCTAAAATTCATTCTTTTTCAAATACTCATCTATTTCTTTAAAACAGTTAAAGGGTACAAAATTTTGACCGTTTACAGATAGCTGGTTCGCTAATTCACTCTTTGCAAAAACCAGATCTGATAAGCTAGCCGCTTTATAATCAGGTAAGCCATCGCCTGCATAATAAATCTTCTTATACTTAGTTCTTAGGGACTGTACAATACGTGCTTTATCGATCCCATATAATTCAGAATAAAAACTACTCTTTTCATCAACTATTGTTTTAATGCCTCGATCAGCGTAATATCCATGATTTGCAATAACGGGAGCATTTGATATGCCTCTAAGTTCAAAAAGCTTATTAATATAATACTCTACACCTGCACTTAGTACGGTAAAATCACCGCCATGATTATGAATGTTGTTAATGAAGTGTTGAGTATAGTTATCAAGTTTAATCTTAGATATTACCTTTATTACGCCAGCTTCATCACGATTCATATTTTTGAAAACACTTGCTAAAAACTCAATATCTCTAAGTTCACCGCTTTTAAACTTCCTATATAGTTCCCTTCCAGGTTCACCAAGGCATTCGTCAATTACAATATGATAAAAATCTTTTTCGGTCAGAGTTGCGTCAAAATCGGAAACAAATATAAAGTTTTTCACAGCATCCTCCCGTTCGCTAATAGATATGCCTAGTATAATGCTTAAAACTATCGAATATCTTCTGCAGCTTTAGTTCTATACTCATTTACCTCGTTTGTTAACTTATAATTATTTTTGCTAACAATCAGGATATACTGGCCCATTACTTTTGAAAAGCTGCCATTATTCGGATCAAACTTAGTTTCATAATAGCTTTTCTTGGCTTCAGACCTCATTAATTTCGTCTCATAATTAAATAACGGCGTATTGTTTGTTCCAAAAAGGGCAAATGAAGCATATTGCTTAAGCAGTTGTCTCATTTCGGGAGCTCTTACCGAATTGCCGTAATCCTTGATAAACTTCTCCTGAGCCAAGGCGCGTTGAATTATTTCATCCCAGCTAATCCTTAAAGCGGCATCCTTTGCTGGCGTTTTTTCGGATTCTACAGCCAATATATCAATATAAGCAGCAATATCTGGTGTAACATAGTTATGATACTTTTTATAGAAAGAATAGTCCATAACCGGGAAATACATCCCCTCAGCAGTTTCAATTTTAAAGGCACTATTTCTTGTTTGCTGCAATACTTCCCTAACTTCCTTATTCTGAATAGCTCCGATATAACTATCCGATAAACCATTTGCATATCCCTTTGCAATTGCGCTCTGTACAGGTCCGCTATCAAAATATTCCTGCACCATCGGCAGCTTTTCCTTTTGGAGTTTTTCAAGTCCAATAACCATATTTGTTGCTGTTTGCTGAGTAACTGACTGAATGTTAGTATCGATATACGTAATTACCTCAGGTATGGTAACATCCTTTCTTTGCGTCAAAATATAATAATTATCCATGATTAACTTCTCTTTTGCTGCTGTATCCTCTACACTTTGCTGTTTATTTTGTTCAGCATCACTCTGGTTATTACCTTTATTTGTGCAGCCAGCAATTACTAAAACTAATAATGCTATGAGCACTATGCTAATTACTTTGCTGTTAATCTTCTTCATAAATTAAACCTCCATGCTTTTTTACGAACTATTCATTTAAGTATCCATTCCTAATTCTAGCATAACCTATGAAGATACCTTTAATCCACAAACTAAATACAGCTTATAATATAAAAGACAGCCTAACGTATTACGCTAGGCTGTCTTAGTTATTCACTATTTTTCAACTATTTCCTATTGGATTCGCGTGTAGCTGCAGCCTCTTGCATTCCAATGCCATACTGCCCAGCTAATCTCCTATAGTTATCAAGCTTTTCTTTGGCATCTTGCTCGGTTTTTGCAAAAAGAGCTTCAGCAACCTCTGGAAATTGTTTCTTAAGTGAAGAATAACGCACTTCACCCATCAGAAACTCTTGGAAATCCATAGTTGGAGCCTTTGAGTCAAGCATAAACGGATTTTGCCCTTGCTCTTTTAGCTCGGGATTGTATCTATACATAGCCCAATAACCACTTTCAACAGCACGTTTTGCTTCTAATTGACTGCAGCCCATACCAACTTTTAAACCATGGCTAATACAAGGAGCATACGCAATGATTAATGATGGTCCTGGATACGCTTCCGCCTCAGCAATTGCTTTTAGTGTCTGATTTCTATCAGCACCCATTGAAATTTGGGCTACATACACGTATCCGTAGCTCATTGCAATCATACCTAAATCTTTTTTCTTAGTCCGCTTGCCACTTGCAGCAAATTTCGCAATTGCTGCTGTTGGCGTCGCCTTAGAAGACTGACCTCCAGTGTTAGAATAAACCTCTGTGTCAAATACTAATACATTAACATCTTCACCTGATGCAAGAACATGATCAAGTCCTCCGAAGCCAATGTCATACGCCCAGCCATCACCGCCGAATAACCACTGTGATCTTTTGACTAAGAAATCGCTGTTTTTGTAAATCTCATTTAACAATAGATTATCGCCTTTGATTTTTTCTAAAGAAGCAATAAGTCTATCGGCTCTTTCGCGTGTACCTTCACCTTGCTCTTTATGTTCAAGCCAAGCCTTACCTGCAGCTGTGAACTCTTCTCCAAGATTGAGCTTAACGGCTTCAGCAATATCATTTGCCACTTTATTGCGAATTTGCTTAACTCCTAAGAACATACCCAAACCAAACTCAGCGTTATCTTCAAATAGCGAGTTGCCCCATGCTGGTCCGTGTCCGCGATGATTTTTAGTATATGGCACAGAAGGCGCACTTCCCGCCCATACCGATGAACAGCCTGTCGCATTTGCCACCATCATTCTATCGCCAAATAACTGAGTTACTAATTTAGCATAAGGCGTTTCTCCGCAGCCAGTACAAGCTCCGGAAAACTCTAATAGCGGTTGTTCAAACTGACTGCCTTTCACAGTAAATGGATTTACCGGATTAGCCTTCGGCGATACATTAATAGCATAATTCCAAACCTTATCTTGAGCAATCTGCGTAGCTAATGGTTCCATTACTAGAGCTTTTTCCTTTGATGGGCAAATTTGCGCACAGTTACCACAGCCAGTGCAATCATAAGGAGAAACCACAATTGCGTATTTAAATATTTCATGCCCGCGAAGTGGTTTAACCGTTAGGCCTTCAGGAGCCTTATCCACTTCTTCGTCAGTTAGAAGTACTGGTCTGATTGCAGCATGCGGGCAAACATACGAACACCGATTACACTGAACACAGCTTTCGGCACACCACTTAGGAACATCAATGGCAATTCCCCGTTTCTCATATGCTGCAGTTCCCATCGGGAAAGTACCATCTTCCATGCCGATAAAGGCACTTACAGGAAGTTTGTCACCCTCTTGACGAGTCATCGGTACAAGAATGTTCTCAATAAAATCCGGCATTTTTGCGACTTCTGCTTTGAGATTCTGTGCCGATCCCCAGTTATTAGGAACACTTACTTTAACTATAGAAGCCGCGCCTTTGTCGATAGCGGCATTATTCATAGCAACAACTTTTTCGCCTTTGTTGCCATATGATTGTTCAACAGCATCTTTAAGATACTTAACAGCATCTTCTAGCGGAATAATATCGGCAATCTTAAAGAAGGCTGACTGCATTATCATGTTAATTCTGCCGCCAAGGCCTAAATCTTGGGCAATGCCTACAGCATCAATTGTATAAAAATTAATCTCTTTCTCACAAATATAGCGCTTCATATCTGCAGGTAATTTCGCATCAAGTTCCTGGGCATTCCAGGTACAATTCAATAAGAAACTGCCACCTTTTTTTAAGCCCTCTAATACATTATATTTATCAACATAGGATTGGTTATGACAAGCTATAAAATCAGCCTTGTTAATTAGATATGGAGATTTTATCGGCTGTTTGCCAAAGCGCAGATGAGAAATGGTAACACCGCCAGATTTCTTAGAGTCATAAGCAAAATAGGCTTGGGCGTACATATCAGTATGATCGCCGATTATTTTAATTGCACTTTTATTTGCTCCGACAGTACCATCAGAACCTAGTCCCCAAAACTTACAAGCTTTAGTTCCAGCAGGAGTTGTGTCAATATCTTCACCATAAGGCAGAGAGGTGTGAGTCACATCATCGACGATACCAACAGTAAAGTTATCTCTAGGCTGCTGCTCCTTAAGGTTATCATAAACAACAGCAATATGGCTTGGGATTACATCCTTACCACCGACTCCGCATCTTCCGCCAACAATAACTGGCTGCCACTCTTTTCCATAAAAGGCTGACTTCACATCTAAGTATAAAGGTTCGGCGAATGCGCCCATTTCTTTAGTTCGATCTAGTACAGCTATCTTCTTTACTGTCTTAGGAATATACTTGAAAAAATGCTCCACTGAAAACGGACGATAAAGGTGTACTGTTAATAGTCCTACTTTCTCACCATTGGCATTAAGATGATCAACTACTTCTTCGATAGCTTCACACATTGATCCCATGGCGATAATCATACGATCAGCATCTTCAGCGCCATAATAGTTAAAAAGATGATATTCACGGCCAGTCAGCTTACTGATCTCACCCATATAGCCTTCAACAATTTCCGGCAGGGCTTGATAGAATCTATTCGATACTTCGCGCTGCTGAAAATGGATGTCTGAATTCTGAACTGTTCCCCGAAGCACTGGATGATCAGGATTCAAAGCACTTCTTCGGAAATCGTCAAGAGCTTCTTTATCTAATAAATCGGCTAACTCGTCGTACTCAAGCACCTCTATTTTCTGTACTTCATGTGAAGTGCGGAACCCATCGAAAAAATTAAGAAATGGTACACGACCTTTAATTGCTGATAAGTGAGCTACTGCTGACAAATCCATAACTTGCTGCACACTGCTTTCGGCCAGCATTGCAAATCCAGTCTGTCTTGTAGCCATAACATCGGAATGATCACCAAAGATGCTTATAGCATTAGCTCCAACGACGCGTGAACTTACATGAAATACACCTGGCAGACGCTCACCGGCTATCTTGTACATATTGGGAATCATAAGTAAAAGTCCCTGTGAAGCAGTATATGTAGTTGTCAGAGCACCAGCCTGCAACGAACCATGCACAGCTCCTGCTGCTCCCCCTTCTGACTGCATTTCCACAACTTGAACAGTTTGACCGAATATGTTCTTTCTGCCTTGCGCAACCCACTCATCGACATGCTCAGCCATATTGGATGAGGGCGTAATTGGATAAATTGCCGCGACATCTGTAAATGCATAAGAAATGTGCGCAGCTGCTGTATTCCCATCCATAGTTTTCATTTTTCTTTTAACATTTTTCATATAAATCTCTCCTTTTAATCCAATTAAATAAGTACAACCGACAGGCGGTCTTTAATTACTAAATCAAAAACGCCCCTATTCAAAATTGAATAGGGGCGCAAAAATGCGCGGTACCACCCTTTTTTCTCTCTTCATCAGTCTATCAACCGACTCCCGTTTAACGCTCGGGCTACGCCTCTGCCTAATCCAAACCAGAATATATCTGCAAGTTTCGGAGAAGAGCTCATGGGTGATTTATTCAACAACAACTCCGCACCGGATTTCAGCTTCCCCGGCTCTCTGTGGCGTACATCCATTGTCTTTATTCCCAATCATCACTTGTCTACTGTAGGTGTATATAGTTGTAAAGTCCTTGGATTAGATTATGTCATTTTGTAAAGTATTTGTCAATGGCTTTTAGATTCCTTTTTTGAAAAAATTTATAAATCTTTACTGCGTAAGCTAAGATACAAGATTATGTTGAATATAATAAATACCAAAATATACTTGGATTTATGGCTTATATAAAGTAGAAAATAAGGATAACACAGCATAGAAAGGAAAGAACATTATGACATTACAATGCAAAAGACATGGTATTCGCAGACGTTACAAAAAGTTCCTAGCAGCAATAGCAGGTGCAGCCGTAATGTCTATATCAATAGTTCCCGGGATAACGATGACAAAAGCTGCAGCGGCTGAAAACAATCCAAATGCAATAACAAGCCCAGCTAACTCGAACAATCACAACGAAGAGTCTGCTAAAAACTTTAATCGTAAAAACAGCAAAAGCGTTAGATACATCGCACACCCTAAACATGGTGATGATGGTTTAAGCCTTTTTCGCAACAAGAACAATAATTCACCTATGAATTCTGCCTATAGTCAAATCGGTCAGCTTACTTCTAATACAACTGTCAATCAACAAGTTATTTACCAAACTAACAATTTTAAAGATTGGACTTGGCTCGAAAACTCTTATCCCAAAGATATGGTTCTAGGTGTCTTTCTTGAAGACGTAAGACTGGACCAATTTACCAACAATCCTACCAATAACCCGCTAAATCCCCTGAACGGCGTTGACTTTGATGAACAATTTGTTATTTATGCCTATCTTGGGTCAATAGAAGGGCGCGGCTATGGTATTGGTATCGAAAAAATTGCTCAAGCCGGCAATAGTATTACTGTGACAGTGAGAACTAACAGTCCTCAACCAAATGAAGCAAATTTGCCAACAACTAAGATTGCTGATTTTGTCCCCGTTAGCCGAAAGACACTTAATTTTAATAGTCCAATTCAGATTACTTTTATTGATCAAAAAGGGGCAGTTCTGAGTAGTGATACATTTTAGGGATACTAAATAACTTATTTCGCCAATGAAGAAGATCCCCACTGAGCAAGCTTAGCTCAATTGGGGATCTTTTTATTAGAGTTACTTACTCCTCACCAAACTTACTCTGAACTAAATCTTCAAGAGCGGCAATACATTCAACCTCGTCCTGACCATCAGCCTGCAATATAAAAGTTTTACCTTTATTCAAACCAAGACTTAGAATCGAAAGAATGCTCTTACCATCAATCGTTTTAGCACCAGCAGTAATGCGTATTTTACTTTTAAATCCGGCAGCTTTTTGAACAAACTGAGCTGCTGGCCTGGCATGTAATCCCGCATTATTCGTCAGCATTAATTCTCGCTCTACCATAGACATCCTCCAATTAGTCGATTTATTTGCTAAATTGCGGCAGCTTTCATTATCCTATAGTTTACGGAGATCGCGAGCACTTTCAGCAGCAATAATAACATTTTCAAGTGGTTTAGCAATTGATGCATCAACAGCAGCAGCTATTGCACCTTCTAATATAGGAGCATCTGCAATTTTTGCATTGACCTGGTCGGTCGCTAACATTTCTATTGCTAATTCAGCACTTAATACTGCGCTTCCAAGATCAACAATAACAGCCACACCATCACCGGATTCGGCAGCGATAATGGCATCTTTTATCTTAAATGCATCCGTCCCAATCCCTCCATCTGCCATACCACCAGCAGCAATTATGCATTGACCAGGTGCTGCCATTTGCAGTGCTAAATCTTTAATGCCTTCGGCGACCTTTGAACTATGCGAGACAATAACAATGCCAACCATAGTTATTCCTCCCGCCCTAGGTTTTGTGCTATTTCAGCTAGTACAGTTAACATTAAGTATGAGGAGGTTGCCCCAGCATCCTGATGCCCCAGACTGCGCTCTCCCAAATAACTAGCACGTCCTTTAGTTGCGATAATTGTTTTTGTGTACTCAACTCCTGCCAGTGCAGCTGATGATGCCATCTCTAAGCACTCCGCAAGACTTTTCCTAGAAGCTAACCCTTGTGTAAGTGCGTCATAAGCAGGCTCAAGCGCATCGAGCATGGTCTTCTCCCCACGTACAGCTTTTCCCCGTTCCTTAATGCCAGCAATTGCTGCCGCAAACATTTTTTCAGCCAGTTCACCATCAACTGTTTTTTTCCCTTGAGCTGCTAAAGCCGCCCTCATAAAAGCTGTGCCGTAAAGAGGTCCAGAAGCGCCGCCAACTGTTGAAATTAAAGTCACGCCTACCATTTTCAGCACAGCACCAATATCATCGTTAGTATTAGCGGCAACTTTAGCTCGTACAGCTTCGAAGCCTCTTGCCATATTTATGCCGTGGTCGGCATCCCCGATTGCAGCATCAATTTCTGTTAGTTTTTCTTTATTAGCAATAATTATATTAGCCAGAGCTTCAATTGCCATATTAAGACTTCTCATGGTATCGTCCTTTCGCGCTAGAATTGAACCAATGCTGGAGTATCGGCTGGTGCTAATAACAGTTCTTTTAGCTCAGCATCCAACTTTAGAATTGTTACCGAAAAACCAGCCATTTCTAAAGAAGTCATGTAGTTGCCAACATAAGTTTTAGCGATAGTTACTCGTTTTTCACTTAGCATAGCGGCAACTTTTCGATTTATTATATATAACTCCATTGGAGGTGTTCCGCCAAGACCATTAACCATAACCGCAACTTCATCGCCATCTGTAAGGGGCATATCATTAGAGATTTTATTGACTAGATGCTCAGTTGTATCGTCTGCTGAGCGAATTACTTCACGGTGTGTTCCCGGTTCTCCATGTATTCCCATACCAATTTCCACTTCATTTTCGGCTAAAGTAAAACTTGGTTTACCTGCAGCTGGAACAGTGCATGGAGAGATTGCCATTCCCATTGAACGAACATTAGCAATTACTTTTTCGGCTACTTGCTGTACCGCTTCAAGTTCGGCCCCAGTTTCGGCCTTTGCTCCAGCAATTTTGTGTACAAATACAGTGCCAGCGATTCCCCGACGTCCTGTAGTCCATGTGCTATTTTCAACCGCTACATCATCATTAACAACCACTTTGGCAACCTTAATTCCTTCAGCATCCGCCATTTCGGCTGCCATCTCAAAATTCATAACATCACCAGTATAGTTTTTAATGATTAGAAGTACGCCTTTACCACCATCCACCGCTTTTATCGCCTCATAAACTTGATCCGGTGTTGGCGATGTAAATACTGCACCTGCCACAGCACCATCTAACATGCCTTTGCCAACATAGCCTGCATGAGATGGTTCATGACCACTGCCGCCACCCGATACAAGTCCAACTTTACCGACTATTGGCGAATTTGTCCTAACAAGTACATTAAAACCCTCGACCCGTTTTACATACTGAGGATGAGCCAATACAGCACCTTGCAGCATTTCTTCGACTACTTGCTCTGCATTATTAATTATCTTCTTCACAATAATAGCCTCCCATTTAACTTTTCTACCCTAAACGGCTGCTAATTTATATTGCAAAAAGCATGCCAAGTACAAAACAAAAGGCCAAGCATTTTAGTGCCTTGCGAATATAGTAAAACATCTCAAGTTATCTGTTTTTCGTTGATAGTTTTTACCAAGTTGATACTTTTTCCCAATGACACATCCTTAGTAATACCATAGCGTCGAGCTTTAGCAGCTACCGTTTTATGGGTCAAACCGAGGGCTTTTGCAGCAGCATTATAACTAGAATACTCCTGCAGTGCTGCTGAAATAATTTGTTTTTCGTACTCATCCCAGCGCAAAATCGGATTAGGCACTGTTGATTGATTTACTCCGCAATTATCCTTTACAAAACTATTTTCACAATCAGTTTTATCTCTTAAATATGATGGTAAATCTTCTGCTGTTAGATAAATTCCTTCCGAGAGAATAACCATTTGCTCAATTACATTTTCTAGTTCACGCACATTCCCAGGCCAATGATATGCCATCATTTCATATAGCGTATTACCAGTAATAACTCTGCCAGGCTTTCTTTCTTGAGTGCTGACCTTATCTAAAAAATGGTCTACTAAAAGCGGAATATCAGCAATTCTATCTCTTAATGGCGGGAGTACAATAGGGATTACATTTAACCGGTAATAGAGGTCTTCGCGAAACATATCATCATTTATCATCTTTTCCAGATTACGACTAGTAGCAGCTATGATTCTGGCATCAACTTTTATTACTGTTTCACCACCAACCCGTGAAAACTCTTTTTGCTGCAAAACTCTAAGAAGTTTTGCTTGCATAGCTTTACTCAGATCACCAATTTCGTCAAGAAAGATAGTACCTTTATCGGCTAAACTGAACTTTCCTGGTTTTTGTCTGATCGCCCCAGTAAACGCACCTTTTTCGTGACCAAACAATTCACTTTCCAATAAATTTTCGGGAATGGCAGCACAATTAACTCTGATAAAGGGTGCCGCAGCACGGCTGCTCGCCTTATGAATACCTTCAGCAATTAATTCTTTGCCTGTACCGCTCTCACCTCGAATAAGGACTGTTGCGGCACTATCTGCCGCTTTAGCGGCGATGGCTAGGATTTCACGTACTTTGCCGCTATTGCCAATAAAATTACAAAAGGGTGCTGGTTTTTTCGCCCGCCGCAGCTCTTGTTCTAAATATTCAGCTTTAGCCGACACCTTGCTCAATTTATCCATAAGCTTGTGAACTTCTGTGACATTTTTTATTACTGAAACTACACCTGTGACTTCGCCATCCACAACAATTGGGCTTACGTTAGCAATGACAGTCAAGCCGACAGGCTTGTTCACTATGGCGCCAACTACAGGCTTACCGGTAGTTAGCACCATGGTTCGAGTTCCAGTAGGTGATAAATACCGTACATCCTGGCCGATAATCTCCTCGTATGGCTGGCCAACAAGATCAAGATAAGCTTGATTAACATAGGTAATACAGCCATTTTTATCAACTACACAAATTCCATCTTGAACCGATTCTAGAACAAGTTGAAGACGTTCCTTCAGTTCTTTTACTGCCTTTAATTCGTCAACAATTGCTTCTATAGCCGATATATCTTCAAAAACAGCCATAGCCCCATACACTATTTCATCAGCTATAAGCGGCGTACGATTAGTTATAATGCTCGAGCTCCCAGTAATCTGACGGCATCCTAATTCAGCTTGGCGAGTTTGTGCAACAATATGAAGTCGCGAGCCTGGAATTACATCTTGTGCCCTTCGTCCAACTATCGAACTAGCATCTAGGCCTAGAATTCGCGCCGCAGCCGGATTAAAGACAGTAATTGTATCATTAGCGTCAGTGACAATTAGACCATTTGCCATACTTGCGAATATCTGTCCAGAAGTAACAGCATTATCTTGCAGCAAAATATCGACTTGGTTAATTGTTTTGGCATCTGTCATGATAAAATCACTTTCTAGAAATGCAACCATTTCAGCAGTTCCAGCATCAGCTCCTGGACCTGATGCTTCTACCCATATTATGTCGCCTTGTTTTATTTTAAGAGCAACTAGTGGCATTAGATTGACTGCCTGTTCAATACCTCCGCTTTTACGAAGGAAAAGCCTAATTTGCCACTTTTTTTCTATATCAAAAGCCTTTTGCACGATCATGGCCGCCACACGAGCATGAACACCATTTGAGTGTACAATCCTCGCCTGTTTTTTTATATACAAAGCCACTCACCCTCTTTTTATATCTCACCTATTTTTTTCCATTATCATTCGCCTTTTATATTATTTTACCTCTATCTTGATAGAACTGTTTACAATGAATTTTGAGCTATGAGCCGAAATGGCTTAGGCTAGGCAGGTATCTTTAAGATTTAAAGTTCCATAATGAGGCATAATAAATAACAAAAAATAATTGAGGATATCAAGTAATGCAAATCATTATAACTAATTCTCAGCTACTGATAATTATTGGTTTAATAGCTATTATGATGATATCATCAGTAATATTTTTAGCTAAACCAGTTTTACGCTATATAGTCGGCCGCATCACTAATTCCGCAATGTCAAAGCTATTATCCGAAGAGTATGATCAAAACCTATCCGAACTGCTCCCTTCACTAAAACGTTTCTCTGTGCTGAATTTAATTGAGCTTAGTTTGCGGGCAGAAAGTGGTAAAGCATTAACCAGGCCGCTCGGTTCCCCAAAACACTACCTAGGTTATGATAATCTGATGTTCTCTCCTCGGCAAATGACTAGACTATCTTTACCCGAAAATACCCCAATAGATATGAGTGTGACACTCGGTCCAAATGCTGCCCAGCCTATGACAATTAGCATTCCGCTTATGATTGGCGCGATGGCCTATGGCTTGGCTCTTAGCGAAGAAGCTAAGATAGCTTTGGCTAGGGCTTCTAAAATCCTTCAGACAGCTACTTGTTCAGGCGAAGGTCCTTTTTTACCTGAAGAACCTCCAGAATCAGGTAGGTTTATTCTGCAAATTTGCCGTTGGTCTTGGGGAGCACGAACCGATACGCAAATTGCTTCCGCTGATATGTTAGAAGTTCAAATGGGGCAAGGAGCAGACCTTGGTACGGCACGCATTGAGGCTGCAGATTTAGAGGGCAGAGCTCAAATACTTGGCGGCTTAGAACCTGGAGAACCTGCCGTAGCCCTTCCCGCACCACCAGGAGTTCTTTCCCCTAAGGATTGGCCTGACTTTATAAAGGGATTGAGAAAGCGCGCTAATGGTATTCCAATAGCGCTTAAAATTATGGCAACAGACCGGCTTGAAGAAGAATTGGCTGTTGCCGTTGACCTGGGCTTTGATGCTGTTGTTATTGACGGTGCCGGCGGTGGGTCACACGCAACTGCTCCAATTAAGCAGGATGACTTCGGGATACCAAGCTTGTACGCTTTAGTTAGAGCTAAAAAATATCTTAAAGAAGCTCCGATTAGCATTATAATTTGCGGAGGTTATTTTACCCCAGGACAATGTCTAAAGGCACTAGCCTTAGGAGCTGATGCTATATATCTAGGAACAATTCCATTATTGGCTCTCGCTCATAATCAAACAACCAAAGTCACGCCCTGGGAACCACCTACAACTCTTGTATATTATAACTCGCCAACTAAAACCGAGCTTAACATCAATCAAGCTGCCACTAGTGCCGCCAACACCATAAAATCAATGGTTCTTGAAATGGAAGAGGCCATGAGAGCTTTAGGTAAATCCTCCTTAAGTGAACTTTGTCCTGACGATCTGGCTGCACTTGATGCTGAGACTGCGAGGATTACAGGGGTAAAACCAATAATTGATCGTCAGACGCCTAAACAACCAAAAAAGCAAGTTTATTCAAAACTAAGTGAATGCGAAAAACAGTTATGTAAAAAAAATCTTAAAGAATTAGAAATATCTATCGAAACCGCACGTGAGCTAACGAAAATAATGGAAAGCATGATAAAGAAACCCAACTAAATAGCCCATAAGATGAATATCTACAAATAGATATTGGGGATAACTTTATGCACATTATAATAACTGAATATCATTTGATTTGGTTTTTGATTATACTAACTATTATGTTAACAGCATCATGGTTTTTGGCTAAACCTATTTTACGTTATATCATAAATCGAATCTCAGATGATTCGATTTCAAAGCTATTAACTGAGGATTATGATCAAAACCTTGCCGAATTACTGCCTTCCTTAACACGACTTTCAACCTTGAATTTGATAGAAATGAGCTTACGAGCAGAAAAAGGAAAGATTATAACACGACCGCTTGGTTCTCCTAAGCATTTTCTTAACTTCGATAACCTGCTGTTCTCACCACGCCAAATGAGCAAACTAACTTTGCCTAATAACACCAAAATAGATATGAGTGCAGTTATTGGCCCAAATTCTAAGCAGCCACTTAGTATCAAAATTCCACTGATGATTGGCGCCATGTCCTACGGCTTGGGTCTTAGTGAGGAGGCTAAACTAGCCCTAGCTCGTTCATCAAGAACACTTCAAACAGCAACATGCTCAGGTGAAGGTCCTTTCCTAGCTGAAGAAGCCAAAGCAGCTGGAAAGTTTGTATTACAGATTTCCCGATGGTCTTGGGGCGCTAGAACTGATCAAGAAATAGCTGCCGCCGATATGCTCGAAGTTCAGATGGGCCAAGGTGCTGACCTTGGTACTGCCCGCATTGAAGCAAAAGATTTTGAAGGGAAAGCTCGCATACTTGCTGGCTTAGAACCTGGATCAGCTGCTATTTCCCTTCCAGCTCCGCCAGGTGTCGAGAGACCTGATGATTGGCCAATCTTCATGAAAAATCTACGCACAAGATCCAAGGGTATACCAATAGCTCTAAAAATTATGGCAACAAATCGCATTGAGGAAGAATTAGCCGTTGCAGTTAGTCTTGGTTTTGATGCTGTCGTAATTGACGGGGCTGAAGGCGGCTCGCATGGAACAGCGCCAATTAAGCAAGATGATTTTGGTATACCTAGTTTACCTGCTTTGATTAGGGCAAAAAACTATTTGAAAAACAGTAACATCAGTATTATCATCTCAGGTGGTTTTTTCACACCAGGACAGTGTCTTAAAGCATTGTGCTTAGGAGCTGATGCAATCTACCTTGGAACAGTGCCTTTATTGGCACTCGTGCATCGACAAATAGAAAAGGCGATTCCATGGGAACCACCTACAACTCTCGTATACTATAATTCACCGACAAAAACACAGCTTAATATTGACTTGGCTGCAAAGAGTGTATCCAATTCGCTAAAATCAATGGCTTTAGAAATGGAAGAGGCAATGAGGGCATTGGGGAAGTCATCTCTAGCTGAACTTGATCCAAGCGACTTGGTTGCACTTGATTCAAAAACTGCCGATATTACCGGGGTTAGATTTGTACTTGATCCACCTCAGAATAACCGCTAAGTTATTCTGAGGTGGATTTTCAGGCTTGCCTGGGTAATAGATTTTTCAACGGACTGATCTGTTTACTATTTCTTTTATTTTTTGGAGCAAAGCGGCAGCTTCTCTTTGTTTCTTAATTAAACTTTTAAAAAGGGTTAAAACAAGACGTTCTTTATAGTATCTATTATCACTTGCATAACAATTGTCGGTAAAAATACTCTTGAGTTGTGGCCAGATGCTCTTTAAAACAGCATAAGTTAAAATAGTACTGCCTGCCGAGTACATTAAACCACCTAATATTCGTATAGCAAGATACGGTTTAATAAGCGTGTTGGTATCCGCCGTACTCAGTCCAAAAACGTACCAACAATATGCTTGCAAACCTCCAGCAATCGTTAAACCTGCTGACATTGTTAGTAAACCTAGATTTAGCGAAAATATTGCTACGACACACCACTGATATAAAGTCTTACTTAGCGTAACTTTAGTAAAAAGAATATAGAAAGAAACCGCTAATACCAAAAAGCCAAAAACTCCAAATAAAGCGAGATGTGAGTGGGCCGATACTATATATGTACCGTGAATATAACGATTTATGGGCGGATACGCCATGAATAGACCCGTGAAACCGGCTCCAAATATATGATAAAACATGCTTGAACCAATTAGCATCAACGTAATTTTCTCATGATAGTTGAACTTACTAAAGCTTTCAAATTTTGTTGTTTGGAAAACGGCGTAAAGTAATACAATTGTCGGGATTATTTGTATGGCACTGAAAAATCCGCCAATCCATATCCATAATTCTGGTACGCCAATCCAATAGTAATGGTGACCAGTAGCTAATATTCCTCCTAGTGCCATAAAAGAAATATCGAGATATATAGCAGCCTCTGCTACTCTTCGGTCTGCTTTAGTCATATTTATTAGAAGTGCCGCAAGCACCCCTGTTCCCATTAACTCTAAAGTCATCTCTTCCCATAAGTGCACAACCAAATACTTCATCATTTCATCAATACTAGGATGATCATATGATACAATGTTGGGCAGATAAAATATTGCTAGCGTCAAGCTTCCTGCCAGCATACTAATAAGCGTAGCACGGCTTTTAGGCACGATTGAGTTTAAATAGGTACGAAACAGCATATACCCAAATATCAGAGTAGAACCAGCTAATAGTATCTTTAATGGCCAAACAGCTTCTAGATATTCTCTGCCATCATTAAAACCAAGCAGTAACGATCCTAGACTCATCCCAATAGTAGCTATTATCAGCCAAAAATTGAAATTGATATGTTTGACTATATATATCTCCTGTTTTGTTTCTTGACTAAAGAAAAAATATATTGCACCCATCATTCCAATAAGCGTCCAATATATGCTGATATTTAGATGAAAGGACCTACCTGCTGTAAAGTCGATAGGCAGACGTAGATCACTTAATACAAGTTCGATTGCTCCACCGTTCGCAACTATTCCCTGTAAGCCGAATAATAGAAAAGCTGCCAAAGCATATTTACAGCTTAAGTGCTGAGACCGAATCAACTAACAGCTCCCCTTTACAAAGGTCATTTATCGTATAGCATTGTTGTAAGCAGGCTCGGGCGGCCAGTCCAATGTATTAATAGAGTGTAAAAACTTTAAGTATGCTGACATATATTCAGATTCTTGACGAGTTAACTGCATATGTCTTGCATATTTTGCTCCCCCCAGTAATGGAGGGTTTGTAAAAAAGCTATTCAATGCTTCAGTTCCATATTTTTCATAAATATGCGTAATATCTCCACCATTGTATCCCCCATTACCAAATATCGTATGACATTCAATGCAAGCCTTCCGCTGAAATATCTTTTTACCTTCCGCGGCCTGTGAGCTGGGTTTCGAATCTGTTACAAAAGATATTGAATGGTAAACGAGCCCAGCAAATATAAGCAGAGAACCTAGCATACATAGCAAAAATCCTTTGAGACCAAAATTCATTGCCATAGCTCTCCTTAATAATCCAAAAGTTTCCTGGCAATCTTTATTGTTCACCCTTGTTTTACAATTTATTCCTATTGAAACATGGACATCTTTTATGAATCCAAGCGTAAAGTAATATAGTTAATAAGTCTCTCGTCGATTAAATAAAAGTTAGGCATAAAATCTTAGCGATTAAGATTCTATGCCTAACTTTTTGCAATAAACTTATTTATTTAAAACCTGTTTTTCGACAAGCTCACCAATAACTGGCAGCTTAAAACTATTGCCCTGATAAGCCTTTATCATGCAAACAATCCAAACAATAATTGCAGCAAGGCTAAAAATAAATGAAATTGCCCAGCCGAGGATAGGAATTATTGATAAAATTATATTAATAACAAATATTATAGAAAAGGTAATGATTGACTGTAATGCATGAAACTTAACAAACGTACTTTCCTTCTCCATCAAATAGAAGATAATGCCTGTTATTATACCGCCCAAGTAACATAAAAAACCGGCTACATTCTCTTCCATACCTGTTGAGCTCTTACCCACAACCCTTCCTCCAATCAACAATTAAAAGATTCTTAGTTTCAATATATTATATTTACTCTATATGTTTAGTGTTACATTATAAAGATTTTATTTTTCCAAAACTTCTCTCTACGTCTTATTGACACTACCCATACACCATGTTAAAATATCTGTTTATTGATTTTCCCTCTCAAATAGTGTATAATTATAATAAGAAGAAAAGGGGGGTGACCTCATGTTTCAGATAGGCGATAAGATTTTCTACCCGATGCAAGGCGGGTGTGTGATTGATGGTATTGAGGAAAAAGAAGTTCTTGGGGAAACAAGACTATATTATACTGTGAACATTCTTCACAGAAACATGCACGTGTCGATCCCCACTGACAAAATCGAGAGACTTGGCGTTCGTCGTGTTGTAAGTCAAGAACAATTAGATAATGTACTTGCTACTTTACACAATGGTGAAACTGATACATCTTGTAAAGATAACCAACGATATAGACGAGATGTAAGCAAACTAAAAACCGGTGATATTTACGAAGCGGCTGAAGTTATCCGCGACTTAGTTCGTATCAGTAACCGAAAAAAACTTGGAACAAACGAAAAGAACATGTTGGATAACGCTCGCCAAATTCTCATAAGTGAAGTAGTACTGGTTAAGGATATGGCTCTCGAACAAGCCGCCGACTTAGTAGACGATGTACTAAATGCAAAATAAAAAAACCTCCTGCGGTGCCTGTAACAGGCCTCAGGAGGTTTTTTTGTTGCCCAAGGTAATCAAATCGCCAAACTTTTACTGACTAATAACGGCAACCTTTTTAACAGTATGTTTCTTGCCTTTTATTTTGGTATTGCTGAGTTCCTCGATCACCATTTCACCCTTACCGGCTAGAATTTCAACATATGAACAAGTATCCTGCACATCAATAATACCAATTTGCTCTTTTGCAATCCCTGGTATACTGGTTAAAGCTCCGAGTATATCACCAGGTCTCATCTTTGATTTTTTTCCTGCATTTATACGTATCCTAGTAATTTCACTATTTAATTTATCATTTGTGACATTCTTTATATTGCCTCTTTTAAAGACCTTAAAGAGTTGCTTGCCTTTTTCAACGTCTTCGTCTGCGGGAGCTTCCTCTTTAGCGATTTTATAACCAATATACGCCTCTATTTCGGTTAAAAATCCAAGCTCTTCTTTAGTTAAGAAAGTAATTGCATCCCCTTCATTTCCGGCCCGCCCTGTTCTGCCGATGCGATGAATATAACTCTCATTATCCTGAGGTATATCATAATTTATAACAAGTGACACATTATCTACATGAATACCTCTAGCAGCTACATCAGTAGCAATTAAAAATTGAAAATCTCCATACTTAAATTTTTTGATTATTTCGAGGCGTTGCTTTTGTTCCATTCCACCATGCAAACCGCCGCACAAATACCCCTTGCTTTTCATTTTTTCAAGCAAGGTATCTACTCTTTCTCTTGTGCTGCAAAAAATAATACAGCTTTCGGGCCTTCTAGTATAGATAATCTTCTTTACTAGATTGAATTTATCAGCTTCCTCGACGACATAATACTGCTGATGAATTACTGTCGCGGCGGGCTTCTCAGACTCAACCTCTATCATTATCGGCTGCTTCATATATTGCAAGCATATCTCATGAACTCTCTCAGGCATAGTCGCAGAAAGCACCATCGTCACTCTATCACCTGGCAGTTTTTTAATTATCGATTCAACCTCATCAATAAAGCCCATATCCAACATTTTATCAGCTTCATCAAGAATTAAAAACTTAATCTCGGCCAAACTGATGTTTTCTCTTTCAATGTGATCTAAGGTCCTGCCAGGAGTCCCAACTATAACATGCACTCGCTGCCTTAATTCTCTTTTTTGCATCGCCATAGGCTGACCGCCATAAATGGCAGCGCACCTTATTTTTTTGAATCTGCCTATATTGAATATGTCTTGTCGTACCTGCACCGCCAACTCTCTTGTTGGCGTAAGTACTAGCGCCTGAGGATACCGTTCCTCCAAGTCCACCTTCTCGCAGATAGGAATTGCAAAAGCAGCAGTCTTGCCACTACCTGTATGCGCTCTTACTATTACATCTTTATCAGCGAAAGCCAAGGGCATAACCGCTTTTTGAACATCAGTAAATTCCGCGTAACCTAAGGCATCCAGAGCCTTTTGTAATTCTTCGCTAAGTGTGCTAATATCAATTTTTTTGCTATTCATATACAACCTCAAATATTATTTTGCCTAAGTTTCCTTAATCAGTTCTGTAAGCTTATCTATATACGTTATATACAAACCATGCATAGCACGGGACAATGCAACATACAAGAGTTTAGCATCAAATTCGTTATTGCGGAATTCTACGGATGATGCATTCCACAAGATAACAGCATCAAATTCTAAGCCTTTCGATAACGCTATAGGAAGCACTGAGATTCCGCCACTATAGCTGGCATCCTCACCAGTTACCAAGTGAATGTCACCTACTTGGGACTTTGCCGCCTCGAGCTGAATTTCATTATACACCGACACGCTTGTATCTTCTCGTTTAGTAAGAATACCGATACTTTTGCTGCCGCGGCTTTGAAATACTTTGACAGCATTAATTACTTTAGAAATACCCTCCTGCAAAGATTGCGCCTTATCAATCATTGGATTTTGTCCGATAGCATAAACCGGAATGGCAGGTGAATATCCAGCCGGCATTACACTGTTAAATAATTCTATGATTTCTCTGGCTGACCGATAGCTATGACGGATTTCCCGATATACTGTTCTATCATCGCCAAATACATCTTTTTGTAGTGCTTTCCAACTTTCAATACTACGGTAAGAATGTATACCCTGTGACATATCGCCCATAATTGTGAATGACCCATTCGCTGAAAGCATTTTTAATACAGCAAATTCGAGATTGTTCATATCTTGAGCCTCATCGACAACGATATGACTAAACTTTTGAAGATGCCGCCAACCATCTAAAAGATATTTCAGTGAGCAAAGCGGTGCTAAATCATCCCGCTCAATTTTGCCATCTCTTAAAATATTTAGAGTGCGATCTATAGCTGCTTGTAAATCATAATTCCTATTTTTAAAGGGTTTGAAGAGAGTTTTATCTTTAAAAACTCCTATGTAATCGTCAATTAAGTCAACCGTTTTCCACTTTTTTATTAGCCTTTCTAAAAAAACATCACCTTCAGCGCGATATTTTTCAACAACCGGATCAGTTTTTACAGTCCTTTGTTTTGATTGCATAACTTCTATATAGTTTCTAATCTGGAACCTGATGTATTGAAGCAATACCCGGACTCTTTCATTGTACGGCAGCTTAGCATCATTCAAAAACATATCAATCTGCTGCCGCGTACCAATTATAAGTTTATCATCAAACAGTTTAATATCTTCTAGTTTCAAGCAGAACTTCTTTATTTTCTTTGTTATATAGCCTTCCAATACTGTCTGAAAATCTGACGAACCCTTTATTCTGGCTGTACTTGATACGATTGCTTTCTCAGTCATAAGCCGGCGGTCATTGCTTAAAAACAGCTGCAGCCGTTCATCAGGTATTATTGTATAAGTCTGACCAATTATTAAAAATGCTAAATCAGACCAGACCATTTGCCGTACATCAGCGGCATCTATTTGCGGCAGTAATTCACTTATATAATCTAAGAATATTCGATTAGGAGCAATTATTATCATCTTGCTGGGGTCCATCTTTTCATTGTAGAGCAAGTATGACAATCTATGAAGCCCGACCGTACTCTTGCCAGAGCCCGCTACTCCCTGAATAATAACAATTTGATTAGGGGATTCGCGAATAATTTGATTTTGCTCATCTTGAATAGAAGTTATTATATCTTTAAGCTTTTCACCAGCACCTTTAAGCAGCCGATCTTGCAAAATAGGATCTGCCAACATAGCCTGCTGTACTGCTGAACCTTTTCCCTCAATATAGTCGTCAAAAAGCATTTGCAGCACACCGTCTTCAATTTTATAACGCCGTTTTAACCGCACATCACCACTATAGTGATAACGTCCTAATACTTCATAATTAGCACGCCCACCATGACATTCATAAAACACAGTTGCTACAGGGTCACGCCAATCAAACACTAATATATCCCGCGATTTCTCAATTTGAGGATGGGCAATTTTAGTTCTGCCAATATAAAAGCTCTCAAACTCAGTTTCGCCGTCTTCGCGAAAATCAACTCGGCCGAAATACGGGCTGTCCATAACAGCTTTTATATCACACATCTTAAATTCGTTATAATTTTTCATCATAGTATGAACATATGAACTTACTTCATCTTTAAGCAGCTGGGCGGACTGCATACGTCTAGTACGGTCAGCACTATCTCCTTCAAACTCTTGCAAAATCTGCTTCATTTCTTTAATTGTATCGTCTAAGTGTGACTTTTCTGCCGTATAGTCAGGATGCTCTTGTAACATTATTATCTCCTTTGCAAATTTAGACGGTTACCAAGCATGTACTCAGAAAGATAATTGAGTAATTACAATGCTTCTATTATATGCTGTATGATGTTTAAAATTCTACCCTGCATTGCAATGAAATAAATAAAACACGGCTTGTGCCGATCTGTGCAAAGTTAGAGATCGGTACTCACCCCTTATGCAAGTATGAAAGTCTGTATTTCGTTTTCGTACAAAAATAAACAACCTCTGTGGATATGATATTATCCACAAAGGTTGTTTGACATTAATCGATCGATTCTAAGGATTCGATGTGCGGAGGATTAAAAGGTATTGGATGCTCCGCTACTTCTGTCGGTAAGCCAATTTTATCCAATAGATCGATAAACGGCTTAGGATCTAGTTCTTCGACATTTACCATATGTTTAACATCCCAGTCACCGCGTGCAACTAAAATTGCAGCCGCTACTGCTGGTACTCCCGCTGTGTAACTGATAGCTTGAGCTTCAACTTCTTTATAACACTCTGCATGATCACAGTTGTTATAAATAAAGATAGCTCTGTCTTTTCCGTCTTTAGTGCCGCGAATATAATTGCCAATGCATGTTTTGCCGGTATAGCCAGGAGCCAAAGATGATGGATCTGGTAAAACTGCTTTCAGCATTTTAATCGGAGCTATTTCTATACCTTCGGCAACCTTAACCGGTTTCTCCGAAAGCATACCAATGTTTTTCAGGACAGAAAATACATTCAAATAGTGATCGCCAAAGCCCATCCAGAAACGAATAGAGTTAGCATCAATATTTTTTGATAGAGAGTGAAGTTCATCATGCCCAGTAAGATAAACCGGGCAGGTTCCTACCACAGGGAAATCATAATCCATTCTGATAGAATGAACCTTTTGTAATACCCATTTGCGATCTATCCATGTCCAAACCTTTTTGAATTCACGGAAATTGATCTCTGGATCAAAATTTGTCGCAAAATACTTGCCATGACTTCCTGCATTAACATCAAGAATGTCAATAGTATCAATTTTATCGAAATACTCTTTTTGAGCCAAAGCGCACCAGGCATTTACAACGCCGGGATCAAAGCCAATCCCTAAAATTGCTGTAATACCTTTTTCTTCGCAGCGGTCTTTACGTTTCCACTCATAATTGGCATACCATGGAGGATTTTCACAAACTTTATCCGGTTCCTCATGAATAGCTGTATCCATATATACAACACCGGCTTCGATACAAGCCTCTAAAACTGACATGTTTACATAGGACTGTCCCACGTTTATAACGATCTCAGACTTAGTATCTTTGATTAATTCAACCATAGCAGGAATATCCAGAGCATCAATCTGACGGGAATATATTTTCTTCGAAGTGTCCTTCATATTATTTTTTCGAAGTACGCTTTCAATAATATCGTCACATTTTTTCTGCGTACGAGAGGCAATGCAGATGTCACCAAGAACATCATTATGCATCGCGCACTTATGGGCAACTACGTGTGCCACCCCACCAGCACCAATTATTAACACATTCTTTCGCATTATAATTCCTCCTCTTGCTTGTCTAAAAAATAATTATGATAAACTTTTTAAAAAATCTTCATAACTAAATTCTCGAATAACCTCTAAAGTACCATCCAGCCTGCGAACGGCAATAGCAGGCATCTGCAATCCATTAAACCAGTTTTTCTTAACCATAGTATAACCAGCTGTATCAGCAAATCTTATTTCACTGCCAATTTCCAGCTTGTCCTTAAAGTTAAATGTTCCAAACACATCTCCAGCTAAGCAGGATCTTCCAGCTACCATATATTTATGCTCTCCTGCATCACTGTCATTAACTTTAGCTGATAGTCTATATATTAGAAGGTCTAGCATATGTCCTTCAACAGAAGCATCAACAATTGCAATATCCATCTCATTGTGAACCAAGTCAACTACGCTGGTCACTAATTCACCAGCCCCAGTAATAGAGCTTTCTCCTGGTTCTAGGTAAACTTGTACATTAAACTTAGCTGAAAAATCGGCTAGTTTCTGGCTAAACTTTTCAACTGGGTAACCCTCTTTGGTAAAATATAGTCCACCGCCTAAACTAACCCAATCTACTTGTTTGAGCATCTCGCCATAGCCTTCACTTAAAAGATCAAGCTGCTGGGAGAACTTCTCAAAATCGTCGTTTTCACAATTATAGTGGAACATTAAGCCGTCTAGAAGATGAAGCCTTTTAGCTATTTCATCTTTATCCACTACACCCAATCGTGAATATTTGCGAGCAGGATCAGCTAAATCAAAACCGGAGTTACTAATGCCTGGGTTTGCCCTTAGTCCAATCTTTTTACCTTTTACAACATCATAATATTTCTCTAATTGGGATACTGAATTAAAAATTACTTTATCGGCGAACTCGGCAACAGCTTTTATATCCTCTTTTGAATATCCAACACAATATGCATGTGTTTCTTTACCGAATTTTTCAAAGCCCAGCCTAGCTTCATAAAGCGAGCTGGATGTTGTTCCGTCCATGTATTGTTGCATCAAGTCAAATACACACCAAGTTGAAAAACACTTTAATGCTAATACTGACTTTGCCCCTGAAAGCTGTCGCACTTTCTGTATGATCTCTAGATTGCGCAGCAATTTTTTCTCATCAATAAGATAATACGGAGTGGCAATTTTCATTTTTAACGCTCCTATCTATAAAGAAAACACGCTTGTGACAAACCTTATGCATCCATAGCCGCGATTTCCTTTATTAATGTAAGAAAGTTTATACATTACGTATAATAAGTCCACTTTATCTTCTTTGTAATCGGGTGATACATCTATAGTATTATACACCTGCTATAAATGAATTTCTTTGATATTTATTGTGTTTTGCTAACTTATGTTTTTCTACGAAACTAATAATAGCAAAAACAAGCGCATTTGTCGATAATTCTTTAAAAACAATCAAAATTTCGATTTAAATGTCGCTTTCCGCTCAAATAGTTTGCTTTACTAATTCAGAAAGTAGTAAAGACGGAATTTTCCACAAATATTACTAAACGCTCCTAAATATAAATTACTAGAAAAAGGCGGGCGAATATACTATATTTATATCAACCTCAATAACGAGGTAAAATATGCTATAATTTAAATCGGTGATGAAAAATGACTATTTTTAAAAATGACTGGCACAATCTTTTAAAAGATGAGTTACAAAAAGACTATTATTTAAACTTAAGACAATTTTTAATTAACGAATATAAGACAAAAACGGTTTATCCTGATATGTATGATATTTTTAACGCTCTTCATTATACTGCATATACAGATATCAAAGTAGTAATATTAGGACAAGACCCCTACCATGGGCCTAATCAAGCTCATGGTCTTAGCTTTTCAGTAAAACCTGGAGTTGCTACACCACCATCGTTACTTAATATTTATAAAGAGCTCCGAGATGATTTAAATTGCTATATTCCTAATAACGGCTATTTGATCAAATGGGCTAACCAAGGTGTACTTTTGCTCAATACAGTCCTTACCGTAGTAGCTGGGCAGCCTACCTCACATAAAAAAATTGGCTGGGAATACTTTACCGACAAAGTAATCAGCTTGCTGAATGAAAGAACTGATCCCCTTATATTCATTTTATGGGGAAGTCATGCTCAATCAAAAACAAGCCTTATTACAAATAAAAATCACCATATTATTAAGTCTCCTCATCCCAGTCCGCTTTCCGCGAGCAGAGGCTTTTTCAAAAGCAAACCTTTTTCAAAGACAAATAATATCCTTGTCTCTCTGGGGAAAAATACTATAGATTGGCAAATTGACAATATATAAGTTTATACTGGGGTGCTCTGATTTTTGGTATCAGAAACCCCAGTATAAATCACTAATCTTTATTAATATGCTGCTTAATTGCTTCTAGAAATTCTTCTTCTGTATCTTTTATAACTAACTCGTCATTTATATAGCCAAAACTTTTATTTTCGTGCTGACCACATTCACCAATACAGTCTACTTCTATATCATTTTCATTTAATATAGCTGTGATTTTTTCAAGATCAACGTTTGAACAAGTTGGACATACTCTAATCATAACTCTTCCTCCTAAAATACATATTTAAATTTAGTATTCTCGTCGCTTAACTCGTTATGCGTTTTTCAGACAAACTATCTGTTAGTACAAAAAGGGCACCTATCTAGGTGCCCTTTTGCTAATCTACTATTTCGGAAAAGTGAATCACGGAAACAGTATCTTCAATATATATTTTTCTTTCATATATTTTTTCAAATAGGGTAACTAATTCATCAATAGTTTTAACATCTGGATTTTGATGCCGCAGCTCTTCCTTTGTTATCTCAGAAAAAGGCTTTATCAGCACTCTGTCAATGATTGCTTTATATAATTTTTTCTTCGGGCCATATTTGTTGCCGAAAGTAATCCATACAATCGAATTCTCCGGATATATATCCCTTTTATCTCCCAAACGAATTGTCGTAGTTTTCTCACGAGTCAGTAAGATTTTTTCGTTATGTGCTGAAATAAAGTTTAATGCAAACACTATACTCACTCCTTCGTTGAAGTCTTACTATAATTATAGTGCATTAATACCATTCCAGCAATTACCGATTATTCTAAAATTATTCTTAGTATTGTAAATAACCATTATAAATATTTCAACATGACACCGAGTTATATAACAGCCTATTGACATTAACGTTACGTAAAAGTGTATATTAGCTTCAGGAGGTGAGCAAATGGAATATACAGTTCAAAAACTTGGACAGCTTGCTGGCGTGAGCGGCAGGACGCTACGGTATTATGATGAGCTAGGAATATTAAAGCCAGCCCGCATTAATTCTTCAGGTTATCGTATTTACGGTGCGAAGGAAGTAGATAAACTTCAACAGATTCTTTTTTACCGCGAGCTAGGCTTAAGTTTGGAGATCATCAAGGAGATTTTGGACTCGCCCACCTTTAATGAAACTGTTGCTCTAAAAGAGCACCGCGAAAAACTAATAGAAAAGAGAATTCAATTAGATATGTTACTTGCTAATGTAGAAAAAACAATTGCTGCAAAAGAGGAGGGAATTTATATGAATGACAAAGAAAAGTTCGAAGGATTTAAGCAAAAATTGATCGATGAAAACGAAATTAAATACGGTAAAGAAATACGCAGAAAATATGGACACGAAACTGTTAATAAATCAAACGAAAAACTAAAGAATATGACTCCAGAAGAGTATGAAAGAATTAAAATACTTGCTAACGATGTTATAGAAACGCTGCATAAAGCCTATCTTACTGGTGATCCTGCTTCAGACTTAGCTCAAAAGGCAGCTGATCTGCATCGTCAGTGGCTTACTTTCTATTGGGATAGTTATACAAAAGAAGCTCACGCGGGTGTTGCTCAAATGTATGTTGAAGACGAAAGATTTAAAGCTTACTATGATAAGAAACAACCCGGAACAGCCGAATTTTTAAGAGATGCAATTCTTGTTTATATCGAAAAGAATAAATAGTTTAAAATTTAGAATTACTCGCATAATGAGAATAGACAAGCAGGCCGTCACCAAACGGGGTTGCTTGTCTATTCTTATTACACCTTGCTATCTAGTTACTCTATAATAACATACGACTTTTATAAAGTTTCGATATGTTTTCTTAATCTTGGATGCAATATATTGTTTTCTAAATGAATGTGCTGGAAAATATCTGATTCAAGTTCCTCTAGCTTTTTATATGTTAGTTGATAAGAAGCACACACATCGCTAGGTGGGACAAAGTTTTTCGTAATAGCTCTTAGTTCCTTTAATACTCCACCTGCAGTCTCGTGCTCATCTTCTAAATTATCAAGTATTTTTTTAATTTTAGCCAAGTCCTGGATACTACCTGAAATTTCATATTGCTTTATAACAGGATAAAGTTCGACTTCTTCGGTTATTAGATGCTGTTCAAGTTCAGTCCTTAGGGCATTGAATAGCTTGTGGATACGATACAGTTCCTGGTGTTTATCACCGTGAACTCGCAGGATTTTCAAAGCCAACTCGCCTATTGCTGGTAAGTTCTCGTAGAGATACTTATGATGCGTTTCCACTATATGATCTACTAAACTGGTAAGTGATTGCTTAGACCAATCGGTATCAGTGTAATTACGTGATGCTTTAAATTCAGCATAGGCCGAATTTAATTGTTCTAATATCTCTGCCTCATTTAAGTTTTGCTCGACAAAAGCCTTTTCTAAGGGTCTATCACCACCACAGCAAAAATCAATTTGATATTTTTTTAATATTTCAGCCGCTTTGGGAAATTGAACAACAACAGAACCAATCTTATCATTTTTTGTAAACATATTCTTCACCTGACCCTCTTCTTTTTTATATTTTAATTAACCGTTTTATTCTTATACTTGTATTCTAGCTGATATTTTCTAATAAGACTGTGATACTCATCACTAAACATAATTCTAACAAAACAAGTAAATGTTATAAGTAAGGTTATTAAAATATACTGGAGGTGTTCAGTACGGATATAAAGCAAGAATCATTAAATTACCATAGCAAAAATAAAGGTAAACTTGAAATTGCAATTAAAGTTCCTTTGAATAATAGCAATGATTTGGGCCTTGCTTATACACCTGGAGTAGCCGAACCGTGCAAAGAAATAAAGGAAAATAAACTTTTGTCTTTTGAATATACGTGTCGAAGCAATTTGATTGCCGTGGTTAGTGACGGCTCTCGTGTTCTTGGTCTAGGGGATATTGGTCCAGAGGCTGCAATGCCGGTTATGGAAGGCAAAGCAATTTTATTTAAGGCTTTTGCGGATGTAGACGCAGTGCCAATCTGTATTAATACTAAAGAACCAAATGAGATTATCGAGACCATAAAACGATTAGAACCTACTTTTGGTGGTATTAATTTAGAGGATTTTTCATCACCTAAATGCTATGATATTGAAGATAAATTAATCGAAATCTTAGATATACCAGTCTTTCATGATGACCAGCATGGGACAGCTATTGCAGCCTTAGCTGCACTTATTGGTGCTTTGCGTTTTGTAAAAAAAGAGTTACGTAAAGCTAGAATTGTAGTTAATGGCGCTGGAGCTGCTGGGACTGCGATTGGAAGAATTTTAGTTTCCGCTGGCTGTGAAAATGTCATTATGCTAACAAGTAAAGGTATTTTACATCAAGATAGTCCTAACCTTGATAGAATTAAGCAGTATCTAGCAAGCGTAACTAATAAGAACGGTTTAACAGGTAACCTTGTGGAAGCTGCTAATGGGGCCGACGTACTTTTTGGTGTATCTAAGCCAAATCTCTTCACACCTGAAATGATAAAATCAATGGCAAAGGATCCTATTGTATTTGCAATGGCAAATCCAGTACCGGAGATTAGCTATCATGATGCCATTAATGCCGGAGCACGAGTGGCCGGAACGGGACGATCTGATGCGCCTAATCAAGTCAATAATGCATCAGTATTTCCGGGATTATTCCGTGGAGCGCTTGATGTGCGGGCAAGTGTTATTAATGAAGAAATGAAACTAGCAGCTGCGTTTGCAATAACATCACTAATTACCGATTCCGAACTGCGCGAAGATTACATTGTTCCTAATGCCATGGATCAGAGGCTGGCCCCAAGTGTTGCCGCAGCAGTGGCAAAAGCGGCAATTGATACCGGAGTTGCAAGGGTTATCGTCGATCCTGAGCTTGTCAAGAAACGTTGTTTAGAACGAACTGAAGGTAGAAATTTCTTAAACTAAATACAATAACCTTCTGAAATATAGAAGAATTAAAAATACCCCTTATCTGATGATTTTCAGTATAAGGGATATTTTTGTGTTACTAGAAGAGCTTTCAAGCCAATAGTTCTCTTCTCTATACACTTAAAAGACTGCCATGTTTCATTGATGCAATAAGCCTTATATCTGTAATATAAATCACAGACATATTTTTTAATATGCTTTATAGTAATTACAAGTAAGTTCATGGTAATGATGATTAAACCATGATATATTATGCGAACTGGTATACAAGACATATATTAACAAAATATACTAAATAATCTGAGGTGAGTTATGAAAATTGCTATTATAGTTAGGGAAGAAACAATGCAGCGCTGTACATGCAAAGGATGTCTTAATGCATTTTTTCAGAAAAAGGATGCTTTCTCGAGATATGAAGACGATCTAACACTCGTAACTTTTACACATGATGGCGGAGATATTGATCGTAAAATTGAAATGATGATTAAAAACGGCGTGGATGCTGTGCATCTATCTTCATGTATGCGAGGAAAATCAGCTAATTATGAGCCTTTGGCAAAACAGCTAAGCGAATACTTCGATGTAGTTGGATATACCCATGGGCCAGAGGAAGGCAAAGAACCAAAAACATTAATCATTAATAAAGCCGATAAAATGTTCTAGATTATCGTCGAATGTAAAAAGGAATTTAACCTTAGTGCTATGGACACTGCGTTATTCTAAAAAGATATTCTTTACAAAAATACAAAGCCACAAATAAAAAGTAAAACAGCACATGATTTTTATGTGCTGTTTTACTTTTTATTTCTATAGAACTTCTTGAACCCTGCCAATAATCCCATTATCAAGCCGAACCTTGATACCTCTGTGATGAACTGCACTACTTGTTAGAATGTCTTTTACAATTCCTTCTGTAAGCTGCCCTGTTCGCTGATGCTGTTTCTGTACAATTTTGACTTTTACTCCAGGTCGTATATTCTTACGTTCTGTTCCGTTCATTGTTTTCCTCTACTTTCTAGCTTCCTTTTGCGCGACCTATGTATCTCAGCGTGCAATATTTACTCTGACTTCAAACATTCGGTTCCATGGAAATTCCACTGTAAGCTGTTCCGGTGGAAACCAGAGATGTTCGGCAACAAACTGCCTTGCTTTCTTTTCAGCTTCCACGGTTAGAACAGACCTTAGTTCGTTTAAATATACCAGGCTTCCCTTATTTGGATAAAGTATCTCTTTTTCTAGAGCCTGCCGGATATTAGCTTGGTAAGCCCAGTCATCCAGATAACGCACTGCTAATAAACGCTTACGTTCTTGCTCATCTGTGTGTTTGGCTAGCATTCCTTGACCAATTGTAAAGCCTATGGTATTGCCGGCAGTATTCCAGCCGGAATAAGAGTTCATTCTATCTAGTAAATTAAGACGTGATAATTCGGTAATCAACGCATTATCAGAACCATTTGCAAAAGAGATATCAGCCAAAGATACCGATTGCCCTGCTTCAACGCTTAATTTAATATCATCGACAAACTGTCTTAAAGTTGGAGTTAGCTTTGTTGTATTATTTGGAGATGCTGCTTCAAAAGTTTTCCCCGTAAATGAAGTATTTATATAAAGAAGCAAATCAGGCTTCCGGGGGTTATTCAATACAACGCCT
This sequence comes from Dendrosporobacter sp. 1207_IL3150, assembly GCF_036763085.1. Classification (NCBI taxonomy): domain Bacteria; kingdom Bacillati; phylum Bacillota; class Negativicutes; order Selenomonadales; family Sporomusaceae; genus Dendrosporobacter; species Dendrosporobacter sp. 1207_IL3150. Next base: position 59,508 of record NZ_JBAIYU010000032.1, read on the forward strand.
CCAGCTGCTGTTACATGTCCAACAATTGACTTACCGACTTTTTGATCCTCGTAGCTTGGGATACTGTTTTCACCCGCTCCTGGTGCATATTGCACCTTTACAATAGGAATATAATAATTTAGATCATTATAGGCCCTAGCCAGCATAACCATTGCTAATTGATCGGCACCTGGAAAAGTTTGAAACCTAGCCTTTGGCAAGTCAACTGCCAAAGCACTAATTTCGCGACCTTCCTTGTGACTCTGAGAATATGGCGCAGTATCATCCCGCCCTAACAGAAAAAACCGAAATATCTCCTGTCTATTCAGATCAAGTAACCCAGCATTAATGGCAAAATTCTTTTGGCGGCGTTGTTGCCAATCCGCTAATGCGTCTGGAGGGATGGTCCCCAAGTTATAGTCAATTAACTTTTTTTCTTGTTTTGTTAACCCTTCAATCTCTGCTTTATCTCTTAACGCTGTTAGCTGAAAAATATTCCAACCATATTGCTCATAATAAGCAGGTTCAACCCCGCCGGCACTGCCTTGCGGCGTTCGCAAAATAGTCGAATACACATAAATTGGTATAGCAGGATTAGCTTCGTGCAATTCTTTAAAGCGGTTCAAACGCTTTTGTAAAATTACTTCACCAAAGTCATGAGTGCGTGAATCTACCAATCCACCATATATAAGTGAATCACCCGATAAGACTAAAGCATCAGCCTTATAAGCATTTTCCTTAACCCATTGCCACAGCTTCTCCGGATCACCTTTTTTATCACGACTAGCGATAATATCCATTGGCGGAACCAACACTGATATTTTAGCCGCTTCAGCCGTATCAACTATATTTTCTAAGCTCACCGGCCTGTCATCTTGCGGAACATACAAAATAGTTGCAGCCTGAACTGGTAAAATTGTAAATAAACATGCCATTACTAGAATAAAAGTAAAAAGCATTTTGTTAATATTCATTGCTACTGATACCCCCATATTAGCGTGCGCAAGGACAATATTGTAACTGTATGTTTGGTACATATTGGCATTTGCGTTATTCATATTGAGCTATTAGTAAAAGCATTCTATGTAAATAGTTCATATTCCTCCAAAACTTGCTATAGTGTTTCATTCGTAATATTGTTACAAAATAATACCAATTTTCAGCTAGCTCCCATAGAAGCATAAAAAAAGAAGTAAGCATCTTAATCGGCGCAATAATAGGAGCACGGTTTTGGGCTGAAGGTGACGCTAAGCTTCGTATCGTCGCCGCTATAGTTACTTTAGCCGGGCTAACATGTCTGGCACTTGGCTGATTTTGAGCTATTTTAAGCTCCGCTCAAAAATCAAAGAATACGTTGGTTAGACTGCAGACGCCTACCATATCTAAAAAAATCTTGAACTTGCCGATCCAATACAGAAAGTCCCTACCGCTCAGCAGCGGTAGGGACTATTAACCTTATTAAATCCATTTGTAACTTGATTTTGCAAAACACATCTAATAAGATGGTGGTTTTAGATTACTCTACAGTTACGCTCTTAGCGAGGTTACGCGGCTTATCAACATCGCAGCCGCGGGTTACTGCAGCGTAGTATGACAATAGCTGAAGTGGAATTACAGCCAAAATTGGTGCTAAAATTTTATCAGTGTGAGGTATAAAGATGGTGTGATCTACATATTTATCGATTTGGGTATCGCCTTTTAGGGCAACGCCGATAACTACAGCATCACGTGCTTTAACCTCTTTGATATTGCTTAGAGTTTTTTCGTATACATCGTTCTGAGTAGCAAGCGCTATCACTGGTACACCTTCAATAATAAGAGCTAGTGTGCCATGCTTTAGTTCGCCTGCTGCATATGCTTCAGCATGAATATAGGAAATCTCTTTAAGCTTGAGTGATCCTTCAAGCGCTACCGCATAGTCAAGTGAACGTCCAATAAAGAATACGTCTTCATTAAAGCCGTATTTTTGAGCAAATGTTTTAATCGGCTCAACATCTTCTAATAATTCATGAATTTGGCTTGGCACATTGCGCAATCCTTGAATAAGCTCTTTAATACGTTCTGGTGCAACAGTTTCCTTAATACCAGCCATATAGGCAGCAAGCAAGAACATTGTAACAAGCTGAGTTGTATAAGCCTTGGTAGACGCAACAGCAATTTCAGGGCCCGCCCAGGTATAGATAACCTGATCTGCCTCACGAGCTATAGATGAACCGACAACGTTTGTCACAGCTAACGTTCTAGCACCAAGACGTTTTGCTTCTTTTAGAGCAGCAAGTGTATCGCTGGTTTCACCTGATTGGCTTACAACGATTGTCAAAGTGTTTTCATCAACTAATGGGGAACGGTAGCGGAATTCAGAAGCTATGTCTACCTCAACTGGAATGCGGGCTAACTTTTCGATATAGTATTTACCTACAACACCAGCATGATAAGCTGTACCGCAAGCTACGATAAAGATCTTTTTAATTGCGGCAAGATCGTGTTTATTCCATTTCAATTCGTCGAGAATTACTGCACTATCATCTTTTGCAAGACGGGCAGACATTGTCTCTCTAACTGCTTTCGGCTGCTCGTAGATTTCTTTAATCATAAAGTGCTCGTAGCCGCCTTTTTCCGCAGCTTCGGCATCCCAATGAACTTCAAAAACCTTCTTAGTTACAGGTACACCTTGGCGGTTCATTACCCACACTGAATCTTTAGTAACTATCGCCATTTCGCCATCACTTAAGATATAGGTCTTACGAGTGCGGCTGATAATAGCAGGTATGTCTGACGCAATGAAGTTCTCGCCTTCGCCAAGACCGATTACCAGTGGATTATCTTGTTTAGTACAAATAATTTTATCTGGTTCATATTCGGACATGAACACGAGGGCATAAGATCCTTCAATAACATTTAAAACTTTCTTAACAGTTGATTCAAGATCACCGTCATAATAGTCCTCAACAAGATGCGCCACTACTTCAGTGTCGGTTTCGGATGTGAAAACATGCCCTTTAGCAATAAGCTGCTCTTTAAGATGCAAGTAGTTTTCAATTATGCCGTTGTGAACAACTACAAACTTGCCGCTGCAGTCTGTGTGAGGATGGGAATTTACATCAGATGGTCTTCCGTGGGTAGCCCACCGAGTATGACCTATACCAATATGACCTTGCGGACTTTTTCCTTCGACCTTTTTCTCTAAATTGCCGAGACGTCCTACGCTTTTTTCAACATTTATTCTATTACCATCAAATACTGCAATACCGGCTGAATCATAGCCGCGGTATTCCAGTTTGGTTAAGCCTTCGATTAGAAAAGGAGCCGCTTCATTGGGCCCAATATAACCAACAATACCACACATTGGGTAATCCTCCAAAAAGTAAGATTTGTTTCTGCTTAAGCCGCTTTGTTCCGAAAGTCGCCTTTCGGGTTTGTCGGCTGTTTTACGACCACAGTGGCCGAGAGGCATCCGCTGACAGTTTCGATAAACCTCTTCCTCGTCAACTTGCAAATTAGAAGCAAGTACCAGCGCTTTAATTATTTTTGGTAAAAATTCATATATCTATCCATATCTCACCGCCCTTCTTTAGTTTTATCCGAGGACTAACCCGCTCTAATACTCCCATACTCTATAAAGGGAGTAAAGCGGCTAAGTCCCTGGATAAATTCGACTATAAATTCAGATGGAGTACAAACTCCACATGAATTAAGTCTCATTTGATACATATATACGCAAAGGAGCACATTTGTGCTCCTTTACTCTAATATTTTAATACAATAATCATATTTGGTCAACTTATGTTTATTGTGCAGCTAACAAGGAAAGTACCTTATTTTTTACTATCCTTGCTGCTGTTTAATTGTGTCGGCAATGCCATGAACAATCTTTTCTAACTGAGGTAAAGTTGGACCTTCGGCCATCACGCGAATAAGCTGTTCTGTTCCAGAAGGCCGCACAAGAATACGCCCGCTGTCCCCTAGCTCATCTTCCCCAGCTTTAATAGCCTCACTTATGACGTTATTATCTTGCCAACCATCTTTAGTCATAACCCGGACATTTACCAATAGCTGCGGAAAACGTGTCATTAATGCTGCAAGCTCTGAAAGTTTTTTGCCGCTTTTTCGGATTGAACAAACCAGTTTAAGAGCGGTAATAAGACCGTCACCGGTTGTACTGAACTCATTAAATATTATATGGCCCGATTGTTCGCCGCCGAGTGAATAGCCGTTTTCTCGCATGTTTTCTAGCACATAACGATCACCCACTGGAGTGATTTCGACCTTACCGCCCGCTTTCTTGATCGCTTGATGCAAACCAATATTACTCATGACTGTAGCTACTAAAGTATTATCTTTCAGCTTATTCTGCTTCATTAGTTCAAGCGCACATATTACCATAATCTGATCGCCATCAACAAGCGCCCCTGTCTCATCAACTGCTAAACAGCGGTCAGCATCTCCATCGTGAGCTATTCCTAAGTCGGCTTTATGTTCAAGAACAGCTTTTTGCAGGGCCTCCATATGAGTAGAGCCACAATTCTTATTAATGTTAATGCCATTTGGGCTGTCATTTATGATTATAACGTCAGCTCCCAAACGTTTAAAAACTGCAGGCGCTACCTCGAATGCCGCTCCATTAGAGCAATCGACTACGATTTTTAATCCAGCAAAGTCGCCTTCAACAGCAGTTATCGCATAGTCGATATACTCATTAATTAAATCATGGCGACATTCGATAGTTCCCACACCGTCAGCCGTAGGGCGTGATAGCTCATCATTACTTGATAAGACTAAGTCTTCAAGTTTATCCTCTACAGCATCAGGAAGCTTGTAGCCTGTTCCAGCAAAGAATTTAATGCCATTATCCGGAAATGGATTGTGCGAAGCTGAAATAACTACTCCAGCCTGAGCATTTAGTTTACGTGTTAGATAAGCTACTGCTGGGGTTGGAACTACACCAGCTAAAATAGCCTTTCCACCAGCTGAGCAAATTCCGGCTGCTAAGGCCGCCTCAAGCATCTGCCCAGAAATACGAGTATCTCTTCCAATTACAACAATAGGCTGACAATGTGATTCCTCTCCAAAGAAAGCAGTTGCTGCTCTACCTAAACGAAAAGCCAATTCTGGCGTTAACTCTTTATTTGCTAAACCTCTTACTCCATCTGTCCCAAAAAGTCTACCCATACTATTAAGTAATCTCCCTTCTATTACGTTATGTTTTTTAATATCTATATTTTCCAATTAAAGCCAGAGCTGCATTAAGACCATCCAAAGCGGCGCTCATAATTCCGCCCGCATAACCTGCACCTTCACCTATCGGATAAAGGCCCTCAGTGTTTTCAGAAACAAAATCACTATTTCTGATAATTCTTACGGGTGCAGAGGTTCTTGTTTCCACACCAGTCATTACGGCATCATTATGATCAAAGCCTCGTATTTTACGGCCAAAGTCGGGAAGAGCTTCGGCTAATGTATCAGTAACAAATCTTGGCAGACACTGGCGAAGATCTACTGCCGCGATACCAGGATTGTAGCTAGGATTTACTAAAAATGACTCACTTCCAGATTTGCCGGCTAAAAAATCCCCTACTGTTTGTACTGGCGCAAAATAATTTCTCCCAGCAGCCTGATAAGCAAGTGACTCGTACTTGCGTTGGAATTCAATACCGTCAAGTATACTATTGCCGTAGTCAGAAGGATTAACATTAACAACTAATGCGCTATTGGCTATACCTGAAGCTCTATTATAATAACTCATACCGTTTGTAACTACTTGACCTTGTTCGGAGGCAGCAGCAACTACAATCCCACCCGGACACATACAGAAGGAATAGGCTGTACGTCCAGTATCTTTGGTATGATATACTAGCGCATAGTCTGCCGCTGATAAATTCGGATGACCAGCAGTTATCCCATATTGAGCCCTATCAATAAGCTCTTGAGGATGCTCAATTCTTACTCCAATAGCAAAAGGCTTTGCTTGCATAGCAACCTGATTTTTATGAAGCATATAATAAGTATCGCGCGCACTATGCCCAATGCCGAACAGCGCTGTTGTACAAGGAATATATCTTCCATCCTCTAGCATTAGGCCTTTGAGTTTGCCCTCTTTGACATCTATATCAGTAACCATTGTTTCAAATTCAACCTGGCCGCCAAATTCTATGATACTTTTGCGGATGTATTTTACTACCTCTCGCAGTTTATCTGTTCCTATATGCGGTTTATGCAAATATTTAATTTCTGGCGGGGCACCAGCCTCGACTAATAGATCTAAAACATCACGCATTCTTGGGTCATTCACCCTTGTTGTAAGCTTACCATCAGAAAAAGTTCCTGCTCCACCTTCACCAAATTGAACGTTTGAAACTTCATCAAACTTTCCTGTCCGCCAAAAATTAGTTATATCCTGAGTTCTTCTATCAACATCTCTACCACGTTCTAGTACCAGTGGCTTATAGCCATAGTTTGCTAAAGTTAGGCCAGCGAGCATTCCTGCAGGCCCTAGCCCTACAACAACTGGTCTATGCTCAAGCGGTCTATTACCATAAGCAACAGGCTGACCTACTGCTTGAGATACCATTGTTACTTCTTTATCGCCACGCAGTCGTGCAAGAGCTTGGCCTTCAGGTGATGCAATCTTAACATCAAGAGTATATACAAAGTTTATGTTGTTCTTGCGTCTGGCATCAAGTGCTTTACGTACAAGGACCACCTCAAGCACAGCCTGAGGTGGCAAATTTAGACGTTTAGCAGCTAACTTAGCCATTGCCGTATTATCATCAATTGGCACACGGAAGTTAGTTATCCTTAACAATTAATTCTCTCCTAACGTGATTCTTTACTTCTTCTTTTCAACACTAATATGTGCAGTTATTGTTTTTTTAGCAGTTGTTATACCATCTTTTATTTCAAGTTTTACTTCTTTTGTAATGTCTTTATCTATACCTATCATACTAATTGGTTCTGTATATAAAAATTCCACTTGATCTATTAGCTTCTTTTCACCATATATTTCAACTTTTGCTGGTTCAATTGCAATGTTTTTTAAGACCACTCCAGCAGGCAGCTCGCCTGCAATCAGCGCACGTATATCAACAGTTTTCTTGTTAGGTCCTGGCACTAAAGATGTTGTAATACTTATATGAGTCGGACTAACTTTTATCCCTTCCACTTCTTTCCCGTCATTATTAAGCGGAACTAGCGGAATATTTGCGCTAAAATCACCTGTTTTCCCTGTAAGATCTACATGAGCAACCACTCTTGCGACCGTGTCAATCAGAGTACGAGGACCCTCTATAACAACTGTGTTAGCTTCTGGAAAAACCTTACTGATATTTGCTCCATCAGTTGTGGTTCCTGAAAACGTAACATCAATAGGAAACGAACGAGAAACATTTTTATCAAGCTGTAATGTTATTCTGTCCGGATTTATGTCGACTATGTCTAGTCCGTTCGGTATAGCAGTACGAACTTTCACTGTTTGCCGTCCCTCACTGACCCCTGATAAATCTATATATGCTTTAACATCCTGATTATTCAATACCGCTATTACACTGCGCGGCCCACGGATTTTCACTCGTACTGAATCTGCAGCGTCACGCACAGTATGACCAGCAACTACATTCCTAACTTCCAAAGGAACCTGCATGCTAATATCAATTGGCGGATTTTGTTCGTTCATTACGTAAACCCATAATATTATTGCAAAAATAAGAGCCAGTATCTTAGCAGTAAGATTTTTCTGCGGGAAGTTATCCATTATTGAGACTGCCTCCAATTTAGAAAGTCACTTAGTGGTGATGGTCTATTAGTAAATAACGGACGCAGAGTTTGAATCAATTCTTCTGTATCAAGGTATCTTACTAGCCGTCCGCTCTTCGCTACCGAAATAATCCCAGTTTCTTCACTTACTACTATTACAATTGCATCCGTTTGTTCGGTAACCCCAATCGCTGCTCTATGTCTTGTCCCAAGTTCTTTGTTTAGGCTATGATCGTCAGTGAGCGGCAGCAGACATCCCGCAGCTAAAACTCGATTTCCGCGAATAATTGCAGCACCATCATGTAAGGGAGTATTAGGGATAAACATATTAATGAGAAACTCTTGAGACACTAAACCGTCTACCTGAATTCCTGAGTCACTATAATCATTCAGTCCAGTACCTCTTTCAAGTACAATAAGCGCCCCAATTTTATTTTTAGCAAGTACAGCTGCAGCATTTGCAATTTCAGTTATAAGAGATTCCGTCTCTTCCTGATTTAACAAGGCGTTCTTACCAAATAGCTTTCCACGCCCCAAATGTTCCAGCGTTCGCCGTAATTCTGGCTGAAATACGACCGGAAGCGCTACCAGTACAACTGTCATTGTCTTTTGCATTAGCCAATAGATAACATTAAGACCAAGCCATCTGCTTACTAGGGTGATAATTAAAAGGACAATCAGCCCTTTAAGCAACGCCAATGCTCTTGTATCTTTTATCATAACGTAAAGCTTATAAAGCACAACCGCTACGATGAGAATATCTAAAATATCCAACAAGCTAATTGTTGAAATTAATCCTTGGATCTGTGCAAGCATAGAAAAACTCCTCAAATATTCTTCATTATGCTATTCTCCCCAATATCAGGAAATACCTTTATTGTTATGCGCAATTTTTTCTATTTAAATACCTTCTTCTCCAATTAAGAAGGAGTAATTACTCTAATTAGTTATTATCCTATATCTTTACTCCGACATGAAAATGAAAGTCGATCATTACAAAAAGACCTCCCGCATTTTAGCGAGAGGTCGATTACTTTTTAGGCTTTTGTTACCGTTTCAACCCAATTGAACTTATCTTCAACTTCACCATATTGTAAACCTGTTACATAATCGTAAAGCTTTTGGGCAAATTCCCCGGTTTTGTTATCGTTGATTATTAATTTTTCGCCTTTCCAGGATAATTCGCCGACAGGAGAGATTACTGCAGCTGTGCCAGTACCAAAAACTTCTTCAAGCTGCCCTTTAGCGTGAGCTTCAAATACTTCATCAATTGATATTCTACGTTCAGTCGCTTTAAATCCCCACTCTTTTGCTATTTCAAGCACAGTTTTTCTAGTTATTCCGCCTAAAATACTGCCTGTAAGAGCAGGGGTAATAATTTCACCATTTATTTTGAAGAAGATATTCATAGCGCCTACTTCTTCAATATATTTTCTTTCAATACCATCCAGCCAAAGAGTTTGTGCATAGCCAACTTTTTTAGCATCCACGGCTGCTCTGAGGCTCGCAGCATAATTACCGAGTGTCTTAGCTTCACCTAAGCCACCGGGAACTGCACGAACATACTTATCTTCAACTCTGATTTTAACAGGATTAAAACCAGCGGCGTAATAAGCACCAACAGGAGATAGTATTATAGCCATTTTATAGTTCTCAGCTACTCTAAGTCCAAGGTATGGATCAGTTGCAAAGATAAAGGGCCGTATATAAAGACTCGTCCCCTGCTTCGCCGGAACCCAGTTTTTTTCTATTTCAATAAGTTTTAAGAGCGCCTTATGTACTAAGTCTACGTCTACTCTTGGAATGCACAGCACATCAGCCGACCTGTTCAGACGGTTTAAATATTCTAGTGGTCTAAATAATACCACACGATCGTCAACTGTTCTAAAGGCTTTCATACCCTCGAAAATTCCTTGACCATAATGAAGTGTGGTGTTAGCCGGGCTTACACTAAACTCATGATACGGAACTATTCGCGGATTATGCCAACCATCCTGAGGGTTATAATCCATTTCAAACAGGTGATCTGTAAAATAATTGCCAAAACCGAGTGAGTTTTCATCAGGTAAGGTTCCTGGATTATCAGTCTTAATGATAGTTATATCTGACATATACAAAGCCCCTCCTTGCCCTTAAAAGTATTGTTTCCAAAACCTGCTCAAAAAATTTAAAAGCAGGTTTTGGAAACTATCACGAGCTAAATTAAATTTATTATATCTTGGCTTTTGTATACATGTCAAGCACGGCTTGCTGTTTAGCAATAGTTTTATGAGCAGTTTCCACTGCTTGTCCTACTTGAGTGTACGATGTTCCACCAAATGAATTGCGGTTAGCTACACAAGTTTCAACCTTAATTGCTTCTAAGATGTCCTCTTCAAATAGATCGGAGAACTGTTTAAACTCAGTTAAGGATAAATCCATGAGCCATTTATCTTGTTCAATACAGTAGCGCACACTTTTGCCTACAACTTCATGTGCCTGACGGAAAGGCAGACCTTTCTTTACTAGGTAATCGGCCATATCGGTGGCATTTGAGAAGTCATTGCGCACAACTGAAAGCATGCGATCTTTATTGACACGCATTGCCCGAATCATTGAGGCATAGACAGTAAGGCTAAATTTGACTGTGTCAATAGTGTCAAATAAACCTTCCTTATCCTCTTGCAAGTCTTTATTATAAGCCAGCGGTAAGCCCTTAGCTACTGTAAGCATAGCCATTAGGTGACCAAAAACACGCCCAGTCTTCCCTCTTACCAATTCTGCTACATCAGGGTTCTTCTTTTGCGGCATAATGCTTGAGCCAGTACAATGAGCATCATCAAGCTCAATAAACGAAAACTCTGAGGAGCACCATAAAATAATCTCTTCACTAATTCTGCTCAGATGCATCATTAGAATTGAGGCAAATGATAAGAACTCCAGAATATAATCACGATCGCTTACTGCATCTAAACTATTTTGATAAATTTGGCTAAATTTTAACTGGTCTGCAACAAAATGACGATCAATTGGGAAAGTAGTACCAGCTAATGCTCCAGCACCAAGCGGCAGAATGTCAGTACGCTCATAAACACCTTGAAGGCGTGAGAAGTCACGAGAGAGCATAAAGAAGTATGCCATCATGTGATGGGAATATAATATCGGCTGAGCCCGTTGCAAGTGTGTATATCCAGGCATTATAACATCCGAATTTTTTTCTGCTGTTTCCACAAAAGCTTTTTGCAAATCCAAAAGTAATTCTGCGATTGCAGCAAGTTCTTTTCGAACATAAAGGTGGGTATCAACAGCTACTTGGTCATTACGGCTGCGAGCTGTATGAAGCTTGCCGCCAACCGCACCGATGCGCTCAGTCAAACGCTTTTCAATATTCATATGGATATCTTCAAGGGCAATTTCAAAACTGAAGTTACCAGCTTCTATGTCTGCTAGGATTTCTTCTAAGCCCTTAATGATTAATTCTGCTTCATCTCCTGAGATGATACCGCACTTAGCAAGCATTCGTGCATGTGCGATACTGCCGGCAACATCTTCCCGATACATCCGGCTGTCAAAAGAAATGGAGGAGGTAAACTCCTCCACCATTACATCGGTATTTTTGGCAAACCTGCCGCCCCAAAGCTTACTCATTAGTTTTCTTCGCCTCTTTCTGCATTAGAGCTCTAACCTTAAGCGGAAGACCGAACAGGTTGATGAAGCCTTCTGCATCAGCCTGATTATAAACTTCATCACGGCCGAAAGTAACAAAACCTTCATGATACAGCGAGTATGGTGATTTTGAGCCTGCGCTCATGATATTACCTTTATATAGTTTTAAACGTACAGACCCTGTTACATTTTGCTGTGTGGAATCAACAAAAGCATCTAAAGCTTCACGAAGCGGTGAGAACCACATTCCGTCATACACTAACTCAGCATAACGAACGGCAACTTGTTCTTTATAATGCATAGTTGCGCGGTCAAGCGTTAGATATTCTAACTCGCGGTGTGCATAATATAGAATTGATCCACCTGGGTTCTCGTATACACCGCGTGATTTCATGCCAACTAGGCGGTTTTCAACAATATCGGTAATTCCAATACCATTTTGTGCGCCTAATTCATTTAACCTAGTTAATAGAGCGACTGAATCCATACGCTCTCCGTCAACCGCTACTGGAATTCCTTTTTCAAATTCAACTTCAACATATGTAGCTTTATCTGGAGCCTTTTCCGGAGTGGTTGTAACCATATAAACGTCTTCTAGCGGTTCATTAGATGGAAACTCAAGATCTGCCCCTTCATGGCTTAAATGCCAGATATTGCGGTCCATACTATAAGGACGTTTTTTAGTTACAGGAACAGGTATGCCATGCTTTTCAGCGTAATCAATAGCATCTTCACGGGAGCGGATATCCCATAAGCGCCATGGAGCAATAATTTTAAGGTGTGGTGCTAAGGCTTTAACAGTAAGTTCAAAACGCACTTGGTCGTTTCCTTTACCAGTTGCACCGTGGGCAATAGCATCTGCACCTTCTTTTTCGGCAATTTCAACAAGTGCTTTAGCTATAATCGGACGAGCAAAGGAAGTACCTAAAAGATATTTTCCTTCATATACAGCGCCAGCTTTTAAAGTTGGCCATACATATTCTTCAAGAAATGGTTTAGTAAGATCTTCAATGTAGATTTTACTTGCACCAGATTTAAGTGCTTTTTCTCTAACTGGTTCTAATTCATCACCTTGACCTACATCGGCACACATCGCAATTACTTCACAATTATAGGTTTCTTTAAGCCAAGGAATAATTACTGAAGTATCAAGTCCTCCAGAGTAAGCAAGTACTACCTTTTTTATGTCGCTCATATCTCCAACAACTCCTTCGTAAAGTTCGGCTGATTCAGAAATCTGAATAGCTTAAATTTAACTAAATTAATTACCCATAAGTAAAGCCATGATAGCTTTTTGTACATGTAAGCGGTTTTCAGCTTCATCGAAAACTACTGATTGTGAGCACTCAATTACCTCATCGGTAATCTCTTCGCCACGATGAGCTGGCAAGCAGTGAAGTACAATAGCATCAGGTTTAGCTGCACTTAAAAGTTCTTTGTTAACTTGGAAACCATGGAAAACCTTCATTCGTTCTGCTAGTTCTTTTTCCTGCCCCATACTAGCCCAAACATCAGTATAAATAACGTCAGCATTTTTAACTGCCTCTGTCGGGTCATTACTAATAGTTATTTTACTGCCGGAAAGAGCAGCATCTTCTTGGGCCTCGGCAAGAGCTTGAGTATTAGGCGAGTATCCAACTGGTGTCGCTACTGCTATATCCATGCCGACTTTAGCACAAGCATGTAAAAGCGCATTCACCATATTGTTGCCATCACCAACATAGGCCATCTTAAGACCTTTCAGTTCACCTTTATGTTCCATAACAGTGAAGATATCTGTAAGGGCCTGACAGGGGTGTAGTAAGTCAGTTAAACCGTTAATTACAGGTATATCTGAATACTGCGCCAGTTCGATAACTTCATCATGAGAAAAGGTTCTGATCATGATCCCGTCAACATAGCGAGACAAAACCCTGGCTGTATCTTTAACAGGTTCTCCGCGTCCTATTTGCAAATCATTTGCTGATAAAAATAGTGCCATTCCACCAAGCTGGTACATACCAACTTCAAACGATACTCTCGTTCTAGTAGAAGACTTTTGAAATATCATTCCAAGTGTTTTGCCTTTTAAAAGATGATGCTCCTCACCATTCTTTTGCTTGGCTTTAAGCTCTTTTGATAAGTTTAGAATCTGATAAACTTCATCTACCGACAGGTCATGAATAGATAGTAAATCTTTCCCCTTCATGCTCATGACTTAAAACCCCCATAAAATTAATTATATCATGCAAAAAGTATTTTATTAATAAAATTTGCCATAAATGAAACTTTTAATAAAAAATCTATGCTATTGCCATTACTTTATCTAAAATTGTTATTACTTCGTCTACATGAGCCTTAGTTATATTTAATGGCGGAACAAATCTTAGGACATCGCCTGCTGTACAGTTTATGATAGCCCCTTGCTCCATGCATGCATTTACTATGTCTCGGCCTGGTTTAGTAAGTTTCACTCCAAGCATAAGTCCTTTACCACGTACTTGACTGATGATCTGCGGATACTTATTCTGCAGTTTAGTCAGCTCATCAAGCATATACTTTGCAACAGTTTCAACATTTTGAAGCAGATTCTGCTCAGCGATAACACCTAACACTGCATTAGCAGCGGCACACGCTAGCGGGTTGCCCCCGAACGTTGAGCCGTGGTCCCCAGGCGCAAAAGCTTGAGCCACTTTATTGCTGGCGATAAATGCGCCAATTGGTACACCGCCGCCCAATCCTTTAGCTAACGTAACTATATCAGGTTTAGTGTTTGAATGCTGATAAGCAAACATCTTTCCTGTTCTGCCTATTCCAGTCTGAATCTCATCAAATATTAGCAGTGCACCATATTTGTCGCACAACGCACGCACTTGATCAATATAATTATCATCTGGAGTATTGACGCCGCCCTCGCCTTGAATTGGCTCAAGAATGACAGCACAGGTTTTTTCCGAAACTTGTTCAGTAAGAGCATTAATATCATTGTAGGGTACATATTTAAATCCACCTGGAAGTGGTTCATAGCCTTGCTGATATTTCGGCTGAGCTGTAGCAGTAAGTGTAGCCATTGTTCGTCCGTGAAAACCGTGTTCGGCTGTAATTATTTCATATTTATCCGCGCTGACTGTTTTACCATACTTCCTGGCAAGCTTTATTGCCCCTTCATTGGCTTCTGCACCGCTGTTGGCTAAAAAAACTTTATCTAGGCCACTAAGTTCGGCCAATGATTTAGCAAGCTTTGCCTGTTCTTCAGTATAATATAGGTTTGAACAGTGAATAAGTTTTCCAGCCTGCTGAGCTACTGCCGCAGTTAGAGCTGGATGAGCATGCCCTAGTACGTTAACAGCAATTCCTGCTAAAAAGTCAATGTATTTCTTACCGTCTATATCATAAACATACGGACCTTCGCCATGTGACAGTACTATTTGATATCTGGCGAATACCGGCATATAGTATTCTTTATCTGTTTGAAAAATTTGTTCTTTATTCATGCACGAACCCCTCCTATTTGACTACCTCGGTACCAATACCTTCGGCTGTAAATACTTCTAGGATTAATGAGTGAGACTGGCGGCCATCGATAATATGCGTTTTATTCGTCCCGCCCTTTAAAGCTCTTACACAAGCATCAACCTTTGGAATCATACCGCCATCGATTGTTCCTTCAAGTATCATCTCGTGAGCCTCAGAAAGTGTTAACGTGGAAATAAAAGTGCTCTTATCATGATAATCGCGATAAATTCCTTCTACATCTGTAAGTAATAACAGCTTCTCTGCCCCAAGTGCGCCAGCTATTTCACCAGCGACATAATCAGCATTGATATTGTAACTCTCGTTATTATCACCTACACCAATTGGCGCAATAACTGGAATATAGTCCTTCTCTAAAAGTGTCTTAAGAATATCGGTGTTAATTTGTTTGACATCACCAACATAACCAATATCAACTTTACGAACTTCACCATTTTCATAGACTTCTGCGAAATGCTTCTCAGCTTTAATCAGATTCGCATCTTTGCCGCTTAAGCCCACCGCTTTAACACCGCCGCTATTTAAAAGACTTACTATTTCGCTGTTTATCTTACCAACTAAAACCATCTCAGCAACTGCTACTGTCTCAGCGTCAGTAACTCTGAGCCCGCTTACAAATTCGGACTGCTTACCGATTTGCTTTAGAAAACTGGTTATCTCGGGTCCGCCGCCATGTACTACAACAGGACGCATACCCACATATTTCATTAGTATTATATCTTTTATAACTTTACTTTTTAATTCATCATTTATCATGGCATTACCACCATACTTTATTACAACGGTTTTGCCATAGAAACTTTGCATGTATGGCAATGCTTCGATCAGCACTGCGGCTTTTTGCTCCGGCATAAAACTCATTTATATCACCTCAAATAATAGGTTTATGTAAATTATTTCTTCAACGGCGCAGACACAGGGAGTGACCCTGTGTCTGGTTTCCAATATTTTGATAAACACTCTGGTTTAATTTAATCAGGTATGATACTCGCCATTTATCTTTACGTATTCATAAGAGAAATCACAACTCCAAACAGTTGCTTCCGCTGATCCAAGACCTAGATCAACTGTCACTGTTATATCATGTTCAGCCATTATAGCCCGCAGCGCTTGCTCATCATAGCTTGTTCCCATACCTTGTTTTACTATTGTTATATTTCCGATTGCCATAGTTGTTTTCTCTGGTACTACCTGTGCCCCTGAATAACCTACTGCACAGATTATACGACCCCAGTTAGGGTCCTGACCAAAGAACGCTGTTTTAACCAGCGGGGACTTTGCTATCGTCATAGCTGCTTGCTTTGCATCTGCGAAACTTACTGCCCCACTTACTTTGATTTCAAGGAACTTTGAAGCACCTTCTCCATCACGTGCAACTAACTTTGCAAGTTCAGTACAAACTTGGTTAAGTGCTTGCACAAATAAGTCATAATCTTCCCCAGTACTCTCAATTACCGGATTACCTGCTGCCCCATTAGCAAGCACAGTTACCATGTCATTTGTACTGGTATCTCCATCAACTGATATCATATTGAAGGAAACATTAACAACATCAGTAAGAGCCTTTTTCAAGAGTGACGCTGAAATTGCCGCATCTGTTGTAACAAAACCGAGCATTGTAGCCATATTGGGATGAATCATTCCTGAACCTTTAGCAATTCCGGCGATTTTTACAGGTACTCCGCCAAGATTGAACTGATACGCACAAGTTTTAGGGAAGGTATCAGTTGTTAAGATTGCTTGACTTGCCTTAGTACCGCCTTCTTCAGATAGCTCAGCCACTGCTTTCTTAATGCCTGCTTCAAGTTTAGCCATTGGCAAATTAACACCAATTATACCTGTAGAAGCAACAAATACTTCATCATTTTTTAAACCAAGAAGCTCTGCTGTGAGCGTTGCCATCTTCTCGGCATCATTTATTCCTTGTTCGCCAGTACAAGCATTAGCACAACCAGCGTTAACTACTATTGCCGACGCTTGCCCTTTAGCATCCACTTTTCGGGATACAATTACTGGGGCGGCAGCCATGGCGTTTGTTGTAAATACTCCAGCCGCAGTTGCTGGTACCGTACTATATATAATCGCTACATCTTCTTTACCGCTCTTTTTAATACCAGCTTTTACACCGGCAGCTTTAAAACCTTTAGGTGAAGTAATTGTACCATTTATTTTCTCTAACATAGTTACCTCCAACATTATTCTAAGATTCAAATTCATAATATATAAACTTTACGGATAAAGCGGTGCCTGCATAAGTCCTAAACGCTCATCCATTCCAAACATTACATTAAAATTCTGTATTGCTTGACCCGCTGCACCTTTAACCAAATTGTCAATGGCAGACACTACGATGACTCTTCCGGTACGCTCATCAATATGCCAGCCTAGATCGCAGAAGTTCGAGCCGCGCGTATTCTTTGTCGCTGGATAACCGCCGCGTCCTAACAGCCTAACAAAGTATTCATCCTCATAAAGAGAATTATAGGCGTCATCAATGTCTTGTGAGCTAACGCCTGGCTTTAAGGCAGCATAACAAGTGCTTAATATGCCTCGAGCCATTGGCACTAAATGCGGGGTAAAGCTAATTATTACCGGCCCCTCAGCAAATTCAGTAAGTGCCTGTTCTATCTCCGGCGTATGACGATGGCCTGCAATGTTATACGCTTTGAAGTTTTCAAACATCTCGGTGAAGTGACTATTTAAACTAAGACTGCGTCCGGCACCTGATACACCTGATTTTGCATCAACAATAATACTTTTAAAATCAATAAGATTATTTTTAGCAAGAGGTGCTAGTGCCAATATAGTAGCGGTAGTATAGCAACCAGGGTTACCTATGATTTGAGCAGCTTTTACTTGTTCACGATAAAGCTCAGTTAAGCCGTAAACAGCTTCAGCCTCAGGATGAGTATGCTCAACTTTATACCACTTTTCATAAACGCTAATATCGCGGAAACGATAATCAGCACCTAAATCGATAACTTTTGTACCATACTGAGACAGTACTTTGCCAGCCGCCATAGCATGACCATGAGGCAGGCCTATAAATACAGCATCGCTAGCCTTAGCTATTTTTTCAAGCTCTTTCATGCTGTCTAGTTTTTTTTCATAGAATCCATTAAAATGTGTATATACGCTTTCAATGGAAGTTCCTGTTTGACTTTCGGATGTTATATGTATAATTTCCGCTTGCGGATGATTAGCTAGTATGCGCAGCAACTCTTCTCCGGTGTATCCAGTTGCTCCTATAATGCTGACTTTCATATGTAGTACCTCCTTAGGCCACTGCTTTTACAATCTACTCATAATTATACAATATCTATGTATAATATTGCAACCATTTTGTATACAATTTTCATGAGGTTAATAATGGACTTTTTAAATTATCTTGGATTCCTTGAACAACCCGGATATATTGCTGTTTTTTTCGGTATGCTTCTAGAAGGAGCCTGCTTGCCCGTCCCGGCTGAATTAGTATTAGGTTATGCCGGCTTATTAGTCTCACAAGGTAAATTATCTTTATGCAGTACAATTACTGCCGCTTGGCTTGGCACTATTACTGGCTCGGTTAGTGCTTATTGGGCGGCTAGGACACTTGGACGTAAATTACTTTGCAAGTACAGCGGTTTTTTTTGCTTAACTGACGAGAGAATTGACATGGCTTCACGTTTTTTTTGTAAATACGGTGCCATTATAATAATTCCCTGGCGTCAATTGCCGGTTGTTCGCAATAAAATTAGTATTGCCGCCGGTGTGATAAAGCTGCCCTTTTGGCACTTTCTTGCCTATACCTCAATTGCAGCAATGCTCTTATGCCTACTAGGCGTATACTTAGGATACTCTTTAGGCTCTAACTGGCACATACTAATTGAAATGGCAGCAAGTTTTAGTAAATTTATTATAATTACTGTAACCATCTGCGTTTCTATTGGATGTATAGCACTATTAAAACATTATCGGAAAACTAGAGTTTAGACTAAATTACAAAAGAAGAGGTCAGCTAAAAATCGACCTCTCCGATGATCTTTATACAGCTCCCACAGTGGGGGCATTTTTTTTCGTCTTTAAGATAACTTACTCTTTTTAATCGATCAATTATCAGTTCGCTACACACAGGGCAGCATGTATTAATTCCGTTTGTACCAACATTGCCTAGGTATACATAATTTAGGTATTCTTTCGCGATTTCATATGCTCTCTGCATTGTAGTTATTGGTGTGGCCGGTTTGTCCATCTTATAGTTAGGGAAATACCGTGAGAAATGCAGTGGAATATCTGGACTAATTGAGCCTAACCACTCTGCTAAGTCGTTTAACTCCTGCTCAGCATCATTTAAATCTGGTACTACTAAAGTTGTGATTTCAACATGACAACGGCTGGCAGACAGCTCAACAGTGCGCTTTACATCATCTAGAAACCCGGAACAAATCTTGTAATAGAATTCATTGTTAAAGGCTTTTACATCAATGTTCAAAGCATCAATGTGTGGTAAAAGCTCTTCGAGTGGTTTCTGATTTATAAAACCATTGGTAACTAAAACATTTTTTAATCCTGCCGCCTTACTGGCAATAGCGGTATCAAGAATATATTCATACCATACACTCGGTTCTGAATAAGTGAAAGCAATACCAACATTTCGCAGTCCTTGTTCTTTTGCAATATGTACAAGTCGATCTGGTGGAAGTTCCACAACCTGCGGACTTTCCTGAGCTATTTGCCAATTCTGGCAGAATTGGCATGAGAAGTTACAACCCCAGGTACCAACAGATAAAATATATTTTCCAGGGTAAAAGTGAAACAATGGTTTTTTTTCTATAGGATCTAGAGCTGATGAAGAACAGGCAGCATAATTCTGTGCATACAGTTTACCACTTATATTTTTACGGACACGGCAAAAGCCCGTTTTCCCTTCAGAAACAATGCAGTTTTTAGGACAAAGATTACATATAACTCCAGAATGATGAGGCTGATAATGGAGCGCTTCGCGCATTGTATTCACATCCTGATCTTCGTGATACTAAGTATACCTAGTGACCGTAAATCGGAATAGTTCAATTTCTTCTCCTGGTCGAATTCCAGCTTTCTGCATAGCAATTTCTACTTGTTCGTTTGCTGTATCTACACCTTCGAGCATCGGCAGCAGTAAGCCGCTTCTACGACCGCAGCGAACTATTACACCATACTTTTGCGGGTCAAGCTCGGAAATACTATTTATATGTTCAGGACTTTCCAATAAATCTACCGAAATGTTAAGTTTCGGTATTTCCTCAACCTCGATCGGCCAAAATCGAGGATCTTGTGTACCAGCCGCTACTGCATTATTAATTATTTCTTCCGCAACACTTGGCTGAGTTGGCTGAAAAGTACCAATACAGCCTCTTAATTCCCCGTTACTCTTAAAAGAAACAAACACTCCTGCTTGACGTTTAAGTTCCTCTGATAAATTATCAGGTGTTGGCATTAGTTTATTTTTTTCGAGATAATATGTAAGGCTTTTACGAGCCAGCTCGACAGGAGTACTTTCATTTTTCATTTCCTTCGCCCCCTTTAAGCTTATCTTTTACTAAAAACAACCCAACAGCATATCCAACACCAAAAGGACCTTCATATGATAAAACTTCAGATACAGCTTCAATGCCGCCAAGAGTTCCCATTAAGAAAAATATTGGCCGAAGACCACACTCGCCAGCTTCTTCAATAAGCTCTCGATCTATATTTAATAATGTTTTTACATTAAGATTTTTTAATGCATCAATTACAATTTCATCAAATTCTTTACCGCGCGGGCTGTACCCAGCTGGAGCATCAGGAGTCAATCGATGAGATAAATCACCTGAAGCAATAACTACAACTCGCTTGTCCACTATATTTACAGCGGCTTGAACGGCCTTACCAAAAGTATACATTTCTTCATAAGGCAGCATTCCCATAGAAAGGTGTACAATCTGCCCCTTAAAGCCTGCTTTATTGAGATAATAAAGAGGGACGATGGCTCCATGGTCTAATGCAAGCGACATCCTGTAGTTTTTAGCAGCATCATCTGTAAGTTCAATTAAATTTACGCCAAGGCGCTGCGATTGCTTTAAAATGTGACGAACAAGCTGTCCGTCCGTTTCAAAGCCTAAAGATACTTCTGGAACGCCGAAAGCGCTTAAATTACCTCTAAGTCTAGGATGAACGCTAATACACGCCGCGTCTTCAAAGACTGGACCATGTGGCGTTATAATAATTATTGTCTGCGGATTAAATTCTTTAATAGTTTTGGCTACCTTTTCGGTAGCATCAACAGTTGCTTGTATTTTGCTTAATTCACTTTTGCCAACTTCCGGTATCATTATCGGAGGATGAGGCATTAGGGCACAACCTATAAGTTTACTCACAATGTCACTCCTTTGATGATCTAGGCTGATGCTTAGCCATGATTAGCTTATAATCGATAGATTCAGCTTAACTTAAGTTTTTAGTATAAACATGCTAACACAATTCAGATATATAAATAGGGATTTGTGTCTCTCGTTCTTTCTGACCATGTTGAAATCTAAGGTTATCGTCCCTCATTATTGCTGAAATGATACGCTAACGCCTTTGCAATCTGTTCTGCCAGTTTCTGCTGGTAATTTTCATCTGCAAGAAACTTAGCTTCGCGCTGGTTTGATAAGTAACCTGTTTCAACTAACACACCAGGAATATTTATAGAATTTAGCAAAAAAATTTGTGTATCCTGCTTGGCTTGTCGCTTGTTACCAGGTGAATATTCCTTTAAAGCAAGTTGCACTACTTCTGCTAGCTTTTTATTTTGCTCATTCTTATTATTGTAAAACACCTGCGAGCCAAACCATCTTTCACCTTTTATTGCGTTGCAGTGAATACTAATAAAAACCTCAGCACCTGAACTCTCAATCAATTGTACTCGCTTTGTTAGGTCGTTTCTTTTACCGCCTTTGCCTTTGGTGTAATAGTCCATATCACTATCACGCGTATATGTAACCGTCGCCCCATTATTCTGCAGTATTGTCCCAAGCTTAGCCGAAATTGATAAAGTGACATCTTTTTCTGATAGTCCATTGTAAGCAGCACCACCGTCTATTCCGCCGTGTCCAGGATCAATAATTACAGCACGCCCAGTGAGATGTCCAAGATCAATATTATCGATGTCATTAGATACCAGGTAACGTAATGTCAGCATATTAAGAACAACAATCGCAATACTTAATATTACCATTCTATGAAGAAATTTTCTACGCATCGATAGTATCCGCATATTTTTCCCTCCTGACACTGCTTTCTATAATTTATGCCTACTCTTACTACTGTATGTCGAATTAAATAGACTATAGTCAAAGCTGCATACCTAGAGTAGAATAATAGTAGCTGGTTCATCTCAAGGAGGTCGCAATGCGAAAAAGTCGATTTTTGCTTTTATTACTAGTATTATTTATTGCATGTTTCTGGTGGGCTGGTGGCAGCATTTTTGTCGAAAAATATGTGCCTGCATCTACAAAACCTCAGAACGTGACATCTACTCTATCTAGCCTATGGGATAGAACTTATCGGATTATCGCACTCAAAAGCGCTGTAAATGCAAAATTAAACAAAAAAAGTTATATATCTATTAAGGATATTCCTTTAACAACGCAGCAAGCGATTATTGCCGTAGAGGATAACAGATTTTACCGTCACTTTGGGTTCGACGTTGAGGGTATTCTCCGCGCTACTCTTGTAAATATACAGACTGGTGAAATACAGGAAGGCGGAAGCACTATAACCCAACAGCTTGTTAAAAACTTATTCTTAACGCAAGAACGGTCTATCAGCCGAAAAATAGAAGAATTCGTGCTTTCAATTGATATGGAATTACGCTATTCGAAGGAGGACATCCTCGAAATGTACCTCAACACTATTTATTTCGGGTCAGGAATGTATGGAATTGATGAAGCTGCTAAAGGCTATTTTGGTAAAGCCCCCAGTAAACTTACACTCTCCGAATCCGCAATGTTAGCAGGGTTACCAAACGCACCGTCGTTAACTTCCCCATATGTAGATTACATGGCTGCAAAACAGCGGCAGACAATTGTACTAAACGCTATGGTTCGAGGCGGTTATATTGGGCCAGCAATGGCTGAAGAAGCAAAAACAGAACCTTTAAAATTAGCTAGATAACTAATAAAAATGACCTTCTATTGCGCACGTTCAATAGAAGGTCATTTTTATATTTATGACTGAACCTGTATATCTCTTTCAGTTAAGAACCCGGCACCGTATTTAAGAGTCCCCAATGCAGTCAAGACAATATTAATAGCACAAAACTCATCATGGTCATCTAGCGGGCAATTATCGCATATAAGCCTAATGCCGTCATAGGCAGCTGATATTTGAGCTTTATTCATAGACTTATCGCTAATAGGCAGGCTGCGAACGATAGTTAAGATATTATCCGGAAATCCCTCGAAAAACTTGCTCCCAGATTGCGTCATAAAATATAGTGTGTCTTTAGCAATATGTATATGACATGTACTTTGGCATTCAGGGCAATGCCGGCAGATTTTGCTTGTATATTCATAGGCCTCTCCGACGGCCTCCTTTGAAAAACTCATTAGTTCTTACACCTCAATATTGCAATTATCTATTTTAAATGTGACCATATACTTTTAGAAAAAGTTCTTTATAAGCTGCCAGTCACCTGAGTCAAGGGCATTACTAGCTGAAGATCTAAAAACACGCTCAATTGTAAATTCTCTTATGGAAGTATCTTCAGTTATGAACTTACCATCCTTGACCAAACGCCCGTCATCTTGAATATTAAAAACTAAGAGTGAGTAATATGCGCCCTTGATGCCTTGAGGCATTTCTTTAACTATAACTCCCATAGTAACGGGAGATTGGCTTTCCTGAAATTGATTAGTAACTGTCTTGTAGCTAGCGAAAGCCTCAGCTTTTGGTGATTTGATAAGAGTATATACTTCAGGGTAGTATTTTTTAAAGTCCTTTATTTTAATGGCCATATCCGGTGTAAAGCGCTGGGCTCTAACCATACCGTCCTTTGCAAAAGTTACTTCCATTTGAGTTCTCATATCTGCTCTTGTAAATGAATGCATATAAGAAGCTGGTTTAGCTCGCTGAGCTCCTTTAGTCTCCCATTCCGCTTTTGCCCAAATCTGGTTATCTGTATCGACAATCAGACGATACTCTCCATACTTTGCATCTATGGTTTCTTTGTTGTCATCTAAATTAGCAAAAGCCACACTGCTCGTCAGCATTAACGCAGCCAAAGTTCCGGTAATAATTTTTCTCACTATTTAAACCTCCACGATTTTACTCGATTTTAATGTATATAATTAGACCACTTCCCGGATTTTTCCTGCTGCTTATTTTAGTAAAGATTAAGTGTCGATTAACCACAGAGTACACAGAGGTCACAGAGGAAGAGATTTTATTAAAATTTTTTCGCGATAATATCGCGATAATCCACCGGTAGCCCTCCGCGTACTCTGCGTACTCTGCGGTTCAATCATATCAGTCCAACAAAAACAAAAACCTGGAAAGCAAGCTTTCCAGGTTGATTGTATCTGATATTAACGTTTGGAGAACTGTGATGCTTTACGAGCTTTTTTGAGGCCGTATTTACGACGCTCTTTCTCGCGTGGGTCACGAGTAAGGAAGCCAGCTTTTTTCAGAGATGGACGATATTCAGCGTCTACTCTGAGAAGAGCGCGGGCAATACCATGACGGATTGCACCAGCTTGTCCGGAAGGACCGCCTCCCTCAACTTTTGCCAGGACATCATATTTACCAAGAGTATCAGTCAGGTTAAGAGGTTGCTTAACAATTAGCTCAAGAGTTTTGAGACCAAAATAGTCGTTAAGCTGACGATCATTAATGATGATATTTCCTTCACCCGGAACCAGACGAACTCTGGCAACCGATGTTTTTCTGCGGCCTGTGCCGTAGTGATTAACTAATGCCATTTAATGTTCCTCCTTTCCGGTTTATCTTACGTCGATTTCTAATACTTCAGGCATTTGCGCAGCATGTGGATGCGCAGCGCCACTATAAACTTTTAACTTACGGTACATTTGACGACCGAGTGTATTCTTCGGCAACATACCTTTAATAGCTAATTCCAATACTCTTTCCGGTCTTGTTGCTAGCATTTTACCAGCAGTAGTGAAGGTTGTTCCACCTGGATAACCGGAATGACGGAAATAAGTTTTTTGAGCTAGTTTTTTACCAGTAAATACAACTTTATCTGCATTAACGATGATAACATGATCACCAGTATCAACATGCGGAGTGAAAGTTGGTTTATGTTTGCCACGAAGAACTTTCGCAACTTCAGCGGCTAATCTACCTACAGTTTTACCTTCGGCATCAACAACGAACCATTTGCGTTCAACATTGGCTTCGTTTGCCATGAAAGTTGTTTTCATTCGATATCCCTCCCTTGTCCAAGCAATTCCAAACATTTGATTTTTAAATCCAGAATTCCGGGGCTAATGGAAGTCATGGCAAAAATCTCATAAAATCATTGTAATAAATGGACCACCTAATGTCAAGGATTTTACCTTGTTATCGATAAAATTTATTTTCTAATTTTCATATTTACTAACAGCTTGTCCACAAAAACTTGTTAATAAAAGACTTGTTTTAAGTACAATCCCTGCGGTGGAGCAGTAGCACCGGCATTTTTGCGGTCTCTGCTTGCTAATATGTTAATAAACTGCTCTTCAGTCAATCTGCTTCGACCGACATTTACTAACGTTCCAACAAGATTACGTACCATGTGATATAAAAATCCATTACCCCAAAATGTAAATTCAATAATGCCTGCATTCAGAGTGCAGCTAGCCTCAAAGATAGTTCTTACAGGATTAATAGGTGCGCTTCCCGCGGCCCTAAAAGCTGAAAAATCATGTGTTCCAACTATATGCTGTGCCGCCTTGTGGATAAGTGCAACATCCAAGGTCTGTGCGACATGCCAAGCATAATTGCGCAAAAATGGATCAGCAACTGAGTGTGGATAAATACGATAAATATAAATTTTGCTTTTAGCGGAGTAGCGAGCATGAAAATCTGGCGCTACATCTTCAGCATCGTTAATAACAATATCGTCAGGCAATAACCCCCTTGACGCTCGCGCTATACGATCGGCTGGGATAACACCAGTTGTATAAAAATTCACGACCTGACCATATGCATGAACTCCTGAATCTGTACGCCCTGCTCCTGCCATCTTCAGTGAATGCCCAAATAAGCTGGCTAACTTATTCTCTAATACTTCCTGCACTGAAAGTGCGTTATTCTGCCTTTGAAAGCCATGATAACCAGTGCCATCATAAGCTATCGTTAGCTTTATATTTCTTCTGCATAATTTATCATCGTTTAATAAGTATTCACTTCTCATTATATTATTTACCCATTGATATTCGTAAAAAAACCAATACTAGTATCAGCAGAATCATAATTCCGTATGCTATCCAGTCTTTTGTGCTGAATTGAAGTACTTTCATTCTGGATCGGTTCTCTCCGCCACGATAGCATCTTGCCTCCATTGCCACTGCCAATTCGTCAGCACGGCGAAAAGCACTAATAAAAAGCGGCACTAAAAGAGGTATCATGCTTTTGGCTCGACGCAAAATACTGCCTGATGCAAAATCAGCACCACGCGCTATTTGTGCTTTCATGATTCTGTCTGTTTCTTCAAGCAATGTTGGAATAAACCTAAGAGCTATTGTCATCATCATAGCCAGCTCGTGTGCTGGTAAACCAAATTTAGCAAATGGCTTTAGCAATCTTTCAATTGCGTCTGTTAAAGCAATTGGTGAAGTTGTGTAAGTCAATAACGACGAAACAACAATCAATAGTACAAGCCTTGATGACATGAGAAATCCCTGGCGAAGTCCTTCTTGAGTTATGGACAAGGGGCCGATCGTATATATGGTAATACCAGGAGTTGTAAATACGTGAATACCTACTGTAAGCAGTATAATTATCCACAGTGGCTTAATTGACTTAAGCATCATCGACGGTGGTATAGCCGAAATAATCAGAACTATAATTGCAAACGCTGCCATTAAGGAGTATGCTGCATAGCTTTCGCCGATAAAGATGCTTGAGATAAATAACAGTACTGAGATTACTTTAGTTCGAGGATCAAGCAAATGTATGAGTGAGTTTCCCGGAAAATATTGACCTAATGTTATATCCTTAAGCATTTTTATCCCCCAAGGCTGTAATAATGGTTGTAACAGCTTCTTCTACCGATAGAACATTATTATCTACAGCTAATCCTCGGTCTTTTAGCTTACCTAAGAGCGCAGTAACAGGCGGTACATCTACTCCTGCCGCTTTTAGCTTTTCAGGATTTTTAAATACTTCCTGCGGGCTGCCATCCATTAGTACTTTTCCGCCATTCATCACTATAAGCCTAGTTGCCATTTTAGCGACATCTTCCATGTTATGCGAAACTAAAATTACCGTGATTCCTGATGATTTATATAACTGTATTATTTCGCCGAATATTTCATCACGTCCCCTTGGATCTAATCCGGCGGACGGCTCATCCAAAATGAGATACTGTGGCTCAAGTGCAATAACCCCAGCAATCGCTACACGGCGCATTTGTCCGCCGCTTAAATGAAACGGAGAACGCTTAGCATATGTTTCAAAGTCTAAACCGACAAAATTCATTGCTCGGCGAATTCGCGAGTCAACCTCTTCTTCACTCAGTCCAAGGTTTCGCGGTCCAAAGGCTATATCTTCGTATATAGTCTCTTCAAACAGCTGGTGCTCTGGGTATTGAAATACCATACCAACTTTTCTTCTTGCGATCTTTGCATCTGATTTTTTGGCGTGTAAATTTATTTCGTCGACAGTTACTGTACCTGTTGTCGGCTTGAGAAGTCCATTTAAATGCTGGACCAACGTGGACTTACCTGAGCCGGTATGACCGATAATTGCAACAAATTCGCCGCTGTTAATCTCAAGATTAATATTGTGGAGCGCAGTACGCTCGAACGGAGTTTTGGGCATATATGTATAAGTGACATCTTTTAGAACTATTGACATAATGCCACCACCAACTCATCGTCTGTAATAATTTTATCAGGTATAGCAAAATTTGCGTCACGTAACCGCTCTGCTACCTCAGCAGCGATTGGAACATCAAGACCAAGTTCCTTCAGCATTTTGACTTCATTAAAAACTTCATTTGGTTTTCCAGTATGAATAATCTTGCCTTGATTCATAACAACTACCTTATCGGCTGCTGCAGCCTCTTCCATGAAGTGGGTAATATATATTACCGTTATCCCTGATTTAGCATGTAACTCTCTTACAGTCTGAAGTACTTCCTGACGCCCCTGTGGGTCAAGCATGGCGGTAGGCTCATCTAATACCAGACATTTTGACTGCATAGCAAGCACACCTGCAATTGCAATTCGCTGCTTCTGACCGCCAGACAGCAAATGAGGGCCATGGAGGCGATAGTTTGTCATTCCTACCATCTCAAGTGCCTTATCTACACGCTTGGCTATTTCAGTTGGAGCCACGCCTAAGTTTTCGGGACCAAACGCAACATCTTCTTCTACAACTGTCGCTACAAGCTGGTTATCAGGATTCTGAAACACCATCCCAACAATCTGACGTATGTCCCACAAGTTCTTTGAATCATTAGTACTCATACCATTAACTAAACACTCTCCACTTGTCGGTAATAACAAGGCGTTAAAATGCTTAGCTAAAGTAGACTTGCCAGAGCCATTTGTGCCAATAATAGCAACAAACTCCCCGGCCTTAATTGTTAAGTTTATATTATCAAGTGCCAGCGTCTCTCCCTCATTTTGAGTAGTATACGCATGGCACAAATTTTCAACCTTAATAAAATCTCCCATAATCTAGCTCCTCATATTAAAGCTAACGTTTTTTAACACGAAGTACGCAAAGGACTCAAAGGGCTCGCAAAGGAATTACCACGCGATAATTATCGCGTTTTTATTGCGTACCCTTCGCGTACTTCGAGTACTTTGTGTTAAATATTAATTTATTACGTACAACGATAAAGGCGACCCTGATGGTCGCCTTTCATTTATTACACCAATTCTAGTATTGCCATCGGCGCAGCGTCGCCGCGGCGGGGTCCAAGTTTAAGAATACGAGTGTATCCGCCTTGACGATTATTATATTTAGGTGCAATAGTATCGAACAGTTTTTTAGTGACTTCTTCGTCCACGAGCTGTGATAAAACCTGACGGCGAGCATGTAAGTCGCCGCGCTTAGCTAAAGTAATTAATTGTTCAGCAAGACCGCTGATTTCTTTAGCTTTAGCCTCAGTTGTTTCAATACGCTCGTACGAAAAGAAGGAAGTCAAAATACTGCGAAACAGCGCTTTACGTGCGCTTGAGTCACGTCCTAACTTTCTGTAGGCCATAATCTTCCCTCCTCCTACTCTTCAAATTCAACAAGTGATAACCCAAGCTCATCGAGCTTTTTCTTCACTTCTTCAAGTGATTTACGTCCTAGGTTACGCACTTTCATCATGTCTTCTTCGCTCTTTTGGGCTAATTCAGCTACTGTGTTAATGCCAGCCCGTTTCAAGCAGTTATAGGAACGAACTGAAAGATCCAAGTCTTCAATTGTCATTTCCAAGGTTTTGGAAACACTGGATTCTGGTGCCTCAGTGAACGTTCCTTCAGTTCCTTCGTCTTCCGGAGGAGCGCCAGCCATGTTCTGGAACAGTCTGAGATGAGCAATCATAATGCTAGAAGCTTTGCTGACTGCCTCTTCAGGTCTCATGCTGCCATCAGTCCATAACTCCAGCGTAAGTTTGTCGTAATCTGTGACGTTACCGACACGAGTATCAGTTACACTATAGTTAACTCTCTGGATTGGCGAAAAAATGGAATCAATCGGAATAATGCCGATTACATGATCGGTTTTCTTATTCTTGTCTGCTGGTACATAGCCACGACCACGCTCAACGGTGATTTCCATTTTTAGCGAGCCGCTAGCATCTACAGTTGCCAAATGCAATTCCGGGTTAAGTATCTCGACATCAGGGTCCGTGATTATATCGCCGGCTGTAACTGCTTTTTCGCCTTGAACATCAACCCGTAAAATTTTTGGCTCATCACAATGCATTTTTAAGCACAATGATTTGAAATTTAAAATAATGTCAGTAACGTCTTCCCGAACGCCGGGAATTGTAGAAAACTCATGAAGTACGCCTTCAATTTTAACAGATGTTACGGCAGCGCCTTGCAGTGATGAAAGAAGTATTCGGCGCAAGCTATTACCAAGCGTGGTTCCATAACCGCGCTCTAAAGGTTCGCAAACAAATTTGCCATATCGGCTGTCTTCACTTATTTCTACTATCTCGATTTTCGGTTTTTCGATTTCGATCATCTGGAATAACCCTCCTCATTTGTGCGCACTACTTAAGTCACGCCATAACCCACGGCTGAGGGCGTATTATCTGGAGTACAATTCAACGATCAGATGCTCTTGGATAGGAGTATCAATTTCATCTCGGCTAGGGTAGCGTACAACTTTACCGCTCATATCTTCAGCTGAAACTTCTAACCACATTGGAGCAGTCTTGTGACCGATAGCTTCAAAAATTTGTTTAACAAGCGGTGACTCTTTGCTGGCTTCATGTACTTGAATAACATCGCCTGGCTTAATTAGGTAAGATGGAATATCAACACGACGTCCGTTGACAGTGAAATGTCCATGACGTACAAGCTGTCTAGCTTGAGTACGGCTTACGGCAAAACCTAAGCGATACACAACGTTATCCAATCTTCTTTCTAATAATACAAGCAAGTTTTCACCAGTAATACCTTTTTGACGATCAGCCTTTTCAAAATAAGCATGGAATTGGCGTTCTAGAATGCCGTATGAACGACGAGCTTTTTGCTTTTCTCTAAGCTGAATGCCATATTCTGAAACCTTTTTGCGGGCTTGACCATGCTGACCAGGAGCATAGCTGCGTTTTGTGAACGCGCATTTATCGCTATAACATTTATCGCCTTTAAGATACAATTTTGCACCTTCACGACGGCAAAGTCTACAAACAGGACCTATATATCTTGCCATTCTCGTTCAACACCTCCCGAAATTCTTATACTCTTCTGCGCTTCGGCGGACGGCAGCCATTATGAGGAATTGGAGTAACGTCTTTAATTAAGTTAACTTCCAAACCAGCAGCTTGAAGTGATCTAATTGCTGCCTCACGGCCTGATCCAGGACCTTTAACAAATACTTCGACTTGTTTTAGGCCATGCTCCATTGCTGCTTTAGCCGCTGTTTCAGCAGCCATTTGAGCAGCAAAAGGAGTGCTTTTACGGGAACCTCTGAAGCCAAGGCCGCCTGCGCTAGCCCAGGACAACGCATTCCCCTTTGTATCGGTAATTGTAACAATTGTATTGTTGAAAGTTGAGCGAATATGAGCTATGCCATGCTCAATATTTTTACGCTCTTTTCTTTTTGGTCTAACAACTTTTTTAGCTACCAAAGATTATCCCTCCCTTACTTTTTCTTCTTAGCACCAACAGTTCTCTTCGGACCCTTACGAGTACGCGCGTTGGTTTTAGTTCTTTGACCACGAACAGGAAGTCCCATACGATGTCTTTTGCCGCGATATGAACCAATTTCAATTAAACGTTTAATATTAAGTGATTCTTCGCGACGCAAATCGCCTTCAACTCGATAGTTCTTATCGATGGTTTCACGAAGTTTAGAAACTTCTTCTTCTGTTAAATCACGGGTCCGGGTATCGGGATTAATACCAGTAGCAGCCATAATTTGTTTTGAATAAGTCAGGCCAATACCATAAATATATGTTAAAGCAATCTCAATTCTCTTATCGCGTGGTAAATCTACGCCGGCAATACGTGCCATGTATCGTCCACCCCCTAACCTTGTTTTTGTTTATGTTTGGGATTTTC
Source organism: Dendrosporobacter sp. 1207_IL3150 (assembly GCF_036763085.1). Classification (NCBI taxonomy): domain Bacteria; kingdom Bacillati; phylum Bacillota; class Negativicutes; order Selenomonadales; family Sporomusaceae; genus Dendrosporobacter; species Dendrosporobacter sp. 1207_IL3150. The sequence continues at coordinate 91,337 of NZ_JBAIYU010000032.1, forward strand.
ACAAATCACCATTACGTTACCATGACGCTTAATAACTTTGCATTTCTCACAAATGGGCTTGACCGATGGTCTCACTTTCATTTGCCTTGTCCTCCTTTTCCTGCATTGCCTATTTCATGTTGGTGATATCCGTCCATCAGCCAACATCAATAAGTGCTATTTGAAACGGTAGGTAATCCGGCCGCGTTTTAAATCATATGGCGTTAGTTCTACAGTAACCTTATCTCCTGGAAGAATACGAATGAAATTCATTCGAATCTTTCCAGAAACGTGCGCCAATACGACATGCCCATTTTCCAGTTCAACCTGGAACATAGCATTAGGCAGGGCTTCGATAACCTTACCTTCTACCTCAATTACATCTTGTTTGGACATTGAGATATCCCTCCTCGTCCGCTTATCACAGATTATCCGGTGTGCAATTTGCGATAGCCTGGCGGATGTCTTCATCAGTAACCTTTATGTTATTATGAAGTTTTTCCGCCAACGCCTCAGCAACTAGTTTATAAACTTTGACATGCCGAATATTTTTTTTCTTGGGCTTTATGACACTACGTTCTCGGCCATCTGCCAGCAAAACATATTTGTCAGTGATCCCTATGACCAAATAAGGATGACCAGTATCACGCCCCGCATTACTTTTAACTAATTGACCGATTGAAATATGGTGGGCTGACAAGACAGTCGCCTCCTAGAGCTTGGTCAGAATTTCCGGCTTATCATCAGTAATAGCTATGGTATGTTCAAAATGCGCAGAATACTTGCCGTCTGCTGTCACAACTGTCCACCCATCAGCAAGAGTTTTTACCTCATGTGTGCCCAGGTTGATCATCGGCTCTATCGCTAATGTCATACCAGTTTTTAATCGTGGGCCGCGGCCGGGATTGCCGTAATTTGGTACCTGAGGGTCTTCATGCATTTTCCTGCCAATGCCATGCCCAACATAGTCACGTACCACACCATATCCATATCCTTCTGCATATGATTGTATGGCATGAGAAATGTCACCAAGACGGTTACCAGCAATTGCTTTTTCAATGCCTTTATACAAAGACTGTTCAGTAACCTCTAAAAGTTTCTGTACCTCGGCATCTACATCACCTACGGCAACAGTAACTGCGGCATCACCATTATATCCATTTATTACCGCTCCAATGTCAATACTGACATTATCTCCATTTTTTAGCTTATTTAAACCTGGAATTCCATGAACAACTTGTTCATTTATCGAAGAGCAAATATTACCTGGAAAACCGCCATATCCCTTGAAAGCGGGAATAGCACCGCGGCTTTTTATATAGTTTTCGGCGACTGTATCAAGTTCGAGAGTTGTTACACCAGGCTTCACGGCTTTTTTCACCTCAGCATGGGCCCCGGCCACTACCCGGCCAGCATCTCGCATATACGAGATTTCTCGATCTGATTTGAGGATAATCATCCTATTCGCCCCTCAAGCTGGCAACAATATCAGTTAAAACTTTATCGATTTTCTGCCTGCCGTCAATTTCTGTATATAAGCCCTTATCCTGGTAGTATTCAATGAGTGGCTGTGTCTGAGCGCTGTAAACAGATAAACGCTTAGTCATCGTTTCCTCACTGTCGTCTTCACGCTGATACAATTCCCCACTGCATTTATCGCAAGTGCCAGCAACACTGGTAGGATTAAATGTTATGTGATAAGTTGCACCGCAACTCTTGCAGATACGTCGGCCTGTGGCCCGGCTGATTAATTCATCAGCCGGAACACTTATATTTATTACGCGATTAAGTTTTATTCCTAGCTCACCCAGCGTACTGTCAAGGGCATTAGCCTGCTCAATAGTACGAGGAAATCCGTCCAGAATAAAGCCTTTCTTGCAGTCTGATTTAGCCAAACGTTCTTTAACAATACCGATTGTTACACTGTCAGGAACCAGTTGACCAGCATCCATACATGCTTTTGCTTGCTTGCCAAGTTCAGTTCCTTCTTTTACTGCTGCCCGAAACATATCTCCAGTAGAGATATGAGGAATATCGAACTTCTCGACTAGCATTGCCGCCTGGGTACCTTTACCGGCCCCTGGCGGTCCCATTAAAAGGATATACATCGCGAGCTACCTCCTACTTCATGAAGCCTTGATAGTGGCGCATTAAGACCATAGCCTCGATTTGCTTCATTGTGTCAAGAGCTACGCCAACCACAATCAAGAGGGCGGTGCCGCCAAAATACACCCCTTGGATATTAGTCACTGCTGCCACAAAGTTCGGCAGAATGGCAATAAAAGCAAGAAACATTGCTCCGGCAAGTGTAATTCTGGTCATAACGCGGTCCAAATAGTCTGCAGTTGGTTTACCCGGGCGTAGTCCTGGAATAAAACCACCGTATTTTTTCATGTTCTCTGCCATATCCGATATGTTCATAGTAACCGCAGTATAGAAATAAGTGAAGAATACAATTAAGAGCGCGTACAGAGTTGTCTGCAGCGGTGTCCCCCACTCAAACCATCCAGCTACAGTTTTTACCCAGGCAACATCAATAAACTGGGCAATGGTTACTGGGAACATCAGCACGGATGACGCAAAGATTATTGGTATAACACCCGCTTGACATACTTTAAGCGGAATGTGTGTAGATTGACCGCCATACATTTTGCGACCAACTACGCGTTTTGCATATTGTACAGGTATTCTTCGCTGACCTTGCTGTACTAGTATAACGAATACAATCATGGCCAAAGCAATAATTACATACAACAGTACATTAAAATAATTTATAGTACCTGCTTGCAGATACTTAAACATTGTACTAATACTACCAGGCAATTGAGATACGATACCTGCAAAAATAATTAGCGAAATACCATTACCAATACCTTTTTCAGTAATTTGCTCTCCTAACCACATTAGAAATGCAGTTCCGGCAGTGAGCGTTAATGCTATGAGCAAAATTGAGCCAATCCCCGGGTTAATTATGGCCGCTTTCAATCCGAAAGCCATTCCAATGGCCTGAACAAAACCCAGCAGCACTGTACCGTAACGAGTGATCTGGGTAATTTTCTTTCGCCCTTCATCGCCTTCCTTAGCCCATTGCTCAAACTTAGGTACAACAACTGTTAGAAGCTGCATAATAATCGAAGCATTGATATAAGGCGTAATACTCATCGCAAACACTGAGAACTTACTTAATGCACCACCTGAGAACATATCGAGCAATCCAAATAAGTTTCCACTAGTAAATAGCTGCTCGATAACGGCGGGATTGACGCCCGGAACGGGTATATGCGTGCCGGCACGAAACACTAAGAACATTGCCAGCGTAAATACAATCTTTTGTCTGAGCTCAGTTATCTTGAGTATATTGGACAGGGCTGAAAGCACCTTAGATCACCTCGACTTTTCCGCCAGCCGCTGTAATTTTTTCTGCAGCTGACTTGGTAAAGCCGTTGGCTACTACAGTAAGTGATTTCTCAAGCTCGCCATTACCTAAAATGCGAACGCCATCGCGTACATTTTTAAGTATGCCAGCTTCTATTAAAGCAACTGGATCTACAACAGCACCGTTATCAAAACGATTTAACTCGAAAACGTTAACCTCAGCAAATTCTTTAGCAAATTTGTTGGTGAAACCGCGTTTCGGAAGTCTGCGGTAAATCGGCATCTGGCCGCCTTCAAATCCAGTACGAACACCACCGCCAGCACGGGCGTTTTGCCCTTTATGACCTTTACCGGCTGTTTTACCAAGACCGGAACCAAGACCACGACCGACGCGAGTACGTACTTTTTTAGATCCAGGGGCTGGAGCTAATTCGTGTAATTTCATGCATAGCACCTCCTTGAACTAGTCTTGCACTTCTTCAACACTAACAAGATGTTCTACTTTGCGGACCATACCTCTGATAACCGCATTGTCATCTTGCACTACGAAACTATTTGTTTTACCTAAACCCAAAGCCCGAACAGTAGCACGTTGATCTTCAGGTCTGCCAATCAGGCTTCTGGTAAGAGTAATTTTCAGCTTTGCCATTAAACTTCCTCCTTAACCCAAAAGTTCCTGAACCGTTTTACCGCGAAGTTCAGCTACTTTTTCTGCACGCTTAAGCTGCTCTAAACCTTTTAAAGTAGCTTTAACCATGTTACTAGGGTTTGATGAACCAAGCGATTTGGTTAATATGTCATGAACACCAGCTAATTCAAGTACGGCACGAGCCGGACCGCCAGCGATAACACCAGTACCTTCAGAAGCAGGCTTCATTAGAACACGCCCTGCACCGAATTCGCCAACGATTTGATGGGGAATTGTGGTACCTACTAGTGGAACTTTTATTAGATTTTTCTTAGCATCTTCAATACCTTTTCTGATTGCCTCAGGAACTTCGCCTGCTTTACCTAGTCCAGCGCCTACATGTCCGTTCTCGTCGCCGACAACAACAAGCGCACTGAAGGAGAAACGACGTCCGCCCTTAACAACCTTGGCAACTCTGTTGATAAACACAACTTTCTCTTTAAGTTCAAGAGTAGTGTGGTCAATTCTGGCCATTAATGTACCTCCTTTTTGCTAAAAATTAGAATTCTAGCCCTGCCTCACGTGCTGCTTCTGCTAAAGCCGCTATTCTACCGTGATAGATATAACCGCCGCGGTCAAACACAACTTGCTTAATGCCTTGACCTAAAGCGCGCTTTGCTACAGCCGCTCCAACCGCTTTAGCGGCTTCTACGTTACCGCCATAGTTAACTGCCTGACCTACTTCTTTATCCATAGTGCTTGCAGATACCAACGTTGTGCCAGTTTCATCATTGATGATTTGTGCATAAATGTGATTCAAGCTGCGAAACACATTTAAACGTGGTCTTTCTGCAGTACCAATAATATTCTTACGAACTCTAAGATGGCGCTTTTGACGAGCGTCATTTTTGTTCTGTTTACGAAGCAAGGTGTTCACTCCTTTCACTTAGAAATCTTACTTCTTACCTTTACCGCCAGCTTTACCAACTTTACGACGAACAACTTCGCCTTCGTATCTGATACCTTTGCCTTTGTATGGCTCTGGTTCTCTATATCCACGAATTTTAGCTGCCATTGCTCCAACGTGCTCTTTATTTATACCTGAAACAATAATTCTATTAGGAGCAGGTACATCAAGAGTGATACCCGTAGGTGGTTCAACTTCTAATGGGTGAGATAAACCTAGAGACAAAGCTACTTTATTGCCAGACTTCGCCGCTCTGTAACCAACACCATGAATTTCTAATGTTCTGCTGAAGCCTGTAGTTACACCTGTTACCATATTAGCAATCAGAGTGCGAGTAAGACCGTGCAGTGCTTTATGTTGTTTATTATCTGTAGGGCGTTTAACGGTTAGAGTATTACCCTCGATTTCCACGATCATATCTTTTTGGAATTCGCGAGAAAGCTCTCCTTTAGGACCCTTAACTGACACCACGCTGCCGTTCACTGTAACTGTAACGTTTTCAGGGATGGCTATTGGCGCTCTTCCTATTCTTGACATCTGTACACCTCCTAGCTACAAAAAATCTAATTACCAAACGTAAGCGATTACTTCGCCGCCAAGACCATTACGACGAGCTTGCTTATCGCTCATAATGCCTTGGGATGTCGAAACGATAGCAATTCCAAGACCACCTAAAACGCGAGGCAGTTGATCTTTCTTTGCATATACGCGTAAGCCCGGCTTAGAAATACGCTTAATACCGGTGATTACTTTTTCGCGGTTAGGACCGTATTTCAAGCTAACACGCAACATTCCTTGCTTGCTATCTTGAGCCATTTCAAAGTCCTTAATAAAACCTTCTTCTTTCAAAATCACAGCAATTGCTTGCTTAATTTTAGAAGCTGGTATTTCTACTTTATCATGATATACCGAGTTAGCATTACGCAAACGTGTAAGCATATCGGCAATTGGATCGGTCATTACCATAGGGACATACCTCCTTCCGTTATTGTCTACCAGCTAGCTTTGGTTACCCCAGGGATGGCACCTTTGTAGCTTTGTTCTCTGAAACAAATACGGCACATTTCAAATTTACGCAGATACCCGTGCGGACGGCCGCAAATTTTACATCTATTGTACTTACGAACTTTAAACTTAGGTTCAAGTTTCCATTTTTCTATTAACGCCTTTTTGGCCACAAATGTCCCTCCTTTACGCGCTGAATGGCATACCCATCAGTCTTAAAAGCTCTCTTGCTTCTTCGTCTGATTTGGCAGTGGTAACAATGATGATATCCATCCCACGGATTTTATCAACTTTATCGTACTCAATCTCCGGGAATATAAGCTGTTCTTTTACACCCATTGTGTAGTTGCCGCGACCATCAAAAGATTTTGGGCTTACGCCACGGAAGTCGCGTACACGAGGCAACGCTACATTAAACAATTTATCTAAAAATTGGAACATGCGCTCGCCACGCAGGGTAACTTTTGCACCGATTGGCATTCCTTCACGAATCTTGAAAGCTGCCAAGGATTTCTTAGCACGAGTTACAACAGGTTTTTGACCAGCGATTTGCGTCATATCATTGACTGCTGCGTCAAGAACTTTCGGATTGCCTACGGCTTCACCGACACCCATGTTGAGAACTACTTTCTCGATTTTAGGAATTTCCATAATATTTTTATATCCGAACTTCTCCATCATAACTGGAGCTACTTCACTAAGGTATTTCTCTTTCAGTCTGAGCACTGATAGTTACCTCCTTTCTGCGTGATTATTTGTCTTTATCAACAATTTCGCCGCACTTTTTGCAAGCACGAGCCATTGAACCATTAGCTAACGCTTTTTTTGCAATCCGGGTTGGTTTTTGGCAAGCTGGGCATACAAGCATAACTTTCGCAGTATGCATAGGCGCTTCTTTAACCACAATACCACCTTGCGGAGCACTTTGCGTTGGTTTAGTATGACGCTTTACAGTGTTAACACCTTCAACGACAACTTTACCTTTTTTAGGCAATGCTTCAACAATCTTTGCTGTCTTACCTTTATCTTTACCGGACAATACAAGAACTGTATCGCCTTTTTTAACGTGAAGTTTAGTTTGTGACATTCCGGACACCTCCTAACTTAGATTACTTCCGGAGCCAGCGAGATAATTTTCATAAAATCTTTATCGCGCAGTTCTCTCGCTACTGGTCCGAATATACGAGTACCTCTAGGGCTTTTATCGTCTTTAATGACAACTGCGGAATTTTCATCAAAACGGATATAAGAACCATCTGGACGACGCAGGCCTTTTTTGGAACGAACTACTACAGCCTTAATTACGTCACCTTTTTTTACCACACCACCAGGTGACGCAGCTTTAACTGAAGCAACAATTACATCACCGATATTAGCATATCTACGAAATGAACCGCCCAATACACGGATACACATAATTTCTTTCGCGCCGGTATTGTCAGCAACATTCAGAATTGACTGCTGTTGAATCATTATTATCCCTCCTTCTCGAAATGTCTGGTACAATTCAACGAGCAAATTGACTCTTCGAGATCAACTACTTCGCTCTTTCAAGCACTTCTATAACTCTCCAGCGCTTATCCTTGGAAAGCGGACGAGTTTCCATGATTTCAACAGTGTCACCAATATGGCTGTCATTGTTTTCGTCATGAGCTTTAAATTTAACAGTCTTTTTCATAGACTTTTTGTACAACGGATGCTGTACTAAACGTTCTATTGCAACAACAACTGTTTTATCCATTTTATCACTAACCACTTTACCAATCCTGGTTTTACGCTCATTTCTTTCAGTCACGCAATATAGCCTCCTTCCGTTCTTAGCATACATATTTTATATTCCAGTAAGAACGTCCGTTACGCTTGCTGGGCTTTAAGCTCCTGCGCACGCTGGATTGTCTTAACACGAGCAATTGTTTTCTTTACCTCTTTAATCCGCATTGGATTTTCAAGTTGCCCGGTAGCGAGTTGAAATCTGAGGTTAAATAGCTCGTCTTTGAGGGAAGCAAGCTTTTGGTTGAGTTCGCTTGCATTCATTTCACGGATCTCATTAACCTTCATTTACTTCACCGCCCTCTACGTCTTGAGTCTCTTCACGTTTAACGAACTTAGTTTTTATAGGAAGTTTATGAGCTGCAAGACGCATAGCTTCTCTAGCTAATTCTTCACTTACGCCGTCCATTTCAAACATGATGCGACCAGGTTTTACTACTGCTACCCAGTACTCTGGTGATCCTTTACCACTACCCATGCGTGTTTCAGCAGGTTTTGCAGTAATAGGTTTGTCTGGGAATATTTTAATCCATACTTTACCGCCACGTTTGATATAACGTGTCATTGCAATACGGGCAGCTTCGATTTGACGGTTAGTAATCCAAGATGGCTCTAACGCTTGTAAACCGAATTCACCATGGCTAACTGTGTTACCTTTGTTAGCTTTACCCTTCATGCGACCACGGAATTGTTTACGATGTTTTACTCTTTTAGGTACTAACATTATGCTTCGCTCCCTTCAACAACGGCAGCGGGCTTTTTGGCCTCCGGCAGAACTTCGCCTTTATAGATCCACACTTTAACGCCAATTCGGCCGTATGTTGTGTGAGCCTCGGCAGTTCCGTAGTCGATATCAGCTCTTAGAGTATGAAGTGGAATACTTCCCTCACGATATCCTTCACTACGAGCAATCTCAGCGCCGCCAAGACGTCCGCCAACCATTACTTTGATACCTTTAGCTCCCATACGCATAGTACGGCTAACCGATTGTTTCATAGCACGACGGAAAGCTATACGGCGTTCTAATTGTGAAGCAATATTTTCTGCAACTAAAGTAGCATCAAGATCAGCTTGCTTAACTTCAGCAATGTTTACATCAACATTTTTGTCAGTCATTTTTCTAAGATCTGCTTTAATTTGTTCGATGCCTGAACCACCGCGACCAATAACCATACCAGGTTTAGCTGTATGAATGGTTATTTTAAGACGGTTAGCAGCGCGTTCTGTTTCGATCTTGGAGATACCCGCAGTATATAATTTAGCTTTCAAATACTTACGGATTTTTATATCTTCATGCAAATTCTTTGCATAATCCTTATCAGCATACCACTTTGCATCCCAAGTTTTGATTATACCTAGACGCAAGCCATGTGGATTAACTTTTTGACCCAATGCATTTCCCTCCTTCGCTATTATCTCTCTTTAACTACTACTGTTACGTGACTTGAACGTTTTAAAATTTTAAACGCTTGACCACGTGAACGTGGATGAATGCGCTTAAGAGTTGGACCTTGATCAACAAACGCAGTAGCTACGTATAGTTTATCAACATTCATATCGTTATTGTGCTCAGCATTAGCTACTGCCGACTTAAGCACTTTTTCAATAACTTCGGCTCCAACTTTAGGAGTATATTTCAAAATCGCAAATGCTTCGCCGATATTTTTACCGCGAATCAAATCCATAACGATTCGAATTTTGCGAGGTGCAATGCGAACATATTTAGCAACTGCCTTAGCTTCCACAGCTTAGCCCCCTTTCGGCAAACTATCTCAATGATGTACGTCTTTCTTCGCCGCTATGTCCTTTAAAAGTACGAGTCGGCGCGAATTCGCCAAGTTTATGGCCTACCATATCTTCGGTTACATATACTGGTACATGTTTACGTCCGTCATGAACCGCAATGGTGTGTCCAACAAAACTAGGCAGTATGGTGGAACTACGCGACCAGGTCTTGATAACCTTCTTTTCACTTTTCTCATTCATGGCATCAATTTTTTTCATAACGCTCTCATGAACGAAAGGTCCTTTTTTAATCGATCTGGACACTTGTTAAGCCTCCCTTCAACTTCCTGTCATCTGCTAAGCCGCATTCGCACAGCGGCTTAGCCTATAAGAATTACAGAGAATTTATTTTGTACGACGTTTAACGATGAGTTTATCAGAAGCTTTGGAACGACGAGTTTTCGCACCCATTGCATGTTTACCCCAAGGAGTAACAGGATGTTTGCGTCCAACTGGTGAACGTCCCTCACCACCACCATGTGGATGGTCAATTGGGTTCATAGCCACACCACGGTTTGCTGGGCGAATGCCCAACCAACGTGAACGACCGGCTTTACCAATAGTGATATTCTCATGCTCAAGGTTACCAACTTGACCAATAGTGGCTTTACAGTTAACGTGAACTTTTCTTAACTCACCGGAAGGTAAGCGAAGCAGTGCATGTTCGCCTTCTTTAGCCATCAATTGAGCGCCAACTCCAGCAGAACGAACCATTTGGCCGCCTTTGCCGATTTTTAGCTCAATATTGTGAAGCATGGTACCTACTGGGATATTTTTCAGCGCTAAAGCGTTTCCAACTTTAATGTCTGCTTCTGGACCGCTCATAATATTATCACCGACTTTTAAGCCGTTAGGTGCTAAAATATAGCGTTTCTCACCATCTGCATAATTAAGAAGTGCGATACGAGCTGAACGGTTTGGATCATACTCGATTGAAGCTACTTTTGCTGGAATTCCATCTTTATTACGCTTGAAATCAATAATTCTGTAAAGGCGCTTGTGTCCGCCGCCTTGATGTCTTACTGTCATACGTCCTTGTTGATTACGACCGCCATGCTTTTGCAGGCGTTCAACAAGAGATTTTTCGGGCTTATCAGTAGTAATTTCATCGAAACTAGCTACTGTCATGAATCTTCTGCCCGGAGCATAAGGTTTAAAACCTTTTACTGCCATTGGTGCCCCTCCTTTTCAAAAAATTTCTGGTTATACACCTTCAAAAATTTCGATACGCTCGCCTGGAGCAAGCTTAACAATTGCTTTTTTATAATCCGAACGCTTACCTTGTGTACGTCCCATGCGCTTAGTTTTTCCTAAAACGCGAACAGTGTTTACATCAAGTACCTTTACTTTGAAAAGTTCTTCAACAGCTTTACGGATTTCGATTTTGTTGGCTGAAGGAGCTACAACAAAAGTATATTTATCATCTTGCATCATGCTGGTTGTTTTTTCAGTAACCATAGGACGAAGCAAAATATCGCGTGCATTTGTCATTACGCAAGCACCTCCTCAATGCGGGTGACTGCATCTTTAGTGATGAAAACTTTTTTATGATATAGAATATCGTAAACATTAAGTCCCATCGAACCAATTGCCTTAACACCAGGAATGTTGCGTGCTGATTTTTCTACTGTATCGATTATATCAGCAGTGATAAAAAGAGCCTTTTCGTTAGCCGCTTTAAAATCATTCAGCATTTTAATAACACTTTTAGTTTTAGGCTGTTCGAAGTTAATGTTATCAACAACCACTAATTCGCCTTCATTTAACTTTGCGGACAAAGCGGATTTAAGCGCTAAGCGGCGTTGTTTACGAGGCATTCTGAATGCATATGAGCGAGGTTGTGGGCCAAATACAACGCCACCACCTACCCAAATTGGTGAACGAGTGCTACCAGCACGAGCACGGCCGGTACCTTTTTGTTTCCAAGGTTTACGTCCGCCACCACGCACTAAACCTCTTGTTTTAGTGGAGTGAGTACCAAGACGTTGACTTGCCAGCTGCATTACAACAGCTTGATGCAATACCGCCTCATTTACTTCTACACCAAATACGTTTTCATTTAATTCCATATCACCAGTCTGATTACCAGTGATATCATATACTGCTACTTTCGGCATATAGCACATCCTCCTTTCGATGTTCGGGAACCCCGAACTTATTTCTTAGGCTTTACAGTATTTTTTATAAAAACAAAGCTACCTTTAGGTCCTGGGATAGCTCCTTTGATCAATATCAAATTGCGCTCCGCATCAACTCTCACAACACTTAAGCGTTGAACAGTAACTTTTTGACCACCCATACGGCCAGGAAGTTTTTTGCCTTTAAATACTTTACCGCCGCCGCCGCTCATACGAGCGCCCATTGAACCTGGTTCACGATGTGATTTGGAACCGTGAGCCATTGGTCCGCGTGCAAAGTTATGACGTTTAATACCGCCGGCAAAACCTTTACCTTTTGCAGTACCAGTCACATCTACTAATTCACCGGCACTGAATATATCTACGCCTATTACGTCGCCTTGATTATATTCAGAAGCGCTGGGCAGGCGCATTTCGCAAATGAATTTCACTGGCGCAGCGCCAGCCTTAGCAAAATGACCTTTCATCGGTTTGGTAACCTTTTTATCTTTAACAGTGCCGAAGCCCAATTGCACCGCATTATATCCATCGTTCTCAACAGTTTTGTTTTGAATTACAACGGTTTTGCCAGACTCTAGGACTGTAACCGGAACTACTTTGCCTTCTTCAGTAAAGATTTGGGTCATACCAAGTTTTTTACCTAAGATTCCTTTAGTCATTATTGCCACCTCCTCCTACAGCTTAATCTCGATATCCACACCAGCCGGAAGATCTAGACGCATAAGTGCATCTACGGTCTTTGAAGTCGGCTCAAGAATGTCAATTAGACGTTTATGTGTGCGCATTTCAAACTGCTCACGAGAGTCTTTATTGACATGTGGAGAACGAAGAATTGTAAATATATTTTTCTCAGTAGGAAGTGGAATAGGACCCGATACTAAAGCACCAGTTCTTTTTGCTGTCTCAACAATTTTAACTGCACTTGCATCAAGTGCCTTATGATCATATGCTTTTAGGCGGATTCTGATTTTTTGTTGTTTAGCCATTTTATTTCCTCCTTATCGCCCGGTTTCTTTTGAACGGACATTCTCCGCGGAAATTCACCCCGCTACCACGCGGGCAACCTTCCACGTCATCGCATTAGGGTAACATCCATATATCTTTTATATAGGGGCGACCTGCGGCCGCCCCTACAGAAAAATTAAGCTTCGATAGAAGCAACTACACCAGCGCCTACAGTACGGCCGCCTTCGCGAATCGCGAAACGAAGACCAGGCTCAATTGCAATCGGAGTGATAAGTTCGATTGACATTTGAATGTTATCGCCAGGCATAACCATTTCTACACCTTCAGGAAGGTTTACAACACCAGTAACGTCTGTTGTACGGAAGTAGAATTGTGGACGGTAGTTAGTGAAGAAAGGAGTGTGACGTCCGCCCTCTTCCTTTGAAAGTACGTATACTTCTGCTTTGAATTTAGTGTGTGGCTTAATGGAACCAGGCTTGGCCAATACTTGACCGCGCTCGATATCTTTACGCTCAACACCACGAAGCAGAGCACCGATATTGTCACCAGCAACTGCAGAATCAAGCAGTTTGCGGAACATTTCAACACCAGTGATAACAGTGGATTTAGGTTTTTCAGTCATACCAACGATTTCGATGGTATCGCCAACTTTAATTGCTCCACGCTCAACACGGCCAGTAGCAACAGTACCACGACCAGTGATTGTGAAAACGTCCTCAACTGGCATTAAGAAAGTTTTATCAGTATCACGAACAGGAGTTGGGATGTATTCATCAACTGCATCCATAAGTTCGATGATTTTTGCTTCATAAGCTTCGTCGCCTTCAAGAGCTTTCAAAGCAGAGCCGGAGATTACAGGGATGTCATCGCCAGGGAAATCGTAGCTGGAAAGAAGTTCACGAACTTCCATCTCTACAAGTTCCATAAGCTCAGCATCGTCAACCATGTCAGCTTTGTTTAGGAATACTACCATTGCTGGTACGCCTACTTGGCGAGAAAGAAGGATATGCTCGCGAGTTTGCGGCATAGGGCCGTCAGCTGCGCTACAAACAAGAATAGCACCATCCATTTGTGCAGCACCAGTGATCATGTTTTTAACATAGTCAGCATGGCCTGGGCAGTCAACGTGAGCATAGTGACGCTTTGCAGTCTCATACTCAACGTGTGCAGTATTGATTGTGATACCGCGCTCTCTTTCTTCTGGAGCCTTATCGATCATGTCGTAAGCTAAGAATTCAGCGCCGCCTGATTTAGCTAATACTTTAGTAATAGCTGCTGTTAAAGTAGTTTTACCATGGTCAACGTGACCGATTGTACCAATGTTTACGTGTGGTTTGTTTCTTTCAAACTTTTTCTTTGCCATTGTTTTTGTCCTCCTTTATTTTTCCCGCTTTACGCGCCTTTTACTTTGGCGATAATAGCTTCAGAAATATTTTTTGGAACATCATCATAGTAAGAGATTTCCATTGAGTAGTTACCACGACCTTGAGTCTTTGAACGTAAGTCAGTTGCGTATCCGAACATTTCAGCAAGCGGCACAAAAGATTTGATTACTTGTGCGCCAGCGCGTGCTTCCATACCTTCAATGCGACCACGGCGAGAGTTCAAGTCACCGATAACGTCACCCATATATTCTTCTGGAACTGTTACTTCAACTTTCATGTATGGTTCTAACAATACTGGGTTTGCTTTAGCACAACCAGCTTTGAAGCCCATCGATCCAGCAATTTTGAACGCCATTTCCGAGGAGTCAACATCATGATAAGAACCGTCAACAACGGTTACTTTGATGTCTACCATCGGATAACCGGCTACTACGCCGTTTTCCATAGCTTCTTTAATACCGGCTTCGATTGGGTTGATGTATTCTCTAGGTATTGCTCCACCGACAACTTTGTTAACAAATTCAAAGCCTTTGCCAACTTCTTGCGGCTCAATTTCCAACCAGCAGTGACCATATTGACCACGACCGCCGGACTGACGAACAAATTTACCTTCGGATTTAACTGCTTTGCGAATTGTTTCGCGATAAGCAACTTGCGGCTTACCAACATTACAATCCACTTTAAATTCACGGAGCATACGGTCAACGATGATCTCCAAGTGAAGTTCACCCATACCAGCAATAATTGTTTGACCAGTTTCTTGGTCAGTCCAAATACGGAAAGTTGGATCTTCCTCAGCAAGACGTTGCAGTGCAACACCCATTTTTTCTTGGTCAGCCTTAGTTTTCGGTTCAACGGCTACACTGATAACCGGCTCAGGGAACACCATGGATTCCAAGATTATTGGGTTTTTATCATCACAAAGAGTATCGCCAGTAACTGTATCTTTCAGACCTACTGCTGCTGCGATATCTCCGCTGTAAACCTCTTCGATTTCTTCACGGCGATTAGCATGCATCTGCAGGATACGACCAATACGTTCTTTCTTACCCTTAGTAGAGTTGAAAACATATGATCCAGAAGTTAATTTACCAGAGTAAACGCGGAAGAAAGCTAACTTTCCAACATACGGGTCAGCCATAATTTTGAAGGCTAACGCGGAGAAAGGAAGGCTGTCATTAGACTCACGCACATCTTCTTCGCCTGTGTCTGGATTTACACCTTTGATTGCTGGAATATCAAGCGGTGATGGCATATATTCAATAACAGCATCTAACATTGGCTGAACGCCTTTGTTTTTGTAAGATGATCCACAAAGAACAGGAGTCATTTTACAAGCGATTGTTGCCTTGCGAATACCAGCTTTGATTTCTTCAACCGTAAGCTCTTCACCCTCAAGATATTTCATCATCAGTTCATCGTCGCCTTCAGCTACTGCATCAAGCATATTCTGACGATAAAGTTCTGCTTGTTCTTTTAATTCTTCAGGAATCTCGGTAGCTTCACTAGTTTTGCCAAGATCATCAGTATAGATCATAGCTTTCATTTCAATCAGATCGATAATGCCTTTAAAAACATCTTCTGAACCGATTGGAAGCTGAATTGGCACCGCATTGGCACCTAAACGGGTTTTCATCATGTCAACAACATTATAAAAATCCGCACCCAAGATATCCATTTTATTAACATACGCCATACGCGGTACGCCATATTTATCTGCTTGACGCCATACAGTCTCTGATTGAGGCTCTACGCCGCCTTTCGCACAAAACACAGCAACCGAGCCATCAAGTACTCTGAGCGACCGTTCTACCTCAACAGTAAAGTCCACGTGCCCTGGTGTGTCAATGATGTTTATACGATGTCCCAACCATTCACAAGTAGTAGCAGCAGAAGTGATAGTTATACCTCTCTCTTGTTCCTGCACCATCCAGTCCATAGTCGCAGCGCCATCATGAACCTCACCAATTTTGTGTACTCTACCGGTATAAAACAGTATACGTTCAGTTGTAGTGGTCTTTCCGGCGTCAATATGTGCCATGATGCCTATATTCCGCGTCTTTAAGAGAGGAAACTTTCTAGCCACTATCATCACTCCTTACTGTTTACATTAAACACCAGTTATTTATTACCAGCGATAGTGAGCAAACGCCTTGTTGGCTTCTGCCATTTTATGAGTATCATCTTTTTTCTTAATTGTAGCACCAGTATTGTTTGCTGCATCAAGAAGCTCATTCGCTAATCTTTCATTCATGGTTTTTTCACCACGAAGTCTTGCATAGTTTACCATCCAACGAATTCCTAGAGTTAAACGACGCTCTGGACGAACTTCAACCGGAACTTGATAGTTAGCACCACCTACACGGCGAGCACGAACTTCTAGAACTGGCATTACGTTCTTCATAGCAGTTTCGAATACTTCTAATGGATCTTTACCTGTTTTTGCTCTTATATTTTCAAAAGCATCATATACTACTTTTTCAGCAACACCTTTTTTACCAGAAAGCATTACTTTATTAATAAATCTAGTAACAATTTTAGAATTGTATACCGGATCTGGCAGCACATCACGCTTAGGTACAGGACCTTTTCTTGGCATATTATCCCTCCTTCATCCAAATCTTACTTGCAAAATTACTTCTTAGCTTTAGCGCGCTTCGTACCATATTTTGATCTGCCTTGGTTACGGTTTTGAACACCAGCAGTATCAAGCGCACCGCGGATGATGTGGTAACGAACACCTGGTAAGTCTTTTACCCTGCCACCTCTGATAAGAACAACACTGTGTTCTTGCAGATTGTGACCGATACCAGGAATATACGCAGTCACCTCAATACCATTTGTGAGCTTTACCCTTGCAACTTTTCTAAGCGCTGAGTTTGGCTTCTTTGGAGTGGTTGTATATACTCTTGTGCACACACCACGCTTTTGCGGACACTCCTTCAAAGCAGGTGCAGTAGATTTTTTAAGTATTTCTTCTCTACTTTTACGTACTAATTGGTTTATTGTTGGCATACATACACCTCCTTCCTCAAATTAGAATTTATTATTTAATAATTTCGCTTTTCAACTTTGTGATAAGCGAAATATTTAACACATTAACCTGGTCTAACTATTGCCGCTGCCGCAGATCCGACTTCTATCGAACAAGACTGTCCCAACTCGTACATTGTAGGTACTTCCTCAACAACAACATTCTGACGGCTACATAAATCAACAAGCGGCTGAATCACTCTCTTGTCAGCATCGGCTGCAACAAACACTTTTTCGGCTAAACCTTTAGAAACCATTTTAGTAACTTGTTTTATTCCGATTACCTTTTTCGCAGTTTTCAATGCGTCGAGCGACATTCTGTTCACTCCTAATTTACAAACAAATCCAATTTGTCTAACAGACACTCTAATATATTAACACTACGCCATACCAATGTCAATAAAATTAGTGATATAAAATGCAGGTTTTCTCTAGTTTTATCAACAATTTTTATGCACACGGTTCGCCGTGTGTCATGGTATATATATTGCACTAATTTTAGTGGAATATGTGGTATTTAGTACAATTAAAAGGGACAATTACGATAAAATATACAAGCAATCTGTATTAAAATTAATAGTTGCAATTTTCTTTCTATAACTTAACTATTAAAAGGGACAGTTACTGTTGAAAAAACTATATATATCCTAAAAAAATAAGAGGCGATTCTAGATCGCCTCTATTGTTACTATTCTTTAGCCGTCGTCTCGGTTAGAGCGCTGCTAATTTTTATATTGCGATAGCGGCTCATTCCAGTTCCGGCAGGAACAAGCTTACCTATAATTACGTTTTCCTTAAGTCCTAAGAGCGGGTCAACCTTACCTTTTATTGCAGCATCAGTTAAAACACGAGTTGTTTCCTGGAAAGATGCCGCTGATAAGAAGGAGTCAGTTGCCAGGGATGCCTTAGTAATACCTAGTAGTATTGGTCTTGCTACTGATGGCTCACCACCAGCTTCAATCGCTTTTGCGTTTTCTTCCTCAAAGGTATTAACGTCAATATACTCACCTGGTAGCAAATCAGTATCTCCTGATTCCTCTACCTTAACTTTATGAAGCATCTGACGTACCATAACCTCAATATGCTTGTCGTTAATTTCAACACCTTGAGACTTATAAACCTTTTGAACCTCGTAAACAAGGTAACGCTGGGTATCTTTGAGTCCGCGGACCCTTAAAATATCATGTGGATTAACCGCACCTTCAGTCAATCTATCTCCGGCCTCTACCACATGACCGTCTGGAACTATAATGCGAGCGCCATAAGGTATTGGGTAAACGCGTTCCTCACCAGTTCCTGGGAAAATAGTGACTTTACGCAAGCCTTTGATTTCTTTAACTTCTACACGGCCTTCAATCTCAGTAATAATCGCCTGACGCTTCGGTTTGCGAGCTTCAAATAATTCTTCTACCCTTGGCAAACCTTGCGTAATATCGTCCCCGGCAATACCGCCAGTATGGAACGTACGCATTGTAAGCTGTGTACCAGGCTCACCTATAGATTGAGCTGCTATAATACCAACAGCTTCACCGACATCAACAGCATGACCTGTTGCAAGATTGCGACCGTAGCATTTAATACATACTCCGTATAACGACTTACATGTAAGAACAGAGCGGATAGAAACTTGCTTACGTACCTTAACCACTTTTTCCGCAATTTCTTCATTAATTTCGTCATTTAGATTAACAATTGTTTCTCCAGATTCAGGATCAACAATATTCTCGGCTGCAATACGCCCAATTATACGATCCTTAAGATGCTCAATAACAGCTGCACCTTCTGTAATAGCTTCAACCTCAATACCTTTTATGTTGTTGTTACGAACTTTAACTTCTTTAACATCGCTGCCAAGAATAGCTTCAATGTGTTCTTCATTCAACATGGTATTAGCAGGAACTACTTCCTCACCAGCAATGTTGGTTATTTGAGTTATCGTATTTTTGCCAAGCATTTCACGGACCATTGCTTGTTTAAGAGTATTGCGAACATGCTCTTCTGGAGCGCCTAAAACTATTGTTTCAGTTGACGCCGAATTGCTGACATCTTCCTCTGTTTGAGCCGAAGTTCCGCGAATAGTTATTTCCGGTACTCCATGTTCACCAATTAGATTTAAGTTTTCATCATTAAGTACAGTATCTACCGGTACTAAAATATCCGCTGTTTTAGGATCAAATACGTCTTGAGCCAGTAAACGCCCTAAAAGTGTATCACGCAAGAAAGCAATAGCACTGGTACTTGATTTGGCAAGCTTAGCCCGCTCGCGAATCAAATTAATACCTACCACGTCGCAATCATCTTCACGGACAATTACATCTTGCGCAACGTCTACAAGACGACGAGTAAGGTAACCTGAGTCTGCTGTTCTGAGAGCTGTATCGGCCAAACCTTTACGCGCACCGTGAGTAGAAATAAAGTACTCTAATACTGTCAGTCCTTCACGGAAGTTTGCTTTAATCGGTAAGTCGATAATCCGACCGGATGGGTCAGCCATCAGACCACGCATACCTGCAAGCTGACGAATCTGTTGAATGTTACCGCGCGCACCAGAATTAGCCATCATATAGATCGGGTTAAATCGATCAAGATTATTCATCATAGCCCCTGTTACATCATCGGTAGCTTTAGTCCATAAATCAATTACTTTTTTATAACGCTCGTCATCGGTAATTAAACCACGACGATATTGTTTATCAATTGTATCAACTTGTTGCTCAGCTTTAGCCAGGATCTCCTTCTTTTCAGGCGGAACAATGATATCAGAAATAGCAACGGTAACACCGGCACGACAAGCATATGAATAACCAAGAGTTTTCACTTTGTCAAGCATAACAGCAGTTTTAGCATTACCAAACTTTCTGTAACAGTTGTCGACAAGCTTACCTAGCTGTTTCTTATCCATTAAGATACCAAGATACCATTCACCGTTTTCTTGGTAGTAATAGCGAATTTCTTCAGGAAGACTTTCATTGAAGATCATACGTCCAAGTGTTGTATTAACAAGTCCATATCCTGGAAAACGAACCTTAATCCTAGCTTGAAGAGAAAGTTCCTTATGTTGGTAAGCCAAGAGCGCTTCATTGATGTTGGTCATTATTTTGCCTTCACCTAAAGCGTTTGGCCTCTCGATAGTTAAGTAGTAAGTACCCAAAACCATGTCCTGAGTTGGAACTGCAACAGGCTTACCATCTTTAGTAGACAGTATGTTATGTGCAGATAACATTAAAAGACGTGCTTCCGCTTGAGCCTCTGCCGAGAGCGGAACGTGAATAGCCATTTGGTCACCGTCGAAGTCAGCATTATATGCTGTACATACAAGCGGATGAATTTTAAGCGCACGGCCCTCAGTCAGGATTGGTTCGAACGCCTGTATACCAAGTCTATGCAAGGTAGGAGCACGGTTTAGAAGGACCGGATGTTCTTTAATTACTTCTTCAAGAACGTCCCATACTTCAGGTCTTACTCTTTCCACCATACGCTTTGCACTCTTAATATTATGAGCATGGCCGGCATTTACCAGCTTTTTCATAACAAAAGGCTTAAACAACTCTAGCGCCATTTCTTTTGGCAGACCACACTGATGCAGTTTTAATTCTGGACCTACAACGATAACAGAACGACCAGAATAGTCAACACGTTTACCAAGCAAGTTTTGACGGAAACGACCTTGCTTACCTTTTAGCATATCGCTTAAGGATTTAAGCGGTCGATTTCCTGGACCTGTGACTGGACGTCCCCGGCGGCCATTGTCAATAAGAGCATCGACTGCCTCTTGAAGCATCCGCTTTTCATTTCGCACAATTATGTCTGGTGCACCAAGGTCCAATAATCTTTTCAAACGATTGTTACGATTGATAACACGACGGTATAGATCGTTTAAGTCGGATGTTGCAAAGCGTCCGCCATCTAATTGAACCATCGGACGAAGCTCCGGCGGAATTACCGGAACCACATCCATAATCATCCATGATGGCATATTGCCAGACTTTCTAAAAGCCTCAACAACTTCCAATCGACGAATAGCTCTGATTTTTCTTTGTCCGCTGACCTCTTTAAGCTCTTGGCGTAATTCTTTACCAAGTTTATCAAGATCAAGATCTTCAAGCAGTCTTTTTATCGCTTCAGCGCCCATGCCAACCTTAAACGAGTTACCATATTTATCGCGGTAATCACGATATTCGTTCTCACTTAACAGCTGCTTTTTCATTAAAGGGGTATCGCCAGGATCTAGTACTATATACGATGCGAAATAAAGCACCTTTTCCAAAGATCGAGGTGAAATATCAAGTATTAAGCCCATACGGCTAGGTATGCCTTTAAAATACCAGATATGTGATACTGGTGCTGCAAGTTCGATGTGTCCCATACGATCACGACGTACTTTCGAACGGGTTACCTCAACTCCGCAACGATCACAGACAATACCTTTATAGCGGATTCGCTTGTATTTACCGCAATGACACTCCCAGTCCCTCTGTGGTCCAAAAATCTTTTCACAGAATAAACCTTCGCGCTCTGGTTTTAGAGTACGGTAGTTGATTGTTTCGGGCTTTCTAACCTCGCCATGTGACCATTTACGAATCTGCTCCGGTGAAGCTAACCCTATGCGCATTGAATCAAAATTATTTACATCCAACAAGGGGTTCTCACTCCCTTCTATTATTCGATTTCATCCTCGAACTCGTCTAAGAAATCGCGTGGGTTTATCTTTTTAGTTTTTTCTTTCATCTTTTTTGAACCTGGCTTACGAGTCGGAAACTCATCGTCATCTTCATTCGATGCTGGTATGCTGAAGTTCTCTTCACCAATGTCTCCAAGCTCAGCAATTATATCGAGTTCTTCCTCGAGTGGTTCAATATCGTCATTTGCTTCAATCTCATCAATAACATCTGGCTCAAAATCAGATTTTTTGCGTTCCAGCGGTGCTGAAGCTTTTGCATCGCCGCCTATATTCAAATCAAGTTCTTTAGCCGTCTCGTTAATATCCTCATCAGAATCACGTATTAAAATCTCTTGAGCATCCTCAGTCAGTATTTTAACATCCAATCCGATACTTTGAAGTTCTTTTATAAGTACTTTAAAGGATTCAGGCACACCAGGTTCTGGAACATTTTCACCTTTTACAATTGCCTCATAAGTTTTTACACGTCCAACAACGTCATCAGACTTAACTGTTAAGAGCTCTTGCAAGGTGTAAGCCGCGCCATATGCTTCCAGTGCCCAAACCTCCATCTCACCGAAACGCTGACCACCGAATTGAGCTTTACCACCCAGCGGCTGTTGAGTTACAAGCGAGTATGGTCCAGTGGAGCGCGCATGGATTTTATCGTCAACTAAGTGAGCCAGTTTCAGCATATATACAAAGCCGACAGTTACATGATTGTCAAACGGCTCTCCTGTACGTCCATCATACAACGCAGTTTTACCATCAGAAGATAAGCCCGCTGCTCTTAATGCGCTGAATACTTCTGCCTCTTTTGCTCCGTCAAATACCGGTGTAGCAAGATGTATTCCAGCAATATCGGGTTTTGGCAGACCGTGCTTTTCAACATCATAACCTACTGCTTTAAGCTTTTCAGCCACGTTTTCATCGCCGCGCTTAATTTGCATGCCCAAAAAGGCAGCAGCCATACCTAGGTGTGTTTCTAATACCTGTCCGATATTCATACGAGACGGTACGCCCAGTGGATTAAGTACTATTTGAACAGGTGTGCCATCTGGTAAGAAAGGCATGTCTTCTTCACGCATTATGCGGGAAACAACACCTTTGTTACCATGACGTCCGGCCATTTTATCGCCTTCAGATATTTTACGCTTCTGAGCGATATATACACGAACTAAATGATTTACGCCTGGAGGCAATTCATCACCGTTTTCACGGCTGAAAACCTTAACGTCAACTATTTTACCAGCCTCACCATGAGGTACTCTAAGAGAGGTATCACGCACTTCACGAGCCTTTTCACCGAATATAGCTCTTAAAAGGCGTTCCTCAGCTGTAAGCTCAGTTTCACCTTTTGGTGTAACTTTACCAACCAAAATATCCCCAGGACGAACTTCTGCACCTATGCGGATAATGCCGCGGTCATCAAGATCGCGAAGTGCTTCCTCGGCCACATTCGGAATATCACGAGTGATTTCTTCTGGACCTAATTTAGTATCCCTAGCATCACACTCGTATTCTTCAATATGGATTGAGGTAAAGACATCTTCCTTAACGAGTTTTTCGCTAAGTAGTATAGCATCCTCATAGTTATAGCCTTCCCAAGGCATAAAGGCAACAAGCACGTTAAATCCTAGCGCCAACTCACCATTATCGGTAGATGGCCCATCCGCTAGTACTTGACCTTTTTCAATACGCTCACCTTTAAATACTATAGGTTTTTGGTTTATGCAAGTTCCTTGGTTAGAACGCAAATATTTTAAAAGTTTATAGCTATCTAATGAGCCTTTGTCGGTACGTATTTTAATCTCAAGTGCGGTTACTTTTTCAACTACACCTGCATTCTTCGCTAATATAACAACGCCAGAATCACGGGCAGCTTTATATTCCATACCTGTACCAACAATTGGAGCCTGCGTCCTTAAAAGAGGTACTGCCTGCCGCTGCATGTTCGCACCCATAAGAGCACGGTTAGCATCATCGTTTTCCAAGAAAGGAATCATTGCAGTCGCAATTGATACAACCTGTTTAGGCGATACGTCCATATAATCTACGCGCTCAGCAGGAACAACGATAGTTTCATCTTTGTAACGTACAGTTACGCGCGATTCTTTAAACCAGCCATCATCAGTTAATGCCTCATTAGCCTGTGCTATAACTACTTCATCTTCCTCATCAGCTGTAAGATAGCGGATATCTTCCGTTACCTTGTGACTGTATCTGTCAACTTTACGATAAGGAGTTTCCATAAATCCGAATTCGTTTATGCGTCCATATGTAGAAAGAGAACCAATCAAGCCGATATTTGGACCTTCAGGGGTCTCAATCGGGCACATCCGACCATAGTGAGAATGATGGACGTCGCGGACTTCCATACCAGCGCGCTCACGACTCAAACCACCAGGGCCAAGAGCACTTAGACGGCGCTTATGTGTTAATTCCGCTAGCGGATTAGTTTGGTCCATAAACTGGGACAACTGGCTGGAACCGAAAAATTCTTTTATAGCAGCAACTACCGGACGAATATTAATTAACGCCTGCGGTGTTATAACATCCACATCTTGAATAGTCATCCGCTCTTTTACGACTCTTTCCATTCTAGACAAGCCGATTCGGAACTGATTTTGAAGCAGTTCACCAACAGAACGTAGACGACGGTTTCCTAAATGATCTATGTCATCAGTAGAACCGAAACCATCCATTAAATTTAACAAGTAATTTATCGATGAAAGGATATCTTCACGAGTTATAGTCCGATGTGTGTAAGGCAATTTAGGGGTGCAAACCATTTTAACTGGGTTTCCATCCTTAGATTTAACCTTAACCTCAATTAATGTATCAACATTAAATACTCCGCTTTCTTCGATACGATCAAGTTCTTTTTCATCCAGCATTGTACCTTCTGGAATTATGATTTCACCTGTCTCTATATCAACAATGTGTTGATATAGCGTTTTGCCAAGAAGGCGTCTGCGCCAGCCGAGTTTTTTAGTGAGCTTATATCGACCTACGGTAGCTAAATCATAACGTTTAGGGTCAAAAAACAATGATTCTAACAACTGAGTCGCGTTATCTACTGTTGGCGGCTCACCAGGACGCAGTCTTTTATATATTTCTACCAGAGCTTCTTCTTTAGAAGCAGTATTATCGCGTTCTAGCGTAGCTCTGATGCGGGTATCGTCATTAAACAGCTCGGAAATTGTGGCATTTGCGCCATATCCTAATGCACGAATTAATACAGTAGCTGGCAGTTTGCGTGTACGATCAACCCGAACTGAAACGACATCATTTGCATCTGTTTCTAGTTCCAACCATGCTCCACGATTAGGTATTACAGTTGCGTTGTACAATTTTTTACCGCTTGTATCAATTGTCTCACCATAGTATGCACCAGGTGAACGAACTAACTGACTTACAATAACACGTTCAGCACCATTAATTATAAAGGTACCGTTATCTGTCATTAACGGAAAGTCGCCCATGAAAACTTCTTGTTCTTTAATCTCACCAGTCTCGCGATTAATCAGCCTTACGTTGACCCGCAGAGGAGCTGAATAGGTAACATCTCGTTCTTTGCACTCTTCAACATCATACTTTGGTTCTCCCAAACTGAAGTTTTCGAATGACAATACCAAGTTACCGGTAAAATCCTGGATAGGCGAAATATCGTGGAATATTTCCTGTAGTCCTTCCTTCAAAAACCAAGTGTAGGAATTTTTCTGGATTTCAATAAGATTGGGCATGTCCAGTACTTCCCTAGTCTTAGCGAAGCTATACCTGACTCTTTTGCCCACCGGAACAGGATTGAACATTAAATCCTTCACCCCTTAGCCCAAATTGACTAAAACTTACACATAACATAATGCCTGCTAGTAAATAATAAATACGAAAAAGACAAGGCTTCTATATTAACAGTTAAAACCTTGCTTTTGTTAGTGCGATGAAATAGAACTTCATCCTCCATTATATTACTATTTCCTACCAGTCATAATGTTATACCTTGAGCAGTAATATTTTCGAATTTTTTGTTAACTGACTTGTTGCTAAGAAATTCAAACTCGCAACAAATTACACATGTCGCATTTAAGAATATTATCATATCTAAAATGCTTTGTCAAGAAAATAAATCCATATTTGTTAAATCCCGCAGATATATCCTTATTTAGAATGTGCAATATCGACTTCGTCATTTATCGATGGCGATACAGTTTCCGCTCTTACCATGAATTTTTGTTAGGGCAAAAAATAAAGAGTACCGTATGGTACTCTTTATTTTTTAAATATATTGTTAAGGTTAAATTACTTAACTTCAACAGTAGCGCCAGCTTCTTCAAGCTTAGCTTTGATTGCATCAGCGTCAGCTTTTGCAACTTTTTCTTTGATAGCTTTTGGAGCGCCATCAACAAGTTCTTTAGCTTCTTTAAGACCAAGACCAGTAATTTCACGAACAACTTTAATAACGTTGATTTTGCCAGCGCCAGCGTTAGCAAGAATAACATCAAATTCAGTTTTCTCTTCAGCAGCAGGAGCAGCAGCAGCAGGAGCAGCAGCTACAGCCATAGGAGCAGCAGCGGAAACACCAAATTTTTCTTCAAGAGCTTTTACTAGTTCGGATAATTCGAGAACAGTCATGCTCTCTATAGCTTGCATAATTTCTTCTTTAGTCATTTTAAATATACCTCCATAAACTTTCATTTAAATTATTATTAATTAATTATTAAGCGGACTCTTTTTGTTGACGTACTGCGTCAAGCGCATATACCAAGTTGCGGATAGAGCCTTGTAGAACATTGACCAGACCCACAATTGGAGATTGCATGCCAGCCAGTACTTGTGCGATAAGCACTTCGCGCGGCGGCAGAGCAGCCAACGCTTTAACACCACTTGCGTCTATAACTTTACCTTCTACTATACCAGCCTTTACTTCCAGAACATCAAGTTTGTTTTCTTTAACGAAATCAGAAATGATTTTTGCTGGAGCTACTGGATCGGTAAAAGATATGGCTATAGCAGTAGGACCTTCAAGGTGAGCATCTAGACCTTCAAGACCAACTTCATTAGCAGCAATGCGAGTCATAGTGTTTTTTACAACACGATACTCAACACCAGCTTCGCGAAGCTTACGGCGCAGGTTAGTATCTTGCGCAACAGTAAGACCACGATAGTTAGTAAGAACAGCACCTTTAGTATTAGTGAGCTTTTCTTTTAACTCAGCTACCACTGCCTGTTTTTCTGAGGTTACAGCCATGTAATCCACCTCCTTTCAAATTAGAACAAGAACAACTAAAAACGACCCCTCGGCAGTAAATACCGGAGGTCGTAATGGCAATGCCATATTATAATCCCCGGCCTCGGCAGGCGGACAATGTCCTTTATTTAATACCTGCTGTCTACAGCCCTAACAAAGCTATTTACTTTTTTGTATTAGCGTTAATTAGTCTTTCTTGCCGGAGGCTTTTAATGGATTAACCTTTACGCCAGGGCCCATAGTTGTGCTGATTGTAATAGCACGAAGATATTGACCTTTTGCCGCTGAAGGTTTTACTTTAACCAATGTATCAATCAGGGTGTGGAAGTTTGATACAAGCTTCTCACTATCAAATGATACCTTACCAATAGGAGCATGGATGTTTCCAGCTTTATCTGTACGGTATTCAATTTTACCTGCTTTAATTTCATTTATCGCACGAGTAACATCAAGTGTCACTGTACCAACTTTTGGGTTAGGCATTAAGCCTTTTGGACCAAGGATTTTACCAAGTCGGCCCACAGTACCCATCATATCAGGAGTAGCTACAGCTACATCAAAATCAGCCCATCCGCCTTGAATCTTTGCTACAAGATCCTCAGCACCAACATACTCAGCACCTGCTGCTTCTGCTTCCTTAGCTTTTTCGCCTTTAGCAAAAACAAGTACACGCTTAGTTTTACCAGTACCGTAAGGCAGTACAACTGCTCCACGAACTTGTTGGTCAGCATGTTTAGGATCTACGCCCAATTTAACTGCAACTTCAACAGTCTCGTCAAACTTAGCAATAGATGTCTTCTTAGCTAGTTCAATTGCTTCTTCAGCATCATAAACTTTGTCTTCAATCAACTTTGCAGCTTCTTGATATTTCTTACCAAATTTCGGCATTACGTTTTCCTCCTATTGTGGTATTAGCGGAAGTTCCTCCCACTGAGAAGACGATTATAGACTTATTAGTCTATAATGTCAATCCCCATGCTGCGAGCAGTGCCTTCAATCATCCGCATAGCGGCTTCAACACTAGCAGCGTTTAAGTCTTTCATCTTGCTTTCAGCAATCTCACGCACTTTTGCGCGCTGCAACTTAGCAACCTTTTTCTTGTTAGGTTCACCAGATGCAGTTTCAAGTCCGGCAGCCTTCTTAAGCAGAACAGCAGCTGGAGGAGTTTTAGTGATAAAAGTAAATGATCTATCCTCAAATACTGTAATCTCAACAGGAATGATTAAACCAGCTTGAGCAGCTGTTCTCTCATTGAACTCCTTTACGAAAGCCATAATATTAACACCAGCTTGACCGAGCGCAGGACCGACCGGAGGCGCTGGAGTAGCTTTGCCAGCAGGGACTTGTAGTTTTACAAGTTTAACAACCTTTTTAGCCATTTATGTTACACCTCCTTAAATAAATACCTATATCTTTTCTACTTGAGTAAAATCCAATTCAACTGGAGTTTCACGTCCAAACATATTTACAAGCACCTTCAGCTTGCTGCGGTCAGGATATATCTCAGTGACTGTGGCTGTCCAATTCTCAAAAGCACCAGAATTTATACGCACGTGCTGAGACACCTCAATATCAATCTTTGGCTTGAGTTCTTCAATTCCCATCGCCTTAAGGATACGTTTTACTTCGGCATCAGTGAGTGGGATTGGTTTAGTGCCAGATCCGACAAAACCAGTTACACCGGGTGTATTACGCACTACATACCATGAACGGTCATTTACAATCATTTCAACCAAAACATAGCCCGGGAAAACTTTTTTCTTGGCAATTTTTTTCTTGCCATCTTTAATTTCAACTTCATCTTCCATCGGTACAAGTACGCGGAAGATTTCGTTTTCCATCGCCATCGAATGAACTTTACGTTCTAGATTGGCTTTAACTTTGTTTTCATAACCGGAATATGTATGGATTACATACCAATTTCTTTCGGATTCCATCACCTGAAGGGACGCTCTGCTACGTCCCTCACCCCCTTAGCCGGCTTATCGTATAATTAAATGCAATAACTCATTAAAAAACATATCAACGAGCCAAATCAATACTGAAACTGCAACAACAGAAACAAATACAATACCTGTAAACGATATAAGTTCTTGCTTATTCGGCCATGATACTTTTTTCAGTTCGGCTTTTACTTCTCGGAAAAATCTCTTCCAGCGCGAAGTAGTGCCTTGCACAGCTGTTTCTTGAGCAGCCATTTTCTTCACATCCCCGTAGCGTACTGCTATTGAGCTTAACACAAAGTTATATGGCAGGGGCAGTAGGACTTGAACCCACAACCAACGGTTTTGGAGACCGCTACTCTACCAATTGAGCTATACCCCTACTTATGTTAATCAACAGATTAATTATAATTTATTTAGTTTCTTTGTGTAAAGTATGTTTTTGACAAAACTTGCAGTACTTATTGAATTCTAATCTATCCGGGTCATTTTTTTTGTTCTTATTGGACTGATAATTGCGTTGTTTGCATTCAACACAGGCCAATGTTACTGCATTGCGCATTTTTTGCACCCCTCTTACCTGTAAATATGACACGTCTTCAAAATGTCACTAATATAATCTAGCACACTTATATCGCGCTGTCAATAGCCCACGCATCCGGGTATGTTGTTTTTCCACCAAAACCCTTTTGTGTAAAATTCTTTATTATTCTGACTGAGCCGCGGATTTTAAGCACACCACTATGAAACTTAGAAATTACAGCCTTTATAAATATTTCCAACCAAAATTTATTTTATACACTTAATAGTTAAAACACTTATTTTAGCATGGAGTGTTTTCGCATTAAAACATAAAAAAACTCCGTTTTCACGAAGTTAACTGTTGTTATTGGTGGCGGCGCAGGGATTTGAACCCCGGACACTTCGGGTATGAACCGAATGCTCTAGCCAGCTGAGCTACGCCGCCGTATTATATTATGGAGCTAGTGACCGGGATTGAACCGGTGACCTTATCCTTACCAAGGATACGCTCTGCCGACTGAGCTACACCAGCAAATAGATGTTGGTTGCGGGGGCAGGACTTGAACCTACGACCTTCGGGTTATGAGCCCGACGAGCTACCAACTGCTCCACCCCGCGATTAAATGGTGGATGGGGTTGGATTCGAACCAACGAAGGCAGAGCCGGCAGATTTACAGTCTGCTCCCTTTAGCCACTCGGGAACCCATCCATTATGGAGCTGGCAAGAGGACTTGAACCCCCAACCTGCTGATTACAAGTCAGCTGCTCTACCAATTGAGCTATGCCAGCATTTTGCTTCGTCAACAACAAGGTTATTATATATTATTCGACTTATTATGTCAATAACTTTTTAGCTGTTAAGTGATTAATAAGTTGGTTGCGGGGACAGGACTTGAACCTGTGGCCTTCGGGTTATGAGCCCGACGAGCTACCAACTGCTCCACCCCGCGATAAATAATTACCTCGTCACAAGTAATAATATTATCATAAGAGCTTTCAAATGTAAAGTCTTTTATGATGTTAATTTTTTCATTTTTTAATTGTTCTATATGACTTTAACAAACAACTTACTTTATCAAATGAACATTAGCCGAATTTATCCAGGGACTTATCCGCTGGGCCTGTGCCCATGTTATATAAAGGCCTGGTCATCGAACAAAAAAATAATAATAGGAAAACGCCGCAAGAACAAAGCGATAATAAGCAAATGCCGCTAATGAAGAGTTATTCAGAAAACGTAAGAACCACATTACTGATATATACGCAACCACAAAAGACACTGCAAAACCAATAGCAAACATCGTAATGTCTGAACTGCTAAGTTTACTCCAGACCTTCAATAGGTCATATAAACAAGCTACCGCCATTAGAGGCGCTGCAATAATAAATGAAAAATCGGCTGCAGCTTTGCGACTTAAACCGAAAAACAGTCCACCCGCAATCGTAGAGCCTGAGCGTGAAAAACCAGGCCATAGAGCCAAAACTTGGAAAAGTCCAACAAAAAAAGCTTGTTTTATTGTAATTTGATCAACATCACGGGTACTAGGACGACTAGTAAGTTTCTCCGCTAACAACATCAATACGGCACCAGCTACCAAACCGATAATAACTGTATAAGGAGAAAACAGATACGTTTTAATAGGAGAATGAAGAAGGTAACCAATCCCCATAACAGGAACTATACCTGCAAGCACGTGCTGAGCAGTTAATCCGCGACCATAAAGACTCAGTTTTCTCGGCTGGAGCATCTGAACAAACTTTTCTCTATATATAAAAAGGACTGAAAGTATAGCACCTAGCTGGATAAAAACCTGAAAAACACTAGCAATTTCTCCTTCAAAATTTAGCATAGACCCGACTAGAATCATATGTCCGGTTGAAGATACTGGCAGAAATTCTGTTAGTCCTTCAATAATTCCAATAATTACAGCAATTATATTTTCATTCATAGCAGCACATCCTTTATAATATTTTCCAGCTCTCTCACTTATAACATTATACACTACATCGTGGCATTTTCAATTATGAGTCGACGCAATTATACCCGCGCAAGTCGCAACAGTTATATTGAACCTCAGAAAACTGATATCTCATAGATTTATGGTTATCTTGCACGAAAAAAAACAAGGGAGCACCCTTGTCAATGTATAAACATTTTACTTTCAGCATCGTTTTTATTTACTAAATGAAGATTATGCTCCTTATCCATAAAAGCTACGAAAACCTCATTTAATTTTTCTTTGTTAAGCTTTTCAAATTCTGCAATCTGCACTACTGAAAATCCTAGATTTTTAAGAGCATCTTCTTGCAGATTTCCATCTATAATAACCGGAACTAATACCAAATTTTGTTCAACCTCTAAATTAAGCTGATTTGGAGTAATTGGCTGATATCGTGCCTTTTTCAAAACACTTAGATTTCCACTAGGTTCAAATAATGCTATTTCAACCTCATTTATATTGAAAACATCTTTACCACGTAGCAACTCTAAAAGTCGATCAGTAGAAATAGGTAATTTTTTCAGATTTTCCTGCAACAAACTTCCATCTTCAATTATAATAATCGGCTTTAATATTCTTCTACAATTAAACTCACGCATTTTCGTAAGCAGTCCGATATTAAACTGAATAGCTCCTAGTATGATAAGAGCGATAATCGCAGCACTAATATCTGCGTTCGAATCGGCAATAACCGTGCCGGCAGCAGTAGCGGCAACGATAAAAACCGCTGCCTCCAGCGTATTTAGCTCACTTATACGACGTTGACCAACAAGTTTCAACGCAATTAGTATAACTCCTAATGTTGCTACTACCCTGAACAAAATAGCACCAACTGAATCCATAGTTGCCCCTCCAATACTTACATAATTAGTATTGTCAGGCAATTTAAATATATTCTTCCGTCTTACTGAGTGATATATTGGTATTTTCTTATAAAATTATCCGGGCTAGTTCTAGTTAGAAGAGCCATCTTTTTTAGAATTACACTCGAATTTAAATCCTGCTCTTCTAATCTAATCATAAATTCTCTTGCAACTTGATATTGGACAGAGTCTATATTAACAAGCCTGATTTTAGTTTTACCAGTAGCAGGATCGCGAATTTTGTCAAATTCAAGCGGTTCAATCTGATTGTTTTGGATAGTAATCATTGCGTCAGTACCGCCATTCCGCAAAAAATCAAATGCCGCAAAACCAAGATTACGTGTATATTCAATATCAAATGCTATCGGCGGCGCACAACGCAGTTCATAGCCAATTTCTTTATCTACCAATGTCATTTTGATCCCTGCTGACTTCAACTCTTTATCCACTGCCCGCTTAATTAATTCGCCAAAGTTGATCTCAGAATAGCGAATATGTCCATGATCATCTCTGCAAGCACCATCCAGCTCCATTAAATCCTCTGGCGATATCTTCTCAATTACCCCTTCAGCGATAACGGCAACGCCATGATTACGATCTGACGCTAACCTTTTTATAATCGACCCAACAAGTATATCAACAATTTTTTGCAGTCTTACTTTACCTTCGTCAAATTCTTCTGGGATTATTGTAACTGTAGCTCCTGAGCTTTTTCCAATTCCTAAAGCCAAATGGCCAGCAGTACGGCCCATTGCAATGGCAAAGTACCATCTTCCTGTTGTTTTTGCATCTTCCATTAAATTCTCTACAATATTGGCTCCAACTTCCCGAGCAGTTTCAAAACCAAATGTCGGTACTCCTTCAGGCAGCGGCAAGTCGTTATCTATCGTCTTAGGAACGTGGACAATATTCACAGCTACTCCTTTGTTTTTCTTTGCATAAAAAGATATTTGAGCAGCAGAATAAGCAGTATCGTCTCCTCCAATCGTCACTAGATGGGTAACACCAAGATCAATTAGAGTTTCGACTACCTTAGCTAAATCAGCCGCATTTTTAGTTGGATTGAATCTGGACATTCTAAGTATACTACCGCCCTCTAAATGAATCCTACTTACTATATCTGTCGTTAAATTGAGCACCTTTTTGTCACCTTGCGCCAAATGAGAAAATCCATCAAAAATCCCAAGAGTTTTCCAGCCATACTTTTCAGCTTCAATTGTAACCGCACTTATAACGCTGTTTATACCTGGGGCCGGCCCACCGCCGCATAAAATTGCCAATGTATACCCTGATGGTATTGTCATCATGGTTCGCCTCCTCAAACAACACTAAAAACTAATCAAACTGCCAGTTCGGCAGTTTGATTTAATATAGTAAATATTATGATGTTGTAAGAAGAAGTATGTTATATCCAGTCAATCACCAAAACTTATATTAATTGATCTTGCCGCATTCACTAAGTCACTATCAATAGGGACATTACCCGGCTTACCAGCAAGCTCATTAACAGGTATAGTAATTATTCTATTATTTTGTAAAGCTACCATATTTCCGGTCTTCCCCGTAAGCAAACATTCTACAGCTGCAACTCCATATCTAGTTGCTAATATCCGATCGAACGCAGTAGGACTTCCACCTCGCTGCAGATGTCCAAGAACTGTGCATCGCGATTCGACACCTATGGAGTTTTCAATATCTTTGGCCAGCTTATCACCAATTCCCCCTAGGCGAATTTTTTCACTACTGCCCTCAGCAGGCTTTGTACCTATTAATTCACCATCCACTTCTCTTGCGCCCTCTGCAACCACAATTATACTAAATAATTTATTTTGCTTCTGCCGCTCAACTATTTTAGCTTTTACAGCTTCAAGATTATAGGGTATTTCAGGAATCAAAATACAATCTGCTCCTCCGGCCAACCCGGAATGCAGTGCGATCCAGCCAGCATAACGCCCCATAACTTCTAATACCATCACCCTATGGTGGGATTCCGCTGTCGTATGCAGCCTATCTAAAGCATCAGACGCAACACTAACTGCAGTATCAAATCCGAAAGTCCGTTCAGTTCCAGGAATATCATTATCTATTGTCTTAGGCACACAGACTACCGGTAAGCCTAATTGGCCAAACTCAGCACCAATTCTAAGTGTACCGTCTCCACCGATTACAACAAGCGCTTCAATCCCTTTTTCAGCAAGATTCTCCATCGCTTGCCCAGACATATCTTCATATGTAAGCTGGCCGTCTTTGTATATCCGATACTTAAATGGATTGTCTCGATTCGTCGTACCGAGAATAGTCCCGCCGCGTGGTAATATACCAGAGACATTAAGAGTAGATAGCTCAATCATCTGATTTTCAACAAGGCCGCCGAAGCCATTTTTGATTCCCCACACCTCTATATTATGGCTTTTTGCAGTTTTAACTACCGCCCTGATAACTGCATTCAAACCCGGGCAGTCTCCCCCCCCGGTAAGCACTCCAATTCTCTTTAACGCCATCATAAGATACCCCCAAACAATTAATAACCATTATTTTGTACCTAATACCCTCAAATTACCCAATACGCTGAAACCAAGTTTATTTCCTTTTCCACAGGCAAATCTTGATAAAAAAGAAAAAACATCCTCACGGATGTTTATTAATCGTCGCCATCTAGGCAATCACATAATTCATGCAATTCTCTATTTAATCCAGTTAGACCTTTATAGACACCGCGTATTTCGTTATCTTCACCGCGATTATCAAGATATCGCTCTAACTTGCGCTTTACACGCTGCAACGCATTGTCAATTGACTTGACATGACGCTCTAATTCGACTGCTATCTCCTGATATGATTTTCCATCAAGGTAGGACATTAGCACTTTCCACTCTAAATCACTTAGAATTTGACCCATTTTTGCTTCGATATCAATAAACTCTTCTCGGCTGATCACAAGTTCTTCAGGATCAGAAATCTTTGAACCTGACAATACATCAAGCAAAGTACGATCAGAATCTTCATCATAGATAGGTTTATTTAATGATACATATGAGTTCAACGGAATATGTTTTTGCCTGGTAGCAGTCTTAATAGCTGTAATTATCTGTCTAGTAACACAAAGCTCGGCGAAAGCGCGAAAGGAAGATAACTTATCATTGCGGAAATCTCTAATGGCTTTATATAAACCAATCATTCCTTCTTGAATAATATCTTCACGGTCAGCACCAATCAAAAAGTATGATCTAGCCTTAGCTCGAACGAAGTTGCGGTATTTATTGATCAAATAATCCAGCGCGACTGTATTGTCATTATCTTTGGCATCAGCCACTATTTCTTCATCAGTCATGTTCTCAAAACCACTGTATAAATCGCATTGAGTATTAAACCGCATTGCATCGCCTCCTCATTCCTCAGATTGGCTTAGGACTTTAGCTAGTCCAACTTTAGAGATTTATTATCTAGCTACCCGAGTAATTAGGTAACGAGAAACACTTAAATTTCAACACCTTATTTAACAATACAAAAAGAAAACGCGCTAAAGCGCTTGTTTTATACTAAGTTAATATACTGATGTTTCTTCAAAGCAAATTATACCCCAGGGCAGATACGGTAGTCAAGCCAAACTTGTCCTTATCCTTTTGTTACCACATACAGCTGCCCTACTTTAATCTACCGTGCCTTATATCATCTAGACGTTTAACAACATCATCATTGAGGCGATTTTCCAATTCATGTCTGCGATAGCTTTGGATATTTTCTGTATAGCGATCTCCGATTGCTTTGTTAATCCGTTTAACATCTCTTAGTAGTTCACGAGCCGACATACGAAATGCACCGGCACCTAGTACCAGCATTTGTTCAGCACAATCTGATGTTGCTACAAAAACCTTTTCCCCGTAGCGCACAAGAGCGTAAGCCTTTTTCTCAATAAAACTATCAGCAGTTTCACCTTCCTCAGTGTAGACAACCGTAAGTCCCCTTACAACCTTACGCTCAACTTCACCACCTGCAGAAAAATGGGCATCAAAAACAACTATAACCTTATAATCTCTAAAAGCTCCATAATGGGCCATAATCTCAATTAATTTATCGCGCGCATATTCTAAATCATCTTTAAGTGCAATTAGTTCCGGCCAAGCATTTATAATATTATAGCCATCGACCAGAAGATAATCTTGGCGAATCGACTTCATACTGAACTTTCTCCCCACTATGCCGTAAATCGGCTATCTATCAAGTACAAATGAAGGAATCTGCGTCCCAACTTTCACAACAGTATTATCAGGTAAGTATTGATCTTTTGATAACACTTCTCTTTTTATTTCCCGCCCTTGCGAACGAACAATTCGCATTGTAGTTACTTCATATCCAGGTTTACCTTGTCTATCAATCTTCGTTTCCCCTAGATACATTGTAGCATCCTGCTTTTTTATTACAGCTGGGGGAATTAGACGCTGGTCAGATGAAATCAACTCTACAGTTGACATTAGACGTTCTTGTCCACACACCCCTACCACCAGCTTATCACCGTTAACCTCTGCCATGATCATTATCGGCGAATTTGTATTATTTTCAAATCTAAAATCCAATGCACCAAAAACAACAGTTGCATCTCTTCCAAGAGCTACATACCCTAATGGCTTCGAATGATTGTATCGCTCGACCACAGTCAAATCAGCTAGCAAAACAGCATTATACAAAGTAGAAGACACTTGACATATTCCGCCACCTACTCCTGGAACTAATTCCCCATCTACTAATTCCATTGCTTCTTTAAAGCCGTAACTTTTTTCCCTCGGCCCTACTATTTCATTAAAGGAAAAAGCTTGGCCCGGATAAACGATATGACCATTTATCTTATTTGCTGCTAATTTAATATTGGCACTGCGGTTGACGTCTTTGGGATTAAATTTAGTAGTATAATTAGCTAAAACTTCTCGTATGCCTGTCCGATTAATATCACTAACAGTTATAGCAGGATAAAGAGGCGTAACAGGCATAGGCATACTACTTACATCAGGCTTTTTTAACGCCTGTAATACCATTGGACGCAGCACTTCAACCTCTAGTTTGCGCCCTTGCTCCTGAGGAACTATTCCTCCTGTTATAAGACTAAAGGCCGCATTACGGGGCGGCCGTTCGATTGACTCCCGCCATTGATCCACAAGATGATTCAGCTTGCTTTCATTATACTTCACTCGTATAGGAATACGGTAGCCCTGATTCTCAGCAGCATAAATATTTTTTATTCTTTCCAAGATAGATCCACGCCGCCCATAAGTCCAAACCTCTTCAACTGTAGATTCCACATCAAAATCGAATTCAATACTCTTTGAGTCGATTCTAAAGAAAGTATCACCATAGTATACACTAATACTTTTCGCCTGATGCTCCTTTTGCCAAACCTCTAAAATCTGGGCAACTTCCTCTTTACTTCTGCCGCCTATCTCTACGCCTTCAACGGCAACACCTGCAAACACCTTGTTATTATAGAATGTTTTTGCTGCATACCAAGTAAAAATACCACTAGTAATCACTAAGATACATACTACTCCCAGCAGCCATCGTTTCGTCATTTAGCCTTCATCTCCCGCTGTTTTAAGGACTCATATAATAAAAGCGAACATGCCACAGATGCGTTAAGTGAATTGATTTTTCCTCTCATCGGTATACGGACCAAGAAATCACAATGTTCCTTAGTAAGTCTGCCTAATCCTTTACCCTCACTGCCGACAACAACAACCATCGGACCGGTTAAATCAGCCTCATAGTAATCTTTATCTCCGTCCATATCGGCTCCAACTACCCAAAGCCCCTGTTTTTTTAGATCTTTAAGTGTATGAGCCACATTCCCAATTCGAGCAACAGGAACATACTCAACCGCCCCTGCCGAGGTCTTGGCAACTGTCGCTGACAGAGGGCAACTACGCCTTTTTGGTATAAGAACACCATGAACACCAGCTGCATCTGCCGTTCTCAAAATAGCTCCTAAATTATGGGGGTCCTCTAATTCGTCAAGTAATACTATAAATGGGGCTTGTCCTTTTTCTTGAGCCTGAGCTAAGATATCCTCAACTTCTACGTACTCAACTGGTGCTGCAAACGCAAGTATGCTTTGATGCCTCATGCCTTTGGCTAACTCGTCAAGTTTTTTCATTTCAACTTCTTGTACAATTAACCCGTTGTCCTTTGCAAATCCAATAATTTCCTTAACAGATCCTTGCCGTTCACCCTTAGCTATAAAAATCTTATTAATCGAACGGCCGCTCTTTAGAGCTTCCATAACACTATTACGACCAACAATAATTTCAGATGACTCACTCATTTATAAAATCCTCCTAAGCCATTAGGCTATTATATTTTTTCCAATTAGGAACCAATTATGTATAGTAGATTAATTGTGAATGCTGTTTAACGCAAAGTACTCGAAGTACTCAAAGGGGACACGAAGTTATTTGATTTACGTTTAACCGCAAAGGCGCAAACTACGCAAAGTGAACGCGATGTGATGATTTTTTGAACCGCAGAGTACACAGAGGGCGCAGAGGGGTCGCGGGGTTTTATTGGGTTTATGGGTTTATGGTTTTATGTTTAATCTTTTATTACTACGGCTAACAGGCGGCGGTGATATCTTCTGCGGGACTTGCGAGCACAGCCGTCGCCAGCTTTGCTGGCGGTAACGGCGTAGCGAGCGTCCGTAGCGGAGGATATCACTGCCGCCTGTTATGCTAAAGACTGCCATGCACGCCTATAGATAAAACCGGGATATTCCCGGTTTTAAAGAGACAATATTAAATTCCTAATATAATTGGCCTACCGAGAATTGCGCAATATTTCTGCTAAGCGCCCACAAGTCATAGCCCCTTCACCACAATACCCTTCAGAGACACAAGTCGGTCCTGCTTTTTTGAATAAAAGCGGTGCCGCATGTCTAACTTGCTCTAACATCATTTCAGCCATCTGCCTGATTTCCCACTGAGCACGTTCACAACAGCGCAGCGTAAAGAAATTAAGTAACGCTCTAGCATTCATTGTAACAACAATTTTAGTTTCTGTTGCATTAGACAAACAATAACGCGCATCCTCTTTATGAACCCCCATAGAGATTAGTTCATCATAAGTATTGCGTATATTATCCATGAGTTGGTGATACTTATCGTACGCTTCAGGATTAGCCGCAATTGAATTAGGAACTATATATTCAAAATCATGCTCACTTACATATCGCTGTGACTGTTGAGAGTACGAAGCTATACGATGTCGTACTAGTTGATGAGTTAACACCCGAGATACACCCTCAATTGCGAAGGTAAAACTTACATGCTCTAAAGTCGATAAATGGCCAAGATCGACAATCTTTTGCACTAATTTTGCAGTTTGCTCTTCAGTCATCGATTCAGCTAACTGTTCCGCCCCAACTGGGGAATAGCATAAACGCGCAGACATTGCAACCACTCTTTGAGGTTCTGGCGTATGCCAAACCAAATTTACCTTCATTTTCTCCCCACCTAGCATTTGATTTTTTTATCTGTATTTGTCATTTCCCGGGAAATAACAACAAACGCTTTTTCGGCAATTTCTGCTAACCGATCAAATTTTTCGCTAAGATAAAGATAACCAAGAAGTGATTCAAAGCCTGTACTATAGCGATACTCGCTTATTGTTGCACTTTTGGGCACATTAGATTTAGCATTACGCCCGCGTCGTACTACGGCAATTTCCTCTTCTGATAATATCTCCTCGATACCTTTATAACCCACCGCCTGCATAGCAGCAGATACTATCTTAGCATCGAAGGTATGCAGTATCCTAACCTTATTTTGTTCATAAGACAACAGTCTTGTCCTAATAAACAGCGTAAAATAAGCATCGCCGATATAAGCCAATACTAAAGGATGCAAACGTTCCACTGGTATGTCCTTATATTTAGCAGGCAGGGCACCTTCAACGTCAGTGCCCTGCTTAAATGTATTTTCTATCAAAAACTTAAAATGCTCAAAATTCATCGCTTTTTCCACCTTACGCCTTGTGGAGAATCCTCTAAAACTATGCCGATGGCACTAAGCTGATCGCGAATTTTATCTGCAGTAGCCCAATCCTTCTGCTTCCGCGCTTGCTGACGCAATTCGATAATTAAATCCATAAGTGGATTTACTAAACTATCGCTGTCTTCGAGTTTTCCCGCTCTTTCCTGCACTAGAATCCCCAATATATCAGCCATCTCAAAGTAAACATCCTTGGCCTCAGTGTAGGCTGCTGTATCGTGAGCTATTTTCCCGGAAGCAACGACACTATAGTAAACATTAATTTCCTTTGCAAGACCAAACATACTACTTATGGCCAGTGCTGAATTAAAATCATCATCCATCGCAGCATAGAACTCACTTTTAGCTTGCTGAGCGGCTTGAAGCAGAATTATACTTTGTTCGCTGCGTCCGCCATCTTTTTGTTTATCAAGTTCATGACAAGTTTCTACTGCAGTGCGAAGTCTCTCAAGACTCTTACCAGCCTCCGAGAGCCTTTCGTCACTAAAATCCAGCGGACTGCGATAGTGGGTAGCAATGATAAAGTAGCGAAGCACTTCTGCAGGATAATGAGCTAAGATATCTTTAACCATAAAGAAATTGCCAAGTGATTTACTCATTTTCTCTTCATTAACTGTAATAAACCCATTGTGCAGCCAATAATGGACAAACGGCGAGCAACCGGTACAGGCTTCAGATTGTGCTATTTCATTTTCGTGATGAGGAAATATTAGATCGCTGCCACCACCATGAAAATCAAAACTTTCACCTAGGTATTTAAGCGACATTGCCGAACATTCGATAT
The DNA here is from genome assembly GCF_036763085.1 of Dendrosporobacter sp. 1207_IL3150. Taxonomy (NCBI): domain Bacteria; kingdom Bacillati; phylum Bacillota; class Negativicutes; order Selenomonadales; family Sporomusaceae; genus Dendrosporobacter; species Dendrosporobacter sp. 1207_IL3150. The sequence goes on from NZ_JBAIYU010000032.1 coordinate 132,421, forward strand.
GCCATCCAGGTCGCCCAGGTCCCCAAGGGCTTTCCCACGAAGGCTCTCCCGGTTTTGCACTCTTCCATAGTGCGAAGTCCATTGGATGATCTTTCCGATCATCAACATCAACCCGGGCACCGGCCTTCATATCTTCTAAACTACGTCCGCTAAGTTTACCGTAGCCATTAAATTTTTCTACACTGTAGTAGACATCGCCATCAACTTCATAAGCATAGCCTTTATCTTCTAAAGTTTTAACCATTGCAATTATCTCGGATATATGTTCGGAAACCAGAGGATAACTATCAGCACGTCGAATATTGAGTTTATCCATAACTTCGAAATAGGCTTTTATGTAACGATTGGCAATAACATCCCAAGATACACCTTCGCTGTTTGCGGTCTTAATAATTTTATCGTCAATATCGGTAAAGTTTTGGATATGATGTACTTTATAGCCTCTTTTTTCCATGTAGCGTTTTATAACATCCCACGTTATAAAAGGACGCGCATTCCCAATATGAGGGTGATTATAAGGGGTTACACCGCATACATACATACTAACTTTACCTGGTTCACGGGGAACAAATTCTTCTTTTTGCTTAGTTAAGGTATTATAAACTCTTACCGTCATTTGTTTTCTTCAGCTCCTCTTCTAGCCGCGTAATTCTATCCTCAAGTTTAAGAATTGTACGCTGCAGACACATTATCATTTCCATCTCTGGATCAGGCAATAGGTTGTGCTCCAAATCAATTCGATTTACTTTTTCACCGTTCATACATACTACTTTTCCCGGAATACCCACTACCGTTGAATATGATGGCACTTCTTTAAGAACAACAGAGCCTGCACCAATTTTAGAACCATCACCAACCTTAAAAGAACCCAATACCTTCGCTCCACTGGCAACTACTACATTATTCCCAACAGTTGGATGCCTCTTACCTTTTTCTTTGCCAGTCCCCCCAAGTGTAACACCTTGGTAAAGGGTAACATTGTCACCAACCTCTGCAGTTTCACCTATAACAACACCGGTACCGTGGTCAATAAACAAGCCTTCGCCTATTGTAGCTCCCGGATGTATCTCTATTCCAGTTAAGAATCTGCCTAAATTTGAAATCATCCTAGGTAGTATTACCCAACCGCGTTTAAAAAAGTAGTGTGCAATTCGATGAAGCCAAATAGCGTGCAAACCAGGATAACACAGCAGTACTTCCCAAACACTTTTAGCTGCAGGATCACGGTCAAATATGACATCAATATCTCTCTTTATTCTCCCAAACACAATAATCCCCCCTACCATAATTAAAAGACGTTTTTTTAAAAGAAAAACCTTCCAAAGGACAGCAAAAGACCACCATCTCTTACAGAGACGGTGGTCCGTGGTTCCACTCTGTTTAGGTAAAATTACCTCACTCGAATGCAGATAACGGCTGCTGCCGAACTAACCTACTAACTTTCAGCCAGTCTGCTCATGGGTGCATTTCTGCGATCTTATCCCGATATCGCTCTCAGCCAATGGCGACATCTCTCTGAAGGGCAAACTACCGCATACTCTCCCAATCAACGCATTTGTTTATATCATATGCAAGATTATACTAAGGGGAACTAACAGTGTCAATTAATTTTAGTTAATGTCGAAGCAAGCCGCGATAAAGTACGTTCTTTGCCAATGATGGTGATAAACTGGCCGAGATCCGGACCGTGCATTTTACCGGTTATAGCAACACGTACCGGCATATACACCTTCTTACCGCCAACCTTTAATTCTTTAGTAATGCTTTTCAGGATTGACTGTACTGCATTAGCACTTAATTCTTCTAATTCGGATAATTTATTCATAAAACTATTCATAACTTGTGGAATTTCAGCATCTTGTAATACCTGTTTTGCTTCATCATTTTCAAACTCAACGTTGTCATTAAAGTAAACATCCACATGATCAACCACTTGGGCAGCGTAGCTTAGATGCTCTTGAATAGTGCCGACAAATTGAATTAGATTATCTTTTTCCTCTTGAGACATAGTTTCTTGAATATATCCTGCTTCAACTAGATGCGGTAATGCCAATTCAGTAACTTGAGCTGGGGAAAGCTTTTTCATATAATGAGAATTAATCCAATTTAGTTTATCGATGTCAAAAACTGCTGGATTTTTAGCAACTCTATCCATCGAAAACTCATTTATAAGTTCGTCCAAAGTGAAAATTTCCTGTTCACTGTTCGGAGCCCAACCTAATAGTGCCAAGAAGTTAACAATAGCCTCAGGCAAGTAGCCTAGTTTTCTATATTGATCTACGGACGTAGCACCATGGCGCTTACTCATTTTAGTCCGATCTTTACCTAATATTAGTGAAATATGGCCAAACTGCGGTATCTTAAAGCCTAATGCTTCATAAAGCAGTACCTGACGCGGAGTATTCGACAGATGCTCTTCCGCTCTAATAACATGTGTTATATGCATAGTTGAATCATCTATAACTACCGCATAATTATAGACAGGAATACCATCTGATTTTACAATGACGAAATCACCAACACCGTTTGAATCAAAGCTGACTGTATCACGTACTAAATCCTTAAATATAATTTGTTGGTTCTCCGGAACGTGAAATCTAACTGTAGCTCTACGGCCTGCTGCAATAAATTCGGCTTTTTCAGTCTCTGAAATATTACGGCATCTTCCTTGATAACATGGGGTTTTGCCTTCTGCCATTAATGCCTGACGCTCAGCATCTAATTCTTCTTCGGTACAATAACAGTAGTACGCCTTGCCTTCGGATAATAGTTTATCTGTATATTGTTTATAAATATCAAGACGTTCAGTTTGTCGATAAGGACCGTAAGAACCTCCTGCATCTACACCCTCATCCCAATTTAGCCCTAACCATAGCAATGCTTTTTTAATGTTTTCCTCTGATTCTTTAGTCGAACGCTCTAGATCGGTATCTTCTACTCTTAAAACCAGCTTACCGCCGCATTTCTGGGCAATTAGCCAGTTGAACAATGCGGATCGGGCACCGCCAATATGAAACGGGCCGGTAGGACTAGGAGCAAACCGCACCCTTACTTGTTCTGACATGTTCAACCCTCCAAAATATTTCTGCATGGTCTATTCTAGCAGATTTTTCCCATTGATGTAAAGAAAACTTGGCCTACGCCAAGTTTTCTTTACTCAGTCTGTTGAAAAACCTATTACCTAGGCTTTACTTTTGATTCTAGCAGTATCCTATTTTACCTTAAACACAAAGAATCCATTTACAATATCTGGAGTCACAACTGTAGTAGGCGCGCTGCTGCTAGTAGAGGCCGGCTGTGCACCATCGGGTGAAAATGCTAGTCTCCAGACAACTTTTTCGTTATACCATAATTCTCCCAGTGTACTGCCATCATCTTGCTTAGCGATACTTACATTTATTCTAAAACTAGCTGCAGACACTGTGACTGGCCAAACGAAAACTGCAACTAACAAAAATACACATAAAAACTTTCGCATAAAAGCACCTCCAGCCACTTAAGACAAATTTCCTAAATCTAGCTTGTATAGGATTTATCTATAATATATGTCCTTATTTGCGTTTTATACGGTTTAATTATGATTTATCCGATGAACAAGCACGCTATACCCATAGCGCAGGCGAGCGTTAAGTATCACTTGATTGATGCAACTGCGTATGCTGCAATACCTTCTTTTTGACCTGCAAAGCCCAATCCTTCAGTAGTTGTTGCTTTAACATTAACTCTACTCACTTCTACCCCTAACACTTTAGCAATATTACTATTCATTTCAGAAATGAACGGTGCTAACTTCGGCTTCTCGGCAACAATAGTTGCGTCTATATTATTTACGGCATATCCATGCTCACCGATTATTTCTTTAACTCTTCCTAACAACAGAAGACTTGATATGCCCTTATAGCTGTCATCGCTATCAGGAAAATGACGACCGATATCTCCTAGTCCAGCAGCTCCAAGCAAAGCGTCTTTAATAGCATGCAGCAAAACATCTGCATCAGAATGCCCCAGCAGACCATGAGTATGCGGTACGTCAACACCACCAAGTATAAGCTTACGACCTTCAACAAGTCTATGTACGTCGTAGCCCATCCCAAATCTAACCATATTGCTGTCACTTCCTCGTTTTGTAATTACATCCGCAAAAGCCATATCTTCTGGTGTAGTTATTTTAAAGTTAGTATAGCTTCCTTTAACTATCTTTACTCTTACACCAAGTTTCTCGACCAATGCTGCATCGTCTGTAGCTAAAAAACCCATCTTGTCAGCAAACTTATAAGCACTTTTTAAAATAGAATATTTAAAAGCCTGCGGTGTTTGCACAGCCCAAAGTGCATTCCTATCTGGAGTTTCTCTTACAAATCCATCATCACCGACAGTCTTTATTGTATCTTTAACAGGTACAGCCGCAACAACTGCTCCATGCTCCCGCGCCTCCTTTATAACACACTTAATAGTATTAGTTGTTATAAGAGGTCTTGCCCCGTCATGAACAAGCACGATTTCAGTATTTTCTGATATAACAGCTAATGCATTTGCTATTGAGTACTGTCTTTCACTACCTCCAGCAACCACGGTGTATGGCTTTAAATTTTCCGCTGCACTGAGCATTCTCTGAACTTGTTCAACTTCTTCTGCTGCGACTACAATTACCATATTATCTATTTCAGCACAGGCCGAAAATGTTTCTAGGCTATGTTGTAAAACAGGCTGTCCAGCAAGTGGCAACAAAACCTTATTTATTGATGCACCCATTCTTTTCCCTTGCCCTGCGGCAGCAACAATAACTGTGACCAATATTTTTCCCTACTCTCATAATAAATTGGTATTATAATCAGAATATATTCGGTTAATCATCTATAAAACCTGTATAATCTATACCATAACGAAGCAAAAAAAAATCCGTACTCCAAGAGTACGGATTTTTGCTTTATTATGCCCCACGTTCCATTGCTTTTGGTTTGGCAAAAATCATTCTGCCAGCTGCTGTCTGAAGTACGGAAGTAACAAGTACTCCAATCGTCTCACCAATATGTTTTTTGCCACCATCAACAACAATCATCGTGCCATCATCAAGGTAAGCAACACCTTGCCCAAATTCCTTGCCATCCTTTACAACATGCACTGTCATATCCTCACCAGGAAGCACGACAGGTTTAACTGCATTAGATAGCTCGTTAATGTTGAGCACAGGTACCCCTTGAAGCTCAGAAACCTTATTTAAATTATAATCATTAGTAATAATTTTAGCTTTTAAAACTTGACCCAGCTTTACTAGTTTAGAATCTACCTCTGTAATATCATCAAAGTCGCGATTATCGATTTTAACGTACATACCCAATTCCTTCTGAATACGATTTAAAATATCTAAACCACGTCGGCCGCGATTACGTTTTAATAAATCTGAAGAATCAGCAATATGCTGTAGTTCTTCCAATACGAAGACAGGAATTATTAACGTTCCTTCAATAAAACCGCTTTTGCATATGTCAGCTATACGTCCATCAATAATAACACTAGTATCTAAAATTTTATATTGATAGTTATCGGATGCTTTATCTTTTTGTTTATCTTTACCCATCCAAGGCAATACCTCAAACAAACTTGATAATTCATCACGTTTACGTATAGTAATATTAATACCCAGATAACCTAAAATGATACTTAGGACTCCTGGTACGTAACTTCCGACAATAGGCACAGGTAAAAAAGCCGAACCCAATAAATTAGCAATTATTAGTCCAATAGCTAACCCGAGCGAACCAGCTAACACATCGTAAACTGGCATTTTATTTAATCTTGCTTCAACCCAATACGTAAATTGCCATAAATGTTTAATTAAAAAAGGTGCTGCGAGAAAGCCAATAACGCCACCCAAGATTCCACCTATCAAAAACGATAAAATAGTGGTCATTGTTAGCCCAAACAAACCCATTCTTAAAAATTCAGCACTTATTACTGAAGATAAAAACGGGTTAATTAACTTAACCAGCATTAGCCCAGCAACTGCTGTCAAAAGAGTAATTACAAATCTTAATACCTTATCCAACAAATCCCTCACCCCCTCCCATTGTCGTATTTAGGTATAGCAATTTACAAAGGGAAGCGTTTCCACCAAAATGTGGAAATCTATATTTAGTTTATCCTATAATTAATAAAAAAATACGTCAGTCGCCTGGCGTATTTTCCTTTAGTAAGTCATATACCCACGCTTCGATACTTTCAGCGTCTTTATCACAGGCTAATACCAGCTCACTTACTAGTATTTGTCTAGCAGTATCTAAGAGCCTTCTTTCACCAGTCGAAATCTTTTTTACCCTATCTTGTAGTATCAAGTTACGCACAACTTCGGCAACCTCATAGATGCTGCCGCTCTTTATTTTTAATAAGTTTGCGTTAAATCTTCTATTCCAACTGCCATTAGATTGACTAGGTTGAGTTTTTAAAATGTCTATTACTTTTTCAACTTCTGGTTGCCCAATTACTTCACGCAGGCCAACATTCTCGACATTATTCATCGGTATCATAACCTTCATACCGCCAAAAGGCATGGTAAGAATGAAATAGAGCTGCCGCTGTCCCATTACTTCGTGTTCTTCTATTCCTTCAATAACACCAGCACCGTGCATAGGGTATACTACCCTATCCCCAACAGTCAACATAGCAGCACCTCCTGACGCTAAAATAAATTATATCATAAAGGCTTTTTCCTGTCAAAATTTAATATTTTAGCACAGTCGCAGGATTATTGTCAATTATCGTTTTTCAATACCAACCATTGACAATGTTGGTTTTATGTAGATATAATAATTTCAAAGTGAGGTGTTCACCGTGAATGATAAATGCTGCATCGATTTTCAAAACGCTGTCGATGATTACTTAATTCGTCACCGCAGTGTTCTAGACATTCTAACTAAATACCAGGAATCGGCCGCCCGTGTTAATCGCGCCTTTGCCAAAGCTGTGACAGAATGTGGCTGTGTAAAGGTTAATGCGTCACGCCAGGAAATTCCATCAGATGCCGAATACAGCGACATAAAAAAATTCATGTCTTCACACCTATCTGGTAAACCGTGTGATCACTGTCAAGAAATCATCAGTAAGGAACTAGGACATAATATTTTTTATCTAACGGCCTTATGCAACTTAGGCGGACTCAGTCTAGCCGAAGTTATGAAACAAGAATGTAAAAACGTAACTACATTAGGGGTATTCCATCTAACTTAAATTATAACTACTAAATTTTTTTGCAGCCTAGGGCTGCATTTTTTATTACATAAATGAGCTAGTTAGCGGACATGATACATCTAACGATAGATGTAAAGAGGTGTGTTCATGCGTTTAATAGCTTTTCTTACAGCATTGCTCATTATCTGTACTCCCCCCGCCTGTTTTGCTAATCTTCTTCCTTATGAGGGAGACGAACTAGAATCAGGTTATGTTACTATTGTTGATGATGCAGGCGAAATTATCATGCAGACAGGGTATAACGTTAAGCCCGGCGATCAATATATAAACGAAGAAAATCGTCTCTATGAAGTAACGGCTGTAGAGGGAACACTAGCTAAAGCAAGATTTCTAGGCACCGAATTCGATATAGCGATGGAGGCATCGGCGATCCCAGCGCAGGCACCTGCTGATGCTCCTAAACTTATCAGTATTTATCACACTCATACCGATGAATCTTATATCCCGCATGACGGAAAATCTTCTACACCTGGCAAAGGAAGCATTATGCTAGTTGGAGATGTCTTTCAAAAGCGATTAGAAGAGCTTGGCTATACGGTTGAGCACAGTAAAACTATCCACGAGCCTCATGATGCAAATGCATACCAGCGCTCACGCCGAACCTTCGTAAAATTAATGGAAAACAGACCTGTAGCGCTTTTCGATGTTCATCGCGATAGTGCTCCGTTAAAAGCATATAGCACCACTATAAACGGCGAACCTGTAGCTAAAGTTATGCTAGTAGTAGGTCGACAAAATCAAAATAAGGCTACTACCTTGAACTATGCCAAAAGAATTAAGGCGGCAGCTGATGCGAAATATAAAGGTCTAATTCGCGGCATCTTTATTGCCCGCGGAAACTACAACCAAGACCTTAATCCGCGTGCTATGCTAATAGAAGTTGGAACTCAGTACAATTCATTCGGGGCAGCTGAGAGAGGTGTTACTTTATTTGCAGATGTTGTTCCTAGCTTTTTGAAAACTAATCAAAAAGGAACAGCTTCCGCAGCACCGGCTGGTCAAGAAGCAGAAGATGAGTATGCAGGAGCTGGCGATGAAAAATCCTATAGCAGCGATATGCTTTATATAGCTGGTGCTCTTGTTGTCGGCGTTGCAGCTTTTCTTTTCTTAAGTACAGGCAGTATGAACGAAGCCAAGAGTAAATTTAGCAATTTCTTTAAATATGAATTTAGAGATTTATGGAGTTCCCGCCGGAAACGTAAGTAAAGCAGGAGGCTTAAGTATGATAAATCGTCGCTTTTTACTTATTGCGGGAGCAGTAATTCTTATCGGAGTTATGACTTTTAGTTCACTGCACCTGCTGCCTTTGCAAAATTTTTTATCAATACAACAAAAGCCTGAGCAGGCCCCACAGAAAGTTTACGATTACTATATAATAATTGATGAACAAAGCGGTGCTGAACTAATGTATGTGCCCCTTGTTGTTAGCATTGGGGACGAAGTTCTATCTGAGGATAATAAATTGTACGAAGTCGTGCGAGTAGAAGAAAACCAGGCTTACGCCCGGTTTAAAAAAGATATTAAACTTGATAATTAATTATTTTTTCTACATATAACGGTCCAGCACTGCCTGTTCGCGCAGACGCTTGAGACCGTCTTTTATTGATTTAGCTCTAACTTCACCAATACCTTCCACATCATCCAGTTCAGAAATACTTGCGTTATAGATGTGATGAAGTGTCTTGAACCTTGTCACTAGATTTTCGACTACAGCCATGGGTAAGCGAGGAATTCGCCGGAGCAGCCTGTACCCCCTAGGAACAACAGGAACATCAATTGAATTAGCAGATACTCCAAAACCTAAGATACGACACACTGTATACGGCTCTAAGCTTTCTTCTGGCAAAGTGGACAACTGAAATCGAACATTATTATGTGTCTTGTCATCATTACTTAAGCAATAATCTTTTATTAAGTAATAAATATCATCTTCATCGGAAACTATTTCTTCCATTTGCATACTTACAAGACGGCCCTCTGTTCCCAATTCGATAATATTGTGTTCTATTTCTCTGGCAATCCTACTTACCTGTTCTGCCCGAATGATAGGCCCAGCAACATCCGCTAAAGTTACCAAATCCTCAAATTCGAGAGCATTTAGATTTGTTAATCCTTTTTTAAGTACGGCTTGGTATTTCTCAAAAGTTTGAAGTGCCTGATTGGCTCGGTTTAAAATAACGGTAATATCTTTTAGTATATAACGTATATGACCTACGTAAACGGAAATAAGGTTTCTACGCTGCGATATAGAAATGACTAACGTCCCAGTCTGCTTGGCTACTCTTTCAGCAGTCCGATGCCTTGTACCAGTTTCAGATGTACTAATTGCCGAATCAGGTACTAACTGAGCATTAGCATATAATATCTTTTTTGCATCCTGAGAAAGGATGAGTGCACCATCCATCTTTGCCAATTCATAAATTGCCGCAGGCGTATATTCCGTATTAAGGAAAAATCCACCATCAACTGTTTCCATAATCGATGGATTATCACCCACTACTACAAGTGCCCCCATCTTGGCTCGTAGAATATTCTCCAAACCTTCTCTTAGCGGCATTCCAGGTGCCAATGATTTAATAATATTTATAAACTTTGAATCCCAAAGACGCTCTTGTGCTTTATTCATTGTCATTATTCCTGGCCTCCACCGCCGGTATATAATATAAAATAGTGTTCCCTATAAGAGTAATCTTTTACCACATTCTTCTTAGATTCTTAAATAATTAAACCATTTTAAAAGAATTCCTTCTAACATCTACCTTTTTATAATCTAACAAAAATTGTTTTATAAATTGAGACTAATTCATGTTTAATTTTTAGTATTGCTACTTGAAGATAACCTATTCGAGCGGGCTTGATCATCAGGTAAAAATTATCTGGTAATTAATCTAAGCCTGCTTCAAGCGCCTCAATAACTGTTTCTACTCCGGTCAGTTGAATCGCCGAAATTTTAGGCAGATTATTCAAATTGGCTTTGGGAAGTATAATCCTCTTAAAACCCATTTTCGCAGCTTCTCTGATTCGAGATTCAGCATGCGACACAGCTCTTACTTCGCCTGCTAATCCAACCTCCCCAAAGGTTACTGTATTAGCAGTTGTGTTCCTATTACGGAAGCTCGAAACTAAAGCCATAATAAGTGCTAAATCTGCTGCAGGTTCCTCTACTTTTATTCCCCCAGCAATTTTCACATACACGTCAGATGTTCCCAACATCAAACCTACTCGTTTTTCCAGCACAGCTAGCAGTAATTGAATACGCTTTATATCGATGTAGTCTGAAGTTCGTCTTGGTGGCATAAATGGCGAATCACTCACTAAAGCCTGAATTTCAACTAATAACGGTCTAGTTCCCTCGACTGTTGGAATTACCACACTGCCAGGTACATCCATTGGTCTTTCAGATAAAAATAACTTAGAAGCATCCGGCACATCCACTAGACCTTCACCACGCATTTCAAACAAACCAATCTCATTAGTACTGCCAAAGCGATTTTTTACTGCCCTTAAAACTCTAAATTGAGCGTTGCGATCACCTTCGAAATATAAGACGGTATCTACTATGTGCTCAAGCACACGAGGTCCAGCCAAGGCCCCATCTTTGGTTACATGCCCAACTACAAATGTTGCTATTGAATTATTTTTAGCTAATCGTAGTAATTGGACCGCGCTTTCTCTAACTTGACTTACACTTCCAGGCGCACTTTGCAGTTCTGGTCTAAATACAGTCTGTATTGAATCAATCACTAAAAGTTCTGGTGCTAATTTTGCTGCCTGCTGTTCTATAATATCAAGATTTGTCTCGCTCAGGACAAATAAATTTTCGTTAATTGCATTAAGTCGATCTGCTCTGAGACGTACTTGGCGAGTACTTTCCTCACCCGTAACATATAAAACTTTCCCACGATTCTTGGCAATGTGAGCACAAATCTTCAAAGTTAAGCTAGATTTGCCAACTCCCGGATCCCCCACTATTAGTACCATTGAACCTGGGATTACCCCTCCTCCTAGTACACGATCAAGCTCCTCTGATCCAGTTTCAAATCGTGGCATATCATCAACAGCTACCTCGGCTATTGGAATCGGTAATTGACCAGTTGATAGGCCTAACGCTAATCCACCTCTTGCTGGCTCGGACTTCATTACTTCTTCTGTCATCGAATTCCAAGCACCGCACCCTGGGCATTTCCCCAGCCATTTTGGCGAATCATAACCACATTCCTGGCAGAAAAAGGCCGTTTTCTTCTTAACCATGAAACATACCCCTTCCCAGCTAATAACGAAAAGCACTCTAAGTAGAGTGCTTTTCGTTATTTATCAGCTTTTTCCTGCATTCTAGTATCTAATTTTAAACGTTTTTCTTCGAAAAGGTTAACTTATCATCAGCATCGGTATCAACAATTATCGTATCTCCCGCCTGTGCGGAACGGCTGAGCATCATTTCGGCAAGCTCATCTTCAACTTGTTTTTGAATAGCTCTGCGTAGAGGTCTAGCCCCATACGCATGGTCACGTCCAACTTTCAACAGTTCAGTTTTCGCGTTGTCAGTCACCTCAAGCTTAATATCACTGTCAGCTAAACGTCTCGCAACATCATTTAGCATTATATCAACAATCTTAATAAGCTCATTATCAGTTAGGCTGCTAAAAACAATCAATTCATCAACCCTGTTTATAAATTCTGGCCGGAAAGTTTTTTTAACTTCATCCAATACTTTTGCCTTAGCGGACTGTCCACTATCATCTGCATTTGTACCAGCTAAAAAGCCCATAGTTCCAGTATCTTGTTTCAAATGCTTAGCACCAACATTAGAAGTCATAATTATTACCGTATTCTTAAAGTCTACTGTTCTTCCCTGACTGTCTGTTAGCCGCCCATCTTCAAGTACTTGTAGTAAAATGTTAAATACATCATAATGGGCTTTTTCAATTTCGTCTAACAAAATAACAGAATATGGTTTGCGGCGAATAATATCAGTAAGCTGTCCTCCCTCCTCATAACCTACATATCCGGGAGGAGCACCTACTAACCTTGATACTGTATGTTTCTCCATATATTCTGACATATCAAGTCGAACCATCGCTGTTTCGTCGCCAAAAAGTGCTTCTGCAAGAGCTCTTGCTAGTTCAGTTTTGCCAACTCCTGTCGGTCCTAAAAATATAAAGGAGCCAATCGGGCGTTTAGGATCTTTAAGCCCAGCACGAGCTCTCCTGACTGCCCTTGCCACAGCTTTAACAGCATCTTCCTGCCCAATAACACGATTATGAATTATTTCTTCGAGTTTTAATAGTCTTTCTGATTCTTCTGCGGCAAGCTTTTTAAGTGGTATACCTGTCCATGCCGCTACCACATTTGCAATGTCATCAGCAGTAACTATACTTCGACTAGTCTCACGTTCACGCCACTGTTTTTGTTTACTTTCTAGTTCGGCCTTTAATCGAGCTTCATCATCTCTCAATTGAGCGGCACGTTCATATTCCTGTGCAGTTATCGCAGCTTCTTTTTCAGCACGTAATTTTTCCAGCCTTTTCTCGGTCTGCTGTATATCGTCTGGTGCCGAAAAACTCTGCAGACGAACACGTGACGCAGCTTCATCCATTAAGTCTATTGCTTTATCTGGCAAAAAGCGGTCTGAAATATAGCGGTGTGACAATTTAACTGCAGCTTCAATTGCTTCATCAGTGATTTGTGCCCGATGGAATGCTTCGTATTTATCGCGTATCCCACGTAGAATAGTTATCGCATCGTCTATTGATGGTTCACCTACGATAATCGGTTGAAATCTTCTTTCTAAAGCGGCATCCTTTTCAATGTGCTTTTTATATTCGTTTAAAGTTGTTGCACCAATAGCTTGCAGCTCGCCTCTGGCAAGAGCAGGTTTTAATATATTAGCGGCATCTATTGCCCCTTCAGCAGCTCCAGCTCCAATTAAGGTATGCATTTCATCAATGAAAAGTATAACATTTCCGGCTGCCCTTATTTCTTCCATTACCTTCTTTAGACGCTCCTCAAATTCACCGCGGTATTTTGAGCCAGCAACCATTGAAGCCATATTTAGTGATACTACCCGCTTCGATCGCAAAATATCAGGTACTGTTCCTTGGACAATTCGTTGAGCTAAACCTTCAGCTATTGCCGTTTTACCAACACCTGGTTCACCGATTAAAACAGGATTATTTTTAGTTCTTCTGCTCAGGATTTGGATTACCCTTTCAATTTCATTGTCCCGACCAACAACAGGATCAATCTTTCCTTCTTGGGCCAATCCATTTAAATCACGCCCAAAATCATTTAGTGTTGGCGTATTTACATTGGCCGCTTCTGGTCTTGAGCTGCCCGGCTTTGACTGAGGTGCTGCCCCAGCATTGCCAAAACCGCCTAACATTTGAATAACAACTTGACGAACACTGTTTAAGTCAGCGCCCAAACTAGCTAAAACCCGGCCAGCGACACCTTCGTTTTCACGCACTAACCCTAGTAAGATGTGCTCGGTACCGATGTAATTATGACCAAGATTTTTCGCTTCTTCTACCGCAAGCTCCATTACTTGCTTGGCACGCGGTGTGTAGCCTACTTCACCAGTAGTAGTATTACCCCTTCCGATCAGTGCCTCAGTTTGAGCACGAACTGCTGCTAAATTTATATTAATTGAAGCTAGAGCTTTAGCAGCAACACCTTCCCCTTCATGCACCAAGCCAAGTAGTAAATGTTCAGTTCCAACATAACCGTGTCCTAATCTTTTAGCCTCTTGCTGGGCTAACTCCAATACTTTTATAGCTCTCCCAGTAAATCTATTGTACATAGTCATTCACCCCTTGTTATTCTTTTTCAGTATTTTCTAATGATTCTCTAATTAACTGCGCACGCAAACGATTTAAATCTGATTGGCTTAGTTCTTCATTGCCAACTAGTTTTTGCAAGTAGTTCGGTCTTGTTGTGACCAGCAGTTCGTTGAATATATCCGCTCGAATATCTTCAACTATTCTAAAGTCAATACCTAATCTTAGTTCGCTTAACAACGCAAGAGCTTCCTGCCCTGACATACTTCTGGCATAACGCAAAATTCCATAAGCTCGCCAAACTTTATCAATTAATGCATCAGGTGAATGCTTATAAAGTGATTGACGCGCTGTTCGCTCATGACTTATTACCTGTTTAACAGCACTAGTAAGATTGTCAATAATTTCGTTTTCACTAAATCCAAGTGTTAGTTGATTAGAAATTTGAAATATATTGCCGGAAGCCTCAGTGCCTTCTCCGTAGAATCCCCTTACAGCTAATCCTAATTGGGGAGCAGCATTAACTATTCGATTAATTTGCCTTGTAAATACTAAACCTGGTAAATGCATCATCACCGAGGCTCTTATCCCTGTGCCTAGGTTTGTTGGGCAAGCAGTAAGATAGCCAATTTGTTCGCTGAAAGCAAAGTCAATTTTAGCCTCAAGAATATCATCAATTTTATGTGCTAGCTTCAAGGCATCAGAAAGTTCTAACCCGGGATACATACACTGTATTCGTAAGTGATCTTCCTCGTTAATCATAACGCATACGGTAGCATCATCACTAACAACTAATGCTCGATTTTCAGGTTGGGCGGCATGATTGGGACTGATAATATGTTTTTCAACAAGCACATTTCGCTCTAACGAAGTTAATTTATCAAGTGCTACAAATAAGTAATTACTATCAGTTTCAGCCCTAAGCTCACTTAGCGATTCCTGTATTTTAGCTTCTACTTGAGAAAGCTGTTCAGAGGTTGCTCTATTTGGGAAAGGCAATTCGCAAACATTACGTGCCAAACGGATACGGCTTGATAATACTATATCTCCATCCAGCCCTCCGCCATTCATCCACGGAGTCCGGGGTTGATCCAAAAGATATTCTAAAGACATTTATCTCCCCTCCTACTCCTTAGCATTAAGTTCTCTTTCTAATAGTCTTATTTCATCACGCAATTTCGCAGCGCTCTCAAACTCTTCTTTTTCCACGTACTTTTCCAATTCATGTCTCATACGTTTAATACGCTGTCTAATTTCCAAAGATTCTCCTGACCTTTTAGGTATCTTACCAGTGTGAGTACTGGAACCGTGAATTCGCCGTAAAAGGGGTTCAAGCTTGCTGCCAAAAGTAGAATAGCACGTACTGCACCCAATTTTACCGTTCCTACTAAAATCACGATAAGTCATCCCACAGTTAGCGCATGCTTCAACTTTAGGCTGAGCAGCTTCTACAAAACTATTACTAAACATTCCTTTTAAAAAGTCATGCACAGAAAATTTATGGTCAGTAGAAAAAATCATGTCTCCGCTTTCCTTAGCGCAGTACTCACATAAATGCTTATCTATTTTTTGATTGTTTGCTATTTTAGTTATGTGTACGCATGCCTGCCGCTTTTTGCAATCATCGCATAGCATTAAAACTCCTCCTCATGTGAAATCAGCCAAATTTAAAAAGACTGAACGTAATAATCCGACACGCTCTTGCGGTGCTGCTTTTTTAAACATAAAAACTGATATCTGCATTATAAGCGACGCTTCCCTGCCACTAATCAGGCTGTTTGCGACTAGATGTCTAACAACTTCAGTTATATCTTCTAGCGAAGTGTCATTGTCAATCTGATTTGCAATATCATGATAAATAATACTCTGTATTGGGGTTCGGGCAATACGTATGAAGCCACCAGAACCACGTCTTGACTCAACAAGAAAGCCTCTTTCAATGGTAAATCGAGTACTAAGAACATAGCTTATTTGGGATGGAGCACAATCAATTTCTTCGGCAATTTCATTACGGCGCAATACTACAATATTATTCTGTTCTAATGAAATTCTTCGCAAAATATATTCTTCAATCAAGTCAGCTAAATTACTCATAACACCACCTGCTAACTTTCCAATCTAATATTTGACCTTTTGACCTTTGTTTATATTATATTTGACCTTTTGACTTTTGGCAATACTAAAATATATAAGAAAAAGGCAATAATTATTAAATTCCTTTAATAATTATTGCCTAATAACTTGTAATTTATCCGATGACTAAGCCGCTCTTGTCACAGACGAGCGGCTTGATTAGCTTTCTAGGTTAGCCCTTTAATACTGGCTATTAGAACACTTGCACTACCAAAAATTTTAGATATTCCGTCTCGGCAGAGGCTGGCAATATCGGATGGTCTTTTGCTTGAGTTCGATATTCAACCTGCCTTATTGTCCTTTTCGCGTCGCGAGCAGCATCATTTACAACAGCTAGAAACAAATCTCTCCCCATATGATAAGAACAAGAGCAGGTCACCAAGTAGCCTCCTGGCTTAACCATCTTGAGACCGCGCAAATTAATTTCTTTATACCCCCGAGCAGCGCCTTCTAAAGCACTTCTGCTTTTTGTAAAAGCTGGAGGATCTAAGATAACCACATCGAACTGCTGTTTCTCATCAGACATCGTCCGTAGTGCATCAAAGGCATTTGCAACTTGAAAATTACAAATATCGCTTACACCGTTCATTTCGGCATTTTGCTTAGCTAATTCTATTGCATCTTCTGATATGTCTATAGAAGTAATCTTTTTTGCTCCGTAAAGAGCTGCATGTACGGCGAATGATCCAGTATGGCAAAAGCAATCCAATACCTCTGCACCAGCCATTAACGGTTTGAGAAAAAGTCTATTCTCTCGCTGATCGTAAAAGAACCCAGTCTTTTGTCCTTTTTCAATATCGGCATAAAAGGGTATACCATTTTCTAATACTTTAATTTTAGTTGGAAAATTCCCCTTTAGATAGCCCACTTTTTTATCATCAAGGCCTTCTAATCTCCGCACGGATACATCGTTTCGCTCATAAATACCTTCAGGTGAAAATAATTCATCAAGTACTGATACAATCGTTTCTTTATGTACATCAATACCTAATGAAAGTGTCTGAATGACCATATAAGGGCCAAACTTATCAACAATTAGTGCTGGTAAAAAATCTGCTTCACCGAATATCAACCGGCAATATTCTGGTTCGTTTATAAACTGTTTGCGATATTTCCAAGCTGTTTCTATTCTCTTCTTAAAAAACTCCCTGTTAATCGGTTCTTGTTCACGGGTCAAAAGCCGAACAATGATTTGTGAACGAGGATTAATATAACCTCGGCCGATGAATTTCTGACGGTTGTTATAAACGTCAACAATGTCACCTGGCTGAAAATCGCCATCAATGTAATCTAACTCTGTTTGGTACACCCAAGGGTGACCACTTTCAACTCGGTGCTGTGCACCTTTGCGTAAAAAAACTTTAGCTGTTACTTCCATAAAGACCTCACTTATTATTTTTTCGATGATTCCACCAGTTGTAAATAAGATAGACAGCCATTGCTGTCATTATAGCACCATTAACTGCCTTGAACTCTGCTGCAAAATAAGCTGGTTCCCAGTATGATACTGGACTGTGCACCGCTGACATAGATAACGGGTAAAGATAAAAGTTTGCATGTGCACCATGTGTAAGTTCATCTAGAAGTAAATGAGTACCCCAACCAACAACAACCGCTCTAGTTTTACTTAATCTTTTAAACATGCTTAAAGCGAAAAAAGCGCCCCAGAAAACAACAGAATGCCCTATCAGATCAATCATAACTGCCCAAGAGTAAATTGGAAGATAAGACATCATGACTTTAGGGCTCATTGTAATTAGTTCTGGGATACTTATATTTCCGTCATATAGCATTACTACTATTAGAACAAGGTATATATAATCTGGCAGCATTGAGCCTAAAACAAAATACCAGACAAACGGGTGACGTCGTGACAAAAAATATAACCAAAAGCCATGGTGTAACGTAAACATAGCCACCTCGGTAAAGTTTGTTCGATAATATAGTGTGGCACATAGTTTCTGTCACTATTCCATGGAGCATTTAAAAAGAACACTTTGCTGTATGTACCTAAAAAAGAGGGCACTTAGGCCCTCAATAAATCTATTTCTCTGCCTGCAGTATTTTTTTACCGAATTCTAATCCAAAGTTAAAGCATTTTTCAAGTTCTTCAGCATCAGGCACCCACTTTAGTGCTAAACTTGGATCTACCTTAATACCTGCACTTGCCATACTTTCATCAATTACCTTCTGAGCGCCACCACCCCAACCATAGGCACCAAATGATGCACCAAGTTTATTGGCAGGTCTAAGACCTTTTATATATGTCAAAAGTGCTCCCACGGTCGCAAGCGGACCATTATTTTGGGTTGATGAACCTATAAGAACACCACGGGCCTCTAATAGTTGCATCATCAAGTCACTTCTATCTGCTGCAGATAATCTGTATAGTTTGGCATTTACGCCAGCAGCAGCAACACCCTCAAGTATACGGCGAGCCATTTTTTCAGTACTGCCCCACATGCTATCATACGCAATAATTACTTTATCTGTTGTATAGTTAGTACCCCACTGCTCGTACTTATGTAGTATTTCGGGGATATTGGACCTCCAAACCACTCCGTGGCTTGGCGCAATCATTTTAACCGGTACTTGTGAAGCTTTATTTAGTGCTTTGCCGACGAGCTTTCCAAATGGCATTAGTATATTAGCATAATACTTTGCGGCTTCATACATAATTTCATGTATATCATTCTCATCGTCAAATCGTTTCGTTGTACAAATATGCTGTCCAAAAGCATCATTTGAAAATAGGATTTGTTCGCCATCTAAATAGCTAGCCATCGAATCTGGCCAATGAAGCATAGGTAAAGGTATGAAATGAAGTTTGTTTTTGCCTAAATTAATAAAGTCGCCTTCTTTTACAACTTGAAAGTCATAATTTTTCTGATAATGTTTCAGTATTCCTGACTTTCCAGCTTCGGTCAAAATTACTTTAGCCTGTGGAGCCTTTTCCATTATCATGGGCAGACCGCTAGAATGATCTGGCTCAACATGGTTCACAATTACATAGTCAATTTTAGCAGGATCAACAATTTGACTAATTCTCTCAATAAGCTCCTCAGCGAAAGGCGCCTTTACTGTATCAACAAGGCATATCTTTTCATCAACAATTAGAAATGAATTATATGTTACACCGCGTGGAGTTGTAAAACCATGAAAGTCCCTAACATTCCAATCAACGGCGCCAACATAGTATACTCCTTCGGCTAATTTAACGTTATTCATGAAATTCTCCCCCTTACTTTGCAAACTCAGGTGCTTTCAGAAGCACTTCACGAGCCTCATTAATAATTTTATCCACAATATCTTTTGCTGGCTCAATTTCCGTTAATGGTAATAAACTCTGACCAGCTTGAACCATTCCATTTTCAATATCACCATCAACTGCTGCTAGACGATTTGTTCCTGTTGCTAGTTTTACTAATTCGTCCTCAGGTGTACCATTTTTCTCTAGCTCAACAAAATTTAAAGAGAACTTATTTTTAACACCTCTTACCGCATGACCAATAGTTTGTCCTGTTACGATAGTGTCAGTATCTGTAGCTTCAATTAGCTTTTGCTTGAATTTAGGGTGAGCGGCACACTCTAGAGCTAATAAAAATCTTGTTCCTATTTGCACACCGGCAGCACCCATAACTAAAGCTGCTGCAAGTCCGCGACCATCGGCAAAGCCTCCTGCCACGATTACAGGAATTCTAATCTCAGGTATAACTTGGGTCATTAACGCCATAGTTGTCAAAACGCCAATATGACCGCCAGCTTCCATACCTTCAACAACTATAGCATCAGCACCGGCATTTTGAACTCTTTTAGCAAGTTTAACGTTTGGCACAACAGGAATCTTCTTTACTCCCGCTTGATCAAACTTTTCGAAATATGGTACTGGGTTACCTGCACCAAGAGTTACAAAAGCAACTTTTTCTTCGCATATTACTTCGACAACTTCATCTTTATTTGGCGCCATCAACATGACGTTTACACCAAAAGGTTTATCTGTTAATGATTTTGCAAGTCTGATCTGCTCGCGAACATAGTTTGTGTCACGGCCACCTGTCGCGATAATTCCTGCTCCACCAGCTTCAGATACTGCAGCTGCAAGTTTGGCATCTGAGATCCAAGCCATTCCACCTTGAATAATTGGATATTTAATATTTAACAATGATGTTAGTTTAGTATTCATCTTATTTCTCCTTTGATAAAATATATTCTTTATGTGAGAAATTTTACTATACGTTACGATATTCCTGCAATGCTTTTGTTAACTTTTACTAGGACCTAATTATATTTAATTTTCCGGAAATAATAAAAAAAATACTCTTTACAATAATGTCCAAGCAATTTATAATGTATATCTGTGATATCGCTGGATATTATCACTATTATTGTTTGAATTTATCAATTATTGAGTTTTTTTGAAGTTTTACGCCTTAAGTTGAAACTATTAAAAAGGGGCGATTGTAGTGAAACTAGTCGGAAGGCACTTAACAGTAGATATGTATGGATGCAGCTTCGAAGCCTTAGATAACCTCGATTCTATCAAACATGCCATTTTTGCTGGAATACAAGAAGCTAACTTAAACTTGCTCGAATTTTCTTCTCACAAATTCGAACCACATGGTGTTACCGCTTTGGCATTGTTAAATAGGAGTCATATGAATGTTCATACTTACCCGGATTTAGGCTATGCCGCTATTGATATCTTTACATGCGAAACTAATGCAAGTCCTGAAAAAGCAGTGCAAGCCCTAAAAAGTTATCTTAAACCTGAAAAAGTTAAAACAACACACGTTAAACGCGGTGACTTTGGTTCGGTAAAGGATATGAAGCCCAAGACCAAAGTAACAGTTGCACCAATTAGACGTATTAAGAATACAAGCGCAAAAGTTATAAAAATGCTTTCTCGGTCCAAATAAATAATAACCCAAAAGTCTGAGTAAACCCTACTCGGACTTTTATATTTTAAAAGCATAAGCTATGCTGCTTTTTTTATTATGTCTATTAATACTATAGAAATGTATCAATGTTATTAAGATCATATGATAAAGAAAAATCCCTGGAAACTAGCCCAAGGATTTACACTGCTTCTTGTTATTTTATATTTGCTGCACTATAGCCGTCCACTATAACTTCGATTTTACCAGTGCGCGGATGAAACATTAATCCATGAACAGGAACATCTTTAGGAATTAACGGGTTAGTGCGGATTTTTTCTACAACTTCTTTAACATTGTCTTCTGGATGGTGGAAAGTATCAAGCCATTTCTCCATAGAGTGTTCCACCATTTTAATTGCATCCGGCGATATTCCTCGTGCAAGCATTTTCGCAGTCAAACCTTGTGATGTTGTGTTAGCCATACCACAATCATGGTGCCCAATAACAATGATTTCATTTACCCCAAGTTCAAAAACACTTAGGATTAAACTACGCATTATAGCCTCAAAAGGACCAGTGATTGTATTGCCGGCGTTCTTTATCATTTTTGCCTCGCCACGCCCTAGACCTAATGCTGGCTCTAAAAATTCAACTAGCCTTGTATCCATACATGTGAAGATCGCAAGATGACGGTTAGGCATTTTATCATTTTCTTCAGATTCATATGATGATGGCAGATGTTCTACAAACTGCCGATTAGCCGCAAGTATTTGTTCTAAGCTATTCATATCATTGTCCTCCTGCATTTTATTAGCTAGTATGTCCTGAAAAAGTACTACACAATTAAATTATATCTAAAAATGCTAATTCTGTAAACGATATGGATTATATTCATAACTATTCGAATATTTAGTTACATATGTCTACCTCGTAGCAACATAGTAGCTAATTTTAAAATACTCGATTTGAATGGCCAGATGAGCTTAGATTGTCCAGTTAGCGACGGCGATGCTATTTAAGATAGATACCATACCCCTCTAAGACGGTTCATTAGAAACGAAGGAATGGAACAGGTGGCACCCAGCTTAACATAGCAAAAAGCACTTACCATTGGTAAGTGCTTTTCTAATCAGCAGCTTTCTATCCTCCCAGGCCGTTTCACCTAGCGCAATGCCATCCATGGCGCGCTCGGCACTTGGTCCATCCAGGACCATCGGTCGTTCGCTAAGCCGTCCATGGCACTTCCGACACTTGGCCCATCCGGGGCCGTCGCCAGCCAAGTACTTTCGACGTATAACGTTCTGCTTAAGTAGCTTTATAATATAAACATGTATAGTTTATTACTGCATCTACGTGACCTAAACTACTGTTACGATGCTAACTTCGATAGCTTACAATATTGAGGAAGTATATCTTCCTACTTAGTCACTCTCATAGACCACGATGATATGTGAACAGGTGGAGCAGCCTTGAATATACTAACAAAATAAAAAAGCACTCATCAAGCAATGAGTGCTTTTAAACCGGCATCTACTTATCCTCCCAGGCCGTTTCCAGCCAAGTACTTTCAGCGTATAAGGGCTTAACTACTGTGTTCGGTATGGGAACAGGTGGAACCCCTTAGCTATCGACACCAGATATTTAGGTGAATGTCTACTAGAGTACATTCCCTGAAAACTTCACAGAAGATAATTTGCATTTTAGTATCATTTCATTCGATGAATCGAATGCTTGATTAGTTAAGTCAAGCCCTCGACCTATTAGTACCAGTCAGCTGAATCCATTACTGGACTTACACACCTGGCCTATCAACCTTGTCATCTACAAGGGGTCTTACTAGATTACTCTATGAGAGACCTCATCTTA
>NZ_JBAIYU010000033.1:0-24697 GCF_036763085.1 Dendrosporobacter sp. 1207_IL3150
CGGTATTAGCGTCCCTTTCGGAACGTTGTCCCCATCTAGAAGGCAGGTTGTCTACGCGTTACTCACCCGTTCGCCACTAGGTACCGCCCAGCACTTAGTGTTCTTATTTTGTAGGTGTTGGCACTTTTGGAGGGCGTAATGAGCTCACTATCGTTCGCTCATATGCGCCGGGAAAAGTTACTCACCGTTTACAAAAACACTTAGTGCTGGACGTTACCCCGTTCGACTTGCATGTGTTAGGCACGCCGCCAGCGTTCGTCCTGAGCCAGGATCAAACTCTCCAATAAAAGCATTTATGTCGAAGTTACGCCGCAAGCCGGGTAACTAAGCGATTCACAAGAAATCAGAGATTTCTGTTCTCTGCTTATATGAAGAACCTTGATGGCTCTTTATAATTCGAAATTGTTGTATGGAGCGGAAAACGAGATTCGAACTCGCGACCCTCGCCTTGGCAAGGCGATGCTCTACCACTGAGCTATTTCCGCACACATGTTTTGTGCTCATTGAGCACCGCACATCTGGCATTTTTCTTCTTACATTGTTTAGTTTTCAAGGAACACATTTTGTCGCTTGTCTTAACCGCGACTGGAGTTTTTATTATACATATGTTTTATACTTATGTCAACACTTTTTATTCTTACCAAATTATTCAAGATATATACTACCGTTTTAATAAATATAGAAGCAGTTATATAAGCTAATAATAGTTCGACTAAATTAGTTAAAAGAATATAGAAAGGAAAAATCCCCCGCCACTACTGACGGGAGATTTATCTAAATTGATCTGCATGTGGAAAAAGGAGATTGACAATATCTAATATACAACAACTTTTTCTGATTTACAATACGTTGTCTGAATTTTTAAATTAATTAATTAATTTAAAAATCTATATACGAAGTTGTATGGTTGTATCCATATGAACAATTATCATCTGGTTCAGCAGTATAATTTAAGATAAGCTTCTTGAGCTCCACCACTTGGCTTATGTCTACTCCTGTATTGTATTTACATATGAAATGTAACGCTCTTACTACCTCTTCCATTGATGCATTGCCCGCCCGTTCACCAATGCCACCAATAGTTGTACTAACATATTCAGCGCCAGCCTTACAAGCAGCTACACTATTAGCGACGGCCAAACCAAAGTCGTTATGAGTGTGAATTTCTATCGGTAAAGGACAGCTATTAGTTATTATCTTAATTTTATTGTGGGTTGCTATCGAATCAAGACAACCAATAGTATCAGCATAACGAACCCGCTCAGCTCCAAGTTTTTCTGCTAATCGGGCTAACTGTAAAAATTGTTCTGTACTTGACCGTGAAGAATCTTCAGCTCCAATAGAAACTCTGCAACCGAAGCTTCGCGCAAATAATACTACTTCTTCTAATTGTGCCAATACCCGTTCACGGCTTGTCTTCAATTTATGTTTGATATGCAGATCCGATATTGGTATCGAAATATGCAAAAAGGAAAAGCCGCATTTGATCGAAGCTAACACATCTTCTTTACGCGCCCTATTCCAAGAAAACACTGTACTTCTTAAGGGCTCTGCTAAAAGCATTTTCATCACTTCTTGTTCCTCTTCGCCCATCGCAGGTACACCAGCTTCCAACCACCGAACGCCGATACTATCTAAGGCACGTGCTATTGCAAGCTTTTCTTCTGCGGTAAAAACCAAGCCTGCCGCCTGTTCCCCATCCCGCAATGTCGTATCAACGATGTATATTTCTTTTCCTCTCTGCATATTTCTACACCTCCAATCGCATTGTCTTGAACTAAACCAAATATTTCGTAATACAAGTTAATCAATTCAAAATCGCTAAGCGGCCCCCTAATATCGTTTGCTTTTTTCCGCACTAAATCTAATAGTAGTACCGCAGTAAACTCCGAGATCGGCATGTTCCAGCTTCTAAGTTTGGCTTTTATGGAAGCTGTGCCGGAATGTTTGCCTATTACTAGTTTTCGTGTGAGCCCAACTACCTCCGGCGCAAAGGGTTCGTAAAGTTCTGGATTCTTTATTACCCCATCAACATGGATTCCCGACTCATGCGCAAACACATTATTACCGATAATAGGTCTATTTTGGGGTAGTGCTTTTCCAAAACAAGCGGCAGCTTGAGAACATAAATCAGCTAACTTATTAGATATTTCTATAGGTTCATTGATTAAAAATTTACAGCCTAACATTACTTGCTCTAACGCAGCATATAGCTCTGTTCCCGCGATTTCGACTGCCACCCTTCGTACACCCGCCCTTATAGCAGCTAAGGTATTGCCAGCAGCCAATCCCATATCATTATAAGCATGGAATTCTAGTTCTTGTTTTAGCTTCTGCGACAAAAAAGATAGTATATCGTATGTTGATAAAGGTTCCAACAAACTATCTTCGTCACAATAGATTAAAGTATCAATTAACTCAGAATCAAAGCATTCAACAAAGTTAACTAATTCAAGAGCGGTTAATGCAGATGCATCACCAATCCGTAAACCTACAACTAAATTAAGCTCCTTTGCTTGCTTTAGAGCCTTGCTAATTTGTTCTACTTCTAAAACATCTTGAAAATAGATGCTTATCGTAACAGCTTTCATCCCCAGCTTTGCTGCCTCAAGGATCTGCTGCGAACACGGTTCAATATTACCCCGCATTTTTTTTATCGGTAGTCCAGACTTTTCTGGCAGCTTACTCCAATTATCAAAATCAATATCGGCGCAATCCAGGCAAATATCTTTTGTCAACCGCACTAGTTCAGTTATTTTTCCTTTGGACAAAGCTTGCTTAAAGCCTTGATTAATCGTTTGATCAATAAAAATAAGCGGTTTAGACATAGCCACTACCTCACTTAGTATTTTTTATTAAAGTGACTTTAACTTCCTTCGAATTTATCTGCTCCTTCAGGCAGGTATAATTACCTTCTAACGCTATTGCTTCCAACCATAAGGGAATATGATTACAGCTTATTTCTAATTTTGTAAAAGTCCCCGCTTTTACAAATGGGAGCAGCGCCTGTTTGCTAGTTATACTAGAGTTATTTTCCTGAATTTCTTTTAATGAAAAAGTATACTCACCTGGTGAAGTTTGCTTTGGTCGCGGCACTTCGACTGGTGTAATCTGCTCGCGTGCTAACTCTGCTGCTTCTTCTTGGTTTATAATATAATCTAAAAATTCATCTGGCTTTCCTTCAAACTCCCATATGCTGAGCCCCGCTTTTTCTAATTCGAAATAGAAAATTCCATTAACATTTAATGCAACAAACACTTTGCTTTTAGCAGCTATAAACTCTACGTTCTCATCTATCTTCTGACGCATACTCCGTACGCCTTTACTTTGCTCTAAGTCAAAGTTCTTCTCTTCAATTACATTCCAGACACCTTGCTGTTTTTGAAAAACAATTATCCAGCCGGGTTCATACGCCGATATAGTCCTTCCATCATCCCCCACTAATACTGCAATCGAAAGTGCCATACATAAGCCCTCCATTCGGAATAATTACAGTTCCAGGCGCTTTACAATCTTTCCACCCTCAATATGTGAATCCATAATTTCTTCAACGTCATCTGGGGTGACCTGACCATACCAAACATTATCGGGGTAAACAACAACAACAGGCCCCTGACCGCAGATACTAAAACAGCCAGTATTGGTAATGAACACTTCGCTGCCTAACTCCCTTTCTTCAATCTCTTCCATAAATTTTTCCATAATCGCCAGCCCGTCTTTTGTATGACACGTACCTTTTAATTGTCCATTTATCCGAGAACTTACACAAACGAATATATGATGTTTGGGTTTATTCATAATACTGCCTCCTTCTTTTTACGAGTTTTTTCAACTTCCAATTGCTCATAAGTATAATCCAAGCCATTTTCTACCGAATCGCAAAACTCAATACTGTATATCCCGTGCTTCAGAAGTCTTTTCTGAGCTTGGAATCCAATCCTCATAGTGAGTACAGCGTCGCAGTCGGAAATCATATCAACAGTATGACTGCGGATTGATTCCCGTCCGTCACAGTTCTCCATGCCATGACAATATTTCTCAACTTTACGTGTCTCAATTAATCTAAACTTACCTTTACTACCCTCATATATTAAAAACTCGTCCGCATACCCAAAATGCTGATCAACAATTCTCCCATATTTAGTTGTTACCGCAATTTTTAATTTATCCTCAGATGCATAAAATGAAGATTTATCTTTACGCTCTGCTGAAAATCGAAACTCATGTGATCGATCCTGACCTAGCAGCCCAATAGCATCAGCACGACATTGTTGACAGTGACGCATTTGGGGAAGAAACTGCTCACACTTAGAGCGCATATCATTTACTTCTTTCATACTTGTCTGAGACATTGACTCAAATACACTGCCAGGCGCAGGAATTAGCGGCATTATATTAGTAACAAACACGCCCATATCCTTAACCTTTTGGACAACCACAGGAATGTGTAAGTCGTTAATTCCTTTGATCATGACTATATTAATCTTTACTAATACACCATGGCGAATCAGATATTCTATCCCTTTTAACTGATTTTCCAATAGCGTTTTAGCGGCTTCAATCCCAGTAAGCTTTTGTCCGCGATAATTTATAAACTTATAAATCTTAGCGCCTATTTCCGGATCAACACAATTAACTGTAACCGTTACATGATTAATAGCTAATTCAACTATTTCTTGCGCAAACTCTGGCAGCATAAGTCCGTTTGTCGATAAACAGAAGACGATATCGCTATTAGCTCGCTTTATTCTCTCAATAGCTTCCCTTGTTTCTGGCCAATTTGCAAGGGCATCTCCCGGCCCTGCTATGCCAACAACGCTAAGATGTTCTATCTTTTCTTTTACCATATCAAACTTACGCTTTGCATCTATCGGTGTTAGCACTTCGCTGGTAACTCCTGGCCGACTTTCGTTTACACAGTTAAATTTTCTATTGCAGTAATTACAGCTTATATTGCAATGTGGAGCAACCGGCAAATGCATGCGGGCATATTTCGTATGAGCATCTTTTGAATAACAAGGATGTTTAGCCGTTTGTTCGCTTGCTAACGTAGTCATCGGAAACTCGCTTTTATCATTACAGCCGCCACAGCTCATAATAAGTCACCTCACCCTTCGCCAGTGATTCTTTTAATAGAACCTCTGTAATATTTTTTCTTCATAGTACTACGATAATTTTTATATTTGTTTTCTAGTAAAGTATTTGTTAGTCGATCCAGAAAATTTACTGTTCCCGTATAACCAACTGAAAGCACCCTCTGTCCCCCAACACGGTCATGAATTGGAAATCCTATTCGAACCAAGGGGATTCCTTCACGTTCTGTCAGATACCGGCCATCTGAATGCCCAATAGCAATATTCGCTCCTGCGATACGGCTGTTAGCTCTAATCGTCATAAAATCCGCTTCGTTTAAAATTGTAACTTTTACCGGCGAACTTTCAATTTCTCTTTTTAGAAGTTCTCCTAGTTTATCGTTCTTACTGCCACTAGCAATAACAACAGGATAAATACCATTCTCAAAGCAAGTCTTTGTTACAGCATACACTAATTCTGGTTCACCAAAAACCACTGAACGACCTTGGAAATTGTATTTATGCGAATCAATCATGGCATCAAGCAGCCGCCCTCGCTCGTCATTTATAATATCTGGACACACTTTGCCAGTAATTTGAGTGAGAGTTTTAATGAATAAATCAGTGTTCTCTATACCAATTGGTATCGGTAAATTATAAAGCGGCACTGAGAATTTTTCTTCAAGATATTTGCCTGGTGAAAGTTCATCAGCCGCCGTTATCCCCATTTGGATCGTGGCCGTTGCTCCACCCATTGCTTCAATATCTGAAATTCTAGTGCCGCCTTTGGCTATTTTCGTATATGGTTTTTCAAAAGGACGATCAAGTGTATCTGAAATATCGGGAAGAAGAATATACTCAATATTCATTAATGCCAAGATGCGTTTTATTTCTCGAATATCCGCAGGACTAATATTAGGAACAATAATGTTAACTCTGTTGTGTGGTTCAACTTTTTGAGTAAGCGCTTCGATAATACTCTTTACAGCTAAGAGATATCCTTCTGGATGATTCCCTCCATAGCCAGGTGTCGACACAGCCACTATTGGTAAATCTTTTATTCCATTATGAGAAATAAAATCACTAGTAATTCTTTTAACATCTTCGCCGATTGTTTCTGCTAAACAAGTTGTTAAGACACCAATTAGCTTTGGGTTGTAAACTTTAATTATGTTATCCAAGGCTTGTTTTAAGTTACCTTCTCCGCCATATACCGTACCTTTTTCATTAAGTGACGAGGACCCTACATCCACTGGCTCATTAAAATGCTCAGCAATATGCCGCCTCATATAAGTGCTGCAGCCCTGTGACCCATGCAAAATAACCATTGATTGTTCAATTCCTTTAAATGGCAGTATTGCTCCCATCGGCATGCACATGCTGCACGGATTTTCATTTACACTCTTGTAATTGGTGTTTTCCAGACCCACAGCTTCCCCTCCTTTAACGAACAAAGTTCCAGACTGGCGAACAAACCGTTGAATATACTTCTTTAGCAAAATTAATTGCCCCGACGAAACCGCTTAACGGATGTTTTCGATCATGATTATGATCAATAAAACAAACACCTAATTTATAAGCCAAAGGTCTTTCTTTTACTCCACCAACTAGAATATTTGCACCTTGCTCAACCATAAATTTTTCTAATTCAGCCGGATTAGCATCATCTAAAATTATTGTACCTTCATCCACAAGATCGCTTATAGTGTCGTATTCATCTCTTCGCCCAGTTTGCGTGCCAATCATTACTACTTCAATGCCAATTTCTCGAAACTGCTTGATTAGCGAAATAGCCTTAAAGCCTCCGCCAACATAGATGGCTGCTTTCTTACCTTTAAGTTTTTCACGATATGACTTTAGAATAGGTTCGACACTCTCTAATTCTCTTGCTATAAGTTCTTCAGTTCTAGCAATAACATCAGCGTCGCCAAACGCCAGAGCTACCTGGCGCAGCGACCTGACAGTATCTTCGATACCTAGAAAGGACACCCGTAAATACGGAATATCATAGAGGCGTTCCATCTTCTCAGCCAAATATGTCATTGATCCAGCACACTGCATGATATTGAGCGTTGCGGTAGTTGCCGATTTAAGTTCAGCATAGCTGGAATCTCCGGTAAATACCGTATTAACATCTACCCCCATTTCGTGGAGATAGTTTCGGATGATCCAAGCTTCTCCGGCTAAGTTGAAATCACCAAGGTAATTAATACTGTTACGTTTCTTTATTTCTTGGGGTTCGACTGGCGCAATAAGACGAAGTAATGCATCGCAAGCAGCTCGATATCCAGCTGATTTATTACCAATAAAGCCACTCGACTGCACAGGTATTACTTCAATACCATGCTTATTAGCTGCAGCTTTACATATCGCCTCTAAATCATCGCCGATAACTCCTACTATGCAAGTCGAATATACAAACACTAATTTTGAATTATATTTTTCTACTAATTCATCTATGGCTTTAGCCAGCTTTTTTTCTCCGCCAAATATAATATCTTTTTCTTTTAAATCAGTTGAAAAGCTATTACGATAAAGCTCCTCCCCACTGCTTAAACTACCACGAATATCCCAGGTATAGCTGGCACAGCCTATTGGTCCATGCACCAGATGGATAGCATCAGTTATCGGATTAAGCACTACCCTTGCCCCACAGAAAACACATGCCCTTTGGCTCACACACCCAGCTACACTATCGGTATCACATTTTATCTGAGCTTTATGCCGCCCCTTTTTTGCAATAGAATCATTTCTTTCTTTTATTACAAGTGCCGCTTCCGTAACAATCACTTCCTCCCAGTAATATTGATCAAGTAAGCATGGGGAACACAGAGCTTCTGCGCGGAGGTGCATTCCGATGCTACCAGGTTAGATTTATGTCAAATTTACATTACCAATTCAAAATCTTCATCGGCTGCATCGCGATCTTGACGGTCAAGTAGAGCGTTGCTGATCATTTCTAACAGCCTCATTGCGCCCCGATAACCAACAATCGGCATATACGAGTGTACACTTCGATCAAGTACAGGAAAGCCGACGCGCACTAGCGGAATATCTTCTGCACGGGCAATGTATTTTCCATAAGTGTTTCCAATTATCAAATCCACTGGTTCATTTTTTATCCACTGATGGAAAGTAAATAAATCGCCGCCAGCTTTAACATTTCCTTTTACTCCTGCTTGGCTCAGCATTTCTTGGATATCCTCTTCAAAGCTGCCTACAGCCGATCCAATAGCCCCACCAGGAGTACCAGTTAGTACATGCACCGGTATCATACCTAAACTGAGTACAAATTCGGCAATACCAGTAACGATATCAGGATCACCAAAAATAGCTACCTTTTTACCGTGGAAATGGAAATGAGTATCGGTCATGATATCAACTAACTGACCTCGTTCGAGTTCAATCTCGGCCGGAATTTCTTTAGCAAACGCTCTTCTTGCTACCATTAAAAGCGCATCAGTAGCCTTAATGCCAATCGGAGTTTTTAGAGTTGCAACGGGTACTAGACATTTCTTAGCTAGTACTTCTGCACCGTCGCTCGATGCAAAACGCCCTAACGCAACAGTAAGCTTAGAATTACCAGCATCCTTTAGCTCAGCAACAGTAGTTCCGCCCTCTGGATACATTTGAAACTCCCCAGTCATTGGCGAATCGACTACCCCTGAAGTATCAGGAAACATAACTGATTTTGCACCAATTAGTTTCAATAGTCTTTTGATCTCGCGCATATCTGCCGGATTAACGAACCCGGGGATAACATTTATTTGTTCTTTTTTGATTGGCTCAGTAGCTTCAGCAAAATAATTCACCATACCTTTTACCATGTTCGAGAAACCAGTAATATGTGAACCTTGATAACTCGGAGTGTTTGCATGGATGACTACTTTGCCTTCCGGTACTTCTGCTGAACGTATGATGCTTGGAATATCATCACCAATTGTCTCAGTAAGGCAAGTTGTATGAACCGCAATTACATCTGGGTCATACATAGTAAACACGTTCTTAATCGATGCTTTAAGATTTGCACCGCCGCCAAATACTGAAGATCCTTCGGTGAAGCTGCTAGTTGACGCCATTACCGGATCGCGAAAATGCCTGGTTAAGTGCATACGGTGAAAGGAGCAGCAGCCTTGAGAGCCGTGACTATGCGGTAAGCATTTATGAATACCTAGTGCTGCATACATAGCACCAATCGGCTGGCAGGTTTTCGCGGGATTAATTAAACCGCCGCCAGTACGTTCTTTTATCTCTTTTGGTGTACAATCTAACATTTACGCCACTCCTTCCTCTTCTGTTACTGTACCGACTAAAAGTGGTTCATTTTTCCACGGCGGAGTAATGAAATTCCAAGTTGGCGAAGTGAAGCTCATGCAAATATCTTCTGCGAAGTTCAATGCACCATTAAAACCGGCATATGGACCGCTATAATCATAAGAATGTAATTGTTTTGATGGGAGTCCCATTTTTTGAATTACATATTTATCTTTGATACCAGAAGCAAGAATATCCGGCTTTAGGATTTTAATAAATTCTTCTGTTTCGAAATGATTCAAATCGTCAACGATAACTGATCCATCTTTCATTTCAACGTTCATACCACAATATTGACTAAGTGGTATTTTCTTCTTGAGTTCTTCATAGCGTTCAGGTGACAGTTTAAGACGGAAACGCTCAGGATCTTTTTCCACATGAAGGTCAGGGATATTCTTGGTATCAGCATCAAGCTTAATATCAGGGATAACTTGCCGTCCCTCATAGTCATCACGATGCGCAAACTCATAGCCTGCAAGCACTGTTTCCATACCTAATTCTTTAAACAAGCCTTGAAAATGATGCCCACGGGAACCGCCTACAAAACAGAATGCAGTTTTGCCTTCGCAAATCTTTTTATATTGATCTATTTTCGCTTCAATACGGGCTAATTCTTTAGCAATCACTTCTTCAGTTTTTTGAATTAACGCTTCGTCGCCAAAATACTGAGCTATATCGCGAAGTGTATCACATGTGGCTTGAACGCCTACGAAATTCACTTTAAGCCAAGGTGTACCGTACTTGATTTCCAGCATCTCAGCAATATAGTTTATTGAACGGTGGCACTGTACTAAGTTAAGTTCTGCAACATGAGCATTCTTCAAATCTTCGTAAGTTCCATCACCTGTCATAATCGTAACAATATGATAGCCTACTTCTTTTAATATTCGTTCAACTTCCCAGCCGTCGCCGCCAATATTATATTCGCCAAGAAGGTTTATAGCATATTTGGCAGGTGCCTCTTCGGCATCACCTTTACCAATTACATGCTCCATCAAGCCATTGTTAGCAATATGATGCCCAGCTGACTGGCTGACGCCTTTATACCCTTCGCAATTAAAGGACAATACTTGGATACCATATTTTTCTTCAGCTCTTTTGGCTACTGCTCCTAGATCGTCACCGATAAGGCCAACCGGGCAAGTTGCTGAAATCGATATAGCATTAGGACTAAAAATTGCCATTACATCATCAATAACCTTAGCTAATTTCTTTTCACCGCCGAATACGATATCGCTTTCCTGCATATCGGTGGTAAAACAATAGTTGATAAAGTTTTTTTCGGGGTTTTCGGATTTAGCCTTATTACGGCGGGTACCCCAGGTGTAATAAGCACAACCTACTGGGCCGTGAGTAATATGAACCATATCTTTTAAAGGTCCAATTACAACACCTTTGCAGCCAGCATACGCGCAACCCCGATTTGTAATAATCCCTGGAATTGTCCGGGTATTTGCCTCTATAATCTGCGGAGTCTCGGCCGCCGAATCTCTAACAAGTATGTGTTTTTTACGGTTCTTCTGAACCTTCGAAGGATACTTAGCTAGTATCTCCTCTAATTGTTTTTCCGTCATAGCCATAAATTTGCCCTCCTTTTCTGCGCTACGCTCTAATTAAACTGCAGTTTCACCTGTTTCACCTGTACGAACGCGAATTGCATCCATTACCGGCAAAACGAATATTTTACCATCACCGACATTATTTTCAGTACGATTAGCTGCAATAATTGCATCAACAATCCCTTTAACATCTTCATCCTTTGCCAGCACCGTGAATAGACGCCGTGGAAACAAGCGTTCACCTGTTAAAAACCCATCAATTAATACTTCTGTATCTGCCTCTTCATCGCCAGCTAATTTAAGCAGTCTATTTTTACGTTCCATAATAATCGACTCATCATTGACCAATTTACCTCGGCCCATTACTTTAAATGCTGTAAAACCAGCAGCTCCAGCCTTAATTAAGGCTTTTTTGGTATCATTGGTTTTGTTCATACGTATAACTGCAATAATTTCTTTCATCGCCAGCCCTCCTTATAGGCCTGCAGCGCCGGTAGATATTGTATAAGCTTCATCTATAGCACTGATAAAGATTTTCCCGTCGCCGTATGCCCCTTTTTCTGAAGTTTTGGCTGAGCGAAGAATAACGCTTATAATATCATCCTTATATTCGTCTCGTGTTGCTATCATTAGTAATGCTTTTGGAATCTCATCATATACGATTCCGCCGATTTTAATCCCTTTTTGCTTACCACGGCCGACAACATCGACGACAGTAGCTGCATTAAAGCCAGCCTTAGCTAATTCCAGTAAAACTTCGTCTTTCTTTTCTGGTCTAATTATCGCTCTAACTAATAACATAGCGTCACTCTCCGTCATATTATTTAAAATTATAGTTCAATAAGACCGTATTCCATCATTAGTTGTTCCAAACGGTCTTGTACCATTGGTTTAGGAATAACAAACATATCATTGCCATCAATGTTGTTAGCTAGTTGACGATATTCGTTTGCTTGATCAGCAGTAGGGTCATAATCGATAACAGTCTTCTTATTAATCTCTGCTCTTTGAACCAGGTTATCGCGTGGTACAAAGTGAATCAATTGTGAGCCAAGTTCTTCTGCAAAAGCTTTTAACATTTCATGCTCACCATCAACTTTACGGCTATTGCAGATAATTCCGCCAAGTCTTACTTTTCCGTTTTGAGCATATTTTTGAATGCCTTTTGAAATATTGTTAGCTGCATAGAGAGCCATTAGTTCACCAGACGCTACAATATAGATTTCTTCTGCTTTGCCCTCTCGGATCGGCATTGCGAAACCACCGCAAACAACATCGCCTAAAACATCATAAAATACATAATCAAGATCTGGAGTGTATGCTCCAAGAGATTCCAACAAATTTATTGAGGTTATAATACCGCGTCCTGCACAGCCTACGCCTGGTTCTGGGCCGCCTGATTCTACGCAGCGAGTATTTCTATAACCTGGCTTTAGGATATCCTCGAGCTCGATATCGTCGCCTTCATCTCTTAGTGTGTCTAGAACTGTTTTTTGGCAAAGTCCGTGTAATAGAAGACGAGTAGAGTCAGCTTTAGGGTCACAACCAACCACCATTACTTGTTTTCCTGCTTCAGCCAGTGCAGCAACTGTATTTTGAGTAGTAGTGGATTTTCCAATACCGCCTTTTCCATATATAGCAACTTGTCTCATAATCATTTCCTCCTTAAAATTTCCAATATATTGATGCTTGAAATTAATTATTACGATGGTTATAATAAAGTAAGGCACGTCGAATAAGCCCTGCCAGGGGTAAAAGACTAGCCATCCGCTCCGTAAGTACTGCGAATACTTATGGAGCTTTTATATTGCTTCGACGCCTCTCGTCATTTTCTATAATGACCACCACCTTTTATAATTAGAATTATCAACCAGCCAGGGCTAAATGCGCAAAGGAGCTATCGGTGATAAAGACCACCTAAATAGCTCCTTTGCTTTGCGACAGAAAACTTACCCCTGCCGGTACGATATTAAATTAATAAAGAAAGCACAGCTTTTACCAAGCCTTTGGCGAAAGCAGAAGCTGCTGCTGCCCTTATGCAGGTAAGAAAGTTTATACTTTCTTATAGTAAACAGAAAAAGCTTATAGACATTATGCCTATAAGCTTCGTCGCTTAAGAGAATCTTAAGTTGAAGTCAGTATAACACATTAAAAATAAGGGTGCAATAGGGTCGTAAAAATTCGCAATATTAAAATGAGTCTGAAAAAGGCGAAGATAAATCATCTACCCAGTTTTTTGTTTACTCTTTAACTTAAACTTATTAAACTAGAAAGTAACTCTGCTACAAATAAGCTTAACTCGATATTACAACCCCTCATTGATTCATACTTAAGCGAAACAGGTGATTGCAATGACTTCTCAGTCCTATGTAATTTGCGAACGAAGGATTTATTCTAAAGCTCCTTATAATCATGTGCACCCATATGCTCAATTGCTGGTCCCTATTACTGGCTGCCTTAATGTTAGCGTTGATTCACACGCTGCAATTGCCAATGAGAATAACGTCCTTTTTATACCTGCAGATTCAGAACACTCATTCTTTGCTGCAGATAAGAACGAGTTTTTTGTATTTGATATTCCAACTCATTTTTTACAGTCGAACTTAAATCAAACAAAAAAACCTGAGATCATCAGTACGTTTGATAATCGCTGGCAGGCAATACGTTCATTGCTCTTTTCAGAGGTACATGAAAAACCTGCATATAACCAATCCATTCAGGATTTACTTCGCTATGCTATACACCTTATAGCACCAAATAAATTACCTTCATCCATTCAGTTTATCCATGAAAACTATCATAATAAACTAACCGTACAACAGCTTGCAGCAATGGAACATTATAATCAGTCTCACTACCACCATTGGTTTCAAAAATATACTGGAACCACTCCAAGGTTGTATATTCAGCGATTAAGAGTAGAAAAAGCTAGAGAATTACTGTTGACAACCAATTACTCTTTACAGCATATCTCCTGTCAGGTAGGTTATGGCCATCAGTCTACGTTATCAAAAGCATTTCTTGAGTTGGAAGGCCTGACCCCTCTACAGTTTAGAAATACCATTTAATCGTAATCGCATGTGAATGACTAATGTCATAATTAATGACTCTATCTGATTTTAAGATAAAAACGAACAGACTCTAACCTAAAAATATTTCTCTATAATCTGTTAAAATAGTGCTATCTTCTACTGGAGGTTATAAGTCTATGAGTAAAAATAACTTAGGCGCTATTTACTTATCAGGCGCGGCTAGCATATGGGGCGGCCTTTATGTTGTAAGTAAGTTTGCCCTAGATATAGTGCCACCCTTTACTCTTATGTTTCTACGGTACCTTATTTCATTCCTTGTACTGGCACTCATCTGCAAGTACACTAATACCACAATAATTCCCCGGTTAAATAAAATAACTTTATTTCAGATCGGCTTTTGCGGCTACTTTCTATCCATAGCTGCACAGTTTATTGGTACAAAATTATCGTCCGCCCATATGGGAGCAGTAATAACTACATTATCACCAGTTTTCCAGTCAGCTTTTGCAATATGGCTATTGCGTGAGAAAATAACTTCACGCCAATTACTGTCAATTGCCCTGTCATTCGTCGGAGTAATGATTATAAATGGAGTCTCAGGCTTTGGTTCCACCGGAAGCAGTCAAGAAGGAGCACTTTTTCTATTAATTGCTGCTCTATTTTGGGGTTACTACTCCGTTTTAGCAAAAAAAATCTCTCACATCTACTCAGCTCTGCAGATCACTACGTTTGGCATACTTGTAGCGACTGTCGCTAGTTTTCCTGTCGCTGCTTATGAATTTACAAACATAAATTTCGCTTTACTTATAAGCTGGCCAATCATTCTTAGCATACTCTATCTGGCTGTAATCTCAACTGCTGTTGCTTTTTTTCTCTGGAATAAAGGCCTGGCACTGGTTCCATCACACCAGGCAGGATTATTCTTTTTCTTACAACCGCTTGTCGGCAGTTTTTTAGGATGGGCTTTACTTGACGAACACCTTAATCAATCCTTCTTTATCGGGACAGCACTAATACTCGCTGCCGTGTATATTGTTATGAGCGGAACTACTTCATCTAAAATCTCCATAGAGGAAAAACAAAACACAAGCTCCTAAAAAATCAGGTAAAGTATCATTACGGCTTTTATTCTTAGTGATACTTTACCTGAAAAGTTAACTCATTCGTAAAATAACTTTAAATATTCGGCATAGCCTTGTTCTACAAGTTCATCTTTAGGGATAAAGCGCAATGCCGCAGAATTAATACAGTACCGCAGTCCTTTCGGACCAGGACCATCATCAAACACATGACCGAGATGCGAATCGGCTTCATTGCTTCTAACCTCAGTACGAACCATACCGTGACTCAAATCAGTTTTCTCTTTTATCTGAGTTTCGTTAAGGGGCTTAGTAAAGCTAGGCCAGCCGCAGCCCGAATCAAATTTATCGATTGAACTAAACAGCGGCTCTCCAGATACTATATCAACGTAAATTCCTTCACGTTTATCGTCCCAAAAATCATTTCTAAACGGTGGTTCAGTTCCATTATTCTGGGTAATTTCGTATTGCAGCGGAGTTAGTTTAGCTTTTAGAGCTTTTTTCTTATCATCATTTCCCCAATGTTTTTTTATATAACAAGCTCGACCCGAACCTTCTTTGTACATATTATAATGCATTTCATTCTTACGGTAGTAACCTTGATGATAATCTTCGGCAGGATAAAAAACGGCAGCCGGTAGAATAGCTGTGGCTATCGGACGGTCAAACCTGCCGCTTTTAGCCAGCTCTTGTTTAGATTCCTCAGCTAATTGCCTCTGCTCTTCATCGTGATAAAAGATTGCCGTTTGATATGATTGACCACGATCCGCAAACTGCCCCCCTGGATCAGTAGGATCAATCTGACGCCAAAAAATATCGAGCAAATCCTTGTATGTTACTTGTTCAGGATTGAATTCAATTTGAACTGCTTCATAGTGTCCGGTATCATTGTAGCAAACTTCCTGATATGTTGGATTCGGCTTATGTCCTCCTGTATAACCTGCTAGCACTTTTTCTACTCCTGGTAACGCTTCGAACGGTCCAACCATACACCAAAAGCAGCCTCCGGCAAATGTTGCAATCCTTGCATTTTGTACCATAATGCTCACTCCTTTACCAATTAAAATAATCAATTAACTCAAGAATTACCCACATCAGTTATACTTATGTAAAAGGAAAAAATGCATCTTGACATTTGGAAGAACTCATATTAATATTTAAATATTACCTCTAAATTAAATATTGGACTCTTATCCAGAGTGGTCGAGGGAATGGCCCGATGACACCCGGCAACCGGCAGAAATGCAGTGGTGCTAATTCCACCAGGATGTAATCCTGGAAGATGAGAGACGTAGTTATAATACGTTCAAACTCTTTCTTCCAGAAAGGGTTTTTTTATTTTTCATTATGAAAGGAGCGACTAAAATGAATTGTCATATAGTTACTACAAATGGAGATATAGATAATAATTCGGAAGGCCAAAACTTTGCTCAAAGTACGCTTGATACTTTAAAGCGTAAAAAGCAAAGAATAGTTATAGTAATCGAAGACGGGCGAGTTGTAAAATATATTCAAAAAAATATTCAAAAATTTTAAAGCTGCTATAAAACAAACCTTTTAAACTATTATCTCCTCATATCGAAATTCCGTCCCTGGTCAATATATTTAATCTTACTAAACACCCATGGAACACCCACCATAGCCCAGATAGTTGCCAACCAATAACGTATGAACCGGAAAATATTATAAATATTTGATTCTTCATTTGGCAAGGCTGCCTTCAATATATATAGAATCAATGCAAGTGAGCAAAGTCCAAAAACAACCCTTAGTGCAGAATTCTTCCAGTCACTTTCAAATTTCTGCGGTATGTTTTTGATGAAATATTTTCTTATTAAAACCCCAAACCATCCACCCGAAATAGCAGCTGTTATTGCCCAATTGTCACGCACAGGACTAACTGCTAGCAGCAAAAGTGGTACTATCAGTGCTAAAACCGCCTCATACCGCCAATCCCGAAAGTTCGGTGCTAATTCGGATATTAAACTTCCCCTAAAGAATAAATTTAGCATTAAAATTCCGAAAACCCAACCTGCTAGAATATCACTAGGGAAATGAACTCCTAGGTATACCCTTGAAACTCCAATCAAAAATGCTATTACACCAGCAGCCATAAAGAGTGACTTCTTTTGTAATGAATAGCCTAAACCACCCCAAAAAACCAAACCATTCTGAGCATGATTGCTCGGAAAACTATATCCACTGGCTGGAGTTAGTTGTACAGCTGCATTATATATAAAAGGTCTTGGTTGACTTACAATATCTTTAATAAAAGTATTGAAATAATGTGATAACAGGATACAGCTTATTAGCCTTATAGCCACCGAATATTCTAGATTCCAAAGTATTATCGGCAATGCGGCTAAATAAAATTCCTCCTCGCCCATCAAGGTTATGATTCGAAAAAGATCATCCAAAAACGGAGTTCTGAATTGTTGAACTAAAATAATGAAATCCAAGCCGACTTCCATTATGTCATTTATTTTTATCACCCCATAAAAAGAGTTGCTATCATTCATCTGATGATAGCAACTCTTTTCGTAAATATTGGGGATAATTCCTGCCTATTCAAGAATTTTTTACACTTTACAATAAAGATCCATATACTGTTTGCCAGAGATACCTGGTTTAGTCATTTCGCCTGGCGACAGAATAACATCCAGCTGATCATTATTCATAAGATTCTGTTCTAATATTATCTCTCTAATTGGCTTGCCTGTTTGCTGCGCTTCTTTCGCAATAAGAGAAGCCCGCTCATAACCAATATGAGGCGTAAGTGCCGTTAAAATTCCTAGACTGCGGTTGACGGCTTCTCGGCATTTCTCTTCATTAGCCTTAATACCCTGAATACACTTATAGTTCAAGGCGTTAACCGCATTAGTAAGAATGGTTAAGGAGCTAAATAGATTA
Source organism: Dendrosporobacter sp. 1207_IL3150 (assembly GCF_036763085.1). Classification (NCBI taxonomy): domain Bacteria; kingdom Bacillati; phylum Bacillota; class Negativicutes; order Selenomonadales; family Sporomusaceae; genus Dendrosporobacter; species Dendrosporobacter sp. 1207_IL3150. Next base: position 17,967 of record NZ_JBAIYU010000033.1, read on the forward strand.
TAAGCTAAGACAGGTTCCATTACATTTAATTCTAATTGCCCTGCTTCTACAGCCAGCGCCACAGCTTGATCATTGCCTATTACTTGAAAAGCTACTTGATTTACTAGCTCAGGAATAACCGGGTTAATCTTACCGGGCATAATCGAAGAACCAGGTTGTAGAGCTGGTAAATATATCTCGTTTAGGCCAGTGCGAGGTCCAGATGCCATAAGTCTTAAGTCATTAGAAATTTTAGATAGAGTAAGGGCACAAACCTTTAACGTACTAGAAAAATCGGCCAAAACATCGGTGTTCTGCGTTGCATCTATTAGATTAAGCGAAGTAGTATAATTAACGTCTGTTAGCTGAGATATCTGTTTAGCCACTTCAGCAATATATACCGGTTCGGCATTTAAGCCTGTACCTACTGCCGTTGCCCCCATATTTATTTCTTTCAAGCTGTTCATAGATACTTCTATGCGCTTTATCGATCGGCAAAGAGCATCGGCGTAAGCCTTAAATTCCTGCCCCAAGGTAATCGGAACAGCATCCTGTAAATGTGTTCTGCCCATTTTTAAAACATTTTGGAAACTTACAGCTTTATCATTGAAGCTATCTACCAAAGCGCTAAGTTCATTAACTAACTTCTTACCCTTTACGATAGTTGCAATACGAATAGCTGTCGGTATAACGTCGTTAGTTGATTGCGACATATTAACATGGTTGTTTGGCGATACCAGAGTATATTCGCCCTTTTGACCGCCTAAGATTTCGATAGCACGATTAGCTATTACCTCGTTAGCATTCATATTCATTGATGTCCCAGCCCCACCCTGGATAGGGTCAACAACAAATTGATCATGCCACTTACCGCTGATTATTTCATCGGCGGCTTGAATTATTGCCTTACCAATGTTTTCGGATAATAAGCAGGCTTTTATATTAGCATTTGCTGAAGCCTTTTTTATAACGGCTAAAGCTACAATAAATTCACGACTTAGACGATGACCGGTAATGGAAAAGTTAGTTACAGCACGTAAGGTTTGTACTCCGTAGTATACATTATCCGGAAGCTGTACTTCACCTAAAAAATCACGTTCTGTTCGCATAGAATTTCCCCCTTATGCGTCAAATTGAATTGCGCATATTTTCTGTATTAGTATCTTGTATACATTATACCAAGGAAGTACTCTAAATACTAGATATTATTTTAAAAAGTTCGCACTTGGTGGACATTTCAAATTTCTCAAGTTTTTTCTATTTTTTGTTTTTAACCAATAAAAAATAACCTGAAAAGAATTACATTTTTGTAATCTCTCAGGTTTATGCTCTATTAGCTAACTATGTATTCTTATGTTTTCTTTGTTTATAGGTTTCGTAACGACTCTTACCTTCATCAAAAGCTTGCTGCTCCGCTTCGTTAGTTATTTCTAAAGGTGTCACCCTTAGCGGTTTTCCGCCAGCATTAATCGCAACCATAGTAAAATATGCTGTCAAAGCACATTTACAAGATTCGTCACTGTACAGATCCTCCACCTCAACAATAACGGCTACTTCCATTGAACTGCGTCCAACAAAGGTAAGATGCGCTCGGCAAGTAACCCAGTTACCTACAAAAATAGGATGATGAAAAGTTAATTCGTCAACACGAGCCGTTACTACATTGGTACGAGCATGGCGCTGAGCAACAACAAATGCGGCGTTATCCATCATCTTCATGATTTCGCCACCATGAACGTTTCCGGCTGGATTAGCTTGGTTAGGCTGCATAACTGCTGACATAACAACGGCTGACTGAGCAATACTCTTTCCTTCCATGTCACACACTTCCCTTCTTGCGAATATAGTAGTAAAATTAATTTATACAGGAGAGAAATTTCCATAATTATAGCATAAAGTTATTTTACTGCCAACAATTTATAAAAGAGTGTTTGGAGTTACGACAATGCTTTTAGAATACAACACTGTCAAAGGTTTCGCTGAAATTGAATTATATGTTGATAAGTCCCGCTTTATAGCTTTTGTAAATAATGCCCAAACTGAAACTGAGGCTGTACTATTTATTGATAGTATAAAGAAACAGCATCAGGATGCTACTCATAATTGCAGTGCCTATGTGGTTGGAGAAAATGATATGCAAAAGGCTGATGATGATGGCGAGCCGAGCGGTACAGCCGGGAAACCAATCCTTGAGGCTATCAAAAAAAATGGACTGAGAAATACAGTCATTGTAGTGACCCGCTACTTCGGAGGAATTAAACTTGGTGCAGGCGGATTAATTAGAGCATACGGCAAAGCCGCAAGCAATGTTATAACCGCCGCTGGAGTTAACCTGAAATGTTTACACACAAAAGTAATAGTTGATCTTGATTACTCTATGCTTAGTTCTATTGAACATCAGCTTGCAGTTCATAAGATTAAAGTTTTACGAAAAGATTTCTCAGAAAAAGTAACACTGACGGTAGTAACTCCTAGCGGGCGGGAAAACGAGCTTATCAAACTACTCACCGATCTTACCGCTGGGCAAGCCGTGATATCTTGCGCAGATGAAATATACCTGGATATGGATATCTAAAAACAGGTTATCAATTATGATAACCATAATACAAAAGCCTGATTCCTTTTGTGGAATCAGGCCTTTTGACTTTATTTTAGCTTATACTAATTTCCAGCCTTCAATATGGAGAGTGTTAAACCAAAGTAGTTTTCCTAGTACTATCTTTAAAGAATATGGTGATATAAAATTTAATGGTACAAAAACACTGATACCATTTAATAGGTACTCATTAAAGTCTTCCAGATTATCCGGCTTGCCTAACCGGACTGTTGGACCAAGGTTTATTCGCCCACAGCACATTCCAGCATCACACCCATGGGAAATAGTTACAACCCCGCCTTTATTTTTAACATAATCGCGGACATCGTCGCTTACCCGAAGCATCAGGCACCCCTCCACGAAAAGCTCTGCATAGTTATCGAAGCAGGAAAGACTGTATGGGAGGCACATACAGCAAGCTTATATTGAGGGTCAAGACAGTACCGCCGATAAAATAAAGTAGGGTAGTCGTCTTGCTGGTCTGTTTCAAGCCTAACGCTACCATCATCATCATCAGTTTTAACCGTATAGCAATCCCTGCTATATGGTACTTTTCGTCCTACCGCCTCAAAGTAGCTTTCTTTTAGAGTCCACAAATTATAAAAGTAGAGCATTCGCTGACTATCATTATCGCATCTAATAAACATCTCTTGTTGCTCTCTTTTAGATAAGACACAACTCAATTCTTTAGTGCTTAAAGAGCGCACTTGTTCAATATATACCCCTACCGGCTTTGTATCAACGGCACAAATAAGCCATTTTCCGGCATGTGAAAGGCTGAAATAAAAATCTTTGTTGCCGATTACCACCAATTTGCCAAACTCATCTTGAGCTACCTCGATGTTTTCCAAACCGGCTTCATCCTTAGCAATTGTCTTTACTATTGAATTAGTAAGCTGCCTAATCTGAATTTCTTCATCTAATATTTCTGTAATGTTAGTACTCAAGCCATGCAAGGATTGATATGTTCGAGACATTTCAGCTATACGCATAGTTTCACTTACTTGAAAAGCGTAAACTTTCATTATGCTGTCATCACCTACACATTATTTTTCCTAATTATTACTTACAATTCATTATACTATTAACGTAAATATTTTGTATGAGTTTTTTAGAAATATTTATTTTTCAATATAACAGCTGTGTGTTTCTTTTCACTTTGTCTTTGGTTTACAAATAATTTCTGATATATATGTATCTAGAACATTTGCAGCATGAGCGGGCTTTACAATGACTGCTGTATCCGCCCCTTTACCAGTACCAGCGATTGCTATTACCTCCTGTCCATAAGGTATAAGCCCCGCGTCTAATGCCATGATTGCAATCTCAGTGCAAACCTTAACACCCTGCCCAAGCATTCGCAATGCTGCTGCCATTATTTCAACTGGATTGCTCCCCTGAAACTTGCGGCTTATTCCCCGCTCAGCACCTGAAAGTACGTGAGTTGTTGATAAAATTTTTATACCTCTTTGCTCTAAGACCTTTCGATTTACATTCAGCATTGTTGATTGGCCTGGTTCAAAAAAACCATTTACATATGTTACACATACAAAATTATTAAGCTTTTCAGCTAACTGCACTGCTGTTTCTCCAGTACTCGATGCTACTATTATATGTTCGATCCTACGCTCTTGCGCTGTACTTAAAGCTAATTCTATAGTTTTAGTGGTATTTTCAATACCTGGTTTTTCCCAATACATTTAATCACCTCAATATAGAGATTCACCACAATCATAATACTTCCTCGCGTCTCAGCTTATTTTTTCGATAGACATATTTAAATGCATTTAATAAGTCTTGCCGATACAAAATGCCACATATAAACATTCTATTACTCGCTTCTTTAGACAGATTTTACAATATTTTATTAGTAAATACCTGACAGTAAATACATTAATTTGCAGGAAATTGTAAGATCGTGTCGAAATATTTATTAGATTTTTCAATCGTTAAGTATATATCGGGGAGCGTAAAATTCATATGAATATTTCCCAAAATAAAGGCCCTGACCTGATAATAAAAAATCTGCCACTTAAAGTAACATTATTATACGCTTTTATCGGGGCCTCATGGATTCTTATTACGGATAAAATCTTTCTGGATGCATCCTTCAATACTGGTGATGTAGTATATCTGAGCATCTCAAAAGGCTTTATTTTTGTATTACTAACTGCTGCGCTGCTTTACTTGATTACGAATAATTTTGTAAAGAAAATTATTAATACCGAGGCTAATCTGAGTAAAAGCCATCAAGATTTACAAGTCGCTTTTGCCGAACTTGCAGCTAGCAAGGAACAACTAAAAAATCAGGTTGCTGAGCTAAGCGACAGTTCAACTGCATTATTAAAAAACCAAAAAGAATACCGCGCACTTTTTGATCAAATGATAAATGCTTTTGCTCTTCACAAAATAATCTGTGATGATAACGGTATCCCCATTGACTATTTGTTTTTGGACATAAATCCTGCTTTTGAACGTGCCACTGGCTTAAAGGGCGAAAGAGTTATTGGTAAATCAATTCGCGAGATTTTCCCTAATATTCAAAATAGCTGGATAGAAAAGTACGGGAAAGTGGCTCTAACCGGTGAACCTATTACTTTTACTGATTATTTTGCAGAGACACAAAAGTATTATCACATTGAAGCATATAGTCCTGAACATGGTCTGTTTGCTGTTCATTTTTTAGATGTTACCGAACAAATCCAACATCATAATACGGTAGAGCATATGGCATATCACGACTCGCTTACAGGTCTTCCCAACCGAGCGCTAATCGAACAACGACTTGTTGCTGCAATTGATAATGCCGCTATCTCCAATAACAAAGTCGCCATCATGTTTATAGATCTAGATGACTTTAAACTGGTAAATAATACACATGGCCACACTGCTGGCGATCAAATGCTAAAACAGATTGCGCAAAGATTACTAACATGTGTACCAAAAGATTGCACCCTTGCCCGGTTAGGCGGCGACGAATTTATTATATTACTCACCGGTATTACTAACACCTTCGAAGTAACAAACATAGCTCGTAAGGTTATCACTGTTATCAAAGAGCCATGGACTTATGCTGAAACTACCTTTCGAATGACTGCGAAAATTGGCATAGCTATCTACCCGGATGACAGCGGTAACGCTGAGAATCTAATGAAAATGGCTGATATTGCCATGTTCAAAGCTAGGGAACAAGGAAAAGGAAAATATCAGTATTATATACGCGATATGGATTCACACATAGCCAAGCGTATGGAAATTGAAACAAGCTTATATCAAGCTCTAGAAGAAGAGCAATTTGTATTATATTATCAGCCGAAGGTTAATGTATCGGGCATGATTGTTGGTGTTGAAGCATTAATACGCTGGCAGCACCCAACTAAAGGGTTAATACCTCCTTCGGATTTTATCCCAATAGCTGAGGAATGTGGAGCAATCCTTCCAATAGGCGAGTGGGTTTTGGAAACAGCATGCAGACAAAATAAACTTTGGCAGGAGCTAGGAATTCCACCAATCGATATATCAGTCAATTTGTCGGCTAAACAATTTCAGCAAGTCGGCTTGCTGAAACTTATCGCTAATAAATTAACAAGTACACAGCTAGACCCTAAGTGGCTTACAATTGAAATAACCGAAACTATTGCTATGAAGTATGCTGATTATACTGTAGAGATTCTCAATTCGCTTAAGGAACAAGGAATAAAAATTGCTCTTGATGACTTTGGTATGGGTTACTCTTCTCTCATTTACCTAAAGCGTTTTCCAATAAATTCGCTTAAAATTGACCGATCATTTATCCAGGATATCAAAGGCGGGTCAGATGGTGCCTTTATTGCCAAAGCTATAATTGGACTTGGTCAAAGTCTTAAATTAGATGTTGTTGCCGAAGGTGTTGAAACCATGGAACAGTTAAGCTATTTAAAAGAACAAAACTGCACTCAAATGCAAGGCTATCTGTTCAGTAAACCGCTTCCATCAGATGATATGACCGAACTGTTAAAAAAATATGCTTAAACAATGAAGCCTGCAGCTTTTGAACTGAACCCAGCAAAACAGACATTGTGACAAAAAGCCTCCTGTTGTAGGATAACTATGACGGGAGGTTTTAATTATGCCACGAAAATGGACAGACATAATGTCTTTGGAAACAATCATAATA